>CAXSGE010000004.1:0-128910 GCA_964236715.1 uncultured Acetobacteraceae bacterium | reverse complement strand
TCACCTCATGCCGGCGCGCCACGTCGGCAAACGACGCCCCAGGCCGCTCGACCTCAGCCACAATCCGCAGCTTCTCTTCGCACCGCCAGCGGCGACACCGCTCAACCCCGGTGATGATCTCCATCCCCAATCGCCTCCAATCTTAACAGCACTCGTACGAGCGCCCCTAAGATCACCAGGCCGGGTCAAACCCGCCAGGCGATACTCGCCGGATGGATACGAACGCGCGGGTCCGCATTCCAGCCCAATGCAGCCCGAGGCTGAGGCCGCCGATGCCGCTGAATAGGTCAAGGACGGTGATCTCCTGGGACGAGGACTGCATTCCCCCGAGATCGAATTCTGGCCAGGCTAGGTCAAGAAAGAACTACTGCCTGCCAGCCAATCCCTGATCAGGCCTGAACGCTTTCAAACGCCCGGATTGTAAAAATATATGTAGTTCCCTGCCGGCTGGACGCCCGTCGAGACCTGCAGCCCTTTGGCCTGCTGCAGGCTCAACCCGGCGAATGTGATGCTCGCATCGATGCCATCTCCCGTTCGGCCCGTTCCACCGACGATATCGGCCCGCAACGTCGCGCCTTGCGAGCCCACGGCGCCGGAAAGGCTGCTGTCCCAATGATAGCTGCTCACCTTGGCATCGAAGCCCCACAACGTCGCGGCGTCCCCGGCATGGAAATTCAGGACCGTGTTCCACACCACCCCCGGGTTGCGCGCATCCGTGAAGAAGGTGTCGTTGCCTGTTCCGCCGGTCAGGAACTTGGAGCCCAGCCCGCCGTCGAGCACGTTCTGCCCGCTCGAGACCTGGATCGCGTCGTCGCCGCTCCCGGTATGGATGAAGACGTTCGCCGACGAGACGCTCGCCGCCATCCCGTCGGACCCGGCATAGATATACTGCGAATGGAGATAGCTGGGGCTGTTCGCAGCCGGGTCGTCCATCGCGACTACGCCGGAGTTGCCTGCGGTCGTATCCGTATATTTCAACCAGGCTAAGTTCGCGGTCGCTAAAGTCTCGTTGTTGAATTGGAGCGCCTCGATGTTCTTGAGGCTGTCCTGCCCGCCCTGGAAGCTCACGCCGATTGATCCATCGCTGGCGAGGTTGATGACGGCCTGTTGCCGGGAGACCTCGTAGAGCGCTGTGTTATATCCGCCGCCGCCGTCGATGGCGTTGTTGCCCAGGCCGCCTTCAAGAACGTTGTCGGCGCCGTTGCCGGTGATGACGTCGTCGCCCGAGCCTCCGACAGCATTGGCGATCAATGAACGCTGGTCATTCTGGTATTGCAGCGCGTTGAAGACATTGCCTCTGGCATACTCGGATGGCCCAAGCTGCGCCAACTGCGCGGCCGACGCGACCGAGAACTGCCCCGGGTTGAGATCGATCTGGACTGCGGTGTGATAGGCGGAAAAATCGTAGGTCGCCTCCTTCCCGTCCCCATTCCACAGCGTCAGGAATATCTTGTTGCGGTCCGAAGCCGCGTCCCCGGCGTTGCCCGGCTGTCCTTGCCCGACGCCATTCACTGTGGTCTCGCCGGTATTTGGGTTCCAAGCGTACCGGGTCGGACCCAGCACTGCGAAGTTCGCGCCATAGAGATATTGCAGCGCCGCAATGTCATCCATCATGTATGTCTGTGGATTACTGTCCAGCGAGCATGTATCCGACGTGGCTGCGGAACCGATATAGCTTGCATAGGTCATGACGCTGTATTCAAGGTCGTCAGAAGCGGCCGGCAAGGTCTCGTTGGCGACGCCGTTCGCCTCGTTGCCGTGCTTGAGTCCGAGCGCGTGGCCCAGCTCGTGGATCATCGTCATATAGGCATAGTTGCCCGGCGCTGGCGTCCGGTAATCCGCGTAGGACGCTCCGTCATAGGCCTGGCCGAACCAGACGTCACCCGCCTTCGGGGCATTGCCGGCATAGTATGCATAGGAGGTCGACGGCGTGCTGGACGACGCCAGCATGAATGTGGCGGGGCCGGCGCCCACATCGGTGAACGTCTCGCTGGTGAAGGACGCCACCGCGCCGAGCCCCATCGTCGGATATCCCGACAGGTCGGACTTGCCGGTCAGCACGTAATCGGCCGCCGCGTGCTGCGCCGCCGACACGCTACGGAAACTTTGTCCGACTTCGGAATATCCAGCGCTATAGGCAGAGGACGACGTTGGAAAGCTGAAGGTGATGTTCGAGGCGATCCAAGCGGTGCCGAACAACACGCCGTCGATTGATTGGTTGCCGCTCGCGCTGATTGTCCTGGCCGGGTTCTGCCCTGGCTGGACAGTGTCGGCCTGCAGGCCTTTCGTCGAAAGCGAGTCATCAAAGCCGTCGACATTTGGATCTTGCAGTTCATCATGGTCGTTCAATAAAATGGGACGCATGATGTTTTTGTCCTACTTAACGAGTTTCAGCGCGCTAAGATGTACAACATGGAACAATACGGTCAACGTCTAGTTAACGATTCGGAACCATCCTACTTAATACGTGTTCTGTAGCAAATTTTATGTTATTCTCAAAAAAGCAGCAGCGTTAAATCGGCTTTCACTTGAGAAACCAATGCAATTCCATAGGTCGCAGCGTCAAACCATTTCATCGCCGGTCGGCAGAACGTCCGCGATGCGCACCGATGAACGCGACGAGCATCACTTATAATCCGCAAGCCGTTGCTGCACCGCCCCGCGTGCCACAGCGCTGCCTCAACCGTCGTCGATGCGGCATCGGCCGCCCTAGCCTTTACATCCGGTAAGCGGCTGACACGGCCAGGCATCCGGAGGCCCGCCTCAAAGGCTGCCCAGAAAAGCCAGCAAATGCTGCCGCTGGTCCAGTGGCAAGGCCCGGAATGCCTCCGCCGCCTCCGCTCCCTCGCCGTCATGCGCGAGCACCGCTGCCGTAACACTGGTCGCACGGCCGTCGTGCAGCAGCCGTGCCCGGCGGCCGACGCCCCACAGCGGCGCGGTCCGCCACTCGGCCCCGGTGGCGGCGCCCTGCACGACGCCGTCGTCCAGCGTCGGCCCCATGTCGTGCAGCAGCAGGTCCGAATACAGCGGCACCGCCTGGCCGTCATAGCCGGGCAGCGCTGGAGTATGGCATGCGCCGCATCCGGCCTGGTTGAAGGCAACTTCGCCCGCTGGGGAGAACGGTCCAGCCGGCGGCAACGGCGGCAGTGAACGGATGTAGGCCGTAGCCGCCCGCACCGCCGTGCCGTCATCGTCCAGGCCCGCAACGGCGCCGCAGCCCGATGCCGGCGCGACAAGATCTGCCGGCGTCAACGGGCTCGTGACCCCAAGCTCGTTGCGAAAGGCATCAGCCACGAACTGCTCCAGCCCCGCCGTGTCCGCCTTCCAGCCAAAGCGCCCGGCGCGCTGGCGTCCATCGGCGCCGCGCACCAAATTCGGCCGTCCCCGCGAGCCGCCGGCGCCCACGGCAGAAATGGCGTCGTCCGGCACCCCCTCGATCAAGCCGAGGCCGAAAAGCGGCGAGGCGCTGCGCACCGACGCGATGTTCGCCGACATGGGGATGCCGGGGACGGCCGTGCAGGGCAACCCGGCCTCCGCCACAGTATGCGAGCGTGCGACCGGGCCGCCCTGGCCGTGCAGCGGATCAAATGTCCCGCCGGGCGTCCGCCGGCCCACACGCAGCACGAAGCCCGTCCCTTCCGGCGCCGTCCCGCCTAAAACCGGGCTCGCGTGGCACTCGGCGCACGAACGCCCGTTGAACAGCGGCCCCAAGCCATCGGCAGGGCTGAACATCTTCTGGAACACCGCCCGGCCCAGCTCAACGAGCTCGGTCGGCGCGCCATCCCGCCCCGTCGCCGACGCGGCCCGGCCCGGCCCAAACGCGGGCACCTCCAGCAAGGCGCCGGGCGCATCCGCATGTCCCGGCAGCGCCCCGCTCACGGTGACCCAAAGCCGCTGCGCATCAGGCGAAACCGCGACCCCATTCAGCCGCCCGGCGCCGAGCGCCGCGCCTTCGACCGCCACACGCCGGACGGCCAGCACCACGCCGTCCTGGCTTACCCGCATCAGCGTGCCATTGCCGCGGCTCACGACATAAAGGTCGGAGCCGCCCGCAAGCGTGGTGTTGCTCGCGAGCGTAGGATTGCCGGTTTCCGGCACCGCTGGGGCAACGTCGACCGGCAGGTCGAGGCCGGGAATCGCCATCACCCGCGTCTGCGCCACCCGGAACACCCGTCCGTCATCGGCGATCGTGAGAGCCATCAACGCGTTGTGGGTCGGGTCAGTGACATACAGCACGCGGTCGGGCACCCATCTGAACGCCATGCCGGCGCGCAGCGTCATCGGCTGCCCCCGCGTCATCTCGCGCCGTGCTGCCTCGGCGAAGCCTGCCACGGTCCCGGGCGGCGCAAGGCCATCCACCGATTGTTCCGTATGCGCCTGCGCCAGCGCGCCATCGGCCGTGAGCACAGCGAAGACTGCCCGCTTGCTCCCGTCCGGCGACATGCCGAGCAGCGCGGTCGCCACCGCACCGGCCTGCAGCCCGCCCGGAATGAGCTGGGCCGGCTGCCGCCCGGTCAGCTCGCCGGCGAACACGCCGCCGCTGAGCGCATTCGGCGCTCCGGCCAGCGGCTGGCCGCCAGGATCGACGATCGACAGCGTGCCGGGGCCACCTGCGCCATGGGGCGAATTGGCGAACCAGAGCCGGCCGAAACCGTTGTTGATGGAAATGCCGAGCGGGTTGCTGACCGGCGGCAAGTCGGCCGTCACGGCGCCGGGCGTGTTGACGCCATTGAGGAAGGCCGGGCTCTGCGCCGTGAACAGTTGCACCCGCCCGTCCGCGGAAGCCTCGGCGATGTCGCGTGGGATCACGATCAACTCGCCGTCCGGCGCCAGCGACAGCACGCTCCCCCCGGGATCGTCAGCCCGGGCCAGCGGGGCGCCGAAGTTCGAGCTGCTGGTAATCAGGACGCGAGAAGGGTCGAGGATGCGCCCGGCCTGGGTCGAGGCGGCAAATCCCGGCTTGTCGTGGATGGGTCCGCCCGGATGGAACGCGCCGACGGCGCTCACTGCCCCCGCCCCTGGTGTGCCGACCGCGACGACACGGGCGGCAAGCGTTGGCGGTTCAAGGCCGGCGGCGTTTGCAGCGCAAGCGACAACCAAAGCCAGCGCTGCCGCGATAAGCGGCACTATGGGTCGGCGCGAGGCTCCTCGCCCAATCGTCGAGACCGCTGAAGCCAATGCCAATGTCCCCTCCGCCAGCAATTCTCGGCAGAGTAGGGCCACGACATTGGCCGATAGTGTGACCTAGGTCACACCGCTGCCCCTGCGAGCCGGCAGCTAGAAATCCAGGTCCACGTAATGCGCCGGCGGCACTACCCCCGGCACCCGGTCCGCCAATAGCGCGCGGAAGCTGGGCCGGCACTTCACCCGCGCATACCAATCGCGCGTATGCGGCGAAACCGACCAATCCACGTCGCTCACGAAATCCAGCGCCGACAAATGCGCGGCCGCCGTGAAGTCCGCAAGCGACAGCGTGTCGCCCCCGAGCCACGTCCGCTGCTCCGCCAGCCAGCCGATATACGTCATATGGTGCCGCAAGTTGGCGTATCCTGCCCGCAAGGCGCCGCCATCCGGGTTGCCCCGGCCCAACAGCCGCTTCATGAACTTCTCGCCGAGCAGGTTCATCGTCACTTCTTGTGCGAACTTGCCGTCGAACCACGCAACCAGCCGCCGCACCTCAACCCGGTCGGCCAACGTGCGGCCCAGCAGCGGATGATCGGGATACGCCTCCTCCAGGTACTCGCAAATCACCCCGCTATCCGCGATCACCAGCCCGTTCTCCTCGACCAGCGTCGGCACGGTGGCGGCCGGGTTCATGTCGAGGTAGTCGGGCCGCCGTTCCCAAACCTTCTCGACCTGCAGCTCGAACGGCAGCTTCTTCTCCGCCAGCACCAGGCGGACCTTGCGGGAAAACGGCGAGAGCGGAAGATGGTAGAGCACACGCATGACCGGGCTTATCGCACTCCCGCCTGCGTGCGCCAACCAACAGATGCGGGTCGCCCCGCACATCGCCGTGCGCCGCTTCACTGGCCACTGGCCACCCCTGCGGCATTGTGCAAAGTCCGGCAGCTTCGATACCATAGCGGGTTTGGCAGATGATTATCGCGCGCGAAATACCTGAACTACGCGCCGTCTTGGCCAAGCTGCCGCGGCCGCGCGCGCTCGTGGCGACCATGGGGGCGCTGCATGCCGGGCACATGGCGCTGGTTGCCGAGGCGCGGCGGCTTGCTCCGGGCGTCGTCGCGTCGATCTTCGTGAACCCGCTGCAGTTCGGTCCCAGCGAGGACTTCGCCCGTTATCCCAGGATTGAAACGGACGACCTGGCCATGCTCCGGGCGGCGGGGTGCGACGTGGCCTGGCTGCCCTCCGTTGAAACCATGTATCCGCCCGGCGCCGCCACGCGCATCACCGTTTCGGGGCCGGCCGAGGGCTTCGAGGGTGCGATACGCCCCGGCCACTTCGAGGGCGTCGCCACCGTCGTCGCCAAGCTGCTGAACCAGACCGCCCCAGACGTGACCCTGTTCGGCGAGAAGGACTGGCAGCAAGTGCAGGTCGTGACCCGCCTGACGTCCGATCTCGACATGCCGACCCAGATCATTCCCGTGCCCACCGTGCGCGACCCGGACGGCCTCGCGCTGTCCTCCCGCAACCGCCACCTTACGCCGGACGAACGCGCGCTGGCTCCGCGTTTGTATGCGGTGCTCCAGGCCACGGCCGCCTGCCTGGCCGCTGGGCAGCCTGTCAGCGCCGCCGAGCTTGAAGGGGTCAACGCGTTGCAAGGGTCGGGTTTCGCGCCGGACTACCTGCGCCTGGCCGATGCAACGACGCTGCGCCCGCTCGATGTCTTGCGGCGCCCCGCCCGGCTGCTCGCGGCGGCCCGCCTGGGCACCGTGCGGTTATTGGACAACGTCGCTGTTTGAACTGGGACATCCGCGCCTGCCTCCGCTGGGATAGGCCGGCATCGCGAGAAGCCCGTGCAGCGTCCGAGCAGATGTACTTTGTGCATACGCATCGAAACGGACTAGAACGGCCCAGTAACATTTTTGCACGGGGTCCGGGAACTTGGAATCGCTGCTATTCCTGCTGACCTTAGTTGCTATGGTCACGCTGGTCACCATGGGGCTGCGCGATGATCGGCGTAGGCCGGGAACGCCCGCCAAAAGCTATTTCCGCTACATCGAGTATGACCCTGAAGCCTCTAGTCACGCCGAAACGCAGCCGGGCCAAGTATCGCAAGCGGGTAAGCCCGTTCGGGGTTCGAGACCGTGAGAGACGCCTTGTTTGCCCTGACGTGGATGCTTCTGCTGCCCATGACCGTCATGTCGGCTCATGTGGGAGTGCTGCTCTGGATCTGGGTAGCGCTCATGTCGCCCGGGGAGGTGCTGTATGGAGCCATGGCGGGGGTGCCGTTCAACAAGATCGTTGCTATCACGACCGTCATAAGCTTGCCGTTCAATATGGAGAAGAAGGAGTTTTACATCGATAAGCTGGCGGCCCTCATGCTCATGTTTGCCGGCGCAGCAACCATCTCATGGCTGACAGCAATCGTGCCCAGCCCAGATTCAGACCTGCTTTATCAAAAGCTTATCAAAGAAATTGTGCTGTTCTTCGCAATCACGTCCGTCATGCTGACCCGGCATCGCATTCATCTCGTCCTGATCGTGATCGTGCTGTCCATCGGCTTCTTCTCGGTGAAAGAGGGCCTGATCTTCGCGTTGACCGCTGGTGGGCACATAATACTAGGCTCAGGCGCGATCGGCGACAACAATGCCCTGGCCACGGCGATGCTAATGACCATACCGATCCTGTATTACCTTTATCGCTACTCGGAGCTTCGCCTGGTGCGCCTGTGCTTCATGGCCGCACTGGTGCTCAGCGTTATCGCGACGGTCGGCACCTACTCCCGTGGCGGTTTCGTCGGCATGCTCGTTGTCGGACTGTTCATGGTCAAAAACAGCCGCCGAAAGATCAGCACCCTCTTCTTCCTTGGTCTAGCATGCATGCTTGTCTACGGATTGGCTCCGGCATCCTGGTTCGATCGGCTACACACGATCAACTCCGCAACCGACGACGGATCGTTCATGGGCCGGGTCGTCGCCTGGAAGATGAGCGTCCTCGTAGCGCTTGACCATCCGCTGACCGGCGGAGGTCCCCACTCGATCCACCGCCTACTGGTATGGGAGACCTATCGGCCGCTGCTTTATCGCCTCGATTTCATCACGACGCCTCCCGCCGACACCCTCCCGCACGCTGCGCACAGCATCTGGTTCGAGATCCTCGGCGACCTCGGCTTTCCCGGCCTGCTTCTATTCCTGGCGATCCTCGCATCGGCGTTCTGGAAATGCCGTAGCATCGCCAGAATGACCCGCGGCCAGCCCTCGCTGATTTGGGCGGCGGACCTCGCACGCATGCTGCAGATCAGCCTGGCCGTTTACGCTGTGACCGGATCGGCCCTGAGCTTGGGCTACTTCGAGATGTATTACATCATCGTAGCCCTGCTCTCCCGGCTCGGCCGAACCGTCCAGCAAACGCTCACCACGCAAGCCCGCTTGGTCAAAGCGGAGTTGCCCAATCAGCATTTGCCCGTCCGTACTGCACGTCCGGCTTTCGCCCGAACTTTTGGGACGACGCCCCAAATAGGCTAGCGACAAGCTCCTACCCAGCATCGGCCCGCAACGACCGATGCCCGGCTGCCAGATTTGAAGTCCCTAAGCCCGCAAAGCCTCCACCCCGTCCATCAACGGCGCTTCCAAGTACTTTACGTATTCCTTCGGGACCACTTGCCAGAACCGCTCCAGTGTCCGCGGCCAATCGAGCAGCAGCGTCGCCGCATAGCGGCTGCTGGTCTCCTTCACGTGCCGCACCACCAGCGCCCGCAAGGCTTCATCCCAATGCGCGGACTGCACCTGCTGCCAAGTCAATGTGTCCGGGTTGACCCGCTTCTCAAACATCGCGTCCGGGTCATAGATGAACGCCATGCCCCCGGTAAATCCAGCGCCGAAGTTGTCGCCCACAGCGCCCAGCAGCACGACGGTCCCCCCGGTCATATACTCGCAGCCATTGCTGCCGCAGCCTTCCACCACCGCGAGCGCCCCACTGTTGCGCACCGCGAACCGCTCCCCGGCCTGCCCGGCGGCGAACAACTCGCCTGCCGTCGCGCCATAGAGCACCGTGTTGCCGATGATGGTGTTTTGCTGGCTCGCCAACGCGCTGCTCGGCGATGGGCGCACCACGATGGTGGCGCCTGACAGGCCCTTGCCGACATAGTCGTTCGCGTCGCCCAGAACCTCGAGCTTGAGGCCTTGCACCGCAAACGCCCCCAGCGACTGCCCAGCCGACCCGCGCAGCCGGACCGTCACATGGCCCGGCTGCAGGCCCGACATCCCATACTGCCGGGTGATCCGGGACGACAGCTTGGTGCCGATCGCGCGATGCGTGTTCCGCACGTTATACTGCAACTGCATTTTCTCGCCGCGGTCAAACAGCGCCGCAGCGTCCTCGATCATCTGCGCGTCGAGCGTTTCCGGCACCTCCGTCCGCCCGACCTGCGTGCAATACCGCGCATGCGGCCCCGGGTCGGCCTGCGCCAGCAACGGGTTTAGGTCCAGGTCATCCAGCAAATCCGACCCACGGCTGACCTGCTGCAGCAAGTCCGTCCGCCCGATCACATCCGACAAGTGCCGCACCCCCAGCGACGCGAGGATGCCGCGCACATCCTCGGCAATGAAGCTGAAAAGGTTGATGACCTTCTCCGGGCTGCCCTCGAACTTCGCCCGCAACGCCTCGTCTTGCGTGCAAACCCCTACCGGACAGGTGTTGCTATGGCACTGCCGCACCATGATGCAGCCCATCGCCACCAGGCTGGTGGTGCCAATGCCGAACTCCTCCGCACCCAGCATCGCCGCGATCACCACGTCGCGCCCGGTCTTGATCCCGCCATCCGTCCGCAGCCGCACCCGGTGGCGCAGCCGGTTCAGCATCAGCACCTGATGCGCCTCGCTCAGCCCCATTTCCCAAGGCAGGCCGGCATACTTCACCGAGGTCTGCGGACTGGCCCCTGTGCCGCCGCTATGGCCGCTAATCAGAATCGTATCGGCCTTCGCCTTCGCCACCCCCGCCGCAATCGTGCCTATCCCGCTGCGCGACACCAGCTTCACGCATACCGAAGCGTCCGGATTGATCTGCTTCAGGTCATAGATGAGCTGCGCCAAATCCTCGATCGAGTAGATGTCGTGGTGCGGCGGCGGGCTGATCAGCGTCACCCCCGGCGTCGAGTGCCGCAATTTGGCGATCAGCGGCGAGACCTTGAACCCCGGCAACTGCCCGCCCTCGCCTGGCTTCGCGCCCTGCGCCATCTTGATCTCGATCTCGCGGCAGGCGTTCAAATACTCGGCCGTGACGCCAAACCGCCCGGAACCCACCTGCTTGATCGCTGACGACGCATTGTCGCCGTTGGCGCGCGGGGTCGCACGCGCCGGGTCCTCGCCGCCCTCGCCGCTGTCGCTCCGCGCCCCGATGCGGTTCATCGCGATGCTGAGCGTTTCGTGCGCCTCCGGGCTCAACGCCCCCAGCGAGATGCCCGGCGCCACCAGCCGCTTCCTGATCTCGGTGATGCTCTCGACGTCATCGACCGGGATCGCCTTCACGCCGTCCGTGCGGAAGTCCAGCAGGTCGCGCAACGCCACCGGCTTTTGCCGGCGCACCCCGTCGGCATACCGGCGATAGGTCTCGAAACTGTCGGTCGCCACCGCGGTCTGCAACGTATGGATCAGCCCGCCGTCGAACGCATGCACCTCGCCCCGGCGCCGCAGCTTGTAAACGCCGCCCACCGGCAACGCCGTCGTCTCGCCGTGCCACGCCGCCTCGTGCAGCCCCAGCACCTTGCGCGCGATGCCGGTCAGCCCAATGCCGGAAATGCGCGACTGCATGCCCGGGAAATATTCGGCAACCAAGGCCCGGGACAAACCGATCGCCTCGAAGTTATAGCCGCCGCGATATGAGCTGATGACCGAGATGCCCATCTTCGACATCACCTTCAGCAGCCCCTTGTCCACGGCCTTCTTATACCGCTGCACCGCCTCCTTCAGGCTCAGTTGCCCAAACAGCCCGCGGCGATGCCGGTCGGCAATCCCTTCCTGCGCCAGGTACGCATTCACCGTCGTAGCGCCCACCCCGATCAGCACGGCAAAATAATGTGTGTCGATGCATTCTGCGCTGCGAACGTTAAGGCTTGTAAAAGTACGCAGCGACTGCCGCACTAAATGCGTGTGCACCGCGCCGGTCGCCAGGATCATCGGGATCGGCGCACGATCTTCGGTCTGCGCCTCGTCCGTCAGGATCACATGCGAACAGCCGGCGCGCACCGCCTCCTCCGCCTCGCGCCGGATACGCTCCAGCCCCGCCCGAAGGTCCACCTCGCCTTTCACGATCGGGAACGTGCAGTCCACCGTGACCGCAGAACTCCCCAGCCCCGCCGTCATCGCCGCGAACTCGGCGTTGCTCAGCACCGGGCTCTCAAGCTGCAGCAGGTCGCATTGGCCGCTGTCCTCGTCCAATACGTTGCCGAGGTTGCCGAGCCGGGTCTTCAAAGTCATTACCCGCGTCTCGCGCAGGCTGTCGATCGGCGGATTGGTGACCTGGCTGAACCCTTGCCGGAAATAGTGGTGCAGCCCGCGATACCGCTCGGACAACACGGCAATCGGCGTGTCGTCGCCCATGCTGCCGATGGCCTCGGCGCTGTCCTCGACCATCGGATGCAGGATCATCTCAAGTTCTTCGAGCGTCGTGCCCACGGCGAGTTGCCGCCGGCGCAACTCGGCCGCGTCGTAAAGCGCCGGCTCTGGCGCGTCGGTCTTGACGATGCGGTCGATCTTGGTGATCCGCTTGGCCCAGTCGCCAAACGGCTGCCGCGCCGCCATCAGGTCCTTCAGCTCGTCATCGAGATAGAACCGTGCGTTCTCCAGGTCCACGCCGATCGTCTGGCCCGGCCCGACCCGGCCCTTGGCGACGATCTCGTTCTCATTGAACTTGACCATCCCCGTCTCGCTGCCGACCACCAGCAGCTTGTGCTCGGTGATCGTGTAACGCAGCGGGCGCAGCCCATTGCGGTCCAGCCCGGCGATCACCCAGCGGCCATCGGTCGCCGTGATCGCCGCCGGGCCGTCCCAAGGCTCCATCACCGCGTTGCAATACAGGAACATGTCGCGATGCGCGTCCGGCATCGTCGCGTCCTGCCCGACGCTCGCCGGGATCATCAGCGCCTTCGCCATCGGCGCATCGCGCCCGGCGCGCACCAACAATTCGAATACGTTGTCGAGCGTCGCGGTGTCCGACCCACCCGCCTGGATCACCGGCTTCACGTCGTCGATGAACCCATCCAGCGGCCCGGCCGCGAGCCGCGTCTCATGCGACTTCATCCAGTTGCTGTTGCCGGCAACGGTGTTGATCTCGCCATTATGCGCCAGCATCCGGAACGGCTGCGCCAGCCGCCAGGTCGGGAAAGTGTTGGTCGAATAGCGCTGGTGATAGATCGCGAAGCGGCTGACGAACCGCGGGTCCAGCAGGTCCGGGTAGAAATCCGTCAGGCTCTCGGCCAGGAACATCCCCTTATAGATGATGCTCCGGCACGACAGGCTGCAGATATACAGCTCCGAAATCTGCGCCGCGATCGCCTGCTTCTCGATCTTGCGGCGGATCACATACAGGTCGCGCTCGAACTCGGCCGCGTCAGCGCCGGACCGGCCGCGTATCATGATCTGCTCGATCTCGGGCCGGGTCGCATTGGCCTTCTCGCCGATGCAGGCCACGTTGATCGGCACCTGGCGCCAGCCGAAGATGCTGTAGCCGAGCGCCAGGATTTCCGTCTCGACGATCTGCCGGCAACGCTCCTGCGCGTTCAGGTCGGTCTTCGGCAGGAACACCATCCCGACCGCCATGCGCTCCGGCTGCTCGGCATGCCCGCTGCGCCGCACCGCCTCGGCGAAGAAGTCCTGCGGGATTTCGATGTGGATGCCCGCGCCGTCCCCGGTCTTGCCGTCTGCATCCACGGCGCCGCGGTGCCACACGGCGCGCAACGCGTCGATGCCCGCCTGCACTACGTCCCGGCGAGCGACGCCGTCCAACGCGGCGACCATGCCCACGCCGCAGGCATCATGCTCCTGGCTCGGGTCGTAGGTCCCAGCGAGCCGGGCGACGTTGGCGTTCCAATCAGCAACAAAACCCGTCCCAGTCGTGTTCATGCCAATGGCTTCCATGCCCGTCACTCCGCTGCCGCTCGAAGGGCGCCCTGCTGCATATACTTGTGCATCCGCGTCGCCGCGTCCCGCCCGTCGCGGATCGCCCACACCACCAGGCTCGCGCCCCGCACGATGTCCCCCGCCGCGAACACGCCCGGCATCGCGGTCATCTGCGTCCGATGCTCCACCTTCAGCGTGCCCCAGCGGCTGACCTCAAGCCCGGGCTCGTCCCAAAGCTTCGGCAGGTCTTCCGGATCAAAGCCCAACGCCTTGATCACCAAATCCGCCTCCAGCGTGATCCGCACATCCGCCGGCTCCACCGACTGCCGGCCCGAGCTGTCGGTCAGCCCAAGCCGCATGCGCTGGACCCGCACGCCCGTCACGTGCGTGTCGCCCAAGAACGCCTCCGGCGCCGAGAGCCAGACGAATTGCACGCCCTCCTCCTCGGCGTTCTTCACCTCGCGCATCGAGCCCGGCATGTTCACCTTGTCCCGTCTATAAAGACAGGACACGCTCGCCGCCCCCTGGCGAACCGCCGTGCGCACGCAGTCCATCGCCGTATCGCCGCCGCCGATCACCACGACGCGCTTGCCCTCGGCATTGTGTTCGCCGCTGTCAAAGCTTGGCACCTGATCGCCCAGGCCCTTGCGGTTGCTGGCAGTCAGGAAATCCATCGCCGGCACGATCCCCGCCAGCCCGACGCCGGGTCCGCCGATATTACGCGCCTTATAGACGCCGGTCGCGATCAGCACCATGTCGTGCCGTGCCCGCAGTTCGGCGAAGCTCAAGTCGCGGCCGAGCTCGACGCCCAGATGGAAGCGGATGCCGCCCTCCTCCAACAGCTTCCACCGCCGCAGCACGATCTCCTTTTCCAGCTTGAAGCCAGGAATGCCATAGATCATCAGCCCGCCGACCCGGTCGTAGCGGTCGTACACGTGCACCTGGTAGCCCAGCGTGCGCAGCCGCTCCGCCGCCGCCAATCCGCCCGGCCCGGCGCCGATGATGCCTACCGACTGCGGCCGTTCCTGCCGCGGCCGTGGCGGCTGCACCCAGCCCTGCTCCCAGGCATGATCGGTGATGAAGCGCTCCACCGCACCGATGGTAACGCTCTCAAACCCCTTCTCAATGACGCAATTGCCTTCGCACAGCCGATCCTGCGGGCAGATCCGCCCACAGATCTCCGGAAAGGTGTTGGTGGCCGAACTGACCTCATAGGCCTCCTGCAGCCGGTTCTCCGCCGTAAGCTTTAGCCAGTCCGGGATGTTGTTGGCCAGCGGGCAGTGCACTTGGCAGAACGGCACGCCGCACTGGCTGCAACGGCTGCTCTGCGCGCCGGCCTGGGCGGGATCGAAATCGGCGTAGATCTCGGCGAAATCCTCCCGCCGCATCGACGATGCGCGTTTCGGGGGCTGATGTTGTGAGAGACTTACAAATTGCAGCATACGGTCAGCCATAGTCACTCTCCATGAGCGGCTGCTCGGCAGCCTTCATCTGGCCGTATATGGCCCAGACATGCCCTTGGCCAGCGGAAACAGGATATATATGACAGTATTAATGTCGTTTTTGCAGCAAATATCGCCTATGCCCACTCCTGCAAATCGTTGCAACACGATTAATAATCCCAGTTCGGCCCTATCCTGATAGCCGAAACCATGGCTGCCCTGCACGTTTTTGCTGCTTATGCCGAGAACGCACGCAGTACGCGACGCTTCAGGGCTACCGATGGGTCAGGTCCCAAGATCATGAACATCGTTATAATTCCATTATAGCCGAGCCGGCTAACACGCCCGCGCGCGACAGAGCAGGCTTTCAAACAGTCATGATGATAACGTTTCTGTTATGCCGCAATGGAAATCTTGACGGACTGTTAACGAACGTCCATTGTTCAAAAAAGCGAACGGGCGCGGTTTAATGCAACCATGCTTCACTATTTCAACGATCGCCGACGCTATGAGCATAGGTCTAACCGTGGCTGTTCTCACCGGGGCTAAAGGACGTGGCAGTTTCCTAATTGCCGTTTTAATGCCGTCATTCGCGTGGATTTTAAGCTTGCCTACCAGCAACCATCTTGAGGACGCGGCGCCTATGCAAATTACAATCGCCACGACAACGACATGGTTCTTGCAGTCGCAATCCTCAGTCGGCAATTAGCCAGCATCACTAAAGTACAACGACAGAATTGATATCGACAGCATGCGATGTAGTCGCATCTGCATTACAGGCACAACAGTATGATTAAATCTTTTGAGGGTAATATGATCGTTCTCGTCGTCAGCCATGCGCATTTCTTGCGGGATGCGCTAATAGAGACTCTGCGTAGCGATGGCGACATCAATGCCATCGGAGCATTCTCTTACGAAACTGTCGAAGCGGCCGTAGCAGAGTTCCCGCCCAACCTGGTCATTGTCGAGTCGTCGCACCCCGAAGGAATGGAACTGGTAGCGCAAATCCGCGCGCGCTTCCCAAAGTTGGCGGTGGTTGTCCTGTCTATGCGTGAGTTGGATCAGGAGTTCCTGACGTGGGCGGATATCGGCATCTCCGGCTACCTCGGGCCGGACACCTCAGCGACCAACTTGGTGTCAACCGTGCGTCGTGCTGCCGCGGGGGATGTCGTTTGCCCACCAAGGCTGACGGCACTGCTGCTGAACGGATTTGCCGATCGGTCCAACGAACGCATAAGCCGGGCCGGCATCCACGCGCTTACGGCTCGCGAGCGTGAGATTGCGGAACTCCTCGCAGAAGGCATGTCGAACAAGCTCATTGCACGTCGGCTCAACGTCGCGCTGCCTACCGTGAAGAACCATGTCCATAGCATCCTTGATAAATGGGACGTCCGGAGCCGCGGCGAGGCTGCCGCCCGCTTCCGCCAAAAAAGCCCGCAAAACGTCGAGCCGAGCGGGGTAAAGCCCATAGCCTCGCGGGCCAGCCACGTTTCTCAAATGGGCGGCCTCACCTATCGCAATGGCGATGGACGCCATGGCATGTCGATGCCTTCCGCTCGCAACGCGGCTTGAGGAGCGAGGGCAATGCATGAATTCGGTCCCTCCAGACGCGGTCCGTGATGATCCATTTTCATACGCTGCTTGTCCTCGGTCACGTCCTGGCGCTTGCATTAGGGCTCGGGGCTGCCTTGCTCGCTGATTGGATCGTAATCAGGAAGCTTGCTTTCGGGATCGTCAGCGAAAGGGCGGCCGCACAGTTGATTGACCTGTCTCGTGCGGTCAGCGCCGGGCTCGTGCTGATCTGGGTAACGGGAGCGTTTCTTGTAGCTGACAACGCGTTGGACGCGCCGGCATCAATCATGAACCAGAAGCTGTGGGCTAAGTTGGTCATCGTTGCTGTCCTGACGTGCAACGCGTTGCTGCTGCATAGGGTCGTCCTGCCAATGGTGAAGGGCAGGGTCGGCTATCCGCTGTTCACGACAGTCCTCAACCAGGTTCCAATGCTGTCGATCTTGCTCGGCGTGGTCTCTGCAGTTTCCTGGATATTCGCCGCCTATCTCGGCGTCGCACGCGAACTGAATGGTCACGCGAACCTCACGGCTATCCTAGGCACCTATACCATGGTGGTAGTGTGGTTATGGCTCGGAGCTGTCCTGATGTGCTTGTCGGTGCATTACTATAAGATGCAGCCAGAAGCCCGCAAGGAACTGGCCATGTAGCTGCAAAGGCGAATTGCTCGCCCAGCATCGTCACCGTGTCTGCTTCAGGTTGGAACCTCCTCCCGCTTGCCCCCACCGACCCGGTAGCGGTCCAAGTACTCCGGCACGACCAGCTCAATCGGCGTCGGCACGATGCCCAGCTCCTGCAGTCCCGGCATTCCCTCCGCCACCACGTTGTCCCGCCCGAGCAAGATCAACTGGTCGCGGGTGAGCGGCTTGCCAGGGATCAGCTCGCCGATGCGGGCCTGCAAGCGGGCAACGCCCATCGGAACATCGATCAGGGGCCGGTTGCGCCGGGTCTCCCGTAGGATCCAGCTCAGGAGCTCCCGGAATGTCCAAACCCGGGGGCCGCCCAACTCGTAGATGCGCCCCATCGCGTCGTCCCGCGCCAGCACTGCCATGATCGCGTCCGCGACATCGCCGACATAGACCGGCTGGAACCGCGTGTTGCCCGAGATCACCGGCATGACCGGCAACGTCATCGCCATGTTGCCGAACCGATTGAAGAACTGGTCCTCCGCCCCGAACACCAACGAGGGCCGCAGGATGGTGGCGCCGGGCATGGCAGCATGCACCGCGCGCTCGCCTTCCGCCTTGCTGCGCGCATACAGGCTGGCGCTTTCGGAGTCGGCGCCGATGGCCGAAACCTGCACCATGCGCCCCACTCCCTGCGATGCCGCCGCACGGGCGATGCGCCCGGCGCCCTCAGCCTGCACGCGTTGGAAGTCCCCAGCCCGCCGCTCGGATAATATGCCGACCAGGTTCACGACCATGTCGGCGCCCTCGGTCGCCCGCTGGATCGCCGCCTCGTTCGACAGGCTGACATACAGCGGCACCACCTGGCCAACCTGGCCGGCCATCATCGACCCGCGCGCCGCCTCCGTATTGCGCCCGGCTACCCGGACGACATGCCCCTGCGCCGCCAGCCGCATCACGACATAGCGCCCAATGAATCCGCTGCCGCCAAACACCGTCGCCACGCTGCGCGTCGCCATCAGGCCATCCCTTTAATGCTGCCCTCTACTACGGGTCGAACCCAGCCTTCTCAAGAGACCGCAGCTTTTCTCGGGGCCTACCCGTTGCAGAAGCCTTATCCCTTGCTGGTGGCCTATCCCCTTGCGATTGCGCCTTGACGCCTCGCAGCCTCAAGGCTACTTCACGCTCCCACCGCACGGAATGCCCAGGTGGCGGAATTGGTAGACGCGCAGGTTTCAGGTACCTGTGACCGCAAGGTTGTGAAAGTTCGAGTCTTTTCCTGGGCACCATTCCTGTGACGGTTCAGTTCATGCCGAATGCCGCCATCCACCTGCACCGGCACGACCTGCCGGATGGGATCAATCTCGGCCCGGTGGTCGCCGTCGATACCGAGACGATGGGCCTCAACCCGCATCGCGACCGGCTCTGCCTCGTGCAGATGTCGTCCGGCGACGGAACCGCGCATTTGGTGCAGCTCATCCCCGTGCGCCTCGGCGGGCACGGCTATGATGCGCCGAACCTCGCGCGCCTGTTGGCCGATCCTGGCGTCACCAAGCTCATGCACTTCGCCCGATTCGACGTCGCCTTGCTGCAACAGGCGCTCGGCATCACGGTGACGCCTGTGAAATGCACCAAGATCGCAGCAAAGCTCGTCCGCACCTTCACCGACCGCCACGGACTCAAGGACCTCTGCCGCGAGCTGGTCGGCGTGGATCTGTCAAAGCAGCAGCAGACCTCGGATTGGGGCGCCCCCGACTTGACGGCCGAACAGATGGCCTATGCTGCCTCGGACGTGCTCTATCTGCATGCGCTCTGGACCCGGCTCGAAGCCTTGCTGGTGCGTGAGGACCGCCTGGCGCTGGCCGAAGCCTGCTTTGCCTTCCTGCCCACCCGTTGCCGCCTCGACCTGCTCGGCTACGAGGACCCCGACATCTTCTCGCATTGACCGGCTGGCCTGCTACACTCGCTGCGCCACGCTGCCAGGGCTGCCGGGAAGGACGCATCATGCCCGACGATCTATACCGCCGCGATGCTCTAGCCTGGGCCGAGCGGCAAGCCGCCTTGCTGCGCCGGCTGGCGTCAGGCGGTTCGCGTTGGACGAGTTGCTGGCCGGGAGCATAGCGGAGCTAATGTCAAAGTTGGCCGCCCCAGCGTAACAAGGCGCCCGACGGCACGCTGCTGCATTCGTGCCCCGCAACCGTATGGTTCGCTTTCGCGTCCGATACCGCGTCATTGACCCCTGGGGTATGCCCGCCCATACAAGTCAGATAGAAAGGGACTCCTATGGACGCCTCTGTCGCCCTTTCGCCCGCTTTCCAAATTCCCGACTCCCACATCGAGGTCGCACGCGCCGTCCTGGCCGCCGAGGCAGCCGGCCTGCAAGCGCTGTCGGCTTCACTCGACGCGAACTTCGACGCCGCGGTCAATCACCTGGCCGCCTGCACCGGGCGCGTCGTCGTATCGGGCATGGGCAAGTCCGGCCATGTCGCCCGCAAGATCGCGTCCACGCTCGCCTCCACCGGCACTCCCGCCCTGTTCGTCCATCCCGCAGAGGCGTCGCATGGCGACCTCGGCATGATCGTCCCCGACGATGCCGTCCTCGCCTTGTCCAACAGCGGCGAGACGGCCGAGTTGGCAGACCTCGTTGCCCACGCCAGGCGCTTCGGCCTGCCGCTCGTGGCAATTACCGGAAAGGCCGCCTCCGCTTTGGCGCGCGCTGCCGACATCCTGTTGCTGCTGCCAGCGGCGGCAGAAGCCTGCCCCATGGGCCTCGCGCCAACCACCAGCACCACAATGCAACTGGCGCTCGGCGATGCGCTGGCGGTAGCGTTGCTGACCCGGCGCGGCTTCACGGCTTCGGACTTCTCCGCCAACCATCCAGGCGGGCGGCTCGGCGCGCAGCTCCGCCGGGTGGCGGACCTCATGCACCGGGGCGACGCGATCCCGCTGGCCGATGCGGCGCTGCCGATGGACCGCGCGCTGATCCTCATGACCAGCAAGGGTTTCGGCTGCCTCGGCGCGCTTGACGCCGATGGGCGGCTGCAGGGCGTGCTGACCGACGGCGATCTACGCCGCGCCATGGGGCCGGACCTGCTGAGCCGTAGGGTGCAGGACGTGATGAGCCCAAGCCCCCGCACCATCGGCCCCGATGCCCTCGCCGCCGACGCGTTGCGCGCCATGAACGCAGGCCCGCGCCCGGTCACAAGCCTGTTCGTATTGGATGCCGATCGCCGTCCCATGGGCGTCCTGCATATCCACGACCTGCTGCGTGCGGGCGTAGCCTGATGCCGCTCGCCCCCTCGCCGCAAAGTCCGCCGCCGCAGCGCCCCCCGGCCGCACCCGAGCTGCCGACGCGGCTGGTGCGGATGGACCGTCTCTCCGCCGCCGGGGCCGCCCGTGTCCGGCGGGCGCCGACGGCATCCCGCATCGCCCGCCGCCGGGTCATGCTGACATTGACAAAATGGCTGCTGCCGCTGGGCGCATTGCTTTTGCTGGCGTCGGTCGCATTGTGGCCCGAAATCGCGCGCGTCAAGGATCAGGGCCGCATCGCGTTCCGCCGCGCCTTCAGCGTCGAACCCGACAGCGGGCGCATGAGGGAGCCGCGCTACCGCGGCGTCGACGAGCGCGGCCGGCCCTACACCATCACGGCCGATTCGGCGCTGCAGTCCGGGCCGCTGCGGATCGACCTGGTCGAGCCGAAGGGCGACCTGGTGCCCGAAGGTGGCGGCTGGGTCATGGTCGAAGCGCGCGAGGGCGTGTTCATCCAGCACGCCGGTCAGCTCGACCTGTCGCACGACGTGGTGCTGTATCGCGACGACGGCACCGTCATGCGCACGCAGTCGGCGGCGGTGGACGTGAAGCAGGGCGCCGCCGCAAGCGACGACATGACCCACGCGGAGGGACCGTTCGGTGTGCTGGACGCGCAGGGCTTCACCCTCACCGACAAGGGTGCCGCCATCCAATTCCACGGACCGGCCCGGCTGGTCCTGAACGAGCGCAAGTGATGCGTGCATTGCTGTTACTGGCGGTGCTGCTGGTGCCGGGATACGCGGCTGCGCAGGCGCTCGACCTTTCCAAAGGCGGCCCCATCGAGGTGACCGCCAGCGAGGGCATGGAGTGGCGCCAGAACGAGCAGGTGGTCATTGCCCGTGGCAACGCGCGCGCCGTGCGCGGCGACGTAACCGTCACGGCCAACACGCTGATCGCCCGCTATCGCCGGAAGGCCGGTGCGGCTGCGACCCCGGCAAGCGCCGCGGCCCCCAGCTCCGGCCCCGTCGCGGCCGACACGGGAAACAACGAGATCTACCGTTTGGAGGCCGAGGGCAACGTCCATATCTTCACCGCGACCGATTTGGCCGTGGGCGACAAGGCAATCTATGACATCGACCAGGCCGTGCTGCTGATGACCGGCAGCGATATGAAGCTGACCACGCCGCAACAGGTGCTCACAGCGCGGGACACCATGGAATACTGGTCGCAGAAGCACATGGCGGTGGGCCGCGGCCTTGCCACCGTGACGACCATCGACGGCCGCCGGCTGGCCGGGGACACGCTCGTCGGTTACACGACGCCGCCAGACGCGCCCGGCACGTCCCCCGTCGCTGCGCCCACCCCAGCCCCGGCAGCCCGGCCCGGCGGCGACCCGCTGCTTTCGTCCGGCAAGCTGCAGCGGGTCGAAGCCTTCGGCAACGTCGAGGTCCGCACCGCGACCGAGACCATCCGCGGCGACCGCGGCGTCTATGTCGCCGACACCGGCATCGCCCGGTTGGCGGGCGACGTGCACATCACCCGCGGGCAGAGCCAATTGAACGGCGACGAGGCGATCATCAACATGCGGACCGGCATCTCGACCCTGTCGCGCGACCCCGGCAAGCGCGTGCAGGGGCTCGTGGTGCCGAACGACGCCACCGCCAGCGTCCCCGGCGCCGTCGGTAAGCCACCGGGCAAGAACGGCATACGATGAACAAACCGCACCGGGTCATACAGGGCGACGGCGGGCTGGTGGCGACGGGTGTCGGCAAGACCTACAAAAAGCGCCCGGTCGTCCGCAACGTGACCATCCGTGTCCACCGTGGCGAGGCCGTCGGCCTGCTGGGACCGAATGGCGCCGGCAAGACGACCACGTTCTACATGATCACCGGCCTGGTTCGTCCGGATACCGGGATCATCAGCCTCGACGGCCAGGACATCACGGGCCTGCCGATGTATCGCCGCGCGCGGCTCGGCATCGGCTACTTGCCGCAGGAAGCCAGCGTGTTCCGCGGGTTGAATGTCGAGCGCAACATCATGGCGGCGCTCGAAGTGGTGGAGCGCGATCCGGACCGCCGCGACCTGATGCTGGACGAGCTGCTCGCCGAGTTCGGCATCGCGCATCTGCGTCGCACGCCGGCGCTGGCGCTGTCGGGTGGCGAGCGGCGTCGGGTCGAGATCGCCCGCGCGCTGGCGACGCAGCCGAACTACGTCCTGCTGGACGAGCCCCTGGCCGGCATCGACCCGATCGCGGTCGGCGAGATCCGCGACCTCGTGTCCCACTTGAAGGACCGCGGCATTGGCGTCCTGATCACCGACCACAATGTGCGCGAAACGCTGGAGATTATCGACCGGGCCTACATCATGCACGGCGGCGAGGTGCTGATGGAGGGCCGCCCGCACGAGGTCGTCGCCCACGAAGACGTGCGCCGGGTCTATCTTGGCGAAAGGTTTAGCCTGTAGATTACGCCGATGGCGATGGGTCCTCGACTAGAGTTCCGGCAGACGCAATCACTAGTCATGACGCCGCAGTTGCGTCAGGCGATCAAGCTGCTGCAATTCACCAACCTTGAAGCCAGCGCCTTCGTCGAGGAGGAGCTGCAGCGCAACCCCTTGCTGGAACGCGATGAGCGGACCGACAACCTCCCGGAACGCCCAGCTCCGGACCAGAGGCCCGAGGGCCTGAACGAACTCGATGCCGTGGCGCTGTTGCGGCGGGAGAAGCTGCCGGACCTGGTCGAGGCCGACCACAGCAACAACTATGACGCGGGCGGACCGGCGGACGGGGCCAGCGCGGCAAACAATGCGGGCGCCATGGACGGCGGCTACGCCAGCGCATCCCGCGGCGGCGGCCAGCGCGACGATATGGACGGCGCTGGCATTAACGACCTGGTCGAAGCGCCGCGCAGCCTGCGCGCCCGCCTCGTCGAGCAACTGCGCCTGGGCTTCCCCGACCCGGTGGACCGCATGATCGGCGCTCACCTGATTGCGCTGTTGGACCCGGCTGGCCGTGTGCCCGTCCCCACCTGCGAGTTGGCGCGCGCCATGGGCGTGGACGCGGCGCGGGTGGAACGGGTGCGGTCGACCATGATGCGCTTCGACCCGGCCGGCCTGTTCGCCGAAAACCTGCGCGAGTGCCTGGCCGCGCAACTCGCCGACCGCAACCGGCTCGACCCGGCCATGGAGGCGCTACTCGACAACCTCGAGTTGCTGGCCCGGCGCGACCTGCGCAGCTTGATGGCGGTCTGCGGCGTCGACTCCGAGGACCTGGCTGACATGATTACCGAGCTTCGCGCACTGGACCCGAAGCCCGGCGCCGGGTTCGACGGCGGGCCGCTGCAACAGGTGATCCCGGACGTGCTGATGCGCCATGGCCCCGACGGCGCTTGGCTGCTGGAACTCAATCCGGATACCATGCCGCGCGTTCTGGTGAACGAGGCTTATCATGCCAAGGTCAATGCCCGGGCCGGCCGGGAAGAACGGACCTTTTTGGGTGAGAGCCTGTCGAGCGCCAACTGGCTGGTGAAGTCGCTGCAGCAGCGGGCCAACACCATCCTGAAGGTCGCTGCCGAGGTGGTGCGGCAGCAGGATGCGTTTTTCCGCGGCGGCGTCGGGCACCTGCGTCCTTTAATTCTGCGTGACATCGCCGAGGCGGTGGAGATGCATGAGAGCACCGTAAGCCGGGTGACGGCCAACAAATACATCGCAACGCCACGCGGCGTGTTCGAGCTGAAATACTTTTTCACGACCGCGATCAATGCCGTGGCAGGCGGCGAAAGCCACAGCGCCGAGGCCGTGCGCCATCGTATCCGGGCGCTCGTGCAGGCGGAACACCCGGAAGACGTGCTGTCCGACGATGCGATTGTTGCAGCTTTGCGACGAGAAGGCGTGGACATTGCCCGCCGGACCGTGGCCAAGTATCGCGAGGCGCTGCGTATCCCAAGTTCAGTGCAGCGCAAACGCGAGAAGGCCATGCCGGCATAAACCCGGCATGTGACCGAGGCGGCCTAACCACAGCGGCAACAAAGCGGGGGCAAGCGGATGCAGATCACAGTGTCGGGCAAGCAGGTGGACCTTTCGGACGCCCTGCGGGACCGCGTGTCGGAGCAATTGGACCTGATCGCCGGCAAGTATTTCGATGGCGCACTGGAGGCCAGCGTCACCTTCAGCCGCGCCCGCAGTTTTTTCACCTGCGATATCAATGTCCATGCCGGCCGGGGCCTCACGCTTCGGGGCGAGGGAGAGGCCGCGGACGCGCATAGCGCCTTCGACGACGCGGCAGAGCATATCGCCAAGCGTCTCCGCCGTTATCGGCGCCGCGTGAACGAGCATGCGCGGGACTTGACGAACCGCGCGCGGCCCGAGGCAGGACGGCAATACATCTTGAGACAGGACGACGACGGCCAGCCAAACGGCGTGGAAAACCGCAGCGACACGCCGGCCTACGCCACCGTCATCGCCGAGAGCCCGGCCGAGATCAACACGCTGTCCGTAGGCGAGGCGGTGATGCGGATGGACCTGGCCGACCAGCAGGTCCTGATGTTCCGCAACAGCGCGACGGCTGAGCTGAACGTGGTCTATCGCCGGCCCGACGGCAACATCGGCTGGATAGACCCGACTACGGCGCGGTAGGCAGTTCAGGTTGAAAGACTTTACGCTCTTTTAACCTGAAAGTGGTATGTTCGGCGGGTATCTTAAACTGGTCCCGCCCCTGTGAGCACGCCGCTGCCTACCCTCGGATTGCTTCGATCGCCCGTTGCGCCGCGCATCTGCCCCAGTCGTTCACAGCACGTCACGTCGCCGCTGCCGGTGTTCCGGCAAATCGAGGTGCGCGACCTGGCGCTCGATCGCATACGGCAGGGCTTGTGTGTTTTCGACGCGCAGCGACGTTTGGTGCTGTTCAATCGGCTGTATGCCGAAATGCATGAAGTCGACCCGGCCAAGCTTTGGATTGGCATGAGCATGCGCGACATGCTGGATCTGCGCTATGCCGCCGGCACGGGTCCAGACATGCCGTTAGAGGAGTATGCCCTTTGGCGCGAACGAATCGGCATAGCCGACAAGTTCGTCGACTCCGAGGTGACGCTGGGCAACGGCCGCGTGCACGCCGTTCATTATGAGCCGATCACTGGCGGTGGATTTGTCATCACCTTCGAGGACATCACCGAGCGGCGTCGCGCAGAGGCACGTTTCCGGTACATGGCGCACCACGATGCCCTGACTGGCCTGCCCAACCGGGCGCAGTTCACCGAACGTTTGGAAGGCACTCTGGCCCACCTGCGCGGGCAAAGCCGGCCCGAGGACTATCGGCCCATCTTGGGGATGAAGGATGAGATGGTAGCGGTGCTCTTCCTCGACCTCGACCATTTCAAGGACGTGAATGACACCTTGGGCCATGCGGCGGGCGACGCTCTTTTGCAGTTGGTCGCCGGGCGCATCGGCCAGTGCTTGCGCGCTACGGACACACTGGCCCGGTTCGGCGGCGACGAATTCGCAGTGCTGCTTAGCGAGCAGGTTGCGACGGCGGACCAGGTGGCGGATGTTGCGCACCGCGTGATCCAGTCCGCGTCGATGCCCTACATGCTGGATGGCCAGGAGGCGGTGATCGGCGTCAGCGTCGGCATCACCCTTTGCGCCCGCGGCGACGAGGATGCACTGCCTGCGGCGTTGCTGAGCCAGGCCGATATGGCGCTTTATCAAGCCAAAATGGAGAAGCGTGGCACCTATTGCTTCTTTCAGGCTAAGATGCACGTTGCGCTGCTGCGGCGGAAAGAGCTGGAGCGCGATCTCCGCCGAGCGCTTGCAGACGGCAACTTGGAGGTGCACTACCAGCCAATAGTGGCAACGGAAACCCAGCGCATCATCGGCGCCGAGGCGCTCGCGCGGTGGTGGCATCCGGAGTACGGCTTCATCCCGCCGTCCGAGTTTATCCCGCTGGCCGAACATATCGGACTCATCGGCGAACTCGGTGCGTGGGTGCTGCGCACCGCATGCGCGCGCGCGATGTTTTGGAAGGGCCTGCGCGTTGCCGTCAACCTCTCGCCAGAACAGGTGCGCCGACCTGGCCTGGTCGATCTAGTGACCAAGGTGCTGGCGGAGACCGGCCTACCCGCATCCCAGTTGGAGTTGGAGATCACCGAGGGAAGCTTGTTGCAGGAATCAACGGTAACACTGGTAACCCTGGACCGGCTGCGTGCACTGGGCGTGAGCATTGCACTGGACGACTTTGGCACCGGCTTTTCGAGCCTGAGCTATCTGCGAAAGTATCCGTTCACCAAGCTCAAGATTGACCGCAGTTTCATCAGTGCCATGGCAACCGATCCAGGCACTGCCGCCATTGTCCAAGCGGTGATCACCCTCGGCTCCAGCTTGGCCATGCGGGTCACCGCGGAGGGGATCGAAACGACGAAGCAGCTCGATTTGTTGGCCGCAATCGGATGCGACGAGGCGCAGGGCTACCTATTTGGACGCCCTTGCCCCGGTGCCGCATTCGAGCGGATGGTCGCCCGCGAACGCAGTGCAATGCGCGCCAAACGCTTGGTAGCTTAATGCACCGACGCTGCCACCATTTCATGCTGCACAATAGCGGCAACAGCAAGTTCACAGTCGGCCGCCACAGCCATCGGTGAACCGTCAGCTGCGAAAATTGCGAATGCCGTCTCGCCATCCATCCAAACCGGCTTCACATAGGCGAGTTGTGACATGCCGAGCTGCATGAGCTGCGCCTGCGTCAGGTTACGGATATCAATAGGTTCCTGCGCCGAAATGCCGTCGGCCTCCACGTCGGTGGCAGTCATATTCATGGTCAAACCTCCTGGGTGGCGCAACTGCCTAATGAATCAAAAAGACTATAGCGAAGTGATCTACCGGCATGTGACAGCGGTCACACATCGCTACATCAAGGGATCGGCATCTCAAGAACATAAAACTAACGGCGTGATATCGTAACGTCTCATTATCTGATTTAGATGCATCGTGCAGCGTTAAATCAGCTCGTTTCCGACGTGGAGTCCATCACCTGACCGCGACCAGACGACCCAGGCGTACTAATTTCAATTGTCCGCACCCGGATTTCCGGTTGCGGACGCGCTAGATCGATATGCAGCAACCCGTTATCGAGCCAGGCGCCCTTCACTTCGATACCCTCGGCCAGCACGAAAGCACGCTGGAACTGCCGGGCGGCAATGCCGCGGTGCAAATAGACGCGGCCCTGCGTGTCGTCGGTCTGCCGCCCGCGGATGACAAGCTGATTGTCTTCCTGCGTGATCTGCAGATCGCTCATGGTGAACCCAGCGACGGCCAGCGTAATCCGTAGCCCGTTGGGCGAGGTCTGCTCGATGTTATAGGGCGGATATCCGTCGCTGGGCGACTTTGCAGCCCGCTCAAGCATCTGTTCGAGGTGATCGAATCCAAGGAACAACGGCGAGGTGAACATTCGTGTGGACGACATAGAGGCCCCCTCCTTCGAGCGAAGCAGCGCCCGGGACCCAGCGCGGCATCCCGGTCGCCTCGATGTTGGCAGAGCCGGCGAGGGATGCAAGAGGCATGAGTCCGCAGGCTGGAACGAAGATTGAACCCAACCGCCTGGCCCGCTACATCGCGTCCATGGACCGTTCGATACCACCGCCCACCAACGCCACGCTGCCTATCCTGATGCCGCCCAACCCCATTCTCCGGGCTAAAACCCGCAAGGTCGCGCCGGCGGACCTCGATCAAGTGCAGGCCTTACTGCCGCAGATGTTCGCGACGATGTATGCCGCACCCGGCATTGGCCTTGCCGCGCCGCAAATTGGCGTCGGCTTGCGTTTCGCCGTGGTCGATCTGATGCCCGACGACGCCAAGGCTCCGTTCGTGCTGGTCAATCCCGAGATCATCCGGGTCAGCGAGGACTGGACGGTGCGGGAAGAAGGCTGTTTGTCGCTGCCCGGCCAATACGCCGACGTTTCCCGCCCGTCGCGCGTCGCCGTCCGCTACCAAGATGCTCAGGGCGCCACGCAGGAGATCGAGGCCGAGGGCCTGTTGGCAGCCTGCTTGCAGCACGAGATCGACCATTTGGATGGCGTGCTGTTTGTCGATCACCTGTCGGCGCTGAAGCGGAATATGCTGATGCGGAAACTCGCGAAAGAGCTGAAGCTGAAAGCCGCTGGGTGACGACGCCGCGGCCTAGCTCATTGCGCGTTGCATTCATGGGCAGTCCGGCCTTTGCAGTGCCCGCATTGCACGCATTACACCAGGCTGGCCATGAAATCGCGGCGGTATACAGCCAACCGCCGCGCCCATCTGGACGTAGGTTCGCCGTCACCCCCTGCCCGGTGCACGCGGCAGCTTTGGCGCTCGGCTTGCCCGTGCGCACGCCGGCTCGGCTGCGGAATGACGCCGACGAGCACGCTGTCTTTGCTGCGCTCGGCCTGGATGCTGCCGTGGTTGCAGCCTATGGCCTGATATTGCCGCAGGCGATGCTGGCCGCCCCCCGCCGCGGCTGCCTCAACATCCACGCCAGCCTGCTGCCGCGCTGGCGAGGCGCTGCCCCCATCCAAGCCGCCGTGCTGGCGGGCGATGCGGAAACCGGGATTACGATCATGCAGATGGACGCCGGGCTGGACACGGGCGCCACGCTGCTGCAGGGCCGTGTGCCAATCGGGCCGCGCACAACGGCTGCAGAATTGCACGATACCCTGGCCGTCCTGGGCGCCGACCTCATCCTGCAAACGTTGGAGGCTCCCCTCACCGCGGTACCCCAGCCCATGGAGGGCGCAAGCTATGCCGCAAAACTGACTCGGGATAGCGGCCGGTTGGACTGGGCGCAGCCGGCCGCGCAACTGGATCGGCAGGTCCGCGGCCTCACGCCATGGCCCGGCACCTGGGCGATGCTCGGCACTGAAGTCCTGAAGGTCCTAAATGCCGAGCCTGCCTTGGGGACCGGCGTGCCGGGCGCCGTGCTGGACGCCGGATTGCTGGTCGCGTGCGGCGAAGGCGCGTTGCGGCTGCTGCGCGTGCAACGGCCCGGCCGCGCGCCGATGGATGCCGACGCGCTGTTGCGGGGCTTCGCTATCCCGCCAGGCACTCGCCTTACGTGAAAAGCTGGGCGCTGCTGCTTGAGTACGACGGAACGCCCTATGTCGGCTGGCAGCGCCAGGCCAACGGCGTGTCGATCCAAGCGGTGCTGGAGGACGCCTGCGCCCGGCTGAATGGCGGCGCGCCGGTCGCGGCCACGGCAGCCGGGCGCACGGACGCAGGGGTTCATGCGGCAGGACAGGTCGTCCAGGTGGCGCTGCCGGACCGTTATCGCCCGGACCAGATGCGGGACGCGCTGAATTTCCATTTGAAGCCGCATCCGATTGTGGTGCTCCAGGCCGCGCCATCCGCCCCGGGCTGGAACCCGCGCTTCGACGCAGTGGGACGCGCCTATGCCTACCGCATCCTGAACCGCGGCGCCCGTCCAGCGCTGGCGCTGCATCGCGCCTGGCACGTGGAGCGCCGCCTGGATGAGGCTGCCATGGCCGAAGCGGCGTCGATGATGCTCGGCCGGCACGATTTCACCTCGTTCCGCGCCAGTGCCTGCCAAGCCAAAAGCCCCATCCGCACGCTGGACCGCCTGGACGTGGCCCGCATCGGCGACATGCTCACGATCACCTCCGAGGCCCGCAGCTTCCTGCACCATCAGGTCCGCAATATGGTTGGCACCCTGAAGCTGGTTGGCGAGGGCCGCTGGCCGGCGGCCCAGGTTCGGATGGCACTGGAGGCACTGGACCGCCGGGCCGCGGGTCCGACCGCTCCGCCGGATGGGCTGACGTTGGCAAGCGTCCACTATGCCCAAGACCCGTTTATTCGATAAAGCTCGACCGCCAGCCGACCCGCTTATTGGCCAACTCCTTGGCCCATCCCCAGCGCCAGGACCAACAGCCGCGGCCCAATCGCCAGCACGATGGTGCCGAGATTGGTCAGCGCCACCAGCCCCGCTGCCCTGCCGGGGGACAGGTTCAGCCCATGCCGGGCCAGCAGCCAGTTCAGCCAAAGGCCATACGCCGCCAACCCCACAATCAGCATCTGATCGGCCGCATCCTCCGGCAGGCCAAGTTGGAGCGCGAACTGCAGCACGATCAGCAACGCCATTGCCGCAAACGGCAGCGCCCACTGGCACCAGTTGAACGCGGTGGCATATCGCAGCCACTGCGGCTCGCGGCCCCATGCCCGCGCCAGCGCGTGGGACAGCACCGCGGGGGCGAGCTGGGCGACCACGGTGGCGAACAAGGTCACGAGCGCCCGAACTGGGCCGTCGGTGGTCAGCAGCAATGCCGCGCCCACAATTGGGAACGCCAGCAGCGGCGCCAGGCTTCCAAGGAACGCCTGCGGCGTGTCGCCGAACTGGGCCAACCCGTCCACCCGCCCGCGCGCCAGCCGAGCCATGCCGAGCAACGGCTTGAGCCAGCCAGAAACCTGCGGCGTCATGCAAAAGCCGCCAGCACGCCGCCGTAGATAAGGGCCAGATGCCGCAGTTCTTCGACCGGAACCCGCTCATCCGCCTGGTGCATGGTCGCACCGACCAAACCGAACTCGGCCACCGGGCAGTAACGCGCGATGAACCGCGCGTCCGAAGTTCCGCCCCCGGTGTCGAGCCGTGGAACCATCCCGGACGCTTCGGCGACGGCAGCGGCCAGCCGGTCCACAAGCGGACCCGGCGCTGTCCGGAACGATTCGCCGCTTATCGATACATCGAGATCGAACCGCTCGATATGCTGCGCCAATGTCGACCGCAGCCACGCCGAAAGCGTCGCTCCGGTATGCAGGTCGTTGAAGCGGATGTTGAGCCGGGCCGTGGCGCTGGCCGGGATCACGTTGGTCGCCGGGTTGCCCACATCGACGCTGGTGACCTGCAACAAGGACGGCTCAAACCACTCGCTCCCGGTGTCAAGCGGGACAGCAATCAACGCCGACAATGCACGGACCAAGCGATGCACTGGGTTGTCCGCCCGGTGCGGATAGGCGACGTGGCCCTGGACGCCATGCACCGATATTGCAGCATTCAGGCTGCCGCGCCGGCCAATCTTGATCACCTCACCCAGGCGTTCCGGATTGGTCGGCTCCCCAACCAGGCATAGGTCGGGGATATGGCCGTGCTTCGACATCCATTCCAGGACGCGGACGGTGCCATCGGTAGCTGGACCCTCCTCGTCCCCGGTGATCAGCAGGCTAATAGACCCAAGTCCTTTATGATCCGTTACCGCGGCGACGAAGGATGCGATTGCCCCCTTCATGTCGCAGGCGCCCCGGCCATACAACACGCCATCCCGGACCTCGCCGCCGAATGGGTCAGCAGCCCAGGCGCCGCCCGGCGGCACCACGTCCGTATGTCCAGCAAAGCAAAGATGCGTCCCCGCCCTGCCGCGCCGCGCGAACAGGTTGGGCGTCGCGCCAAACGGCAGGCGCCAAACCTGGAACCCGAGCGCCTCCAGCGCCGCCGCCAGCACATCCTGCGCTCCCGCATCGGCCGGCGTGACGGAGGCGCAGCGGATCAGCGCCTGCGCCAGCGGGACCGGATCGGTCACCAAGGCAATATCGGTTCAGATGGCTTCATCTGAAGCGAGGTTTTGCGTTCTTCAATATGGTCTAATCCCGCAGCAGGTCGTTGATCGACGTCTTGGCCCGGGTGCGCTCGTCGACGCGCTTGACGATGACGGCACAGGCCAGCGCAGGGCCAGGCTGCCCATTCGCCATCAGGCGGCCCGGCAACGTGCCAGGGACGACGACGGAATACGCGGGCACCCGACCCATGAAAATCTCACCCGTGGCACGGTCCACGATCTTGGTCGACTGGCTGATGAACACGCCCATCCCCAATACGCTGCCGCGCTCGACGACCACGCCCTCCACGACCTCCGAACGTGCGCCAATGAAGCAATCGTCCTCTATTATAGTAGGATTCGCCTGCAACGGCTCCAGCACGCCGCCTAGGCCGACGCCGCCGCTGAGATGGCAGTTGCGGCCCACCTGGGCGCAGCTTCCGACGGTTGCCCAGGTGTCGACCATGGTGCCGCGGTCCACATAGGCGCCCACGTTCACGAAACTGGGCATCAGGATCACGCCCGGCGCGATATACGCGCTATGACGCACGACCGAGCCCGGCACGGCGCGAAAGCCCGCCGCAGCAAAGTGGTTAGCGCCCCAGCCGGCAGTCTTGAGCGGCACCTTGTCGAACGCCGGCGCATCCCCGGCGCCTGGCATCGGGACGGAATCATTGAGGCGAAACGACAGCAGGACGGCCTTCTTCAGCCAGTCGTGCACAATCCAGCCCTGCGCCGTAGGCTCCGCGACCCGCAACTCACCGGCGTCGAGCGCCGCCAGCGCATCATCCACCGCTCGCCGCCCTGGTCCGGCGGTGGTGGCGGACAACGTTTCCCGTTGTTCCCATAATTGCTCGATTGCGGGGCGAAGGGTGTGCAGGAACATGCGTTGGGGCTCTTGGCTAGCGTTGGCCGGACCATGCGCAGACAGCCCTCCAGTGTCAATTCGCTGGCATCGCCGAGTGATCGGCTCAATTAGATGTTCAGTCACGGCACTTGGTGGATTGGGGTCAGCGTGAATCGCGCTGGTTCCGTTGTCCCGGCTTTGTAGATGGCTGCATGGGGTGCAAGGCCCTTAACAAGCTGCTGCAAAGCAGCCCCCAAGCGAAGCCAAGCTGTCAAAACAGCGCAGGCAGGTCCGTCCAGCGTGGCAGCAGGCAGTCCTTGTCGGACAGCACCGCCTCGTGCGCCGCGACCGGCCAGGGCAGCGCGAGGTCCGGGTCGTTCCAGATCACCCCACGCTCCGAGTCCCGGTCATAGACATCGGTCACCTTGTAGATGACTTCCGTGCCCTCCACCAACGTGCAGAACCCGTGCAGGAACCCCGGCGGCACCCAAAGCTGGGCCCAGTTTTCCGCCGAAAGCTCCACCGCCGCCCATTGGCCAAACGTCGGCGAGCCCCGCCGCGCATCCACCGCCACGTCCCAGATCGCGCCCTTGATGCAGCGCACCAGCTTGCCCTGCGGATGCGGCGCGATCTGGCAATGCAGCCCGCGCACCACGCCGCGCTCCTGCGACAGGCTTTGGTTGTCCTGCACGAAGTCCATGCCGATCCCTGCGGCTGCGAAGCGGGCCGTGTTGAACACCTCGGAAAAGAACCCGCGCGCATCGCCGAACCGCGGTGGCGTGACCAGGATCAGGTCGGGAATGCTCAGCCGTTCGACCTTCATGAATGCAATCCGTCCGCAAGCTCCAGCAACAGCCGCCCCAGTTCCGTCTTGCTCAACCGTTGCGCCGCCCCGCGCAGCATGTCGGCATCGATGTAGCCCATGCGGAACGCGACCTCCTCCGGACAGCCGACCAGCATGCCTTGGCGATTCTGGATGGTCTGCACGAACGTCGCCGCCTGCAGCAGGCTGTCCGGCATCCCGGCGTCCAGCCACGCGCAGCCGCGGCCCAGCCGCTCCACATGCAGCGTCCCCTCCTCCAAGTACATCTGGTTGAGGTCGGTGATCTCCAGCTCGTTGCGCGCGGACGGACGCACGCGCCGGGCCATTTCGGCCACCCGGTGGTCGTAGAAATACAGGCCGGTCACCGCCCAGTTGGACTTTGGCGCGGCAGGCTTCTCCACGATCTCGACCGCCCGGCCGCTGCTGTCGAACGAAACGACGCCATACCGCTCGGGATCGCGGACCTGGTAGGCGAACACCGTGGCGCCCTCCGGACGTGCCACGGCGGCGCGCAGCAGCACGCTCAGGTGGTCGCCAAAGATCAGGTTGTCGCCCAAGGCGAGCGCGCAGGGCTGCCCGGCGATCCACTCCTCGCCAATATGGAACGCCTGCGCCAGACCCTCGGGCCTTGGCTGCTCGGCATAGGTGAAACGCACGCCGAACCGCTCCCCGCTGCCCAGCAGCCGGCGGAACTGCGGCAGGTCCTCCGGAGTCGAGATGATCATGATCTCCGTGATGCCCGACAGCATCAGCACCGACAGCGGATAATAGACCATCGGCTTGTCATACACCGGCAGCAACTGCTTGCTGGCCGCGAGCGTGATCGGGTGCAGCCGCGAGCCGCTGCCGCCGGCGAGCAGGATGCCCTTCATGCGCCCATCCTCACGCCGCCGTCCCCAGCCGCTGCCCGGCGTAGCGCGCACTGCGTATGCCCTCCCACCAGGCCCGGTTGTCCAGATACCACTGCACCGTGCGCCGCAGCCCACGGTCGAAGTCGTGCGGCGCGGTCCAGCCGAGCGCCGCGGTGGTGCGGGCCGGGTCGATCTCATAACGGAAATCATGGCCGGGCCGGTCGGAGACGAAATGGACCAGCCGCGCCCGCGGCCCGGCCGGGTCGGGCTTCAGCTCATCAAGCACGGCGCAGATCGCGTGCACGACCTGCAGGTTGGTGCGGGGCTGCCGTGCGCCGATCGCCAGCGTTGCGCCCGGCTCGGCTTGGTCCAGCGCAAGCACCAATGCCTCCGCGTGGTCATCGACGAACAGCCAGTCCCGCTGGTTGGCGCCATCGCCATAGACCGGCAGCGGCTTGCCCTCCAGCGCGTTCAAGGTGACGAGCGGGATCAGCTTCTCCGGGAATTGCCAGGGTCCATAATTGTTCGTCGTGTTGGTGACGAAGGTCGGCAGCCCGTAGGTGTGCTGCCAGGCGCGCACGAGGTGGTCGGACGCCGCCTTGCTCGCCGAATACGGGCTGCGCGGGTCATAGGGCATTGCCTCGGTGAACGGCGGGTCGTGCGGTCCGAGCGCCCCGAACACCTCATCGGTCGAGATATGGTGGAAGCGGAAGCGCTGCCGGCCGTCGCGGTCGAGCTTGGCCCAATAGGCGCGCGCCGTGTCGAGCAGGACGAAGGTGCCGACGACGTTGGTGTGGATGAACGGCGCCGGGCCGTCGATGGAGCGGTCGACGTGGCTCTCGGCCGCCAGGTGCATGACCGAATCGGGCCGGTGCGTGGCGAAGATGTCCCGCATGGCGGCGGCGTCGGTGATATCGGCCCGCAGCAATTGGTGGCGCGGATGGTTGCGCGCCTCCTCCAGCGCGTCCTCTGACGCCGCGTAGGTCATCTTGTCCACGTTCACGACTTGATGGTCGGTGCTGCGGATCAGATGGCGTATGACGGCCGAGCCGATGAAGCCGCAGCCGCCGGTGACGAGTATCCGCATGGCTGGTTGTGTATCCTGTTCGCCGTTCCGCCGTGGCAAATTGCCAGTCTTGGTTGCAGGGGGCAATGCACTTTAGGCAGGGACCACTGTGCAACCATCCCCACGGGACCGCATCGAAATTCATTCCTGGACAGACGCGGCCATCATCCGGCAAATGAACCTGCGCCGTTCCCAGCCTGTTACGACGTGCCAGGCTCCTTGTGGATCGGGTCCACCCAATGCACCGCTTCCGGCTTCTCCACCGGCTCGATCTCCAGGTTCACCACGACCGCCTCGTTGTCGCTGCGCACCAGCACGCATTCCAGCGTCTCCGTCGTGCTGGCGTTGATCTCCTGGTGCGGCACGAACGGCGGCACGAAGATGAAGTCGCCCGGCCCGGCCTCCGCCACGAACTCCAGCGCGTTGCCCCAGCGCATCCGCGCGCGTCCGCGCAGGACGTAGATCACGCTTTCCAGCGCGCCATGATGGTGGGCGCCGGTCTTGGCGTCGGGATGGATATGCACCGTGCCGGCCCAAAGCTTCTGCGCCCCGGCGCGGGCGAAGTTGATGGCAGCCGCGCGGTTCATGCCCGGCGTCTGCGGCGTGTTGGTGTCCAGGCTGTCGCCCGGGATCACCCGCACCCCGTCGGTTTTCCAATCAGTCTCAGCGGCGCCCGCCATGCTCGGCTCCCCAGGTTTGCCCCGCCGCAACCGTGGCCCGTCCGGACCGGTTGGGCAAGCGGGTGCCAAGCGCGGCGCGGCGCGCTATAACAGCCGCAGCCGCATCGAGGACGCTCCAAAATGGACATGCCGACTCCGCATCAGGCCGAACGGACACAGAGCGGCCAGCAAATCGCCCGCGTGACGCTCGGCATCGGCCTCACTTTGCTGGGCATGTACGTGATCGAGGGTTTCCTGGCCGCGCTGGTCTGGGCGGTGATCCTCGCGATCGCCACCTGGCCGCTCTATCAGCGGACGCAGCGGCGCTTCGGCAGCGCCAAAGGCCACAACGTGCTGCTGCCGCTGCTGTTCACCGTCGCCGTCGCGCTGCTGTTCGCCGTCCCGCTCACGTTCGCCATATTCCAGCTCAGCCACGAGGCGCGGCTCGCCACGGCCCTGGTCGTCGACGCCCGCGAGCATGGCATGGCCGCGCCCGACTGGCTGGCCCGGCTGCCGGTTGGGGCGTCATGGGCGACGGGCTGGTGGGACGCGAACCTGCGCGACCCGGCCGACGCCAGGGCGCTGCTGGGCCGGGTCGACCGGGCGCAGGTCACGGTGTTCGGCCGCGAGTTCGGCGCGCAGCTCGCCCACCGCGGCGTCATGTTCGCCTTCACCGTCGCCGCGCTGTTCTTCCTGTTCCGCGACGGGCAGTGCCTGATCGACCAAACGCGCGTCGCGAGCCGCCGCCTGTTCGGTTCGCAGGGCGAGGACCTGGGCCGGCAGATCGTCGCCTCCGTCCACGGCACGGTGGATGGGCTGGTGCTGGTCGGCCTGGGCATCGGCGGCATCCTGGGCATCGGTTACTGGCTGGCCGGAGCGCCGCATCCGGTGCTGCTGGGCGCGTTCACCGCCGTGGCCGCCACGGTGCCCATGGGGTCGGCGATCGTGCTGGGCATCGCGTCCCTGCTGGTGCTGACGACGGCCTCCACCGTTGCGGCGATTGCGCTGTTCGCCGGCGGGATGGTCGTCATTTTCATCGCCGACCACGCCATCCGCCCGGCGCTGATCGGCGGCGCGACCCGCCTGCCTTTCCTGTGGGTGCTGCTCGGCATCCTCGGCGGCGTCGAGACCTTTGGCCTGCTCGGCCTGTTCCTCGGCCCCGCTATCATGGCAGCACTCATCCTGCTCTGGCGGGAATGGACCGGAAGCGCGCACGATAGCGTCGACCTCACGCCGCATAGGACTTCGTGAAATGGACATAGCCACCCCGGACATCCCCACGCCCCCGGTCCCCGCGACAGACGAAGCCGCGGCGGTCGACAGCCTGCGGGCCACCATCCTCGCCAAGCTCAACTACCAGGTCGGCAAAGCCCCCATCACCGCCAGCGAGCGGGATTGGTTCGTCGCCACCGCGCTCGCAGTGCGGGACAGCATCGTGGACTGCTGGTTCGACACCATCCGGCGCACCTATGAGAGCGGCGCCAAGCGGGTCTACTACTTGTCGCTCGAGTTCCTGATCGGACGGCTGCTGTTCGACGCGATCGGCAACCTCGGCATGCTCGACCGGGTGCGGGCGGCGTTGGCGGCGGAGGGCGTGGACCTCGACCGCCTGCGCGAGATGGAGCCGGATGCGGCCCTGGGCAATGGCGGGCTCGGGCGCCTCGCGGCCTGCTTCATGGAGAGCATGGCGACGCTTGGCATCCCCGCCCACGGCTACGGCATACGCTACGAGAACGGGCTGTTCCGCCAGGTCATCGCGGACGGCATCCAACAGGAGCTGCCGGAGGACTGGCTCTCACTCGGCAACCCGTGGGAGTTCGAGCGGTCCGAGGTCACCTACCCCGTCGGCTTCGGCGGCACCGTCGCCCGGCACGAAGGCGTCGGCGGCAGCACCGTCTATGCCTGGCAGCCCGCCGAACTGCTGTCCGCGGTCGCCTATGACATGCCGGTGATCGGCGGCCCGACCTCGGGCGATCGGGGCAGCTCCGCCAAGACCCACCATGCCAACACGCTCCGGCTCTGGGCGGCGCGGGCGGCCACGCCCATGCACCTCGACGACTTCAACCGCGGCGACCACGTCGGCGCCATGCGCGACCGGGTGCGGACCGAGTCGGTGTCCCGCGTGCTGTATCCCGGCGACGAGAGCGACGCCGGGCAGGAGCTGCGGCTGCGCCAGGAGTTCTTTTTTGCCTCCGCCTCGCTGCAGGACCTGCTGCGCCGCCATCTCAACCAGTTCGGCACATTGGCCAACCTTGCCGACAAGGCGGCGATCCAGCTCAACGACACCCATCCGGCCATCGCCATCGCCGAGATGATGCGCCTGCTGGTCGACGTTCACGGCACGGAATGGGCTGCGGCCTGGGACATCACCGTTGCGACCTTCGCCTACACCAACCACACCCTGCTGCCGGAGGCGCTGGAAACCTGGCCGGTCTCGCTGATGGAGCGCCTGCTGCCCCGCCACATGCAGATCATCTATCTGCTCAATGGACGGCATTTGGAGCGGGTCAATGCCCATGGCCCGGTCGACGAAGCGTTGCTGGCAACGTTGTCGATCATCGACGAGCGGCATGGCCGCCGGGTGCGCATGGGGCACTTGGCGTTTCTGGGCTCGCATTCGATCAACGGCGTCTCGGCGCTGCATACCGGACTGATGCAGAAGACGGTGTTCCGCGACCTGAACGCGCAGTATGGCGGGCGCATCAACAACAAGACCAACGGCGTCACCTTCCGCCGCTGGCTGCACCGCGCCAACCCCGACCTGACCGCACTGCTGGTGGAAAAGCTCGGCCCGCGCGTGCTGCTCGACGCCGGCGCGCTGGCCGACCTCCGCGCCTATGCCGGCGACCCCACGTTCCAAGCGGCGTTCGCGCGGCAGCGGCTGGCGCGCAAGGAGGCGCTGGCCCGGGTGATTGCCGACCGCACCGGCATCCAGGTCGACCCGCACGCGCTGTTCGATGTCCAGGTGAAGCGCATCCACGAATACAAGCGGCAACTGCTCAACATCCTGCAGGCCGTGGCGCGGTATGACGCCATCCGGGCGCAGCCGACGCGGGACTGGGTGCCACGGGTCAAGATCTTCGCCGGCAAGGCGGCGCCGGGCTACAAGGTAGCGAAACAGATCATCCGGCTCGCCTACGACGTGGCCCAGGTCATCAACCACGACCCTTCCGTCGCCGGGCGGCTCAAGATGGTGTTCCTGCCGAATTACAACGTGAGCCTCGCCGAAGTCATCATCCCCGCGGCCGACCTGTCGGAACAGATCTCGACCGCCGGCATGGAGGCGTCGGGCACCGGGAACATGAAGCTGGCGCTGAACGGGGCGCTGACGATCGGCACCCTGGACGGCGCCAACATCGAAATCCGCGAGCGTGTCGGCGCCGCCAACATGTTCATCTTCGGCATGAACGCCGAACAGGTGGCGGTCCGCACCCAGCACGGCCTGGCGGCCTATGACGACGTAGCGGCCTGCCCGGCGCTGGAGCAGGCGCTGGGGGCTATCCGGTCCGGCGTGTTCTCCCCAAGCGAACCCGGACGCTACGGGGAGTTGGTGCACAACCTGCTCGAACGCGACGTGTTCATGATCGCCGCCGATTTCCACAGCTACCAGGAGCAGCAGGCGGCGGTGGACCAGCTCTGGACCGACCCGGCCGCGTGGTGGCACGCCAGCATTATGAACACCGCCGGGGTGGGCTGGTTCTCGTCCGACCGCGCCATTCTCGAATATGCTACCGACATCTGGAACACGGCGCCGCAAGCAGCGCCGGCACGGGAGGACGACGCATGATCCGCACCAGCCCCGGCGTCAACGCGCCGCTCGCCCGCGCCGCCATGGCCTATGTGCTGGCCGGCGGGCGCGGCAGCCGTTTAATGGAATTGACCGACATACGCGCCAAGCCAGCGGTGTATTTCGGCGGCAAGTCGCGCATCATCGACTTCGCGCTGTCCAATGCGTTAAATTCTGGCATCCGCCGCATCGGGGTCGCGACGCAATACAAGGCGCACAGCCTGATCCGCCACCTGCAGCGCGGCTGGAACTTCTTCCGCCCGGAGCGCAACGAGAGCTTTGACATCCTGCCCGCCAGCCAGCGCATCACCGAGAGCGGCTGGTATGCCGGGACCGCCGACGCGGTGTTCCAGAACATCGACATCATCGAAAGTCACGAGCCGCGGTTCATCGTGCTGCTAGCCGGCGACCACATCTACAAGATGGACTACGAGCCGATGCTGCAGCAGCACGTCGAGCAGGAGGCCGACGTGACGGTCGGGTGCATCGAGGTGCCGCGCATGGACGCGACGGCGTTCGGCGTCATGGGTGTCGACGAGGACGACCGCATCGTGTCGTTCCTGGAAAAGCCCTCCGACCCGCCCGGCATCCCCGGCAGCCCGGACCAGGCGCTTGCCAGCATGGGCATCTACGTTTTCGAGACGCAGTTCCTGTTCGACCAGCTCCGCCGCGACGCCGCCGACCCCAACAGCAGCCATGATTTCGGCAAGGACATCGTCCCCTACATCGTCGAGCGCGGTAAGGCGGTGGCGCACCGTTTCGCCGCGTCCTGCGTGCGGTCATCGTCGGAAACCCAGGCCTATTGGCGCGACGTCGGCACGGTCGACGCCTATTGGGAGGCGAACATCGACCTCACCGACTTCGTCCCGGGCCTCGACCTTTATGACAACGAGTGGCCGATCTGGACCTATGGCGAGATCGTGCCTCCGGCCAAGTTCGTGCACGACGAGCCCGGGCGCCGCGGCCAGGCCATCAGTTCCATGGTGTCCGGCGGCTGCATCGTCTCCGGCAGCGCCGTGCACCGTTCGTTGCTGTTCACCGGCGTCCACACCCACTCGTTTTCGCAGATCGACGGGGCGGTGATCCTGCCCTATGTGGAGGTCGGCCGGGGGGCACGGCTACGCAACGTCGTCGTCGACCGCGGGGTGCGGATTCCGGATGGCATGGTGGTCGGCGAGGACCCGGAGCACGATGCCGCCCGCTTCCGCCGCACTGCGCGCGGCGTGTGCCTGATCACGCAGCCGATGCTCGACAAGCTGCAGGCGTGATGTCGCAAGGGGTGCTTTCGGTGGCGTCGGGGATTTTTCCAGTGGTGAGGACCGGCGGTTTAGCCAATAGGGGAGCGTCGTTCACGCTCGGTTTTTCTACTCAGTTTTTTTGGATTGCCAAAGCCATGCAAGGGTCCGCGTGCCCCCGGCGTCAGGCAGCCGGGCTATCAGTCTCGCCCGCGAACCAGTCGCATAATCTTGACCGGCGCGGGAGGTCGAACTTGAGAGCCAGCGCGTGCCTCGGGCGTTCATCGCCCGCTCGCGGCCTAGGGCCAGCGATGCACCCGGAGGAGCATAAGATGGCAACAGCACCGAAAAACCTCAAAGAGCTTTACACCGCGGACATGCGGGACCTCTGTTCAGCCAACGACCAGATGCAGAAGATCGTGCAAGCGTTCAGCGCAAAGGCAACAGACCCGAAGCTCAAGCAGTTGTTTGAGCAATCCGTCACCGGAATTGGTAAGCACACGCAGGCGCTGCGCGGCCTGATGGACGCGGACAGCGACAGCCCCTGCCCAGGCATGCAGGGGTTAGTACAAGAAGCTACGCAGCACGCGTTGGAGTCCGACCTGCCGCCGCAGTTGCGCGACCTGGAGATGATCGCGCAATATCAGCGCATGTCGCACTATGGCCTTGCGGGTTTTGGAACGGTTGCGGCCTATGCCGGAGCGCTGGGCATGAGCGAGGAAGCGAACAAGCTGAAGTCGATCGTTTCGGACATTTATAAAGCTGACGAGTACTCCAGCAGCTTGGCTGAGAGTGCCCAAAAGGCAGCCGTCCAAGGTTAATTCAGCACAGGGCCGGCGTGCGCCGGCCCGAACTGCTTGTATCCATAATGAAGATTATCAAAGACCTTAAACGAGCATCGCGCAGAAATCTTTGTAGGCGGCGTTCACTCAGTTCCCACGGATGTTGAGGTAAACGCCGCCGCTGCCCGGCTGGCCCGGGAGGTCGGCGTTGGTGCCGTAGGATGCGGTCAGGCGGCCGTTGGCCAAATCGGCGGTGCTGAAGCCCGCGATCACGATGCTGGCGTTCGGTTTGCCAGGGGCGGTGAAGGTATAGGTGAGACCCTTGGCGCCGACCGCACCCAGGTTGTTCTGGGTGACCACATGGAAGTTCACGGGATCGACGCCGAAGATCGTGACGTTATCGCCGGAATGGAAATTTACCACCGTCGAGTAAACGTCCGACGCCGCATTGCGGTCGTCGAGGAAGAAAGTATCGTGCCCGGTGCCGCCTACCAGGAAGTTCGATCCAGTAGAACCGTCAAGGATGTTGTTGCCGTTGACGCGGCTCACGTCGAGCGCGTCGGTCCCGGAACCTGAGTGGATGAACACGTTGGGGATGTTGGCGGAGATGTTGAGGTTATCCGGGGTGACCAGGATCAGTTGTTGGCTGAGTCCTGCGACCGGACCGCTGTATTTGTCGCCGCTGATGAAGGTCTGCTGACCCGTGGTCTGGTCGGCAACCGAGAAGTTGCCAGACGTCGGCAGGGGCAGCGGTTGGACCTCCTTGATCGTGGTCTTGCTGTCGCTGGCGGTCTGCATGCGGTCCACGACATCAAGCTTGATGGTGCTCGTGACCGAGGGCTGCCCGCCGAGCGGCGGCGCGGTGAAGGTGATCTTGTTCAGGATGGCAGTTAAAGCGCCTGGCGAGGTCGCTGCAATTGTGTAAACGCCAGCGCTGCCCGCGACTAGTCCAGCGCCGCTGAGCGTGCCGCCGCCACTCACGGTCAGTGTGGCGCTGTCCTGTGGATTGACGTTGGTATCCGAGACGGTGACGCCGTTGAACGGGCTAATCGCATTGCCGGGAGCCACGGTTTGATCGGCTGAGGTGCCGGCGATCAGCGGTAACGTCGGCCCTGAAGTAGGGCCAATGGCCAACACCGAAGTGGTCTTGTCGTCGGTCGCCAGGGTGGTTGCAACGTCGCTGACGTGGAGGCTGAACGTCGTGGTGCGGGTGCTGCCGGCCGTAACCGCAGCGGGGGTGAAGACCAATCCCTGAAGGTTACTCTGGAGATTGTAGTAGCTAGCGGCGGCCAGCGCGTAGGTGCCGACCCCGGTCTTACCCAGCCCAGGCCCGGTCAACAGCCCGTCGGCATCGGTCGGATTGCCAGCAGCGTCGGTGAGGGTGATCGTGCCCACGTCTTGCGCATTATAGCTGAGATTGTTGTCAGCCAGGCGAACCGACGCGAACGGGCGAAGGGTCGCGCCCGAGGCGACCGGCTCGTTGGCAATGGTGCCGGTGATGGCCGGCGGCGTCACCGTTTCTAAAACCGGTCTTGTCGGATCGGTGACGGTGTTCCCGTACGTGTTCCCATAATAGGCGAAGTAGGGTGAGTCGTTGTCGGTGATTGTCGCGTTGACGGCCTCATAGCTGCCGGCAGCCAGGGTCGGTGGGGTGTAGACCAGCCGCTAAAGTATGGCCGTCGCCGACGTTGGCGTGCCGGTGGCGATAGCCGTTTCCGTGAAGGTGTGCGTGGTCGCGTTATAGCTGCCGCCGCCTAGGGGGTCACTGAGACTGCCGAGGTCGACTGGGATGCCGCCTGGATAAGAATAACCAGTGCTCAACGTGACACTGATGTTCTCGGTTGCCGCTAAGGTGGTCTCGTTCACGGCGACCTTGGTGAACGGTGTAAACGGCTTTCCGCTTGGTATGATGACTGGGTTGGTGGTCGTATCAGTGAATGATGCAGTCATGTTTCGCTACCTTATCGTTATTATTATAAGCCGAAACTGTTAATATAACGTTAGCCGCCATTAGTCCTATCGGCTGCGCTAAAGCCTGTCCAGCGTTAATTTTGATTGAACAGTTTCTTTCGTGTGCAAATCTCTGGAGTAAGGCGAATGCAAATTGGCATTGTCGGCATATGCGGACGGATGGGACGGTTGCTTGCATCTGAAGCCGCCGCGGCCGGGCACGCCGTCGCCGGCGGCACCTTGCGGCCTGGATCGAGCAAGGCGCCTCCCCCAGACGTCCCCATCTTACCGGACCTTGCCGCCCTCGCCGCACAATCCGACGTGGTGATCGACTTCACCCACGCCTCGACCGCACAGGCGCACGCGGAAGCATTGCGGCAGGCGGGGACCACCTGGGTCCTGGGCACCTCCGGCCTCTCGGCCGCCGACGAAGCCGCCGTGGCGCAGGCCGCCTCCCGAATCCCCGTCGTCTACGCCCCAAACTTCGCACCCGGCGTCACGCTGATCCTCGCCATCGCCGAGCAGCTCGCCGCCGCCCTCCCCGCCGAAACCTATGACGCCGAGATCGTCGAGATGCACCACCGCCAAAAAGTGGACGCCCCCTCCGGCACCGCCATCGGCCTGGGCCGGGCGGTCGCTAAAGGACGCGGCGTGCGGCTTGAGGACGTGATGCTCAGCGGACGCGACGGCCACACCGGACCCCGCCCGCCCGGCGCGATCGGCTTCGCGGCGTTGCGCGGCGGCCAGGTCATCGGCGAGCACACGCTGCTGTTCGCCGCCGGCAGCGAGCATATCGCACTGACCCACCGCGCCTTCGACCGCCGGGTCTTCGCCAACGGCGCGGTCCGTGCCGCCGAATGGCTGGTTGGCCAGCCGCCAGGGCTGTATTCGATGCTCGACGTCCTGGGCATGCGCCGCCCTGGATCGTCCAAACCGGCCGCTCCTTGACCTGAATACGCCATTGCGCCAAACCCTGCCCGCCCCGGCGTCCGGCCGGTGCGGCGGGCTGTCCAATGCGACGCCGCTCCCGCTTCATGCAAACGCGACAAGAGGAGAAATCCATGCGCGACAAGGGCGAGTACCTGTTTACGTCCGAATCGGTGTCCGAGGGGCACCCCGACAAGGTCGCCGACCGCATCAGCGACACTGTCCTGGACGCCTTCCTGGCCGCCGACCCCTATAGCCGCGTCGGCTGCGAGACGCTGGTCACCACCAACCGCGTCATCCTTGCCGGCGAAACTCGCGGCCCCGAGACCGTGACGCCCGAGCTGCTGTGCCACCTGACCCGGCTCGCGATCCACGACATCGGCTATGACCAAGCCGGCTTCAGTTGGCGCAACGCCGTGGTCGACTGCCACCTGCACGCCCAAAGTTCGGACATCGCCGCCGGCGTCGACAGCGCCGGCAACAAGGACGAGGGCGCCGGCGACCAGGGCATCATGTTCGGCTACGCCTGCACCGAGACGCCAGAGCTGATGCCGGCGCCGATTCACTACGCGCATCTGATCCTGCGCCGCATGAGCGAGATGCGCCGCAACGGCGACCCCACCGTCGCCGGCCTGCAGCCCGACGCAAAAAGTCAGGTCACCCTGCGCTACGTCGACGGCAAGCCGGTGGGCGCGACGAGCATCGTGGTCTCGACCCAGCACGACGAGGGCATGGACCAGGGCCGCATCAAGGCGATGCTGCATCCATTGGTCGAGAGCAGCCTGCCGCCGGGCTGGATGCCGGAGGATGCCGAGTTTTACGTCAATCCGACCGGGAACTTCGTGATCGGCGGCCCCGACGGCGACGCCGGGCTGACCGGGCGCAAGATCATCGTGGACACCTATGGCGGCGCGTCCCCGCACGGCGGCGGCGCGTTCAGCGGCAAGGACCCGACCAAAGTCGACCGCAGCGCCGCCTATGCTTGCCGCTATTTGGCGAAAAATGTCGTCGCGGCCGGCCTGGCGGACAAGTGCACGCTGCAGATCAGCTATGCCATCGGCGTGTCGCACCCGCTTTCCGTCTATGTGGACCTCGACGGCACCGGCAAGGATGTGGACGAGGCGAGACTGCAGCGCGTGCTGCGGGAGGTGATGAACCTCAGCCCGCGCGGCATACGCGAGCACCTGCACATGAACCGCCCGATCTACGCGGTCACCTCCGCCTACGGCCATTTCGGGCGCACGCCGGACGAGGACCTGGGCACATTCACCTGGGAAAAGACCGACTTGGTGCCGGCCCTCCGCAACGCCTTTAATCGTTAAAAGATGGGGCGCTGAAACACCCCGCCGACCGGCTCTATGGCCGCAGCCGCAGCCACCCGCTGCGTCCGCGCCAACGCCTGTTGCTTGACACGACCTTGCCCCGCCTGCGCTTCCCGGAAGCGCAGGCGGCGAACCCGTTTAATGCCTTCGTGCCGCAGCCGCGTGCATTATGGCTCGAAATCGGTTTTGGCGGCGGCGAGCACGCGCAGGCCCTGGCCGCAGCGAACGCGGATGTCGGCCTGATCGCCTGCGAGGTGTTCGAGAACGGCCTGTGCTCGCTGCTGTCCCGCTTGGTTCCCGAAGGGGCGGAGGCGACGGCGCCGCTGCCCGTAAACCTGCGCATTTGGGACCAGGACGCGCGCCTGCTGCTGCGCATGCTGCCGGACGCCTGCCTCGACCAGGTGTTCCTGATGTTCCCCGACCCTTGGCCCAAGGCCCGGCACACCAAACGCCGCTTCGTCCATCCAGCGCAGACACCGCTGCTGGCCCGGGTGCTGAAGCCCGGCGGCATCTGGCGAGTCGCCTCGGACGATCCGACCTATCAGGCCTGGGTCGGGGACGTCATGGCGGCGCAGGACCTGTTCGAAACCCCGGCTCCGGCCACACTGCGCCCCCAAAGCTGGCCGCCGACGCGATACGAGGCGAAGGCGCTGCGTGCCGGGCGTGCGCCGCTCTATTGGTCGTTCGTGCGCACCGCGACAGCACCTCCGCCGTAAGCACGGCAGGCCTCAAGCCCGCATCCGCCAAAGCCGGTCCAGCCCCAGGGCAAGCAGCCCGGCGACCAAGCCCCAAAACGCGGAACCCACGCCCGCGAGCGTGATACCCGACGCCGTGACCGCAAAGGCCAGCACGGCCGCGAACCGCTCGTGCTCCCGGGACATCGCGGTCGCCAATGAGCCCATAAGCGGCCCGAGCAGCGCAGTCCCAGCGACCGTCACGATCAGCGCCCGCGGCAAATTGCCGAACAGCGTGACCAGCGAAGCGCCGAACGCCGCCAGCACAAAATACAACAGGCCGTAGATCGGTCCCGCCATCCAGCGCTTGGCCGGGTCGGGATGGGTATCCGGTCCCGTGCAGATCGCGGCGGTGATCGAGGACAGGTTGTTGGAATACCCGCCGAACGGCGCAGTGAGCAGCGACGCCAGCCCGGTGGACAGCAATGCGCCCTGCATCGGCGGCACGTAGCCGGACACGCGCAGCACGGCCGCGCCGGAGATCTGCTGCGTCGCCATGGTGACCAGGAACAGCGGCACGCCCAGTCCGATAAGCGCCGGCACGCTGAACGTCGGCGGCATCAGCACGAGCGACGACAGCTCCAGCCGGTCCGGCAGCGGCATGGGAAAGCCCAGCGCCGCCGCCAACGGCACCCCGGCCGCGATGACCACGAGCGGCGCCGACGCGGCGTGCACCATGCGCGCGACCAGGAACACGCCGATCAGCGGCACCACCAGCGCCGGGGAGGCTTCCGCCGCCTGGAACATCAGCAATACGAAGCGCAGCACCAATCCGGCCAGCATCGCGCCCGCGACCGACGCCGGCAGCCGCGCGATGGCTTGGCCCAACGCCGGAACTGCGCCGGCGAGCAGCATCAGCAAAGCAGACGCGATGAACGCGCCGATGGCCGCATCCATGCTGATGCCGGGCGGGGCGGACGCGATCAGCACAGCGCCGGCCAGGGACCAGGCGGTCACGATCGGCATACGGTAGCGCACGCTCAGGAACACGCTGGTCGCGCCGATCGCCAGGCATAATGCGGCGACCCAGGACGAGATCTGGCCCGGCGTGGCGCCAAGATGCGCCGCCGCCTGCACGATGATGGCCAAGGTGCCGCCGAATCCCACCAACACCGCCACCAAGGCGGACGCCACGATCGAAAAACGCAATGTGAAATCCTGAGTTGCCCAGCGCTGCACCGGATGGCGGCTGCGTGGATTCGACCGAAGCATGGTTGACCCCACCGCGCCAACGGTCCATCCGCAGTGCGTGTTCCGCCGTTTCGAAAGCCTGATCGACCCGACCCGCACGCCGGGTGACGCGCCCCCGCCGCAACGGCTGCTGGCGTTCTTCTGGCATTTCATGCGCCAGGCGCTCGGGCCGATCATCGGGCTGTTTGTGGGCGGCCTGTTCGTGGCGCTGCTCGACGCCTCGGTGCCCATCTGCATCGGCCGGGTCGCCGGCCTGGTCGCGACGAAACAGCCCGGCGACCTGTTGCGCAATGAGTGGCCACAGCTCGCGGTCATGGCGGCGATCCTGCTGATCCTGCGCCCATGCGCGACCATGGTGCAGGTCTTGCTGGTGAACCAGGCCATCAACCCTGGCCTCAGCAACCTGATCCGCTGGCAAAGCCACTGGCAGGTCATCCGGCAGTCGTGGACATTCTTCCAGAACGATTTCGCCGGGCGCATCGCCAACCGCGTGCTGCAGACTGGCCCGGCACTGCGCGAGGTCATCGTCAGCGCCATCGACAGCGTCTGGTATATCGTCGTCGTGGGCGGCAGCGCCGTCACCGTGCTCGCGTCGACCGATTGGCGGCTGGCGTTGCCCATCCTCGCCTGGTTCGCGGCCTATGCGGCGTTGCTGCGCGCCTTCGTGCCCCGGCTGCGGGACCGGTCGCGCCATGTGGCGGAGGTGCGGTCGGGGCTGACCGGCCGCATTGTCGACGGCTACACCAACATCCTGACCGTGAAGCTGTTTGCCCGGGCGCGGGATGAGGACGCCTTCGTGCGCGAGTCCGTCGATGAGCACACCGTTGCGTTCCGCGCGCAGACGCGGATGATCTCGACCTTGATCCTGTCGCTGACAGTGATGAACGCGGCCCTGCTGGTGGGCATGGCAACGTTGGCCGTCACGCTGTGGTCGGAGGGGCGTATCGCGGTCGGGCTGGTGGCGACGTCGATCGCGCTGGCGTGGCAGATCACCAACACCGCCGGATGGGTCGCTCGCAGCATCACCGCGATTTTCGAGAACATCGGTATTGTGCAGGACGGCATGCGTTCAATCGCGGTGCCGCGGCAGATGCCGGACCAGCCCGGCGCCGCCGACCTGCGGCTCACACGCGGCGGGATACAATTTGACGCAGTGCAGTTCGGCTATGGCGCGAGCCGGGGCGTGCTGCACGGCATTGACCTGGTAGTTGCGCCGGGTGAGCGGATCGGCCTGGTCGGTGCGTCCGGCGCGGGGAAATCCACGCTGGTGAACCTGCTGCTCGGCTTCTACACGCCCGAGGCCGGGCGCATCCTGATCGACGGGCAGGACATTGCTGGCCTGACGCAAGAAAGCCTGCGCTCGCAGATTGCCATGGTGACGCAGGACACGTCGCTGCTGCACCGTTCGATCCGCGACAACATCCGTTATGGCCGCCCCGACGCGACGCAGGCCGACGTCGAGGCGGCGGCACGCCGGGCGCAGGCGCATGAGTTCATATTGACGCTGGAGGACTGGCAGGGCCGCCGCGGCTACGACGCGCATGTGGGGGAGCGCGGCGTGAAGCTGTCGGGCGGGCAGCGGCAGCGCATCGCCATCGCCCGGGTGGTGCTGAAGGACGCGCCGATCCTGGTTCTCGATGAGGCGACCTCGGCGCTGGACAGCGAAGTCGAGGCGGCGATTCAGGAACAGCTTGATGCATTGATGCAGGGCCGGACGGTGATCGCCATTGCGCATCGCCTGTCGACCATCGCGCGCATGGACCGGCTGCTGCTGCTGGACCAGGGTCGGATTTTGGAGCAGGGCACGCATGCGGAACTGCTGGCGAAGGACGGCGCGTATGCGAGGGCTTGGACCCGGCAGTCGCTTGGGTTTGAGGCGGTGGTTTAGGGCAAAGGAAATCGGCGCCTAGGCTATGACGAACTCGTCTGTACCGCTTGCACGCTAGTGTCAACGGTTCTTGCACGATAAACGCTTTTTGTTGGTAGCGTCAAATTGCAAATAGCAGTAGCAAGCTTTTAGCGTCTCGGAAAAAATTGAAGATAAGTACTATGCGATCTCAAGCTTTTTACCTACTGGAAATACTTAAACATCGCAAGTTACCGTTACCAAACTAGGATCACCAACATAATTCTTGATCTATCGGATATTAACTTTAACCGAGTGCGAGACCTGCAAAGCCTCAGTCCAAGCCATTTCCGCTTCTCGCATACTCTTCCCACAATCTATCATTTTACTTTCGAATATAACGCGACGTTTGTTCTCCTCGCAACCCCTCGAAAGCCATTTTCCAACTACGGAACTGATGAGTGAATAGGTTGCATTCCGCCAACCTTGATCGCCGAGGATGGCCAAACCAGCGAACACGAGAGTAGCCAAACCACCGATAATCCAAATCCACCCAAACAGACCACTCAAAGCTTCCCACGCGATAATCGCCCAATTTGGCTTACGTCGTTGAGTGTTATCCACCATACCAAAACCTTACTGTTCAGATTATGATTGCACATAAAATATTGGATTGATCAAGTAATAAAATGTTTGAATGGGCAGCGTTGCTGCCATCTAAGACAATAAAGTGAAATTCGATCTTATGCGCTTAATTGGAAGGCCAAGCTAACCTACTGCAAAAATCCCCAGCGCCCGACCGCAGGCTCCGCCATGGCCCACTTCCACCGCGCAGCCTGCCGGCACAATGAGGTGGTGAACACGCTCGGGTGGCCATCGTCCTCGACGCTGAACACGACCTCCCGGCAGGTGGCGAGCGGTGTCGCATACTCCCGCACGACGGCGAGTTCGCCCTTTGCGTTGCCAACCGGAATCGTATGGCGGATTTGCCAGGCGCGCATCTCGCCGACCGGTGCGTCCCCGGCCGCCTCGGCGATGGCATCCTGCTCACCCTGCTGGCGGCGGCGGACCACATACCGGCGCAGCTCGTCCGCGCCGGCGCGGACGCCGATGCCTACGACAAAGCCAATGGCCGGGTTCGCCGTGGCCGCGCCGGCGCCGCTGCCGGCGGCGAACCCAGCCACGTCCGACACCGCGGCGCAACCGCCCAGCAACGGCAGCGCCACAACGGCCAGCAGGGCGTGCTTCACTGCATCACGCTCCAACGCTCCGTTGCCGGTTCTGCCGAGGCCCAACGCCAGGCCGCGCCATCCTGGCAGATCGTCGCGGTGTAGAACGCGCGCTGCAGCCCGTTCCGCGTCATGTCGTCGACGCTGAACACGATCTCCTTGCAGCGGAACGACCCGGCGCCAAACGCCCGGCTCACGACCACCTGCCCCTTCTCGTCGACCTCGATGGGCACGTAGTGATGGATGGACCAGGTTTGCAGCGCGCCGGGGTCGAGCGGCCCGGCTGCTTGGGCGATGGCGTCCTGCTCGTTCTTGTGCACGCGGCGTTCCGTGTATTTCAGCCCCTCGCTGGCGAGCGATTGCACCCCAAGTCCAATCGCAGCCGCAGCCGCAGCGGATTTGGTGACCGCCGTCGCAGCGCCGGTACTCGCAACGCCCGCGAGGTCGGCAGTCCCCTCCGTCAGCAGCGAGCTGCAACCGGACAGCATCAGCAGACCTATCGCCAGGCTGACGGGACGCCTGCCTTGTTGTTGAAATCGTTGCATAATACTCCAATAACCGCGCCGTATCCTGGCAAAACCAGATGCGGCCTTTTGGGTCAACCCCATGGCATGGCGAGGCCTTGCCGCGTGATGGTTTCCATTGCAGCCTGCGGACGTCGCAGGAGGGCTCGGGCATGGTTATCGGCAAGGCTTCACGCCCCAAGGCTGCGCTCCCCAAGGCTGCGCCCCAATGACGCCGACGGCCCGGCGGGAGCGGTTCCGTGCCGTGCTGGCCGGGCCGGGCTGCGTGCATCCGGCATCGGTGTGGGACGCCATGTCGGCGCGGATCGCCGCCGACCTGGGGTTCGAGACCGGCATCCTCGCGGGATCGACGGCGTCGCTCGCAGTGCTGGGCGCGCCCGACCTGATCCTGCTGACCTTGACCGAGTTTGCCGACCAGGCACGCCGAATTGGCCGGGCCGCCCGGCTGCCGCTGCTGGTCGATGCGGACCACGGCTATGGCAATGCGCTGAATGTGATGCGGACGGTGCAGGAATTGGAAGCTGCGGGGGTCGCGGCGCTGACGATCGAGGACACCGACCTGCCGCGCCCGTTCTGCCATGGCGGCGCACGGCTGCTGCCGTTGGACGCAGGCGTCGGCAAGGTCAAGGCAGCCCTCGCCGCCCGTTCCGACCCGGCGCTGGTCGTCGTCGCGCGGACCAGCGCCCTCGAATTGACCGGAGTGGAGGACGCCGTCGCACGGGTCCGCGCCTATGCCGCACTGGGGGCTGATGCGATCTTCCTGGCCGGCGTGCAGGACGGGGCGCAACTGGACGCCATCGCCGCAGCCATCAGCCTGCCGCTTATTGTCTCTGGCACGGCCGACCCGGCCGCCTACGCCGCCCAGCGTGTGCGCATCAGCCTGCAAGGGCACCAACCCATCATGGCGGCGGTCCAGGCCGCCTACCTGACGTTGAAGGCGCTACGGGACGGCGTGGCTCCCGCATCGCTGCCGGGTTTGCCATCGGCTGCGACGATGAAGCAGGTGACGCGACGGGAGGACTACGACGGTTGGACGCAGGACTTCCTCGGCGGCTGAATGCTTCGGCTAGGGAGCCCGGCGTTGCTGGCGCCGTTCTTTCGGGGTCGGCTCGAGCCGGATGTCCCGCTCAAAGATCTCGCTGTCCCGCCAGATGTGCAGGCGCATGATGCCGCCCAGCACGCAGGAGTTCATCGCCAGGGTGAGGTCGTTCCGGCGCCGGGCCTCGCGGCCATCGATGGCGAGGATGACATCACCGACCCGCAGGCCGGCGCGTTCAGCCGGGCTATCGGCGGCGATGCTGGTGAGCAGGCGGCCCTCGCGGTTGCGGCCCGGCAGCGGAGTCTGTTCGGTGCGCACGCCGAGCCAGCCGTGCGTCGATAACCGCGACGGCGGCGGCTGGAGCGCGGAGGACAGATCGGCGTCGATGGGCCAATCATCAGCACGCCGGCGCCGGTCGGGCTGCGGCTCATGGAGCCGTTCGTTGACCGAGCCCGCATCGCCCTGCCATGCACCTAGTCCGGCCCGCTGCCGCACCAGGGCGTCCACCGCCTCAAGCGCCATCTTACGCAGCAGCGCCAGCGCCTCGGGCTCCATTGAGGACGGCTTGATGTCCATGACGCACAGCGTTCCCAGCACATAGCCGTCGCTGTCGATCAGGCAGACGCCCGCATAAAAGCGCACGTGCGGCGGCCCCAGCACGAGCGGATGGCTCTGGAAACGTGGATCGGCCAGCGTATCGGGGATCACCATCGCGCCGGACGGCTCGACCATGACGTGGTTGCAGATGGCGAACGCGCGCGGCAGCTTTTGCAGGTTGGTGCCGAACGCCGCCTTGATCCATTGATCGTCGCGGTCAATCAGCGAAATCATGGCAACCGGCGCTTGCAGCAGGTTCGCGGTGATCCGGACCAGGGTCACATACGGTTCGGCAGCCGATGTTTGCGGCACGATGTAGGCTTGCAGCGCCGCGACCCGCGCCGCCTCGATCACCATGCGCAACGGCACCGTTGGTTCAGCTTCGGCCCTGAAGGGTCCGTTGTCGGAATATTGGGATCGTTGGCTGCGGGAGTTGTTCAAGACCGGCCTTATTGATGCCACGAACCTGGGCAAGGAAACTGGGACGCCGCGCTTTTATAACTGATTTGTTAATGGAACAATAATCTAAACTGGGTCCGCGATGCCAGCAGGCGCTTCAACCAAATTTCGTGCAGTGCAGCGAAAGAAGGTGACGCCCGCCGCCCGCCGCCTTAGGCTCAGCCGGTGAACATACTTGCCCCAGCCAAGGCACGCCTGCAAATCGAGGTCGTCCATGACCTGGTGTGCCCATGGTGCTACCTCGGCGTCCGGCGGCTGTTCCGGACCATGCGGCGGCGGCCCGATCTGATCTACGAACTTACCTGGCGGCCATTCCTGCTCAATCCCGACATGCCGCGGTCGGGGATGTCCCGCGCCGACTACGTCATCCGCAAGTTCGGCGGCGAAGAACGCGCCCGGCGGCTGTATGGGTCCATCACCGAGATCGGCGGCGCGGAGGGGGTCGCCTTCCGCTTCGACCGCATCCGCCGCACGCCAAGCAGCGTCGACGCGCATCGCCTGGTGCGCTTCGCCGCGCGCTACGGACGCGGCCGCGAGGTGGTCGAAGCGCTGTTCGCCGCCCACTTCTCCGACGGCCATGACATCGGCGATTTTGGCGTGCTGCGCGCGGTGGGCTTGTCTTGCGGGCTCGATCCGGTCGAGGTGCTGAGCTTCCTGCACAGCGACAACGATGTGGACGCGGTCCACGCCGACAACCTGCGGGCGCACCGGTTGGGGATCAACGGGGTGCCGTGCTTCGTCGTGGCCGGGCGTCACGCCATCGCCGGCGCACAGGAGCCGGAGGTGATCGAACGTCTGCTGGATGTCGCCGCCATCGACGCGGCCGATTTCTGATCCTTCCATCCCATCCCTGAGGTTGCCGATGCACCGCTCCGTCCTCGCCGCGCTCGTGGCCACGCTGCTTGCCGCCCCGCACGCCCAAGCGGCGGACGTTACCCCGGACCAGGCGAAGGCGCTGGAGGGTCAGGTACGTAGCTGGGCGCAAGGCCTGCTGGGGCCGGATGCGCGCCTTGCCGACCGGCCGGTGCAGGTCACGCCAGAGGGCGACCATTACCACCTGGCCATCCCGTTCACGGTAACCCGCGGCCTTACGCCCGGCGAGATCGTGCTGACGGGAACGGCGAGGCCGGCGAGCGGCGGGCGTTGGACGATCGAGGACGTGCGGGTCCCATCGCCCTCGAGCTTCACGGCGCAGATGCGGATACCGCCAAAAGCGGGCCAGACGACGCCGGAACCGCCGATCCCCGTCGACTACACGGTGACGATCGGCAAACAGGAGAACCAGGGCGTATACGACCCGAGTTTTGCGACTCCGTCGACCTTCACGACCAGCCTCCAGGAGCTGAAGGTCATCGCCACCAGCGCGCTGACCGACCAGCTCACGACAGCGAAGCGTGTCTCCGGCGTCAACATCCTGCGTCCGTCAGGCACTGAGCGTGCGGACCTCACGGTCGACAGCACGGTAGAAGGCTATGCCCTAAGCTCGAAAATCGGCGACAACCAGAAGGTTGATTTTACTGCGGAGAAGGCGCGGGTGACTGGGGAAGTCACGGCAGTGTCTCGGGACCGTATCGCGCAACTTATTCCGGCTCTGGTGCGGCTTACCGGCGGAGTCGCTCCCGGATTGCCGAAGCCCGGCGCCGTGTCGGCTAGCGCGCCATCGGTCGATCCGCAACTCGTGCGCACCCTCGTTGCATCGTTGCAGGACTTCGCGTCCGAGCTGACGTTGGACGAAACCATCGACGGCATCTCCGTGCACCGCGGCGCATCGGGCGGCACCGCCAGCCAGTTGCGGATCGGCATCGGCGCCAAGTCGGACAATGGCTTGATGCAGGTGCACATGGACCTTGGGCTTGACGGCCTTGCCCTGCCTGACATGCAGCTCGGCGAGATGGCCGGCCTGTTGCCGCGTAAGATCGCGCTGCGTCCCGTGCTGTCTGGGGTTCCGACGCAGCCACTCATTCAGTTGCTCGCCAATCGGGCCAACCCGAACGATGCAGGTCCGCCGCCCGACTTTGCTGCCCTGTTCGCACGCGGCGGAGTGAGCGCCGGGCTCGAAAGCTTTGCGTTCGACATGGGTGGCGCAAGCTTCGCCGGCATGGGCGCGGTGATGATCGACTCGCCGCAACAAATAACGGGCCAGGCGCAGGTGACCGCCACCAACTTCGACGACCTGATGCACCGGGCCAGCAACACCCCCGAGCTAGCCAGCGTGCTGCCAGCCTTCGTGTTCGCAAAGGGCATCGGCCGCGTTGTCGGCAACCAGGTGGTGTGGGACATCACCTATCGCGACAACAAGCTGCTGGTGAACGGCACCAACCTTTCGGCCATGATGGGCGGCGGGAGCAGGTAGCCTCCTGGCTTAAGCTGCCTTCGCCACCTGCGCCGCGATCCGGTTGAGGTTCGACAGCAGGTCGCGGCCCAGACTCATGCGCTCGGCCACGCCCATCTCGCGCGCGACCGACAGCTTGTGGTCCGGGCGTAGGCGGATCGTGCCCTTGCGGGTGTTCAGCCAGGCGATCAGCCCGGCCGGGTTGGCGAACGCGTTGCCGCGGAAGCCGATCACCATGCCCTTCGGACCCGCCTCGATCTTCTCGACCCCCGCCTCCCGGCACATCCGCTTGAGCGTCACGACCTGCAGCAGGTTGTCGACCTCGGGCGGCAGCGGGCCGAAGCGGTCCACGAGTTCGGCCGCCATCGCCTCCGTCTCGGCGTCCGACGTCAGCGCGCCCACCCGGCGATACAGCCCGAGCCGCACCGGCAGGTCGCGCACATAGGTCTCCGGGATCAAAACGGGCAGCCCGACCTGGATGTTCGGCGTCCAGTCGCGGTCCTCGGTGCGCTTGCGCCCGCGCTCGGCCCGCATCTCGGACACCGCATCCTCCAGCATCTGCTGATACAGCTCGATGCCGACCTCGCGGATATGACCCGACTGCTCGTCGCCGAGCAGGTTCCCCGCGCCGCGTATGTCGAGGTCGTGCGACGCCAAGGTGAACCCCGCGCCCAAATTGTCCAGCGTCTGCATGACATCCAGCCGCTTTTCCGCCGCCGCCGACAGCCGGTGGTTCTGCGGCCAAGTCAAATAGGCATATCCCCGCTGCTTGCCGCGGCCCACCCGGCCCCGGAGCTGGTAAAGCTGGCCCAGCCCGAACATGTCGGCGCGGTGGATAATCAGCGTGTTCACCGCCGGCATGTCCAGGCCGCTCTCGACGATGTTGGTCGACAGCAGGATGTCGTACTTGCCGTCGCCGAACTCGGTCATGACGCGCTCAAGCTCGGTTGGCGCCAAGCGGCCATGCGCCTCGATGGTGCGGGCCTCCGGCACGATGTCGCGCAGGCGCTCGGCCATGCGGGCCATGTCCTCGATCCGCGGCACCACGCAGAAGATCTGGCCGCCACGGAACCGCTCGCGCTGCACCGCCTCCCGCACCACCACGCTGTCAAACGGCGAGATGAAGGTCCGCACCGCCAGCCGATCCACCGGCGGCGTGGCGATCAGGCTCATCTCCCGCACCCCCGTTAGCGCCAGTTGCAGGGTGCGCGGGATCGGCGTCGCGGTCAGCGTCAGCACGTGCACGTCGGCCTTGAGCTGCTTCAGCTTCTCCTTGTGCGACACGCCGAAGTGCTGCTCCTCGTCGACGATCAGCAGCTCCAGGTCGGCGAACTCGATCCCCTTGGCCAGCAGCGCATGGGTGCCGACGACGATGTTGACGGTGCCGTCCGCCAGGCCGCGCTTGGTCTCTGCCGCCTCCTTGGCCGTCACCATGCGGGAGAGCTGGCCGATCTTGATCGGCAACCCGGCGAACCGCGCGTTGAAGGTGCGGTGGTGCTGCCGCGCCAGCAAGGTGGTCGGGACGACGACGGCGACCTGCGCGCCCGACATCGCGGCGACGAACGCGGCGCGCAATGCGACTTCCGTTTTGCCAAAGCCGACGTCGCCGCAGATCAGCCGGTCCATCGGGCGTCCGGCGGCCATGTCCTCCAGCACGTCGCTGATCGCGCGGGCCTGGTCGTCGGTTTCGGCGAACGGGAAACGGGCGCAGAACTCGTCCCAGCTTCCTTCGGCCGGCGCGAGGCTCGTGGCCTCCCGCACGCGCCGGGCGGCAGCGGTGCGGATCAATTCGCCGGCCATGTCGCGGATGCGCTGCTTCATGCGGGCCTTGCGGCCCTGCCAACTGCTGCCGCCGAGCTTGTCGAGCGCCACGCCGCCGGTCTCGCTGCCGAACCGGCTCAGCAGCTCGATGTTCTCGACCGGTAGGTAAAGCTTCTCGCTGCCGTCGTAGACCAGCCGCAGGCAGTCGTGCGGCGCTGGGCCGACGCGCAGGGTTTCGAGGCCGTCGTAGCGGCCGATGCCGTATTCCTGGTGCACGACCAAGTCGCCCGCGGCGATCTCGGTGGCCTCGGCGATGAACTGGTCGGCGCGCTTGCGGCGGCGCGGCGGGCGGCTGATGCGCTCGCCCAGCAGGTCCTGCTCGCTGACGACGCTGACCTGGCCGGCAACGAAGCCGCGCTCCAGACCCAGGGTGACAACGGCGGTGACACTTGTGGGCAGCGCCTGCGCCTCGCGCCAGCCATCCGCCTGCTCGGCCTTGAAGCCATTCTCCCGCAGCAGGTGCGCCAGACGCTCACGCGAGCCGCGGGTCCAGGCGGCGACCACGGTGCGGCGGCCCTGCCCGGCCCAGGCCGTGGCCTGCTCGCGCAGTTGGTGAAAAACGTTTTCGCCGGTGGCAGCGCCGGCCTTGGTAAACACGTAGCCCGGACGTCCCCCGGCATCGATGCCGGCAGCGCCGTCCGCGCGGCCATAGGGGCTGAACACCATCACCGGCCCGGCGGACAGCATCGCGTCCCAGCCCGCGCGGTCGAGATACAGCCGGCCCGGGGGCATCGGGCGATACGGCACTTCGTTGTCGCGCGGCAGCGCCTGCCGGGCCTGCGCGTGGTCGGCGATCATCTCCAGCCGGGCTTCCAGGACCTCCTCGGATTGGTTGTCGAGGCTTACGGAGGCGTCGGGCAAATAGTCCAGCAGCGTGTCCATGCCGTCGTGGAACAGCGGCAGCCAGTGCTCCATGCCGGGGTAGCGGCGGCCGTCGGAGATGGCCTGGTACAGCGGGTCCTCCGCCGCCTTGGGGCCGAACAGCTCCCGCCAGCCCTCGCGGAATCGGGTGACGCTGGCGGTGTCGAGCGGCACCTCCGATACCGGGCGGAGAATGAGCGTTTGCAGCTTCGTCGTGCTGCGCTGGGTGGCGGGGTCGAAGCGGCGCAGGCTCTCGATGGTGTCGCCGAACAGGTCGAGCCGGACTGGATCGGGCTCGCCGGCGGGGTAGATGTCGATGATGCCGCCGCGGGTGGCGTATTCGCCCGGCTCCATGACGGTGCCGGCGCGGCCGTAGCCGTTGGCTTCGAGGAACTTGGTGATCGCGTCGGAGTCGGCGGTGCCGCCGGCGCGCAGCGCCATGCTCACGCCCTCGAACACCGGGCGCGGCGGCACGCGCTGCACCAGGGCGTTGACGGTGGTGAGCACCAGGCGCGGGCGGGTGGCCGGCTCCAGCAGGCGGGCCAGGGTGGCGATGCGTTCGGACACGATCTCGGGATTGGGCGAAACGCGGTCGTAGGGCAGGCAGTCCCAGGCCGGGAAGCGCAGCACCTCGATATCCCGGGCGAAGAACGCCAGCGCCTCGGACAGCCGGGCCATGCGGCTGTCGTCGCGGGCGACATGCAGCATGGCACCCTCATGCTCGGCCCGGCGCTGCGCGAGCAGCAGGGCGTCAAAACCCTCGGGTGCGCCGTGGATGGTGGCGGTCCCCCGCGTGCTCGTCATTTCGGCTGGCCCTCCCCGTCCTCGGCCGCTTGGCGGATCGCCCGCAGCATGGGGGTGTCGCAGTTGGCCGGGATCGGCTGCCGCCCGGTGAGCCAATCGGCCAGCATGGCGTCGGGCATCTCCATCACTTCCTCCAGCGCATCGAGCTCGGCCTCGGTGAACCCTGCGAGCCGGGCGCGTACGAAGCCGCCGATCAGGATGTCGTTCTCATAGGTGCCGCGGTGGGTGGCGCGGAACAGGATGCGGCGGCGACGCCGGCCTTCCATATCCCGGCCTTCCATATCATAGTCGAGTGGTTGGTCGATCTCGGTATTCTGCACACTTGGGTCCCTGGCAACGGGCTGTCATATAGCGGCGACCCCCAGCAAAGTCAGCCCGCCAGTGTCATCAAGCATGTCATCGAGCCCTTCAACGCCTGCGACCGGCGACCCCCTTGCCACACTCCTCGCCCCCGTGACCGAGCTGCGCGGCGTGGGGCCGGCGTTGGCAAAGCTGATCGAGCGCGTCGCCGGCGGCCCGCGCGTGCTGGACTTGCTGTTCCATATGCCGGACTCCTACATGGACCGCCGCAGCCGTCCGACCATCCGCACGGCGCAGCCCGGCCAGGTCGCGACCCTTGCCGTCGAGGTGGTGCGGCAGGACTCGCCCGAAACGCCGCGGCAGCCGTGGCGCGTGGTCTGCACCGACGGCACCGGGTTCATGGAGCTGGTGTATTTCGGCCGTCCGCCGCCGCGTCCGCTGCTGCCCGGCGCGAAGCTGGTCGTGTCCGGCAAGCTGGAGGGTTTTGCCGATCGCCTGACGATGCCGAAGCCGGACCATGTGGTGCCGGCCCAGCACGCCAGCCTGCTGCCGGGGATCGAGCCGGTGTGGCCGCTGACCGCCGGGCTGTTCCCGGGCCAGCTCCGCAGCGCCATGCGGCACGCGCTGGAGCGGGTGCCGGACCTTGACGAGTGGCATGACCCGGCGCTGATGCGGCGCGAGGGCTGGCCGAGTTTTCGCGACGCGCTGCGGGCGGTGCAGCAACCGGATGCGCCGCCGGGCGACCTGCCGCGCCGGCGCCTGGCCTATGACGAGCTCTTGGCGCACCAGGTCGCGATGGCTTGGATGCGGCAGCGCGAGCGCCATCGGCCCGGCCGTTCGCTGACCGGCGACGGGCATTTGCGGACGCAGACGCTGGAGCGGTTCGCCTTCACCCCAACGCCGTCGCAGCATCAGGCGCTGGCCGAGATCGACGCCGACCTGGCCGCGCCACACCGTATGTTGCGGCTGCTGCAGGGGGATGTGGGCTCAGGGAAAACCTTGGTGGCGTTGCTGGCGATGTTGCGCGCCGCCGAGGCCGGGGCGCAGGCCGCGTTGATGGCGCCGACCGAAGTGTTGGCAAAACAGCATTTTCGTACGCTGTCCCGGCTGTCGCCGGCGCCGGTCGAGCTGCTGACCGGCTCGGTCAAGGGGGTGGCGCGGCGCAACGCACTGATCGGCATCGCCAATGGCCGGGTGAAGCTGGTAGTCGGCACCCATGCGCTGTTCCAGGACGCCGTCGCCTACCACGACCTGGCGCTCGCGGTCATCGACGAGCAGCACCGGTTCGGCGTGGACCAGCGATTGCTACTGGGGAACAAGGGAGGGAACAAGGGGGGGAGCAAGGGCGCGCGGACGGATGTGCTGGTGATGACCGCGACCCCGATCCCGCGCACCCTGCTGCTGACGCAATGGGGCGAGATGGAGGTGAGCCGGCTGCTGGAGAAGCCGGCCGGGCGCAAGCCGATCCGCACGACGGTGCACTCGCTGGCGACGCTGGGGGATGTGGTGGACGGGATTGGCCGGGCGCTCGACCGGGGGGAGCGGGTGTATTGGGTGTGCCCGATGGTGTCGGAGAGCGAGGTCGTCGACCTGGCGGCGGCGGAGGCGCGGTTCGCGACGCTGCGGGCCCGGTTCGGCGGGCGCGTGGGGTTGGCGCATGGGCAGATGGAGGCGGCGGCGCGGGACGGTGCGCTGGCGGATTTTGCCAGCGGGCGCATCCGGCTGCTGGTGGCGACGACGGTAATCGAGGTGGGGGTGGACGTGCCGGAGGCCAGCATCATGGTGATCGAGCACGCCGAGCGGTTCGGCTTGGCGCAGTTGCACCAGTTGCGCGGCCGGGTCGGGCGTGGGGCGGCGCAGAGTTTTTGCTTGCTGCTGCACGACGATGGGCTGACGGACACCATGCGGCGGCGGCTGACGTTGCTGAAGGACACCGAGGACGGGTTTTTGATCGCGGACGAGGATTTCCGGATACGCGGCGGGGGGGATTTGCTGGGCAAGCGGCAGTCTGGGCTGCCGGGGTTCCGGTTAGCTGACCCGGCGCAGCATGAGGGGTTGCTGCAGATGGCGAACCGGGATGCGGCGGTGTTATTGGACCGGGACCCGCGGTTGGAGAGTGGGCGGGGGGTGGCGGTGGTTCGGTTGCTGCGGATGTTTGATCGGGGGGTGGGGCTGCGGACTTTGGGGTCTGGATGATGTTCTGCCTACCGTTAGGCGACCTGCTGTATAGTTTGTAGCCGTTGATGAATCGCTAGAACCTCGGCACGGAACTGGGCTTCATCTAGCGTGAATGCGTCGGTTGCCTCGTCGGAAGTCAAGTCCGGGTCGAAGCATTCAGCGGGATCGAAGATCGCCGCCAAGAGTTGACCAGTCTCGCCAGCCCATGGCTCGCCCTTGTCGCGCATGTCTCGCCAGACTGCGAGATAGCGTGTCTGGAAGGTTGCAGCGTCAAGGCGGTCGGCGACGAAGTCGTCAAGAAGCTGTTTTGCCGTATCCATCTCCCGTCCTTTCAAAGCGAATGGCGCTGCATAAGATTGTTACCCTGGTCCGCGTTCAGCTTCCAACCGGAGACGAACTCGCCGCTCGGGCTAACCAGAACTACCCTGCTGTAACTCGGATCAGTGTAGAGCGTCACAGGTTGGCCCCGATAGGTTCCCTGTATCTTGAGGGTGTCAGGCTGGTCCACAAAATCCTTGAGGGCCTGTTTGAACTGCTCGGCACTTTGCGGCGTGTAGTTTCCAGCAACCCCAAAGTCAGCCGCATGCTTGCTGTATTTACGTTGCATCTGCCGGTCTGGCCAGGTGATGCTTTCGGACGGCTTCATTGTCCCGACCGCGGCGACGTGCGCCGAATCATCTCGGCGCCGGTTGCGGACAAAAAGGAGCGAAACAGATGGTACACGAGCCTATGACGCTGGAGGAGATCAAGGCCACACGACCGAAGGTGGATGCTGCCAGGATCGCTGCGACAACGGAAGCGGATATTCACCGGCAGCAGATTGAGGATGGCGAAGACCCCGACGCACCGTTCCCGCCTTTCCGTCCGACGCCGAACGTGCGGGCGATCTGAACGCAGCTTCAGATGACACAGGAGGCTTTTGCCAAGGCGATCGGCGTACCGGTGGCGACGGTGCGCAATTGGGAGCAGTCCCGCACCAACATGGACCCGGCTGTTCGGTCTTTGCTGCGGGTCATGGAACGCGAGCCCGACGCCACGTTGCGGGCACTGGCGGAGTAACTGAATAGCAGCCGTCGGGCCACGAGAGGGATGCCGACGCAATAGGCCCGCATCGAGGCTATGAGCAGTAAACGACTACACTAGTAGGCGAGTCAGCTCGCCCGCCCTAAGGCATGAATTGGATGCCCCTTGCTGAATATATTTGGAGATATGGGACAAGACTGCTCCATTGGGCAGTCACGTTCGACGCAGCCTGTGTCAGCAGGAGAAACAACCACAGTAGATTTCCATCGGCGCCAGGGATGACCTGGTACCTTGAGTCTGGCTGTAAAGCTCTAACTTGATCCGTTACTAAAGAAACAGGCGCATTGTCGAACACGATGGTGCCTTTGCCCAACAAGACAATCGCTTCAAGACTCTCGCTCAAAACCCCGAGTCGATGATCTCCTGTTAAGGGTAGAGTCCCTTGGTTCAAGCGTTTGGATGTCTCTATGGACTTGAGCCAGCCATAAACAGTGGAAATGTTAACTGGCCCACCGTAAGCAATGACATAGCTCAAGATGCCAGGTGGCACGTAACCAGAAGTGAATGATGTTATTAGATTTCGCTGAAGATGTTTTACCTTGTTTGCGCTATTTATAGCAACGTCAAGTTCGGCATTGGTAAGTAGCGACTTCACTTCGATCGTGGCAACAACGGACTCAGCGAGAAATGCACTAATGCCTCCTCCCAGGTCAATTTTAGGATAGTCAGCTTTGTAAATCACTATGTCAAATTGATTACGAGATTGCCGCGGCAAGGAATTTGCATCAATTATCTCACCTGTTCCAACCGCCACTTTTGCACTGAGATGCCCAGTCAGGAACTCCTTAATGAACGCTTCCCGAGGGGTGCCCCGATGAAGCATATGACCCGAGTTTGCCGGAATTTTAGATATTTGCAGTAAATGCTGCTCGACAGCATCAAGATGAGCCTTCAACATACGCCTGCTTAACACAGACCGTATCATCGAATCTAGGCAGCGTCGCGCTCAGGTTCAAAGGCGAAAGACCTATCAGGGTGATCGGGTTGCACATGGTCACAATATGTAATTGGGAGTAGTCCCGAACCAACATTGATCCGGCTGTTCGATCCTTGCTACGGGTCATCGAGCGCGAGCCCGATGCCGCATTGAGGGCGCCTACGGAGTAATCAGGCAGTTGCGAGCAAGTCGTTAACATCATACCAGCCCAACATGGCGACATGGACGTGAGCCGGTTGCCAGCGCAGCACCCTAAGAGTAAGCCGTTGTGCACGACGGCGCGTTCGATCCAACAAACAAAACCATGCATTTCCCATTTCTAAGCACTGCCCAAAGCGGGAGTGATTCGCATATCCTGCCTCATAATCTTGAGATTATTAGCTCGGTTTGTCAGGAATACTTAACAGGATATTGATATGCGACTACTGGATTGCGGAATCTGAAAGACTTTATGGCTCCAGTAATTTGGCCGCAGCATGATGGCCGCTCTGCTGAAGGTGTCGGGACATCCGTGCAAGAGTCTCCCTACCGTCTGGCCGCAGCTTAATCGTTGCAATCAACTCGTTCAAAAGCACTGCTATACCCTCAGAGGATCCATCTGAGGATTGCGATAATCGTTTATCCGCGAAGCCCTCCTCTGTCACGGATACGGATTTAGCCATCTCCTCGATTATATCTTCACGGATACCAGCTTTGCGACGCCGCGACTGCTGCGGTGTAGCGGTCTCTCGCGAACTGGCCGCTGATCCATGTTGAAGAACTACGCCCGTAGCAGGCGTGATACGCATCATCATTTGCTCGTTGCCGTTCGAACTTTTATACGTCAAGTCCACGTCTGCAGTTCCTTTGATTGCTGCATTCGCGATCGCAAGGATAGTTTTGGACCCTAAACGACGTTTACTGGTTAGCAACACGGCACCGGCAATTGTCATTGTGGCTAAGGTGCCAAGGTTCTTGCAAAAATCGAAGAGATGGTTTGCATGATCGCCCAAATCACTAAGATCGCTAAAAACGGCAATGATCGAGCCCCGGTGAAGCTCTTTTACCACAAGATCTCGGCTCGAGGCCTGTTGGTAGTCACGCGATAGTGCGTCGAATACCTGCGCTAGTGTGCCCAGAGACACGGGCTCACGGTTTGCGATGTTTAGCACAAGCGCCGCGCCCGATGAAACGTCGTCACGGACAATGACCTCATTCATAATTTGATGCCTGTGAGCTGTAGGAGAAAGCGTCTAGTCCTGGTTTATCTTCAGCATCAATAAGCATTACGCGTTACCGTATAAAACTGAGGTCTAGTTACGTAAAAAACCTTCTAAACTCGACTCTTTATTTCCGTTCTCAATGTAAGTGAGGCCGTGTTGGACGAACTTTCGCCAGGCTTCGATTATCATTCAGCAGCCTCCGGCACCGCAACCGGCCCCTCCCCCGCCCCACCCCCAGGCTTAGGCCGGTTCATCATCGCACCCGTCATCGGGATAAAGAACACCCCAACGTCCTTCCGAGAATGCACCTTCCCCTCGTCATCCTTGGTGTAAACATACAGCAACTGCCCCCGCTTGAACGGCTGCCCGATCGGGATCAGCATCCGCCCGCCGGGCTTCAACTGCTTGAACAGCTCCGGCGGCGCATACTGCGCGGCGCAGGTCACGATGATCACGTCAAAGCCGCCCTTAACCTCCGGCCAGCCGAAATACCCATCCCCCACCCGGCTCTCGACATTATGATACCCGAGCGGCGCAAAAATCTTGCCCACTGCATTGCCCAGCGGCTCGATGATCTCGATCGAATAGGCGCGCTTGACGATGCGGGACAGCAGGGAGCTCTGGAAACCGCTGCCGGTGCCGATCTCCAGCGTAATGTCGCCGGGCTTCGGCTTGCAGACCTGGGTCATGTAGGCCTGGCCCAAATAGTCCGACAGCGCCGAGCCGTAACCCAGCGCCCAAGGCTTCGGGTCGTCCTCATAGGCGACGCCGGACTGCGACCGGTGCTCAGAATAGACATAATGAAAATACTCGCGCGGCACCTCCTGGAAAGCGCGCAGCACGTCCGGGTCGGCGGTGCCGAGGTGCTCCTTCAAATAGGCCTCGATCCGGCGCATGGCGGCGGGCTTGCGGGCCTGGATCGCGTCGAACTGCGCCTGGCTCAGCTCCTCCGGACGGCCGGATTTGCGCATGGCCTCCATGTAGGCTTCGCGCGTCCATGTACCCGAAGCCCCGGCCGCCGCCATGGCGGACCCGGCGAAGGGCGCAACTCCGGCGGCAAGTAACAGGGAGCGCCGGGTCAACTGCCCGGTTAACTGGTGGGGGATGGCTGCCACTGGACGGACTTTCGGACGGAGGGATAGGCGAGGTAGGTCACGACATAGAGCAATGCAGCGATCAACAGAACCCTATCGAAGCCATATTGCACGGCCAGGAGGTTCGCCAGCGGCGTGGCGACGACGGAAAACGCGCCGTTCAGGCCCCAGGCCCAGGGCAGCAACCCGCCCCCAGCAGCGCCCGCCCGCGCCAGGCCGAGCGGGAACGGCATCCCGAGCGCCACCGACACCGGCGCCACCAACGCCACCACAATCGCGGCGCGCAACAGCCAAGGCAGCCCCAAGGTCGCCAGCAAAAACGGCTGCAGCCCCAGCAGCGCCAGCGCGCACCAGCCCACGACCACCGCCGCCGTGAGCGCGATGCCAACCCGGCGCACCCGGTCGGCGAGCAGGCTGCCCAGCCCCGAGAACACCAGCATCCCCGTCAGCACGAGGGCGAAGGCGCTGGTACGGTCGTTGAGATACAGGCTGGCCTTCTCGATCAGGAAGATTTCGATGAACAGGAACCCGAGGCCGAGCGAGGCGAAATACAGGATGGGCCGCAGCATGGCCGGGCGTCCCGACCGTTGCCCGGCGACGCGCGGCGCGAACAGCGGCACCGCCAGCACGATCAGCGCAATCACGACGGCCTGCGCCAGCACGGCGAGGTTCACGAGCTGCCCGACCTCGGCCTGCGGCAGGATTTCGAGCCGCTGCAGAATGGTCGGAAGCTGGGTGAGCCGCAGGATGGCGTAGTAGAACGGACGGTCGAGCGTGATCGGCGCCAGGTTGAAGGCGTCCTGCGACTCGGTGCGCTTGCCCGCGAGCACCCGGCCGGCCTCGTCCGCCACCGCGTCCTCCGACCCGGCGCCGGACGTGACCTCGCCGTTCTCGAAACTGACGGCGGGCAGGTCGTTGTAGATGTTGGCGCGGGCGGCCTCGACATCCATGCCGGGGTAGTACGACACGTCGAACGAGCGCTCGTCGCAGAAGGCGCGCACAGCGGCGATGCGTTCGGGGGTCCAGGGATCGTTGCCGACCAGGATGCGCAGGTTCCAGGCGGAGCGATACACGACGACGTTGGCCCCAGGGTCGGTGACGCCCACGCGGCGCAATGCCTCCCGCACCGTCGCCAGCACGCGGACGGCATAGACCGGGAACTCGCGGATCGAGACCGGGATCGACACCAGGCCACCGGGGGTGAGCGCGCGGAGGTAGCCGGCGATGGCCTCGGCGGTGTAGGCGGCGCTGTTCGCCTCGGCGGCGTCGAGAAAGTCGCCGGAGATGTCGACCAGGCCGTAGCGTCCGCCCGTCCGCGCCATTGCCAGCGGGCTGTCGGGGGAGAGTGCGACGCGCGGGTCGGCGGCGAGGGCTGGCGATGGGCCAAGGCCGTGCCGGAGCGCCCCGAGCAGCACCGGATCGGGCTCCAGCGCGTCGACATGGCTCGCGCCCAGGGCAAGGGCTTGCTGAATGCCGAAGCCGCCGCTGGTTCCGGCCAGCAGGACGCGGGCGCCGGGCAGCAGGCGATAGGCGAGCGCGTCGAGCGCCGCAGGGGCAAAGGCGGCGGTGACGCCCGCGGCCTTTGGCAACGCCGCGATGCGGTTGCCGTCGCGATACAGCCCGAGCGATTGCGGCGGCCCCGGCACGCCCAACATGCCGGCATTGTTGGAAACGTCGGTGTCGACCCGTTCGGTGAAGTCGTCGAGCAGCGCGTAAAGGCCACGCGGCGAGCGGACTTCCGCCACTTGCTTCGCGTCGGGCACATGCAGCGGAGCGTAGATCGCTTTGAAATCGTTGTATTCGGCTTGCGGATTTAGCAGCAGGACGGCCTCGCAGGCCAGCAGCGCCACAAGCGACGCGAGGCCGACGCGGACCGGACGGTGGCCGAACAGGGCGCTCGCGGCCAGGAGCACCAGCAGCGCCGGCACAAGCTGGAACGGATGCAGCAGGCTCATCAGCCCCAGCACGAGCGCCGCCCCTGCCCCGGCCCCCGTCAGGTCGAAGCCATAAACCCGGCCAATCCGGTCCTCGTTCAGCACGAAAGTCAGGCTGATATACAGTCCCGTGAGGAAGAAGAACGGCAACAGCACGGCGTAATACAGCGCGATGTAGCCAAGCTGCGGCAGGAACGTCACCGCGTTCTGCAATTGCAGCGGGTTGAACGGGTTCGCAGTCGTCGCCTGGTAGCCCCCAGCCGCCGTGAGGATCAGTGCCACCGGCAGCCATGCCAGCAGCGCCGCCCCATGCCGCACGGCCCAATCCCGCGCCAGCGCGATCGTGACGCCGCTCAGCGCGAAGCCGACCATGACGATCGAGATCACCCAATAGCCATACTCCGACCACTTCGCGACGGCGAAATAGCGGGTGAGCGCGATCTCATACGCGACGGCGGCACCCGAAATCAGGAACAGCGGCAGCAGCGACATGCGCCGGCGTTCCATCATGGCCACACCCGGCGATGGATGAAGTCCTGCAACAGGTTGTCGAAGCGGGCCGGCTCGTCAACGAACAGCGCGTGCCCGGCCCCGTCGAACACGACGCTCTCCGCCGTGGGATGCCGGGCCGCCAGGTTGCTCGCCTGCCCGGCGAAACGCGGACGGACGATATACAAGATCGGCTTCCGCACGGAATACACCGCATCCCGCCAATAGCTGCGCGGCACCGGGTAGCTGGCGAGCCGGGCGGCGGCCTCTCGCGGCACGCGCAGCGCGGTCTCGGTCAGGCGCTCAAGATAGGCTTCGCCAGGAGCGCTCCGGAACATACCCTGCACGAAGCGGCGCATCTGCACCTCGCGCTCCAGCGGCGGGCCGGGCCGCAACGGCAGCGGCGAGGGCGGCGGCGGCGGCTCCTCACCGATCGAGTTGTCGATCAGCACCAGCCCGGCCAGCCGCGCATCCCCGGCTTGCTGGATATAGGACAGGGTGTCGAGCACGCCGAGCGACCAGGCGACCAGCAGCACCGGGCGGCCAGGCAGTTGCGCGATGAGGTCGCCGATGTCCTCGCCGCGACGGATCAGGTTATAGCCATCCGGCGGGATGTCGCTGTCGCCCTGCCCCCGCGGATCGAACGCGACGACGTGGTAGGCGCGGGAGAACACGTTGATCTGCTGTTGGAAAATCCACGCCGGCATCGTCCAGCCGGGCACGAAGACGATCGTCTGCGCCTTGGGCGGCCCGGCCTCGATCACATGCAGCCGGACCCCGTCCGACGTCATGAACGACATGTCCGCCGCGTGCGCCGGGGCCAGGACTGGCAGGAGCAGCAGCAGGAACCATAGGAGGCGTGGGGGGCGCATGGCATGTTATGCCGGCAAGCATCACGGCGCTGTCAACCAGCCGTGCGGCGGATGCGGCATATTTCGGGGAGTGCATAATGAGCGAAGGCCAAGACCGCAGTTCCATTCGCCAGGTCGTCGCCATCGTGATCGTGCTGGTGGTGCTGATCGGCGGCGGGCTGTGGCTGACCCACGCGCTCCGTGGCGCGGCGACGATCCAGGATTGCGTCTCCGCCGGCCGGACCAACTGCGCGCCCGTGCAGAATTAGTGGCCGATCTCCTGGGGCGTATCAGCGGACCGGAGCTGCAGGTCGCGCATCCCGGCCGCGATCACCACGGCGACGCCGAGCAGCACGGCGCACACCGCAAACGAAAGCTGGAACCCGCCGACCAGCGCCGTCCGGGCAAGCCCAAGGCTGCCGACATCGGCCATGCCCTCCGCCCCGCCACGCAGCGAGCCGAGGTCGATGCTGCCGACGAAGCCGGCTGCGTGCAGCCCGGCGTTAAACCTCGCCACCAGCAGCGCGCCGACGATGGTGCTGCCGAATGCGCCGCCCATCGACCGCAGGAACAGCAGGGAACCCGTGGCCGCGCCCACGTCCTGCCGCGCCGCCGCGTTCTGCACCTGCATCAGCACGCTCGGCATCGTGGCGCCAATCCCGACGCCGAGCAGCACAGTGCAGGGCAGCACGAGCCAAAGCGGCGCATTGCCGGTCAGCGCAGCCAGCCCGGCGAACCCCGCGACACAGGCCACCAAGCCCGTCAGCACAATGGCCTTCGTGCGTCCAAGCCGCCTTGCATACTGGCCTGAGGTAAAAGCGCCGGTGACGCTCGCCACCAGGAACGGCATTACCAGCAACCCCGACCTGGCCGCGGCCACCCCCAGCACAAGCTGGAAATATAACGGCAGTAAGAACGTCGCGCCGAACAGGCCGAGCGACGCGAAGAACGCGATCAGCACGCCGCGCAGGAATGTCGGGTTGCCGAACAAATGCGGCGGCAGGATCGGGTCTGTCACCCGCCGTTCTTGCCATATCAGCGCCGCCAGCAGCACGCAGCCCAGGATGCCGGCGCCAACCACCGGGGCCGATGCCCAAGGGAACTCCGCGCCGCCCCAGCTCAGCATCAGCAGCAGCGCCGTCACGCCGCCGGCAAGCAACGCCGCGCCCACGCCGTCGATGCGTGCGCCACGCCGCTGCACCGGCAAGGTTCGCAGCGCCCGGTCGCACAGCCACATCGCAACAAGGCCCACCGGCAGGTTGGCCCAGAACACCCAGCGCCAGGACAAGTGGTCTGTCACGTAGCCGCCCACGAGCGGCCCGGCCACCGAGGCAATGCCCCACATCGACGCCATGTAGCCCTGGTAGCGCCCACGCTCCCGCGGCGAGACGACGTCCGCCACCGCAGCCTGCGCCATCGAAAGCAGCCCGGCGCCGCCGAGGCCCTGCAATGCCCGGGCGCCGATCAACTGCGGCAAGCTCTGCGCGAAGCCGCATGCCATGCTGGCGGCGATGAACAGCATGAGCGCCGGCAGCAACAGGGCGCGGCGTCCGTAGATGTCGGACAGCTTGCCATAGATCGGCGTCGCCGCCGTGCTGGTCAGCAGATAGGCGGTGACGATCCACGACAGATGCCCGAACGCGCCCAGGTCCGCCGCGATCGCGGGAACCGCCGGAATCACCACTGTCTGGTCCAGCGACGCCAGCAGGATGCACAGCATGATCCCGGTGATGACCCGCTTGATCTGCTGGTGGGTGTAGGTCGGGATAACGTCGGGGATCAGGTCGCTGGGAAGCGCGTCAGCCATTGGCTGGGCTTACTCTCACATGCCCGGCGTGTCAGCCCCGCACCGCCGCCTGCTTGCGCGCCATGGTGTCGCGCAGCAACCGGTCCAGGATCACTGCCCGTTGCTGGTACGTATGCCCGGCCAGGATGCGCGCCCGCGCCGCCTCGCCAATGCTGCGCGCCCGCGCCGGCGTGAGGCTGCGCAGGTGGTCCGCAACGTCTGCCCCGTCCCGCGCGACCAATACCTCGGCGCCGGGCTGCAGGAACAGCTCGATGCCCTCCCACGCGTCGGTGATCAGGCATGCCCCGGCCCCGGCTGCCTCGAATATCCGGGTCGCCGGCGAGAAGCCAACGGCCGCCATGCTGTCCCGCGCGACGTTGAGCACCGCCGTGGCCGAACAGTTGAGGGCGTTGTGGTCCGCCGTCCCGACGTGGCCGATCGCGCGAACGTTGCCCGGCATCGGCTTGTCGTGCCAGCCATTGCCGCCGAGCAGGAACGCCTGGCCCGGGCAGCGCGCGGCGGCGTCGAGGAAGAACGCCTCGACCCGCGCCTCCCGGTCCGGCAGCCGGTTGGCGAGAAAGGCGAGATCGGCCTGGAAACGCGGGTCGGCAGGGACGGGATGGTGCGTCGCTGGATCGAGCGCGTTGTAGATCGGCACGCATCGCAGCGCCCCAAGCGCCGTGTAGGCATCCACGACCGGAGGACCGCCGCCGTAGGTCAGCACGAGGTCTAGCTGCGTGAGCGCGCGGCGCAGGGGGTGGCCGGCGTCGGCTTGGATGGCGGCGAGGGTCGCGGGTGCGTCCACATCCATGAAGGCCCGGATGGCGCCGGGCCTCGCATGACGCAGGACGCCGGCCAGCAGCTCGTCGTCGAACACGCCGACGCCGCTGGCCTTGATGACGGCGTCGGCCCGCGGCGCCTCGGCCAGCACCGCTTGAACGCCCTCGATGGTCGCGGGATAGACGACGACGCGCGCCCACTCCGGCGGCTCAATATCGCGGTGGCTCTGCCGGTCGAAGGCATCAGGCTCGTAGAAGGTGATGCCATGGCCGAATTGGGCGAGCGCGCCCAGCAGGCCCCGGTAATAGGTCGCAGCGCCATTCCAGTATGATGACAGCAAGCTCGATCCGTAGAAGGCGATGTCCATCAGGCGCTCGCAGTGCGGGGTGCATCAAGCTGGTCCAGGATGCCAAGCAGCTCATCCACGCGGTGGGCGCATGTGTGCCGGGCGCGGATAGTCTTCAGGCCGTTGGCGGCAAGAATGGCGCGAAGGGCCGGGTCGGCGTCGAGGGCAGCCAGATGACGCCGCATCTCCGCACCGTTCCGCGCCACCAGGAAATCCTGGCCCGGGGTGAACAGTCCCTCGCTGTCCCGCCATGGGGCGGAAACCAGGGGAATGCCGCAGGCCAGCGCCTCGAATACGCGAATGGTGGGAATGCCGGGCAGCGTCGTCGCGTAAAAACGGCGCGGCACGTGGACTGTCATCTTGTGCTTCGCAAACACGTCAGGCGCACGCGGGTTTGGCAGCCAGCCGCGGTAGTTTGCGCCGTGCCGGGCCAGCGTCTCCAGGGCTGGCTCCGGGTATCTTACGCCATAAACGTCTAATGGAAGGTTAACGGCCGCCGCGGGGCCGAACAGGAACGTTTCCAGTTCCGCGGTGCGCTCGCCATCGCCCCAGTTGCCGATCCAGACAGCGCCGGCGCGCGTTTGCTCGGTTGCTGGCGGGCGGAACAGGCGCACATCAGCGGCCTCGTGCCAGGTGAAAACCCGGTCGCCCCATCCCCAGGCGCGGTAAACATCGGCCAGCGCCTGCCCGAAGGCCAGCACGCCATCATACGCCGACAGGTCATAGCGGCGCATCGCGTCCGGCTCGCTGACTGCGCGGTGATGCGTGTCGTGGAACAGCAGGCGGAAGCGGGCCGTGCGGCGCAGCCGGCCAATGCCCGCGACCAGCGCCGGCTCGTTCCATTCATGGACGATCACGACGTCGGCGCCGTCCACCAGTTCGGACAGCTCGGCGCCCGGTTCGTAGGCGGTGCTGGAAAGCTCGGGATAGGCGTCCTGCCACAGCGCGTCCGCCCCAGGGCCGCCATCGGCCAGCAGGTTCTGCCGGCTCCAGGCGCCTGCGGGCTCGAACGCGCGAACGTCGTGGCCGCGCGCCGCCAGTTCCCGCAGCACGCCGCGCAGGAAGTGCGCGTTGCCGTGATTCCAGCAGGATGCGAGGGAATGCGTGAAGTAGACGAAGCGCATCAGGCCATCGCTAAAACGCCGCGATGCACAGCCAGCGTGCCTGCCACCATTTGTTCAACGGTATACCTTGCGGCACGCGCCTGCGCCCGTGCGGCCCAAGGCTCGGGCGTCGCCAGCGCCTGCCGGAGCGCTGGGCCAAGCTCTGCCTCAGTCGCGACGAAGATCGCCGCATCCTCCCATAGCTCGCGGAAGCTTGGCCCATCAGACAGCACCAGCGCCATGCCGGCCTGCGCCGCCTCCAGCACAGCAAGGCCGAACGGCTCATAGCGGGCCATCGAGGCGAACACCGTCGCCCTGGCATACTCGGCGGCGAGCGCGTCCGGCCCGAGATTGCCAAGGAGCTGCAAATGATCGAAACGCGCCGTCGGTCCGTCCGGCCCCCGGGAAGGCCCGGCTGCCAAAACCGGCGCTCCAAGCCCCGCAGCGGCCCGGTCAAGCCATGCGACTGCTTTGCCCTCATCCCACAAACGGCCGGCTGTCAGCACCGCCGGCCGGCGCTGCGCCTCGACGCGCCGGGGCCGGCTGCCATTATGCACGACCTGAACCAAAATCGGCCCATAAACGGCCTCGATCACCCGGCCATGCGCCACGGTCGGCGCGATCACGGCATCGGCGGCCAGCAGCCCAGCCTGGGTCGCCGCAGTGCGCCAGGCGAAATCATCCGGCATCGCTCCGCCGCGAACGGCGCGCCACCAGGTCGCCACGCAGGAATGGGCGACCGCCACGACCGGCGCAGGCCAGCACACCGCCCCAACCAACGCCGGCGCGTGCAGATGTATGCTGTTGGCCCCGACCAGCGCTGCCAGGCTGGCAAGGCGTTCACTCGCGCGGTCGAGCTCCGCCGGCTCCTTGGCCGTCCAGTCCAATGGCAGCCCAGTGTTCACCAAGCGCAGGCCAGGCACAGCCTCAGCCTCCCGCCGCTGCGCCGGACCGGCAGCCGGCCCCAATACGGCCAGCACGACTTGCACACCATACGCCGCCAACCCGCCCGCGAGGTCGACCGAGTAGCGCCACACGCCGCCCACGGCATCGGTCGTCATCAGCAGGCGCAGCGAAAAAGCGCCTAATCCGTCCGGCACGCATGCTCCAACTGCCGCAGCGGCAACGGCCGGCCCTCCTGGATGTCGGAAAACGACGCGAACTGGCCGAGGTAGTGGGAATGCGCCCGCTCCCACGCGGCCTCGTCCGGCAATCCAAACAGCCGGCGGTAGTCCGGCGAGCTTGGATACGGATAGAGCGGCACCGGGTCGTTCGCCCAGACGCCCGCAGCCCGCAGCCGGTCCCGCCATGCAACGACCAGGGCCGCGTCGTCGCCCTGCGTTTCCAACAGGTTGGCCTGCACGAATGGGACGTGGCGGCGCGCCAGGATCAGCAAATCCGCCAGCTCATCGGTGGTCAGCTTGCAGCGCTTGTCGAGCGCGGCGCGGCCATCCTCGGTCAGGCTCTCGACCCCGGCCTCGATCGACACGCACCCGGCCGCGCCGAGCAGCGCCAGCATGTCGGGTTTCCACAAGTCGATCCGGGTCTGCACCCCGAACTCAACCGGCCGGTCCACCAGCGCCTCCAGCAAAGCGCGCTGCGGCAGGAAGATCTCGTCGATGAAGTAAAGGTATTCGACACCTTGCGCGATCAGCCCGTCGATCTCCGCCAGCAAGGGCGGCAAATCGCGCCGGCGATACTTGTCGCGGAAGTCGATCTTTGCGCAGAAACTGCAAGAATAAGGGCACCCACGCGAGGCTTCGACCTCGGCGCCCAAGCCGGTGGCTGGACGATCGAACCGATGGTGATGGTGATGGTGCCGCCGCACCCACTCGTCCGGCCAGGCCAGCGGCGCGAGGTCGGTGAACCGTCCAGCCTGCGGCCCGCCCGCCTGGCGCAGCGCGCCGCCCTCCAGAACCGCAGTGCCGGGCACGACCCCGCCGGCTCCACCCGCCGCCAGGGCCGCCACGACCTCCTCGCATTCGCCCAGCACAACGACGTCGACGCCCAGCTTGCGCAGCACAGCCGCCGGCGTCGCCGAGCCATGCGGGCCAACCGCGACCGTCCGCCCAGCCATGCCTCCAAGCGCATCCAGCAATTCACGCGGCACCCGCAGTTCCGGCGGGGCGCAGCGCCAGAACAAATAGCTCGGCGCGGTCACAACCACCGTCATCGCCGGGCCAAACTCGCGCACCTGCTGGGCCATGGCGGCATAGGATTGCGCCATCAGATGCCCGTCCAGCAACAGCACCTCATGTCCCGCCTGTTCGAGCAAAGCCCGGCAGTAGCCGAGCTCCAACGGCAGATGCGGCTCGCGGCAGCCGAAGTAGATGCTGCCTTCGAACGTCCAAGGCGGATTGAGCAGCGCGACCCTCATGCGGCCCCGCCGGCCTCAGCGACCGCCGCCTGCCGCCGCGGCTGTTCCATCGCGATCCAATGAGCCAGCCGCTGCAGGCCGTCGCGCCAACCAAGTGCCGGACGCAGCCCAAGCGCCGCCGCCGCACGGCGCGTATCGGCCACGAAATACCGTTGGTCCCCGGGACGCCACTCCGAAAACCGCAAGTCTGCCGGCCGCCCGGTGATCTCGGCGATCTCCGCAAGAATTTGCAGCAATGTCACCGCGTTGGCCGGGCCGCCGCCGAGGTTGAACGCCTCGCCCGACACCTGACCGATCCGCTCCCAAGCAGCGATATAGGCGTCCACGGCATCGTCGACATACAGCACGTCCCGCACCTGGCGCCCATCGCCGTAGATGCTGATTGGACGGCCCGCCTGCACCGAATACAAGAAATGCGCGAGCCAGCCTTGATCCTCGGTGCCCAGTTGCCGCGGGCCATAGATGCAGCTCATGCGCAGCACGCAGGCCGGCACGCCGAAACCGCGGGCGTAATCCAGCACATACTGGTCGGCGGCGCCCTTCGAGCAGCCATAAGGCGTGTAGAAACTGAGCGGCCGGTCCTCGCCCACGCCGTAATCCCGGATGGCCGGGTCCGTGGGCGAATAGGCGTCGCCATCCCGGGCCAAGGGAATGTCGGCGAGGTTGCCGTAAACCTTGTTGGTGCTCGCGAAGACCAGCGGCGGCGGCGTGGGTTGCCGCCGCAGCGCCTCCAGCACGAAGAACGTGCCGCGCAGGTTCACGTCGAAATCCTGCTCGGGATCGGACAGGCTCGTGGTCACGGCGACCTGCGCCGCCATGTGGAACACCGCGCGGGCGCCACCGACGGCCCGTTCCAACGCCGGGCGGTCGCGCAGGTCGGCGATGACGGCGGTGATGCGGCGGGGATGGCGGCGGCGCAGCCATGCGAGGTTGGCATCGACGCCGGGCCGCGCCAATGCGTCATAGACCACGACATCATGGCCTTCGCTTGCCAGCCGGTCCGCGAGATTGCTGCCAATGAAGCCCGCGCCGCCAGTAATCAGGATGGGACGGCGGTCGCCGTGACGGTCGATGCTGGGCATCCTCATGCGACGAGGCCGCGCCGCTCGAGTTCCCGCCGCGCGTCGTGCACGCGGTCCTCGGCCTCCTGTTCGCGCACCCAGTCGGCAAGCTCGCCCAGGCTGTCGCCAAACGTTCGCCGCGGCTCGAAGCCGAGCACCTCGCGCGCCAGGCGGATATCGGCAAAACAGTGCCGGATGTCGCCGACGCGGGCCTTGCCCATCACCTCCGGCGTAAGGTGCGGCACGCCCATGGCGGTGGCCAGCGCCGCGCCGACCTCGAGGATGCTCACGTCGCGCCCGCTCGCGATGTTGAACACCTGGCCCGGCGCGTCCGGATGCTCGAGCGCTAGGATGAACGCCCGCGCGATATCGTCGACATGGATGAAGTCGCGGCGCTGCGCCCCGTCCTCGAACACCATCGGACGCTCGCGGTTCAGCAGCCGCGAGGCGAAGATGGCCAGCACGCCGGTATAGGGGTTGGACAGCGCCTGGCCCGGCCCGTAAACGTTGAACAGCCGCAGCGCCACGCCCTGCATGCCATAGGCCGGCGCGACCGTCAGCGTCAGCCGCTCCTGCACATACTTGGTCAGCGCATAGACCGAGGCGAGGTTGGGCCGCTTCGACTCCGGCGTCGGCATCGGCGTGAGCACGCCGCCATCGGGTCCGACCGGGTCCCAGCCGCTCGCCAGCCGCTGCGCGGGGCGCACCACGTCGTCCATGCGCTCGCCGGTGGCGGTCCGATACAGGCCCTCCCCATACACGCTCATGGAACTCGCGACGACGACGCGGGCGACCGGGCGGTCGATCAGCGCCTGGAACAGCACGGCGGTGCCATGGTCGTTCACCGACACGTAGCGGTCGATCGCATACATGCTCTGGCCGACGCCGACCTCCGCCGCCAGGTGGATCACGTTGTCCACGCCATCCAGCGCCGCCGATACCCGGTCGAGGTCGCGCACGTCGGCGCGTATCAGCTCGACGTGGCTCAGCACGGTGTCGCGGACGGCGCCGCGGGTGTGGACCTGGTCGATCAAGCTATCGAGGACACGGACCTCGTACCCACGCCGCAGCAGGGCGCGCGCAACGTGACAACCGATGAATCCTGCCCCACCTGTAACCAGCACCCGTGTCGTCATGCGCTCCGAGTCTCCCAACACATCATGTCTTCAAACCACGAAAGCGCGGCTTGCCAAGGCGTGATCATCTACAAACACCATCTAAATGCGTCGGAACCGTTCCAAATTGGTCACGTTTTCGTGAGGTCAGAGTAAACATCCAGCGGGTCCATGCCAGGACTCCCTATTCCGCCGGGATGAAGCTGACCAGTTCCGCCCCGTCATCCACCAGGTCGCCCGGCGCCGCCCGAACTGCGTCCACCACGCCGGCACGCGGGGCCGCGAGCCGCATCTGCACCTTCATGGCTTCCAGCACCAGCAGCACGTCGCCGCGCGCGACGGTGTCGCCGGGCCGCACCAGCACGTCAATGACCCGGCCCGGCATCGGCGCCATCAGCCGGTCCCCACCCGCCGTGTCCACCAATGCGGACGCCAGAGGGTCCACCAGGACCAGCTCATGGTTGGTCCCGTCCAGGATCACGGTCAGCGTTTCGCCAGTGCGGATGACCGGGGCCGCATGCTGGACGCCGCCGACCGCCGCGCCATGCGCCTCGACGCTGCCACCGGGCAGGTCGAGCCGCACCGAGCCGTCGGATCGGGGATGGGCACGTACGGCATGAACCACGTCGCCATCCGCCAGCAGCAGGTCCTGGTAGCCGTCGCCGTTCATCCGCCATGCTGTCGGCAGGTTCCATGGCGAGAACGGATCGTGGCTGCGCGCGGCGGCAGCCTCCGTCGCTTCCGCGCGGTGACGCAGCACGTCCAGCGCGGCGGCAGCCAGCGCGATGGCCGGGGCCGGTTGGGGCTCCGGCAGCAGCGCGGCGCCGTGCCGGGCGATGAAACCGGTGTCGAGCTCGGCGGCGGCGAATGCTGGATGGGCGGCGATGCGGCGCAGCAGGCCGAGGTTGGTCTGCACGCCGACCACCTCGTATTCCGACAATGCCCGGCTGAGCCGGCGCACCGCCGCAGGCCGGTCCCGGTCCCACACAATCAGCTTGGCGATCATGGGATCGTAATGGACGCTGATGGCATCGCCGGCCCGCACCCCGGTGTCGACGCGGACATGGGCGGTCTCAGCCGGCGGGCGCAGGTGCGCCAGCGTACCGACAGCCGGCATGAAATCGCGGCCGGGGTCTTCGGCATACACGCGCACCTCAATCGCGTGGCCGTCGATGCGCAACTGCTCCTGCGCCAGCGGCAATGGCGCGCCATTCGCCACCGAAAGCTGCCACTCAACCAGATCCTGCCCGGTGATCATCTCGGTCACGGGGTGCTCGACCTGCAGCCGGGTGTTCATCTCCATGAAGAAGAAGTCGTCACCGGCGACAATGAACTCGACGGTCCCCGCGCCGACGTAGCCGATGGCGCGGGCGGCGGCGCAGGCAGCCTCGCCCATGCTGGCCCGGCGCGCGGGGTCCATGCCAGGCGCCGGCGCTTCCTCGACGACTTTTTGATGCCGGCGCTGGATCGAGCAGTCCCGCTCGAACAGGCTCACGACGTTGCCCTGGGTGTCGGCGAACACCTGGATTTCGATGTGGCGCGGGCGCGTCAAATAGCGTTCGATCAGCACAGTGTCGTCGCCGAAGCTGGATCGCGCCTCGCCTTTGGCCAGGGCCAGGGCCTCGTTGAACCCGGACGCATCCTCCACAACCCGCATGCCCTTGCCGCCGCCGCCGGCGCTGGCCTTGATCAGCACGGGATAGCCGATGCGCGCGGCCTCGCCGGCCAAATGCGCCGGGTCCTGGCCGCCGCCGTGATAGCCCGGCACCAGCGGCACCCCGGCCCGCTCCATCAACGACTTGGCGGCCGATTTGCTGCCCATCGCGCGGATGGCGTCGGGCGGCGGGCCGATGAACACCAGGCCGGCGTCGGCGCAGGCGGCGGCGAACTCGGCGTTCTCGCTGAGGAAACCATAGCCGGGATGGACGGCCTGCGCGCCGGAGCGTCGTGCGGCGTCGAGGATGCGGGCGATGTTGAGATAGCTGTCCCGCGCCGGCGCCGGGCCGATCAAACAGGCCGTGTCCGCCATGGCGACATGCCGCGCGCCTGCGTCCGCCTCCGAATACACCGCGACCGTGCGGATGCCGAGACGCTGTGCTGTGCGGATCACCCGGCAGGCGATCTCGCCGCGGTTGGCGATCAGGATGGTGTCGAACATACTCATCACATCCGGAACAGGCCAAAACGCGTCGGCTCGATCGGCGCATTCAGGCTGGCGGACAGGCCCAGCCCCAGGACCAACCGCGTATCCACGGGGTCGATGACGCCATCGTCCCAAAGCCGCGCGCTGGAGTAGTATGGGTTGCCCTGCGCCTCGTATTGCGCCTCGATCGGCGCCTTGAACGCGGCCTCGTCCTCGGCGGACCAGGCCTTGCCCTGCCCTTCCAGGTTGTCCCGCCGCAACGTGGCGAGCACGGAGGCCGCCTGCACGCCGCCCATGACCGAGATGCGCGCGTTGGGCCACATCCACAGGAACCGCGGCGAGTAGGCGCGTCCGCACATGCCGTAGTTGCCGGCGCCGAAGCTGCCGCCCACCACGACGGTGAACTTCGGCACGTTCGCCGTGGCGACCGCGGTCACCATCTTGGCGCCGTCCTTGGCGATGCCGCCGCTCTCGTATTTCCGGCCGACCATGAAACCCGTGATGTTCTGCAGGAACACCAGCGGAATGCCGCGCTGGGCGCATAGCTCGATGAAGTGCGCCCCCTTCTGCGCGCTCTCGCTGAACAGGATGCCATTGTTGGCGACGATCCCGACCGGGTAGCCCCAGATACGGGCAAAGCCGGTCACCAGGGTCGCGCCATAGAGCCGCTTGAACTCGTCGAGCTCGGACCCGTCCACGATGCGCGCGATCAACGCCCGCACGTCATACGGCTCCCGCACGTCGGCAGGGACGATGCCATACAGGTCCTCCGCCGGGAACAGCGGCTCGCGCGGCGGCTGCAGGTCGAGCATCGGCCGTTTCATGCTGTTCAGCGCGCCGACGATGCGCCGGGTGATGCCGAGCGCGTCGGCGTCGTTCTCGGCCAAATGGTCGGTCACGCCGCTCACCCGGCTGTGCAGCTCGCCGCCGCCGAGGTCCTCGGCGGTCACAACTTCGCCGGTCGCAGCCTTGACCAATGGCGGGCCGGCCAAGAAAATTGTGCCCTGGTTGCGCACGATCACGCTCTGGTCCGACATCGCCGGCACGTATGCGCCGCCGGCGGTGCAGCTCCCCATCACGACGGCGATCTGCGGGATGCCGGCCGCGGACATTTGCGCCTGGTTGTAAAAAATACGGCCGAAGTGGTCGCGGTCGGGGAACACCTCGTCCTGGTTCGGCAGGTTAGCGCCGCCGCTGTCGACCAGATAGATGCAAGGCAGCCGGTTCTGTTGCGCGATCTCCTGCGCGCGCAGGTGCTTCTTCACCGTCATCGGGAAATAGGTCCCGCCCTTCACCGTCGCGTCGTTCGCCACCACGACGCACTCGCGCCCGGCGATGCGGCCGATGCCGGTGATGATCCCCCCAGCCGGGATGTCGCCGCCATACAGCCCATGCGCCGCCAGTTGCGACAGCTCGAGGAACGGGCTGCCGGGGTCGATCAGCGTGCGTACGCGGTCGCGCGGCAGCAGCTTGCCGCGGCCGGTGTGGCGCTTGCGGGAGGCCTCGCCGCCGCCCAACCGAATTTGGTCCACGACGCGGCGCAGGTCCTGGACCAAGGCCGCCATACGCGCCCGGTTGGCGGCGAACGCCGGGGACCGCGGGTCAACGCCGCCATCGAGCACCGTCATCGCGGCGGCCCTTGAGGAGTCGCGGGATAGGTCATGCCGCCGTTCTAGCGGCCCAACTGCCCCGCAAGCAACGCACGCGCCGCGACCGAGAAGTCCTTGTCGCCCATCCCAAGCTCCTGCAGCCGTTGGTAGGCCGCCCGCGCATGCTCGCCCAGCACGCCCGCCGCCCCGGTCGCGGCAGCCGCATCCGTCGCGAGCGTCAGGTCCTTCAGCATCAGCGCGGCGGCGAAACTCGCCTGGTAGTCGCGGTTGGCGGGGGAGGCCGGCACCGGACCGGGCACGGGGCAATACGACGTCAGCGACCAGCATTGCCCCGAAGCGGTCGAGCTGATGTCGAACAGCGCCTGCGCCGAAAGGCCGAGCTTATCCGCCAGCGCGAACGCCTCCGACACCGCCAACATGGAGATGCCTAGGATCAGGTTGTTGCAGACCTTCGCCGCTTGCCCGGCCCCGGCCTCGCCGGCGAGCACGATGGTCTTGCCCATCGCTTTCAGCACCGGCTGCGCCCGGTCGAACGCGGCCTGGGCGCCACCGACCATGAAGGTCAACGTTCCCGCCGTCGCGCCCGAAACCCCACCGGACACCGGGGCGTCCAGCATGGCGAAGCCGCGCGACCTCGCCTGCTCCGCCATATCCCGCGCGGTGGCGACGTCGATCGTCGAGCAATCGATCAGCAGTGCGCCCGGTGACACCCGCTCGAACACGCCATCTTCGGCGGTGAACACCTCGCGCACATGCTGCCCGGCCGGCAGCATGGTGATGACGGTCTCTGCGCCATCAGCCGCCTCGGCGACCGACCCGGCCGCCGTGCCGCCCGCTGCGGCCAGTGCGGCCCGGGCGGCGTCAACCCGGTCATAGCCGCGGACACTGTGCCCGGCGCGGACCAAGTTGGCCGCCATCGGGCCGCCCATGTTGCCCAACCCGATGAACCCGATCTGCGCCATGGCCTGCCTCCGCTACCTGAACAAGACTAGCGCCTTGGACAGGGTAACATAAATACCCCAGGCCAGCGGGATGCCCACGCAGGCCCAGGCAACCGCCGCCGCCGCCGTCAGCCCGCCACGGCCGATGCCGAACGACCCGCCCGAAACCGCTTGGGCCTGGGGCGTCGTAGCGTCATCCCGCATATACCAGCGCTCCGAGACCGGGCGGATCAGCAGGTTGGCGACGAAGCCCACGGCCAAGAAGCCAGCCAGGATATACAGGGTTCGGTCATACACCTGGTCCCGCGGCACCCCGGCCTTGATCTGCGCCTCGCGTATCTGGGTAATGACGATTGGGCCGATCACGCCGGCGGTGGACCACGCGGTCAACAGCCGCCCATGGATCGCGCCGACGAACCGCGTGCCGAACATGTCCGCCAAGTAGGCCGGCACGGTCGCGAAGCCGCCGCCATACATGGACAGGATCACGCACATCATCGCTACGAACAGCGCCTGCTGTCCGTTATGCGCCGCCCATGGCGACAGCGCATACAGCGCGATGCCGAGTGCGAAGAACGTCGCATAGGTCAGCTTCCGCCCGATCTTGTCCGAGAACGAGGCCCAGAAGAATCGCCCGCCGATGTTGAACAATGACAACAGCCCGACGAACCCGGCCGCGATCGTCGCCACCGCAGTCTTCTGGCCGGGGTCCAACGCGCTGAACCCGGCCTCGGGATGGCCGAGCAGCGAGCCGCCGAAAATCTCCTGCAGCATGGGCGACGCGAGGCCGAGCACACCGATCCCCGCCGACACGTTAAGGCACAGGGCCGCCCAAATCAGCCAGAACTGCGGCGTCTTGTGCGCGTCCTTCAGATCGACGTTGCGGTGGGTGATCATGCCGCGCTTGGCAGCGGGCGCGGTCCAGCTCTCGGGCGCCCAGTTCGCCGGCGGCACGCGGTAGCCAAAGGTGCCGGCGAACATGAAAACGCTATAGATCGCCGCCATAACCAAAAAGCACTGCCAAACGCCGACGGAACCGGGTCCGCGAAAGTAGTTCATCAGCAGGTCGGCGAGCGGCGCGCCGATCAGCGCACCGCCGCCGAAGCCCATGATGGCCATCCCCGTCGCCATGCCGCGCCGGTCCGGGAACCATTTTATCAGCGTCGAAACCGGCGAGATGTAGCCAAGGCCGAGCCCAATGCCGCCGATTACGCCGGAGCCGACCCACAGCATCCAAAGCTGATGGACATAGACGCCCACCGCCGAGACCACCAGGCCGCCGCACCAGCAGAGCGTGGCCACGAACGCCGCCTTGCGCGGGCCGGCGCGCTCAAGCCAACCGCCCCAAAGCGCCGCCGAGGAGCCGAGGAAGACGAAGAACAGGGTGTACATGATGCTGAGGTCGGAAACCCGCCAATCGCAGGCCGTGGTGACCAACGCTTGCAGCACCGACGTTTCGGCCGAACAGGCGACCGGGTTGGTGACGCCCAGCACCCGTGTCAGCGGCAGCCAGAACACCGAGAAGCCGTAGGCCATGCCGATGCAGAGATGGATCGCCAGTGCTGCCGGAGGCACCAGCCAGCGGTTGAAGCCCGGCTTGGCCACCGTGCGGCTGCGGTCGAGCAGACCGTCCTGCTGGCTGCCCGGCGGCGCCATAATCAAACCATCCATGCCAAACGTTCCCTTTTTGCTCGGCGACGCCGTTGGCCGGCGCCTGCCGCAGTGTTGAAGACCCGATCAGGCTGCGGTGTGCACAGCCTTTGGCCCGATGCGGCCGGGGTGGGTGAACACCTCGAACCCATCGTCGCGCGCAATGCCGGCGACGGTGATGCCGGCTTGCTCCGCCACGCGCAGCGCCAGCGCGGTCGGCGCCGACACGGCGACCAGCACGGGAATGCCGATGCGGGCAGCCTTTTGCACCAGCTCGACCGAAACGCGGCTGGTCATGACCAAAAGGCCGGACGCCGGTTCGACGCCGGCGCGGGCCATTGCGCCGCCGAGCTTATCCAGCGCGTTATGCCGGCCCACGTCCTCGCGCACCAGCGGCGCCTGCCCCGGCTGCACGAACCCGGCCGCGTGGACCGCGCGCGTCACCCGGTTGAGCGCCTGCTGCGGGAACAGCGACGCGACGGCTTCCTGCACCTGCTCAGGCGAGAACGTCCTGCCCGCCGCGACCTGCGGCGCACCGCGCATGGCCTGATCCAGGCTTTCGAGCCCGCACATGCCGCATCCCGTGGGTCCCGCCATCTGCCGCCGCCGGGCCTCGACCGCATGCATGGCGGTGGGCGAGATCCACATGCGCAGCTCGACGCCGTTCGCGGCCGGCACGATCTCGAGTTCCTCGATCTCCGTGGGGCTGGTCACGACGCCTTCGGTGATGCTGAAGCCGATGGCGAAATCCTCTAGGTCGCCAGGGGTCGCCATCATGATTGCATGCGAGATACGGTTATAGGAGAAGGCGATCGCCGTTTCCTCGGGCACCATGCGGTCGCCCGGCGTCAGCGTATTATGCCGCCATCCCACGGTTTGACGCCGCTGCGCCAGCTCTGGAAGCGTCACGGCCACAGCGGGAGGTTGAAGTTACGGTCCACGCATTCACTCTATACAGCTTCACAAGCCTGTAACGTAAATATACTAGAAATTGATGGAGGCAAAGGCCACGCAGCGAGGCAACCCGGCGGCCCGTCCAAGACCCGCTCCCGACGTTGCGTCGCGAGGCCCGGATGGCAAGGGAGGGTTGCGCGGCCCGTCAGCAATGCTGATCTACTGCAGGTTATCTCCAGAAGGAGCCATTGCATGCCTGCACTTTCGGTCCCGCCGCTTTCGGTATTGGACCTCGCCCCGGTCCCGCAGGGTTCGACGCCGGGCGACGCGCTGTGCAATGCGCGCGACCTGGCGCAGCACGCCGAGCGCCTGGGCTACCGCCGCTATTGGCTGGCGGAGCACCACAACATGATCGGCATCGCCAGCGCCGCGACGGCGGTCGTCGTCGGCTTCGTCGCCGGCGGCACCAGCACCATCCGCGTCGGTTCCGGCGGCGTCATGCTGCCGAACCACTCGCCAATGATCATCGCGGAGCAATTCGGCACGCTGGAATCGCTCTATCCCGGGCGCATCGACCTTGGGCTCGGACGCGCCCCCGGCACCGACCAGCGCACGCTGCGGGCATTGCGGCGCAGCCCGTCCAGCGCCGACGAGTTCCCGCAGGACGTGCTGGAGCTGCAGGCGCTGCTGGGGCCGGTGCAGCCGGGCCAGGCCGTGCAGGCGGTGCCGGGCGCTGGAACCAACGTGCCGTTGTGGATATTGGGGTCCAGCACCTATGGCGCGCAGCTCGCGGCCATGCTCGGGCTGCCGTATGCGTTCGCGTCGCACTTCGCGCCGGATGCGCTGCACCAGGCGCTGGCGGTGTATCGTGCGCGCTTCGAACCCGGCCAGATCGAGCGCCCGCACGCCATGGTCGGGGTCAACGTGATCGCGGCCGACACCGACGCCGAGGCGCGCCGGCTGTTCACCTCGGCGCAGCAGAGCTTCGTCAACATGTTCCGCGGCACCCGCGGCAAGCTGCTGCCGCCGATCGACGACATCGAGGCGTATTGGTCCCCGGTCGAAAAGGCGCAGGCCAGCGGCATGCTGCAGTGTTCTATCGTGGGCGGGCCGGAGACAATCCGCCGTGGGCTGGCGGAGTTCCTGGAACAGACCGGCGCCGACGAGCTGATGGTCGCCTCGGCGATCTGGGACCATGGCGCGCGCAAGCGATCCTATGAAATCCTGGCCACGGCGCATGCGGCACTGGCCCAGGATCGCGTCGCCGCATGACCGACGAGACCCCCGTCCCCACGAAGCTGACGGCGACGAAGCAGCGCTGGGCCGAGGAGGGGCGCTTTCTGACCGGCCATACCGCCCGGCCCGAATCCGAACGGCTGCCGCCTGGCCAGCATCTCGTGACCGACTGGCCGGTGCTGGACCTCGGCATGCATCCGGACGTTCCTGCCTCGCGCTGGCGGCTGGATGTGTATGGGGCGGTCGAACGTCCGGTTGTCTGGGATTGGGCCGGGTTCCAGGCGTTGCCGCAGGCCCGGTCGGTGTCGGACATCCACTGCGTCACCACCTGGTCGCGCTACGACAACGCGTGGGACGGCGTGCTGACTCGCGACCTGCTGCAAGCGGTCCAGCCAAAGCCGGATGCGCGTTTCATCGTGCTGCAGAGCTATGACGGCTACACGACGAACCTGTCGCTTGAGGATTTTGCTGCCGGAGACGCGCTGCTGGCGCATAGCTGGCAGGGTGCTCCGCTGGCGGGGGTGCATGGCGGGCCGCTGCGGCTGGTACTCCCGCGGCTGTATTTCTGGAAGAGCGCTAAGTGGCTGCAGCGGATCGAGTTCCGCACCGAGGACCGCCCGGGTTTTTGGGAGGTGCGCGGCTACCATAACCGCGGCGACCCTTGGGAGGAGCAGCGCTACTCCGGCGAGTGACGGCCTTCAGCCTGCATAATCTGGAGCGGGCTTGCCAAGCGTGGCGGCGCGCGGGACGTTGGGCGTCCCCTGCAGGACAAGCCGCCATGTCAGCCACCCTGCCCTCCCGGGCCGCAGTCCAGTCGTTCTTCTTGGCCCCCGAGGCCCCGCGCAAGCCGCGCATACGCCACGCCGAGGGCATCTGGTTCGAGGATACCGACGGCAACCGGCTGATCGACGCGTCGTCCGGCCCGGTCGCCTCCAACCTCGGCCACGGCAACCCGCGCGTGCTGGACGCCATGATGCGGCAGGCACGGGAGGCCGCGTTCGCCTACCCGCTGCAGTTCGAGAGCGAGGCCAACGTCGCCCTGGCGGAGCGGCTGGCCCGGCTGTGCGGCCCCGGCCTCGACCGCGCATTCCTGGTGTCCGGCGGGTCGGAAGCGACCGAAACCGCCATCCGCTTCGCGCGGCAGTCGGCGGTGGTGCGGGGCGAGGCCTCGCGCTGGAAGGTCATTGCCCGGCAGCCCGGCTATCACGGCAACACGCTGGGGGCGCTGGCCGTCTCGGGCGACAAGGCGGCGCATGCGATGTTCGGCCCGCTGCTGCGCGCCATGCCGAAGGTTCCGGCGCCGTTCACCTATCGCCTGCCGCCGAACCACACGGCCGAGAGCCACGCCCGCACCTGCGCCGCCGCCCTGGAGACCACGATCCTGGCCGAAGGCGCCGAGACGGTGCTGGCCTTCATCATGGAGCCGGTCGGCGGCCTGGCGACCGGGGCGTTGGTGGCGCCGGATTGCTACTACGCGCTGGTGCGCGAGATCTGTACCCGGCACGGCGTCACGCTGATCTACGACGAGGTCATGAGCGGCGCCGGGCGCACCGGGCGGTTCCTGGCGGCGGACCATTGGCCGGGCGCGCGTCCGGACATGGCGGTGCTGGCGAAGGGCGTGAGCGCCGGATACACGCCGATGGGCGTCGTCATGGTGGCGGAGGCGGCGGCCGAGGCGCTGGCGGCGTCGGGCGGGTTCATGGCCGGGTTCACCTACTTCGCCAACCCGCTGTCCTGCGCCATTGGGGCCGCTGTGCTCGATGAGCTGACGGGCGTGCATACCGGCCGCGACCTGATCGCCAACGCCGCCGCGATGGGCGCGCGTATGCGGGAGCGGCTGGAACGCCTGGCGGAGGACAGCCGCATCGTCGGCGACGTGCGCGGGCTGGGCCTGCTGCTGGCGATCGAGCTGGTGGCGGACAAGGCGACCCAGCGCATGATCCCGCTGCCGCTGATGGCGCCGTATCGCGTGCAGGCGCTGGGGATGCGCCACGGCCTTGCGCTGTATTGCCGGCGGACCGGCGGGGGCGAGTACGGCGACTGGATCATGGTCAGCCCGCCGCTGATCGTGACCGCGGACGAGGTGGACATGATCGCCGACCGGCTGGCGGCGACGCTGCGAGACTACGAGGCGGAACTGGCGGCGGCCGGCGTGCTGGACGGCCTGGCCGCATGATCCCGATTACCGGCTACCTCGACCGCATCTCCGCCCGGCCCGGCGAAACGGTCGGGGTGAAGGTTTCGAGCCAGCTTGACGCGCCGTATGACGTGGACCTCGTGCGCGTCGTCTGCGCCGACCCCAACCCGGATGGGCCGGGCATGCAGCTTGTGCCGATGCCGGGTGCGCTTGATGGCCGCCATCCGTCCCGGGCGCAGCCGATCCGGCCGGGTTCATGCGCGGTCATCGACACGCCGGGTCTGGCATTGCCGGAGGCCTGCACGATCGTCGTGCGGGTGCAGCCCGGCCTGCTGTCAGCCGGAGCGCAGCCGGTGCTCGCAACTGGCGGCATGGCGCTGCTGGCCGGGCCAGACGGCGCGGCATTGCGGCATGGTGGCGCGGCCGTGTGCGCCGTGGCCGCGCCGATGCTGGACCGCTGTTGGTATGAGCTGCGCGCCATGTTCGAGGGCGGCAAGGTCCGGTTGCTCCAGACGGCGTTGCAGGAGAGCTGGGGCGTCGCCGACAGCGGCGCGGCGGAGGGAGTCGCGTCCCCACCGGTTAGCGATCAGGTGCTCATCGCAACCGATGGCGCCGCGTTCTTCGACGGGCGCATCGAAGACCCGACGCTGTTGGGCGGCGCCCAGGCCACCGGCGACATGGACATGCTCGCGTTCTGGGATTTCTCCATCGGCATCCCGACCCAGGGCATAACCGACCGCGGCCCGCATGGCTGGCACGGCACGCTGCGACAACTGCCCACGCGCGGCCTGCGCGGCTCGCGTTGGCGCAACGCCGAGCAATGCTGGCGGCACGCCCCGCGCGACTACGCGGCGATCGGGTTCAGCAGCACGGCGCTGTATGACTGCGGCTGGGACACGGATTTCGCCTGGACCGTGCCCGACAGCCTGCCCAGCGGCGTCTATGGCATAAGGCTGCGTTGCGGCGAGGCGCTGGACATCATTCCGGTCTGGGTGCTGCCGCCACGGGGCACCGTGCGGGCGCCGGTCGCGTTCCTGGCCCCGACCTTCACCTATCAGGCTTACATCAACCACGTCCGCGGCAACTTCGACGCGGCGTTCAAGGCGCGCGTGGCGGAGTGGGGCGCGTGCCCGAACAATCCGGACGAGCATCCGGAATACGGCGCGTCGACCTACAACCGCCATCCGGACGGCGCCGGCATCAGCCTATCCTCCTGGCGTCGCCCGGCGCTCACGGTGCGGCCGGGGTTCCTGACCTTCAACGACGCCCGCGGCAGCGGCTTGCGGCATTTCCCGGCCGACAGCCATCTGACGGCCTGGCTGGAGGCGGCCGGGCAGGCGTTCGACGTGATCACCGACCACGACCTGCACCGCGAGGGCGTGGCGTTGTTGGATGCCTATCAGTGCGTCCTGACCGGCAGCCATCCCGAGTACCACACTCCGGAAACGCTGGATGCGCTGCAGGCGTATGTCGGCGGCGGAGGCCGGCTCTGCTATTTGGGCGGCAACGGGTTTTACTGGCGCATCGCGGTAAGCGACGCGGCGCCGGACGTGCTGGAGGTCCGGCGCGCCGAGGGCGGCATCCGCGCCTGGGACGCCGGGCCCGGCGAGGCCTATCACCAGTTGGACGGCGGCTATGGCGGGCTGTGGCGCCGCAACGGACGCCCGCCGCAGATGCTGGCCGGCGTCGGTTTCTCGGCGCAGGGCCTGTTCGAGGGATCGTATTACCGACTGCTTCCGGCATCGCGCGACCCGGCCGTTGCTTGGATCACCGCCGGAATAAGCGTCGACATCCTAGGCGACCACGGGCTTTCAGGCGGCGGCGCGGCCGGGTTCGAGTTGGACCGGGCCGACGCACGGCTCGGCACGCCGCCCAATGCGGTGATCATCGCGCGTTCCGAGTGCCACCAGGCGCATTTCGTGGCGGTGCCTGAGGAGTTGCTGTCCCATGTGAACACGGTCACGGGCGAGCAGCCAGCGGATTTGATCCGGGCCGAGATCGTTTACTTCGAAACCGCCGACGGCGGCGCCGTGTTCAGCACTGGCTCCATCACCTTCTTGGGCAGCCTTTGGCGCGGCGGCTACGACAACCCAGTCGCGGCGATGCTTGGCAACGTCATCCGGCGTTTTACGCAAGGCCAGTCGTAGCCGCCACGCCCGGAACGCTCCAGGCGTGGCGAACAGCGGCTAGGCGCGATGCCCCCGGTATGCGGCGGCGATCAGGTCGCGGCGCTGGCTGACTTCGACTTCTTCTTGGTGGCCGGGCTGGTTGTGCTCAACGTCTTGGCGGCGGCGCTGCGTGCTGCTGGGGTTTTCGCGGTCCTCATGGCCTTGGCGGCCTCGGTTTTCGTTTCGGGTGCAGCGGCCTTCGCGGCAGCGGCCTTTGGAGCCGCCGCTTTTTTGGCAGCGGGCTTCGCAGCGGCGGCCGGAGCTGCCTTCTTCGCCGGACTTTTCGCAGCAGCCGGCTTGGCCGCAGCCTTGGCAGCAGCAGGCTTAGCAGCCGATTTCGTCGTTTTGGCAGCGGCACGGACTGCCATGGCCTGCGCACGCGGGCGCTTCGTCATACTGTCGTCGCTCATGATGAAAGCCTTCCTTGACCGGGTTGCAGCGTGGACATCGCGGGGCACGCCGACCCGCGGCCCAATGCCGCGCGAATCGTAGGCGTGCCAACCGGAATGACCTCACGCGGCAGATAGGCCCATGTCAATGAAAACTAGCGATCAATGTAATGTTTCTGGCGGTGAATACTGATTTAGCGCCACAATAGAACGTGACCTCACCGTTCCGCCAACGGCACGAACGTCAAATCCTCCGGACCCGTGTAGTTTGCCGCCGGGCGAATGATCTTGTTGTCGATCCGCTGCTCGATCACGTGCGCCGCCCAGCCGCTGGTCCGGGCGATGACAAAGATCGGCGTGAACATCGCCGTCGGCACGCCCATCTGGTGATAGGATACGGCGCTGAACCAATCGAGGTTGGCGAACATCCGCTTCGTGTCCATCATTACGGATTCGATCCGCTCGGCGACGTTGTAGCCGGTCATGCCGCCAGACAGCTCGCTCAGCCGCCGCGCGACGTCCTTGATCACCACGTTCCGCGGATCGGAGATGGTGTAAACCGGATGGCCGAAGCCGATCACCACCTCCTTCGCCGCCACCCGCGCCCGGATGTCGCGCTCAGCCTCGTCCGCCGAGGCGTAGCGCTGCTGGATTTCCAGCGCGACCTCGTTGGCGCCGCCGTGCTTCGGGCCGCGCAGCGCGCCGATCCCCGCCGTGATGGCGGAGTGCATGTCCGACCCGGTGCCGGCCACCACGCGGGCGGCGAACGTGCTCGCGTTGAACTCATGCTCGGCATACAGGATCAGCGACGTGTGCATCGCCCGCTCCCATTCGGGGCTGCAGGGCTTGCCGTGCAGCAAATGCAGGAAGTGCGCGCCGATGCTGTCGTCGTCGGTCTCAACGGCGATGCGGCGGCCATTCTGCGTCCAGTGGTGCCAATACAGCAGCATGGAGCCGAGGCTCGCCATCAGCCGGTCGGCGATGTCGCGGGCGCCGGGCTGGCTATGGTCGTCTTTTTCCGGCAGGGCGCAGCCAAGCGCGCTGACGGCGGTGCGCATCACGTCCATCGGGTGCGTCGCGGCCGGCAGCGCCTCCAGCACTGTGCGGACCGCGCCGGGAATGCCGCGCAGCGCGTGCAGCTTGGCCTTGTAGGCGCGCAGCTCGGCCCGGTTCGGCAGCCAGCCGTGCACCAGCAGATGCGCGATCTCCTCGAACTCGCTGGTTTCGGCGACGTCGAGGATATCGTAGCCGCGGTAGTGCAGGTCGTTGCCGGTGCGGCCCACGGTGCACAGTGCGGTATTGCCTGCGGTGACGCCCGAAAGGGCGACGGACTTTTTCGGCTTCGGTGCGGTCTCGGACATGATGCGTTCCCCTTTAGAAGATGCCGAGCTTCCCGGCACGGACGGTGCCGGCGGGCATCGCGACGTTCAAGCGGTGCAGCTCGCCGGCGGGCAGGTCCGGCAGTTCCTCGCAGGCCTGCAGGAAGCGGTCCGCCTCATCGCCGGTGATCAGGCCCTCGGTCATGATGCGGAACTTATTCACATAGTCCGGGCGCTTCCAAGGTGTCGCGCCGTTCGGATGCGCGTTGGCCACCGCCATCTCGTCGGCGATCACGCTGCCGTCCTGCATCCGGATCTCGATGCGTCCGCCGAACGCCAGGTCCTCGTGCCGACGCGCATGGTAGCGCTCGGTCCATTTCGGGTCCTCGATGGTGCGTATCTTGTGCCACAGCGCCACCGTGTCCGCGCGCTGCGCCCGCTCCGGGGCATAGCTGCGCACGTGGTGCCAGGCACCGTCCTGCAGCGCCACCGCGACGATGAACATGATCGAGTGGTCCAGCGTCTCGCGGCTCGCGTGCGGGTCCATCTTCTGCGGGTCGTTGGCGCCGGTGCCGATGACGTAGTGGGTATGGTGGCTCGTTTCGATCACCACCTCCTTGACCTGACCCCAATCCTTGACCCGCTTGCCCATGCGGAAGGCGAGGTCGATCAGCGCCTGGCTCTGGTATTCCGCCGAATGCTGCTTCGTGTAGCTGTCCATGATGGCGCGCTTCGGCTCGCCCGGCGCGGGCAGCGGCACTTGGTAGTGCGCCTCAGGGCCGTTCAGCATCCAGGCAATCACGCTGTCCTCGCCCTCGTAGATCGGGCTCGGCGCGCCCTCGCCGCGCATCACCCGGTCGACCGCCTCGATCGCCAGCTTGCCGGCATGCGCGGGGGCATAGGCCTTCCATGAGCTGATCTCGCCCTTGCGGCTCTGGCGCGTCGTGAAGCTCACGTGCACGGCCTGCTGCACGGCCTGGTAGATGGTGGCGGCGTCGAGGCCCAGCAGCGTGCCGATCCCGGCAGCCTGGGCGGGGCACAAATGCGCGATATGGTCGATCTTGTGTTCGTGCAGGCAGATCGCGCGCACGAGGTCGATCTGAATTTCATAGCCGGTGGCGAGGCCGCGCAGCAGCTCCGCGCCGGATTTGCCGCACGTCTGCGCCACGGCCAGAATGGGAGGAATATTGTCGCCGGGGTGGCTGTAATCGGCGGCGAGGAAGGTGTCGTGCATGTCCAGCTCGCGCACCGCCGTGCCGTTGGCCCAGGCGGCCCATTCCGGGCTGACGCGCGTGGTGTCCGTCATGCCGAACACCGTCGCGCCGCCGGGCCGCATGTGCCCCAATGCCATGTCGCGGGCGCTGGTGCAGGAATGGCGGTTCACGCTGGCGATCGCGACGGCGGCGTTGTCGATGACCCGGTTCACGATCATCTCCGCGGTGTCGCCCGGCACGGCGACGGGGTCGGCGGCGACGGCGGCGATCTTCCACGCCAGTTGGTCCTCGCGCAGCAGCTTCGATTTGGACGGATGGACCCGGACATCGTGCATTTGCATAGAGCGTTCTCCCCTGTTGGCTCGGCGGTCGTTGCCGGGGGTCATAGGGTTGGCCAGCCGACTCGGCAAGCCAGCCGCGCGGTTCCCGCGGCGCAGCACAGCCGGGCGTCCAAGGTTGATCCCAAGCCTGCGCGGCCTAATCTGACTGTTGACCGTGCGCGTGCTTGGGTCGACCTTGCATGATCACCCTTGGCACCCCTGGCACGAGAGGCCCACGTTGCCCGACCAGACCCCGCCCCTCCGTTGGCAGCCGGATCGCAGCCCGCAGTCGCCGCCTTGGCCCGTCCCGCCGCTGCTCATTGCGATGGGCCGCGGCTTCATCGGCCGCTGCCCGGCTTGCGGACAGACCCACTGCTTCAACGGCTATCTGAAGGTCGTGCCAACCTGCGTCGCATGCGGGGCGCCGCTCGGCAGGTTCCGGGCCGATGACGCGCCCCCCTATTTCACCATCTTCATCGTGGGTCACATCATCGTGGGCCTGATGTTCGCGGTCGACGGCGCATACAAGCCGGCGCTGTGGGTGCAAGCCGCGATTTGGCTGCCCGTCAGCCTTTTGCTGACCCTGGGGCTGCTGCGTCCGGTCAAGGGAGCCACGCTCGGGCTGATGCTGAAACTTGGCATGGCCAAATCGGACGACGAGTGACCGACGTTCCGCAATCGCCGCACACCCAGGGCCTCACCCGCGTGGTCCTGGCTGGGGAGGCGCTGACGCGGCTTAACCCGCTGCTCGACGCCGACCGGGCGCAGGCGGTCGCCGACCTGGAGGTCGAGAACCATTTCGCCCTGTGCGGCACGGCCGACCGGGTGGCGGTCCCAGGCCCTTATGTGCTGCATCTGTCGGTGCAGGAGGGGCGGCTTGTCTTCGACGTGCGGAATGCGGACGACGCGCCGCTGCAGATGCTGGTGCTGGCGCTCGGCCCGTTCCGCGGGCTGATCAAGGACTACCAGATGCTCGTCGACAGCTACATGATGGCCGTGGAGGAAGGGCGCGAGCAGCGCATCCAGGCGATCGACATGGGCCGGCGCGGATTGCACAACGAAGGCGCGGCGCTGCTGCGCGAGCGGCTGGAAAACAAGGCCAGCATCGACCACGAAACGGCGCGCCGCCTGTTCACCCTGGTGTGCGTGCTGCACCAGCGGATCTAAGCAGGGTCGCGTGGCTTGGGACACAGATGAATTTTTGAAGGTCCAAGCCACGCAACCCTGCTTAGGTTGTTGTCTATGCGCAGACTGATAGGCGTCTGCTTAGGAGCTAAGATGAAGATCGACGGCACCCCGTATCGCGCCGTTTGGGTGGACGAGGGCGACGGATGGTCCGTCCGGGTCATCGACCAGACCAAGCTGCCCTGGGCGCTCGAGTTCCTGCGGCTGACGACGCTGCGGCAGGCGGCGCACGCCATCACCAGCATGCAAATCCGCGGCGCGCCGCTGATCGGCGCCGTCGCGGCCTATGGCCTGGCCCTGGCATTACGTGATGACCCGGCGACCGACGCCATGGAGCGCGCGGCGGCCCAGCTCGCGGCGACGCGGCCGACGGCGATCAACCTGCGCTGGGCGCTCGACCGTATGCTGACCCGGCTGCGCAACACCGCCGCCGGGCAGCGCGCCGCCGCCGCCTATGCCGAGGCCGCCGCCATTGCCGAGGAGGACGTGCAACGGAACGCCGCGATCGGGCAGCACGGCAAGGTCCTGATCCAACAGGCCGCGGAGGCGAAGCCGGGTAAGCCGGTGAACGTGCTGACGCATTGCAACGCCGGGTGGCTGGCGACGGTCGATTGGGGCACGGCGCTGGCGCCCATCTACATGGCGCATAACGCCGGGTTGCCGGTGCACGTGTGGGTGGACGAGACCCGGCCGCGCAACCAGGGCGCCGCGCTGACGGCGTGGGAGCTGGGCAAGCACGGCGTGCCGCATACCGTCATCTCGGACAACGCCGGCGGGCACCTGATGCAGCACGGGCGGGTCGACCTGGCGATCGTGGGCGCGGACCGGGTGACGCGGACCGGGGATGCGGCGAACAAGATCGGCACCTACCTGAAGGCGCTGGCGGCGCATGACAACCGGGTGCCGTTTTGGATGGCGGCGCCGTCCAGCACCATCGACTGGACGGTGTCGGACGGGGTGCGCGAGATTCCCATCGAGGAGCGCGACGCATCCGAGGTCACGACCGTGACCGGGCGCGGGCTGGACGGCAAGGTGGCGACCGTCCGGGTGACGCCGACCAGCAGCGCGGCCGCGAACCCGGCCTTCGACGTGACGCCGGCGCGGCTGCTGACCGGGCTTATCACCGAGCGTGGCCGCTGCGAGGCGACCGCCGAGAGCCTGCAGGCGATGTTCCCGGAGCGTGCCTGAGACCAAGACATTACGAATCCGAGCTTATTTTGGCAAAATGGCGCATAAGCGCGCCTATGGTCCCCCGCGCCCTGCCGCTCCTGCTGTTAGTCGCTGCCTGTGCAGTCCGGCCTTCACCGGCGGTCGTCGTGCCGACTGCGGTCCTCCTGGCAGACCAGCACGTGCCGGATTTCGCCAGGCGCCCCTATGAGCCGTTCTCCCGCGCGAATGCGGTCGGCATCGCGTTGCGGGAATGGCGCGGGTTCGGCAGCGTGGTGGACGACGACCCGCCGGACAGCCATCCCCTGCCCCGGGACCTGCGCCCCGACAAGCAGCCGGGCCTGTGGCAGCGGGTCGGCGAGTACTGGTGGCTGGGCCAGGACGCGGGCTCGCGGGAGAGTGGGTGGACCAGCAAATACGACGAGTTCGGCCAGCCGTATGGAGGCGATGCGCCGGCGTGGTCGGCGGCATTCATCTCGTATGTCATGCGTGCGGCAGGCGCACGGGACCGGTTCCTGTATTCGCCGCTGCACGCCGACTACATTAATGCGGCCGCCCAGGGCACGGGCGCGCTGCGGACCGAGCGGCCCGAGACCTATGCGCCGCAGCCCGGCGACCTGATCTGCATGAGCCGCGGCAGCTCGCGCGCCATGCGCTTCGAGGATTTGCCCGGGCCTAGGTTCTACGGCCATTGCGACTTCGTCGTGACTGCGCAGCCGGGCCAGCTTTCGGTCATAGGCGGCAACGTGGACGGGGGCGTGACGATGAAGCACGTGCCGACCACGACCTCTGGCACGCTTTCCAGCGGAGATGGCCTGGTTGTCGACAGCCGCTACGGCTGGTTCGTCGTCGTGCGCGTGCTGTATGATGAATAGGCGCTACCGTTGCCGCCAAGGTAGCGCGTCGGCTTTCCAGCCGGCGACGGTGCCGCGGTGGCCCTCCTCGTCCGGCGGCCCCTCAAAGCCATCCGATATGTTGTAGGCGTGCGGGAACCCGGCCGCCTGCGCAGCCTGAGCGGCGGCAAGGCTGCGCGCTCCGCTGCGGCACAAGAAATAAACCTTGTGCGACGGGGTGAGCCCGGCCTGCTTCATCTGGTCGATGAAGCCCGTGTTGACCTGCCCCGACGGGAACATCTGCCACGGGATCAGCAGCGGCTGCTTGCCGGCCTCTGTCAGGTCGGGCAGGCCGACATAGGCCCACTCGGCATCGGTGCGCACATCCACAAGCTGCGCCTCGCTGTCGGTCCCGAGGGCTTCCCAGACCTTTATTGGCACCACGTTCTCGATCATCTTCGTCCTCCGTCACGCGCCGCCAGGGTGCCCGACCAGGGCCAAAAGCACAAACTTTGCCAAGCGCATCATTCCGCCGTCATGCTGTCGATCAGCCGCGTGTAGCCGGTGATGTGGTCCTGCATGCGCAAGTGCTGCTCGGCGTAAGTCCGGGCGCCGGCGCGCAGGCGGGTGGCCATGGCAGTGTCCTCCAGCACCTCCTGGATGCGAAGCGACAGGGCAGCCGGGTCGAGGAAGGGCGTGAGCAGGCCGGTTTGGGCGTGCGCCACGAACTCCTGCACCGGCGCAGTGTCGCTGGCGACGATGGCGCAGCCGATGGCGAGCGCCTCGCGCAGCGACCAGGACGCCACGAAGGGATAGGTGAGGTAAACATGCGCGTCGGACCGCTGCAGCAGGCGGATGTAGTCGGCGTAGTCGACGCGCCCGCAGAACTGCACGCGGGCCAGGTCGAGCGACGGACCGACCTCCCGCAGCATATGCTCCCGCCAGGTGCCCTCCTGCAGCCGCGCGCCGTAGCTGACGCCGTCGCCGCCCACGAGCGCCACCTTCACATCGGGCCGGGCGCGCAGCAGCGGCGGCAGCGCGCGCATGATGACGTGGAAGCCGCGATAGGGCTCAAGGTCGCGGGCGACGTAGGTGACGAGCTTTTCGCCGGGCTGCACGACGAGGCCGCCATGTTGGAAAACCCGGCTGGCGGCGTCGGGATCAGGGGTGCAAACGTCGAGGTCGGCCCCTTCGGAGAGGATGCTAATCCGCCCGCGCGCCCAGTCCGGGTAGGTCGATTGTTGGAAGCGCGTGGGCGTTATGCCATGGCCGGGATTGTCGAGCGCCAGCATGTTGACGGCGTTCTTCGACCGCACCCGCGGCAGCGCGTCAGGCGCCGTCGGGAACTCCGGATCGAAATTAACGTCGAAGCCCTTGATGTTGTAATAGAACTCGTAATAACCGAGCGTCGGCACATCGGGCCATACGTCGCCGAGGTTCAGCATCTCGCCCCAGCCGTGGTGGCCGATGATGATGTCCGGCTGGAAGCCCAGCGCCTTCAGGCTCGCGGCGACCTGCGCCACTCCCTGCGCGCGTGCCATCGCATGGTCGAACTCCTGCGCGTCCCGGTGGGTGGAAGGGTTTAAGTCGCCGGGTCCGCGATAAGTCGCCTTGCGGACCCCAGGAAGGAAGTTCGCGTTCTCTTGGGTGATGAACATCAGCTCATGCTGGCCCGACGCCGCCAGGTGCCGCAGGATGTGCAGGAATTGGCCGGGGAAGTTCTGATGGACGAACAGGAATCGCAAAACTGGCCCCGGAGCTGCTGAAAAAGGCGCAACGGCCCCGGGCAGCCGTGCCGCAGCCCGGGGAGCGTGGATCAGCGTCCGCGCGTGGCGGCAGAGGCCCGCTTTGCGGTGGGCTTCGACGGCGCCGCAGGGGCCAGCGGCTCCGCTGGCGCGGGCTGCTGCCGCCTGGCCTTGACCGCCGCAGCGGCCGTCGCACCGGCCTGTTGCCGGACGCGGGCGGATGACGCCGGCTTTTGCGAGTTCGCCGGTGCAGCCGCAGCCTCGTTGCCGGCCGCGGCCAGGGGGCGCAGGGTGACCTGGAACGCCTCGAGCGGCGAGAGGCTCGGCGCCTCGCAGGCCTCGCCATCCGCCAAGGGGCCGATTTCGGTCCCATCCACGAATGCGGCGGAAACCGCAAGCGTGTGGGTGCTGGCCGCCGCGCCACGCAGCCGCACCCGCAGGCCGAGGATGGGCAACGACATGCCGCGGCTGCCGCAGAACTGCCCGCCCTCGGACCATGGTGACATCCAGCCGCGGCCCAGCACCGCCTGGTATTCGATGTCCGCCGAGGTGATGTCGCCCTCCGGCGCCAGGCCAAAGCCCTCGATCCAGCGCTTGCTGCCGCGCTCCCCCATCCACTCGCCAAGCAGGCCGCCAACGTCGCCGCGGCCATAGATGTGCGCCGCGACCTCGACCGGCGTGCCCGGCCCGGCTTCTGAAGCCATTTCGGCCGGCGCTGCATCCATGGCGGGCTGTGGCGGAGCCCCAACCGAAGCCTCGGCCCCGCCCTCGGTCAGGCAAATCACCTGCAGCTTAGGGGCGTCATGCTGGGCGTCGGGGTCCTGATACACCGTAACGAGCACCTGGGCGGGGCCGCCGACCACCCGGACCAGGGCCGCGCCGTCCTCGCCGCCCAACCAGCCGCCCGTATTGAAGCCGCTGATGCCCACCTCGCCACCGAACCCGGCCGGGGCGGGCGCTGCCGACAGGCGGACCCCCGGCAGGCCGGTCGACGCGTCGGGCGGCGGAGCGCCGGGGCTGTTGAACACGCAGAACAAGCCGGCGTCCAGCGTCATGAGATGCGCGGACACCTTCAGCTCAGTAATGGTCCTGGAAATAGCAGTGCTGGACATCGATCTCTCTCACGCTTGTGGCCTGTCGACTGAATATAGAGTCGCTAGTTTGGTAGAGAGTGCGACAGCGCGTATCCGGGTGCAAGCCGTTCCGGAGTAGATTCTATGGGCGGGGCCGCCCGCAGCGGCTGGGCTTGCAAACTCAGCAGCGCGTCGTTCACCGCGCGCGCCTGCAAGCCGAGCGGCAGCAGCCAGCCCCGTCCGGCCGCGCGTATCCGTTCCGCCTGCGCCCCCAGGTCGAACGCCGCCGCCGCTAGCCCGGCTTCCCAGGCGCGGCTCAAGGCGAAGCACCAGGTTTCCGGCCACACCGACGGGATGAACGCCAGATGCGCCCGCTGCGCCCGGATCAGCGCGGCTGCGTCGGCGTCGGCATACTCGCCGGTGATGAACACCGGGCCAGCGTCGATCAGCCGCGTGTCGTCCGCGGTGTAGCCTACGATGATGAATTCCAACGGCAACGAACGGGTCCGGGCATCCCGGGCGCAGGCGAGCAGGACCTCGTAGCCCTTTTCCACCCCGATCGCCCCCACGACGCACACGCGCCGCCGGGCGCTGGGTGGCGCAGGCGTCAACGGGGGCAGGATAGCGTCGTCCTCCCAGGCTTGGACGATCGGCTTAGCACTCGGAAAGCGCCGGCGGATGCGCCTCGCCGCATCCGAGCTCGGCGCGATGACCTGCCGGGCCGACGCCATATCGGCGGACGAACGCGCCAGCAGCGCCGGCACCGGGATATCCTCGTGCAAGTTGGTGCCCAGGTCGGCGACGCAGGCCTCGCAGCCCGCGACATCAGGCTCCCCGCAATAGCGGCGGGCGGCGCTGACCAGCGCGATGCGCGGGCAAAACCAGGCATAGTCGTGGACGAACAGGTCGAACGGCAGCCGGAGCAGCCGCGTCAGGCCGAGGATCGCGTGGCTATGGCCGAGCAGATGATGCAGTTCCACATGCCGCGGACGGTCGGGGCGGAGCAGGCGGGCCAGGTCCGGCAATTCTTCCGGGACGGCATAGATCAGGTTGGGAAAGGAGCCGTCGCCGACACTGCATCGGTTCCAGTGCGCGGCGCCTGCATCGGCCGGGCGCAAAACGATGGCTCGAAGGCCGCCCGCCTCCAGCGCCGCGCCGCGTTCGGCCACCACGCGGTCCACGCCGCCGCCGCCGCCATGGGTTATCAAGATCGCGGCGCCGGCACGGGAGCGTCCGGCAGCCCAGCGCAAGGCGTCGATGCGGCGGCGGGCCGGCGCCAGCGGGTCGGCGGCGACGTGGGCCGCGATCAGCGCGTCATAGCCGGGGTGCAGGCGGTTGAGCACTGCGAGGTTGCGCCGCAGCAGGTGGCTGCGCGCCGATCCGAACGACTGCCCGCTGACATGTGCCACGAACACGTCCAGCGCCGCCACGCTGCGCCAGCCGAGGCACCGGGCGCGGAGGCACAGGTCGTTCTCCTCGCCGTAGCCCTGGGCGAAGCTGTCCTCCCGCAGCAGCCCGGCGTCGTCCAGGCACTCCCGCCGCAGATACAGGCAGAAGCCGACGCCGGTCGGGATGTCGATGACTTCGCCCGCATTGGCCTGGCGCGCCAATGCATCCGTGGCGACGCAGGCGGCCAGGCCGGGGACGGGATTGCCGCCGGCGATGTCGGGGTAGCTGACGATGGTGCCGTCATTCGACAGCGGCGTGACCGTGCCGATATCGGGCGCGGAGTATGCAGCCGCCCGCAGCCGGTCGAGCCAGCCCGGCGGCGTCAGCGTATCGCTGTTCAGCAGCACGGCGTCCCGGGGCGCGCAGGCCCGCAGGCCCGCATTGGCCGCGGCGGGAAATCCGCGGTTCTCCGGCAGGCGGATCAGGCGGATGCGCCGCTGCCGGGCGAGCGCCGCCATCGCCGCGACGAGGCCGGGTTCCGGCGACGCGTCGTCGACCACCCAGACGCGGGTGCCGCGCGGGATCGACGCCAGCACGGACTCAAGGCACGCCAGGGTCTGCGAACAGCCGCGATAGACGGGAATGACGACGTCCACCGGGCCAGGGCGGAGGCTGGCCCGGACGGCGCGGGGCCGGATGATGTCGGCCAGGATAGGGGCGTGGCGGGGTGTTGTTCCCGGGTGCTGCACGGCCCGCGCCAGCGACGCGGCGGTGCGCCATTCGAGCCCGGGATCAACCGGGCTGCCCAGCAGATGGCGGCCATCGGGTCCCTGCAACGACAGCGCGCCGTCTTGGCTGATGGAGGCTGCCGGAATTGCGAGACGGCGGGCGCGCGCCAGCGGCCGGTCGAGGGCAATATCGTCGGCGGCCTCCGTCAGGATGATCGTGCGGCCCTGGAGGGTCAGCACCGGGTCGCGCGTCGGGTCGGCAGGGTGCCAGGCCCAGCCCGACAAGCCGCCGTCCTTGGCCTCGACCACCCCCTCGACCGCAGTGATGGCAGCGATGCCGATCGGGCTGCCCAGGCAGGCGATGCCGTCGCAGTCCACGTGCAATTGGCGCGCGGATTGCCATCCCTCCGGCAACCGGCTTTGGGTGCCGGACCACTCCGCGGCAACCGGCGCGCCGTCCAGACTGATTTTAATGCCGCAGGGGTCGCCGACATGCACGGCCCCGTCGCTATCCAGCCCGCACCATCCGGGGAACCCGGCCACTGGCGCCACCGCTGCCGCCAGCGCACGAAGGGTCGGAGTCGGGACGCTCGCCCGCAGCGCCGCCGCAATGGCCGACGCGGCGCGTCCGCTGTCGCCCATCATGCGGGCGCAGGCGGCGAGCCCGGCCCAGGCGTCGGCCAGGGCGTAGCGGTCGCCCAAATCTTGAAAGAAATCCGCCGCACGGACCAAGTCCCCTGCCTGCATCAGCCCGGTGGCAAGGGCGAACGCGATCATGCCGTCCTTCGGCAGCATGCGGTGGGCACGGTCCAGCCAACGCAGCGCCTCGGGCGCATCACCGGCGGCAGTAGCGGCGATGCTGCGGCGCCAGGCGTCCTCCACCAGCTCCTGCCAGCGCTGGTCCCGCGTCTGCGTGCGCCGGGCGGCGGCGCGGGCCTGCACGTCCGAGAGCAGGGCGTTGCTCACGGGAGCCTACTGGGCGGCGACAGAGCGTCCCTGCGCGTGCAAGGAGTATTCATTCCGGACCGGCGGCGGCGGTTTATCTAAGGCTGCAAGGTCCTGCGCCGCCTCGGCGACCCCCGCCTTGTGCGCGTGCTCCAACAGGACGCGCGCCTGCGCCGGATCGGCCGGCCCGACCAACCCGCGCGCGAGGTAGCGTCCGAGCATCAGCAGCGCATAGGGATGGCCCTTCTCCGCGGCCTTGCGGAACCAGCCCTGGGCCGCCACGCGGTCGAGCGGCACATCGTGGCCACCGCCGAGCAGCGCCCCCATCGCGAACTGCGCGCCGACATGGCCCTTGTCCGCCGCAGCCTGGAACAGCGCCTGCGCCGCCGCATGGTCCCGCGGGCCGCCACGTCCATTCACCAGCATCTCGGCCAGCGCTACCTGGGCGTCGACCATGCCGCTCTCGGCTGCGCGCTGCATCCAAGCCCGGCCCTCTTGCGGGTCGGCGTCCACGCCGCGCCCCTCCACCAGCATGCGGCCATACCAGTATTGCGCGTTCACCACGCCGTCCGCCGCCCGGCGCAGCCATTGCGCGGCCTTGGCGTCGTCCCGCTCCACGCCGACGCCTTCGGCCAGGCACACGCCGAAATTGAACGCCGCCACCAAGTCGCCGGAGCTTGCCGCCGCCTCGAACCACTCGCGGGTGCGCACCCGGTCGTCGAGGCTGCCCTCGCCGGTGCGCGCGATGTTGGCGAGGTCCGCCTGCGATTTCGTGTCGCCCTTTTCCCCGGCAAAACGCAGCCAGCGCGCGGCCTCGTTCGGATCGCGGGACACGCCGGCGCCGGTAAGGTACAACATGCCCAGCGCCCGCGCCGCGCCGCCATGGCCCTGCTCGGCCGCACGCTGGAACCAGGCGGCGGCTTCGGCATAGTTCGGCGGCAGGTCGCCGCCCTTGGCATACAGGTCGCCCACCATGGCCGCGGCCTCGGAGTCGCCGGCAAGCGCTGCGCGGCGCAACCAGCTCTCGCCGCTCACGGGATTACGGTCGACGCCGCGGCCCTCCAGCAACGCCAAGCCCCAGCGCGCCTGGCCGGACCGGACCCCGCGCTCGGCCGCCTGGCGATAGAGCTGCGCGGCTGCGGCTTCGTCCTGCACCACGCCGGTGCCGGACGCGGTCATCACGCCGAGCAGATAAAGGCCGAGCGGCAGCTTGGCGTCGGCCGCCTTCGCGATCTCGACGGACGCGGCCTGGCGCTCCTCATCGGAGGCCGCGCGCCGCAGCAGCGCCAGTCCATGGCCAAGCGACCCCTGCGCGCAGCCGGCAGCCGCCGACTGGCGATACCACTCATCCGCCGCGGGCAGGTCGCGCAGCGCTTCCGGCCCGGAGGTCATCACGTAGGCCAGCAGCGCCTGCGCTTCGGCCGATCCTGCCTCGGCCGCCGGCTTTGCCCAACGCACGGCCTGGGTGAAATCGGGCTCGCCGGGGAACGCTTCGGCAAATAGGCCGGCGCCCTGGGCGTTCGCTTGGCCGGCCCCGGCGCCCGTCAGATAGAGCGCCGCCAGCGTCGCCTGCGCCTCGATCTTGCCGCTTTGAGCGGCGCGCTCCAGCCATTGCGCCGCCATTGCCCGGCTGGGGGGTACGCCGTTGCCATCCAAATAGGCGCGCCCGATGCGATACTGCGCCTCGACGTCGCCGCGCTGGGCGGCCTTGGCCACCACGGGGAAGCCCAGCCGCCGATCCTCGCCCTCCATCTGCCGATACGCCAGCCGTAAGCGCGCCCTGCGTGAGACAGCCGACCGAAAGCGACTGAAAAACCGAGTCATGCCGCACGTCTCCCCAGCAACGGCCTCACGGCTCCCGCATTCCGCTCATCGCGACCGGCAACACGCGGCTCAGCAGGTAGCCGACGACCGTCCGCGTGCCCACTTTGATGTCCGCCGTGATCGGCATGCCCGGCACGATCCGGAAACCTTCCGGCGTGTCGTGCAGCTTGATCTCGTCGAGCGTGATACGGCTTTTGTAGAATGCCGCGCCGCTGGCCGACGCATTCTGCTGCACGCCGCGCTGCTTCTCGTCCGGGTTGCTGGTGAAGCTGTCGGCGCTGACCACGCGCACCTTGCCCTCTGCCGCGCCATACTGGGTGAACGGGAACGAGTCGAACTTCACCGTCACCGGGTTGCCCGGATGCACGAAGCCCGCGTCCATGCCAGAAATGTTGGCCTCGACCTCAAGCGGCGCGTCGATCGGCACGAGGGTCAGGAATTGCTCGCCGGATTGCAGCACCGAACCCGGCGAGACCTTGGCGATGCTCAGCACGGTGCTGTCCTGCTCGGCCCGCAGTTCCACCAATTGCCGGCGCAGGATAGCCTTGTTCAGGTTCTCCCGCGCGTCGCTCAGCTTGCGGCCCTGGTCGGTCAGGTCCTGGCTCACCTGCCCGCGCCATTGCTGGTTGTAGCCGTCGCGCTCGGCCTGCATGGCCTGCAGGTCGCGGGCGGCCTGGACCACTTGGCCGGTCGCGTTGCCGAGGCCGCGCTTCACCTCGAGCCGGCTGTCGGTTGCCGCAAGGCGGTTGATCTGGCTGCCGACCTGCAGGCGCTCGAGCTCGATGCGCTTGCGCTCCAGCTCCTCGGCAACCTTCAGCCGATCGGCATAAGCGTCCTTGTCCGAGACCGCGCGCTGAATTTGGCTCTGCAGGCTGCTGATCTTCTGGTTGTAGTTCTCATTCTTGAAGCCGCGCTCGGCCTGGCGTTGCAGGAATATGGCGCCCTGCAGCAACGCCACCGGGCTGGCGTCCTTGGGATGATACGTGGTGCCGGAAGCCTCGGCCTGCAGGCGGTCGACCTCTGACGCCAAGCTGGCCACCTGGGACTCCAATGCGCTGGCGTCAGCGGTGGCGAAGGTCGGGTCCAGCCGCGCCAGCACCTCGCCCTTGTGCACCACCTGGCCCTCCCGCACGTCGATTGAGCGCACGATCGCTGTTTCCAGCGGCTGCACGACGCTCGTCGCCGACTGCGCCACCACCTTGCCCTGTGTGGTGACGACCTTGTCGATTGGGATCAGCGCCGCCGCCGCGATGCAGGCAGCCGCCAGCGAGCAGACCACCCAAATGGTCCCGCGCGCGGCGTGCAGCACCGGCGTCATCGTCAGCGCCCCGGTCGGGGAGTGGAACTCCAGCAGTCCCGGAAGGGCTGCGGCGTCGGCGCGGGTAGAATTGCGCAGAATCAGTTGAGTCATGGAAACCTCCGTCGGCGGGCTACGCAGGCCGCCCATGTTTCGTGGCCGGGCGACAGATCATGACGCCATCGCCCGGCATCGGCGCCAAATTGGAGCGCCGCTCAATCACCTTGGGCGAGCATCGGCACCAGCGGCGCGGGCCGGCCCATTGCCCCGTCGAGATGCCGGTTCTGCTGCGACCACAGCATCTTGTAGATCGCGCAGCGTTCCAACAGAACCCGGTGCGGCGCCATGTCGACGACGGTGCCCTTGTCCATCACCAGGATCAGGTTGCAATCGATCAGCGACGACAGCCGGTGGGACACGATGACCATCGTGCGCCCCTTGCCCAGCCGGGTAAGGTTGGCGTTCACCAGCGCCTCGCTCTCGGGGTCGAGCGCGCTTGTCGCCTCGTCCAGAATCATCAGCCGCGGATCGGCGATCACGGCGCGCGCGATGGCCAGCCGCTGGCGCTGCCCGCCGGACAGGTTGGCCGAACCTTCCTCGATCCAGGTATCGTAGCCGTTCGGCAGCCGCTCGATGAACTCCTCGGCGCCAGCGAGGCGGGACGCCTTGACCACATCCTCCAGCGTCAGCCCAGGGCGCCCGGCGGTGATATTGTCCCGCACCGTGCCGCGGAACAGGAAGTTGTCCTGCAGCACTACGCCGAAGCTCCGGCGCAAATGGGTCAGGTTGATCTCCCGCAGTTCGACCCCGTCGATCTTGAGGAAGCCGCTGTACTCGCGGTTGATGCCCTGCAGCAGCCGGGTGATGGTGCTTTTGCCCGATCCGCTGCGGCCGACCACGCCCAGCATGGTGCCGGCCGGGATGTCGAAGCTGATCTTGTCCAGCGCCGGCAGCTTCGAGCCGGGATAGGTGAAGGTCAGCGCATCGAACGTCACGTCGCCGCGGAACTTCGGCCGCAGGCCGCCCTGCATCGCCGCGGTTTCGCTAGGGTTGTTCAGCACCATCGCGACCTGACCGATCGAGGCGCGCACGTCCTCGAAGTCCTCGATCAGCCGGGCCAGGCCGACCAGTGGCTGCGTCACGCGGCTGCCCAGCATCATGAACGCCACCAGCCCGCCGACCGCGATCCCCGTGGTGTCCTGCATCGCAATGTAGGCTCCGACCATGATCACGCCGCGCTGAATGAACGACTCGATCGGGTTGATGATGGTCTGCGGCCAGTTCGCCAGCCGGCCCGCCTTCAGCTTCAGTTCGCCGGCATGCGCAGTGCGCTCGTCCCACTCGGCCCGCCGCTGCGGCTCGAGCGCCAGCGACTTCACCGTGCGTATGCCATGCACCGTCTCGACCATGGTGCTGGCCTTTTCGGACTCTGCCACCGTCAGCTTGCCGATGACCCGGCGCAGCGCCGGCAGGAAGGCCAGGATTACCAACGCGATGATCACCGCGCAGACCAGGACGATCCAGGCGAGCGTCGGCTCCATCCAGAACAGCAGCGGCAGCAGGAAGACCAGGGTGAACATATCGAGGAAGGTGCCCATCAGCTTGCCCGTAAGGAACTCACGGACCTTCCAGACCTGCATCAGGCGGTAGTTGATCTGCCCGGCCGGGTTCTTCTCGAAATAGTCGAGCGGCAGGCCGAGCAGCCGGTTGAACACGTGCAGATGCAGCCGGGCGTCAACCCGGGTGGAGACGACCTGCACCAATTCGCGCCGGGCATAGCCCAGCAGCATCTCATAAGCGGTCGTGATTAGCAGGATGGTGCTGAGCAGCACCAGGGTCGACACGCTGTGGTGCGTCACCACGCGGTCGACGACTGTCATGACCAGCAGCGGCGGGATGATCGTCAGCGCGCTGAGGGTGATGGAGCCGATGCTGATATCCCGCAGCGACCGCTTTTCCTTTACGACCAGGCCCATGAGCCAGCCGAGCGAGAACCGCTGCTCGCCTTCCGCGGTCCCGCGCATGCGGCGGATCAGCAGGGCCTCGCCGCCCCAGGCCTGGGCTAGCCGCAACTCATCAACGGCAACGGCGTCGGTCGCGGCCCCGGCAGGATCGCGAAGCCAGATGACGTTGCGGGTTGCGTCGCAGCCCACGAGCAGCGCTGCACCGCCATCCTTGAGCAGGAGCACAATGGGGGAGGCCGGCGTCTCGTTGCCCTGCAGCTTGAAAAGCTGCTTCCAACGAATACGGCCGGCCCTGGCCGACAAGCCTTGGTCCCGCGCCCAAGCGGCCAACGACGCAGGAGACGGCGTCAACTCATTGGGCGCGGCGCGGAAGTCCTCCGCGTGGAGGTCCAGGCCATGAAAGCGCGCGACGGCGATGACGGCCGCCAGGCGGGCCTGCGCTGCGGTATTAGGCTGATCGGTGCTGATGGTGCCGGCGTTGATCAGCGATGCGGCATCGCTGCCGGGGACGGTCGAGGCGGTTTGATCCACGAAATATTCCTTGTCTCAGACACGCCCGCACGCGGCGAACCACCTGCTGGACGAAACATGCATATCACATGCAGCCTAGGGTTGGGGAAAAAACCACACTCGGCAACCACCCCGCTCGTAGCCGGTTTTCCGGCTTGCAGGCGCTCCATAACGCATCTGGCCCTGCGCGCGATAGCCCGTTATGACAGAAGTTATGGAAATACGCCCAGCCGAACCCGCCGACATCCCAGAAGTCCAGGCAATCTACGCCCATCACGTGCTGCACGGCACTGGCACGTTCGAGGAGGTTCCCCCCTCGATTGAGGAGATCGAGGGCCGGTATAAAGCTATTGTTGATCGTGGATGGTCGTATTTAGTCTCGGTCGATGAGACCGGCGTGCTCGGATACGCCTACTACAATCAATACCGGCCACGGTCGGCTTATCGTTACACTGCCGAGGACAGCATCTATGTGCGTGAGGACGTGCGTGGGCAGGGGGTCGGCAAAGCATTGGTGCAGCGGTTGCTTTCGGACGCGGAGGCGGCCGGGTTCCGGCAGATGATCGCGGTCATCGGGGACTCGGAAAATGTAGGCTCGATCGGCGTGCACGCCTCCCTGGGCTTCCAGCGCGCCGGACTGCTGCGGGCGTCGGGGCTGAAGTTCGGGCGATGGATCGACACCGTTTACATGCAGCGCACGCTGGGCCGCGGGGACACCGACATTCCGGCCTAACGTCCAGCAGCCAATCCCTCGCGCCGCGGATCGGTGCCGCCTTCGAGGCCGCCCGGCACAATCTTGATAAGGTTGAGCCCGCTCGTCAGCACCGCTGGCGAGGGCGGGATGTTCCAGCCCAACGCCGTCAACGCGGGGATCAGGCCCCGCACGTCGAACGGGCCGATCAGCCCAGTTGCGCCAACGGGGCCGCCACTATCGGAAAACAACGATTCCAGCGTCGTGGAGCCCGTGTTGTTGTTCTGGAAATGCGCCTGGTTCGCCGCCTGCTGCGGGTCGAGCCCGAAGTCGGCCATCGCCACGACCGCCTGCGTTGTGGTGCCAATGATGGACGCGCCTCCCGGCGACCCGGCGACAAAGGCCGGCTTGCCGTCACGCGTGAACACGACCGTCGGCGACATGGCGCTGCGCGGCCGTTTGCCGCCCGCCACCCGGTTCGCCACCGGCGCATTGTCCGGGCCGGGATCGGCCGAGAAATCGGTCAGCTCGTTGTTCAGGATGAACCCGTCCACCATGCGGTTGTTGCCGAACGGGCTCTCGACCGTGATGGTTTGCGACACGACATTGCCAAAACGGTCCACGACCGACACGTGGCTGGTGCCGCCGAACCGCGGCGGGCTGGCATCGGTGGTCCCAGCGGCGCCGGCGGAGGGCGGCAGGCCGGCAGTGGCCAGGCCCGGCGCCAAGGGTCCGGTGGTCAGCAACGCCGCGCGGGCCTCGATATAGGCTGGATCGATCAGCCCGGCGGTTGGCACCGTGACGAATGCCGGGTCGCCCACATAAAGGTTACGGTCCGCGAAAGCCAGGCGGTTGGCCTGCAGGAAGGCATGGATCGTCCGCACGTCATTCGGCCCGAGCGCGGCGAGGTCGACGTGGCCGAGCATGCCAAGTATTTGCAGCTCGGCGATCCCGCCGGACGACGGCGGACCCATGCTGCACACGACGTAAATGCGGTAGTTGCCGCAAACCGGCGTGCGCTCGATGGTTTGGAAGCCGGCAATGTCGGCCGCCGTCATGGACCCCGCCCCGCCCACCCGCCCGTCATTGGTGACCGCGGCGACGATATCCTGCGCAACCGGGCCTTGGTAGAACGCACGCGGCCCGGCAGACGCGACCTGCGAGAGCACGTCCGCATAGGCCGGGTTCTGCAGCCGCGTGCCGGCCGCCTTGCCGCTGCCATCGGCATTGAGGAAATAAGCCGCCGCGTTGGGGTCCTGCGCCAGGCTGGCTTTGAAGCCATCGATCGACGCCGCCAAACGCGGGCTGATAGCGAACCCCGCATTCGCCAGATCAATCGCCGGTTGCAGCGCCGCCGCCAGCGGCTTCGACCCGTGCTTGCGCGAGATCGTGTCCCAAAGGCTGACGGTGCCCGGCACGCCGACCGACCGTCCGCTGAACACCGCGGCATTGAAGTCGAGCGGCTTCCCGGCGGGGTTGAGCAGATATGACTGGGTTGCCGCCGCCGGCGCAGTCTCCCGCGCGTCGAAGCTCGTCACCCGCTTCGCCGCGGCGTCGTAGTATAAGAGGAACCCGCCGCCGCCGATCCCGGTCGCCTGCGGTTCCACGAGGCCCAACACAGCCTCGGCCGCGATGGCGGCGTCGATCGCGTTGCCGCCGTCCCGCAGCATTTGCGCCCCGGCCTGCGATGCCAGTGGGTTCGCCGAGACCACCATCTCCTGCGCCGTCGTTACCTTGTTGCGGAGCTGTAATTGCGCCGCCGCAGGCACAGCCGACACCGCGACGCATAGGGCTGCCGCGAACAAGCCCCTCATGCGCCGATGCCCGCTCATGCCGACATCTTGCCGGCGAACTCCTCCATGTCGGCCGCCACGACGTCCCATTCCCCCTCCGGCCCGAAATCGCGGGCTTGGTGCGGGCCGTATTCGATGGCCCGGGTGATGAACCCGGTGCGCAGGCCCAGCCGCTGCGCCGCCGCGAGGTCGGCGTTATGGGCGGCGCATAGCATGACCTGCGCCGGCTCAAGCGCCAGCAGGCGGCAGGCGCCGAGGTATGTCTCAGGGTCCGGCTTGTAGTGCTGGAACACCTCGGCGCACAGCACGAGGTCCCAAGGCAGCCCGGAGCGCCGGGCCATGTCGACCAGCAGCGCCACGTTCGCGTTCGACAGCGGGCTCAGCACATAGCGCTGCCGCAGCCGGACCAGGCCCGGCACGCTGTCCGGCCAGGGCTGCAGGCGGTGCCAGCCGAGGTTCACCCACTCCATGTCCTCGGGGCTTTGATCGACCAGGCCGAACCGCGGCGCCAGCTCGGCGAGGCTGGCGCGGTGCAGGGCGTCGAGGTTGGTCCAGGGCAGCTCGCCGCGCCGCACCCGGTCCATGGAGGGCGAATACGCGCCGCGCCAGGCGTCCACCAGGCCGGGCCAATCGACGGTGAGTCCGCGCGCCGTGCCCCAGGCCCCAAGCTCATTGATCAGGCTGCCGCGCCAGTCCACCACGGTGCCGAACACGTCGAACAGGATCGCGCGCACGTCCATCCCAGCCATCTCCCTACTAACCCAGCTAATCGAATATCCGGAACAGCCGCCGGAGGAAACCCGGCGTCAGGGCCGAAAGCGGGTTCACCGAAACCGCGGGGTCGGCGAGGGGGCCGCGGACCGAGTAGTTGACCGCGAACAGCCCGCCGCCCCGCTCTGCGCTGAACAGCCCGCCCAGCAGCGGAATGCGGCCCAGCGCGGAGTTCAGCGCATAGGCCGGCACAACGGTCCCATTGAGGTCGAGCGTCTTCCGCGCCGTGTCGACCCGCCCCTTCGCCGTGAGGCCCAGCGAGGAGCTGAACGCCTGCGCCTCCATGACCTCCAGCACGTCCCCATCCCAACGGAACGGCGAAGTCGCCTGCGAAAACGCCAGCCCCGGCCCGCTCACCGCGTCGCCGATGCCATACAGCGTAAGCGCCTGCAGCAGCTTGCCCACTGCCGGAGCGTCGCGGACGTGGAACTGGCGCAGGTCCACGTTGCCCGTCAGGACGGAGACGGGCGCGCTGTCGTCGTAATGCCCATCGACCGTAAGCTGCCCGCCATCGACGGTCTGCAGCACGCCCGCCGCCCGCAGCAGCGCCCCGCCATCCGCCGCGCGGACGCTGAGCTGCCGACCGTTGCCCTGCGGCTTGATCGTGGCCTGCAACCGCTCCGCCCCCGACGATTGCGCTTGCAGTGAACGCAGGCGCCGCCCGTCATACTCCGCATGAGCGCTGAAGCCGGCCATGCTGCGCCCCTCAGCCAGCAGGACCTGGTCGAAGCTGATGTCCGCGATCCAGGGCGCGCTGTCCCTCGCCGTGCTGCCCTGGGCGGGCTTGCGGGACAGCCCGCCCGATAGGTCCAGCACCGTGCCGGCCAGCGTCGCCCGGATCGGATCGCCCGGCGCGGCGGGCAGCCGAATCTCGCCATGCGCCCGGGTCGGGCCGAGCACGACGGGAGCCAGCACCAATAGCGACGGCTTGTCGCCCGCCATGTCGAGACGCCCGCGCACCTGCATGCCCGGACCCTGCGCCTGCAGGTCGCTGATCCCCTGCAAGCGGTCGGCGCCCAGCACCAGCCGGGCGCTGGCCGACGCCGGCTGGCCCGGCGGCTTCTTCCATCCCGCCAGCGCCAGCGCCGCATCCTGCAGGTCGGCCTGCACGCGCACCTCGCCCTGGCCGTCCCGTCGCGACTGGTATGCCGCGGTGAAATTGCTGGTCCCCGCGCCGATCACCGAACCGGCGTCCAGCCCAGCGGTGGCAAGCTGCTGCGCCGTCGCAGCGCCTGCCGCCGTCGCCCGCTGCACCACTTGCGAAGGCGGCCCCGGCCTGAAGTCCATGTCCGCCGTGAGCGCAGCCGGGATGCCGCCGACCGTCGCCCGCCCCGATGCCTTCAGCGCGTCGGCAGTCACGTCGACCGCCATCTCGCCGCGGTCCAGGTCGCGCCCCGCCACAAGGCCGCCCAGCCGCAACCCGCTTAGCTGCCCCGACGCATGGATCGCGACCTCGTTGAATTCGAGATGCTCCTCCAGCGGCAGGTTGACGGTCAGCTTGCCCGCGACCGTCCCGGCGGGATTGCGGATCGGAACGGGGTGCCGGTCGAGCAAGTGCAGCCGCGGATTGCGCAGCAGGGTGAGCAGCTCGGGCACCGAGGCCGCGACGTCGGCGTTGACCGCCAGGAACTGGTCCTTCACCGAAAGCCCGTTGATCCGCACCATGCCATTCGAGAGCTGCGCCGTGCCCTGCCGCGCGCTTGGCACGGCAATCTCCAGCACGTCCGGGCTTTGGAGCGTCAGCAACGCCTGGGCATGCTCGATCGGCGGCACCGGGCGTAGCCAGTGGATCGTCACGTCGTCGCCCTGCAGGGTGCCGCCTGCCGCTGTCACGGCGAGCTTTGGAGGGGTTCCGGGCTTGGACAGGTCAGCCTCCAGCCCCAGCTTGAACTGACCGGAGCGCGCGGTTCCGGCGGTGACGTTGTCCACGATCCAAGGGCGCGCATGTCCGCCCCAGGCCGCCGGCCACAACCCTGGCAGGTCTGCGAAGGCAAGGTGGTCGACCGTCAGGTTCAGGTCCGCATGCAGCCGGTCCGCCCGCCGGGTTGCCTGCCCAGTCGCTGCGAGCGTCGTGTCCCACCCGCCTGCCGGCGAGGCAACGACGACCTGCATCCGCGGCAACGCCATACGGTCCGGCAGCCTCCACGCAGGCGCGCCGGCGGGCTTGGCTGTGTCCCACTCGCCGCTTGCGTCCATCGCCAAGCTTTCGAATTTCAGGTCAACCGCCGGCAGTTGGGCGTGCCCGCCGCCCGCAGCCGCATGAACGGCCAGGCTGCGCGGCGCCAAACTCAACGACAGCGCCGCGACCGCCGACAGCTCCAACGCCGCATCGACGTGCGCCACCGGGGCTAGCGCCGGCAGCGCATCGGCCAGCGCCGCAAGCGACACCGGGGACAGCGACACCGCCACCCGCGTGCCACCCTCCGCCAATTCGGCGCGTAGCGTGAGCTGGGCGCTCGCTGCGCCTGTCGCCAGCGCCGCCGTCCCGTCGCCGATCACGCCGCCGCCGGGCCGGCGCTGCAGGTCCAACACGATGTCCGAAACGTCGAACGTCGCTCCGAGCTGCCGGTCGACGACCGCCACCGCGGCGTTGCGTATCCGCACCGACCGCAACTGCTCGATATGCCGCAGGCCCGGCACTGGGTCGCCGCCACGGTCGGTCAAGGCCGGGCGGCTGAGCGCTGCCATGGTCTCGGCAATGCTCGGGGACGGCGCGCCGTCATCTGCGGCGCCATCCGCCAGGCTGCCAATGTTGACGTTTACGCTTCCATCAAGGCTGCGGACCAGACGGAGCCGCAGGCCATCCAACACGATGCGGCGCGGCACGAGCTCGCCCCGCAGCAGCGCTGCCGGCGAGAGCGCCATGTCGGCAGACGCGACTTCGGCCACCGGATGGCCCGCGTCCACCACCTGGATATCGCGCAACTGCAGGTCGAGCGCACGGTCGGCGCCCTCGTCGAAGCCCTGCCACTTGACCATAGCGCCGCCGATGCCGATCCGTGTTGGGGCGCCGGGCGGGTTGGCCGCGTTCACGATCCATCGCAGCGCCCAGCCGACGTCGAGCGGCCCCTGCGCCAGCCGCCAGCTTAATCCTGCCAGCCCGGCTCCGGTCAGCACCGCGGCGGCGACCAGCACGACGACGATGCCGTGCGCCAGCCGCGCCAGCGCGCCGCCGCCAGCCCGCAGCGTCCGGACGCTGCGGGCTGGGATTTGACGAACCGGGCCGGACGCCGCCACCTTTGACGTCCATGGCCACCTACGACTCTTGGTTTGACCGCTCATGGCCGGCTCCGGCCGATCCGGCCGCGGCCCTCCGCCTGGCCGAACGCTTCGCAGCGTTGGGCGAGCGGGAAGCCGTCCTCGCCGCGCAGCCCGGCGGTGGCGCAATGCTTGCCGCACTTGGCGGCGGCAGTCCGTATCTTTCCGACCTGCTGCTTCGCGAGCACGCCGCAACGCTCGCGATGGCAAAGGACGGCCCTGCCGCCGTGATCGCCAGCGCATTGGCGGCGTTGCGGGAAATTCCACCGGCCACGCCCCGCGCCCAAGTCGCACGCGCCATGCGGCAGGCCAAGCGGCAGGTGGCGCTCGCCGCGGCCGCCGCCGATATCGCCGGCATTTGGGGCCAGGCGCACGTCACTGCCGTGCTGACCGACCTGGCCGAGACGACCCTGCGGCTCGCGGTCGACCACCTGATCTGCGCGGCGCACCACGCCGGGGAGATCACCCTGCCCGACCCGGCGCAGCCCGCGCATGGCTGCGGCCTCGCCGTGCTCGGCATGGGGAAGCTGGGCGCGCGGGAACTGAACTACTCGAGCGATATCGACCTCGTGCTGCTGTTCGACCCTGCCGCGCAACCCGACCATAGCGAAAACCTCCGCGCGGTGTTCACACGCGTCGCGCGCGCCCTGGTTTCCATGATGGAGGCACGCGACGCCGACGGCTATGTATTCCGCACCGACCTGCGCCTGCGTCCCGACCCGGCCGCCACTCCGCCCGCGGTCGCGCTGCCTGCGGCCATCGCATATTATGAGAGTATGGGCCAGAATTGGGAGCGCGCCGCCATGATAAAGGCGCGTCCCGTGGCCGGGGACCTGGCCGTGGGCGCCGCGTTCCTCGACGCCATCCGTCCGTTCATCTGGCGTCGCGGCCTGGACTTTGCCGCCATCGCCGACATCCACGCCATGAAGCGTCGCATCAACCAGCACCGCGGCATGGGATTGCCGGACGGGCCCACGGGGTTAGCCGGATACGACCTGAAGCTCGGCCAGGGCGGCATACGCGAGATCGAGTTCGCCGCGCAGACGCTGCAGCTTGTATGGGGCGGACGCGACCCGGCGCTGCGCGACCCTGCCACCCTCGCGGCGCTGCGCCGCCTGGCCCGCGCCGGCCACTTGCCGCGCCGGGCCTGCGCCGAGCTGGTGGTGGCCTACCGCGTGCTGCGCCGGGCCGAGCACCGGCTGCAGATGGTGGCGGACCGCCAAACCCACGCGCTGCCGGTGAAGCCGGACGAACTCGCCCGCTTTGCCACGTTCATGGGCTGTCCGGACACGGACGCCCTGGCACGGCACCTGTTGACCCACATGAACCGGGTGCGCGCCCGCTACGCCGAGGTGTTCGAGGCCGTGCCGGAGCCGCCCACGGCCACCCCGCCGCTCGACCTTGCCGGCATGGACGAACCGCCGGCCACGGTCGAGGCCCTGCGCGCGCTCGGCTTCCGCAACATGGCCGGGATGATCGCGACCCTGCGCGGCTGGCAAGCCGGCCGCCTGCGGGCGCTGCGGTCCACGCGGTCGCGCGAACTGATGGACGCTGTGCTGCCGGCGCTATTGGCCGCATTGGGCGCGCAGTCGGACCCGGACGCGGCGTTCGCCCGGTTCGACGCGCTGCTCTCCCGCCTGCCGGCCGGCGTCGGCCTGCTGTCCATGGTCCAGCGCAACCCGGCGCTGCTGGACCGCATCGCCGCCGTGCTGGGCGCATCCCCATCGCTCGCCGACCACCTGGCGCAGGTCCCGGCGGCGCTCGAGGGCCTGCTGACCCCCGCCGGCCCCGATCCGGACCCGGCCCGCTCGCTCCGCCGCCGCCTGGCCGACGCGCGCACGGTCGAGGACACCGTCGCCATCATCCGCAGCCATGTCCGCGCCGAGGAGTTCCGGCTGTGCGTGGCGCAGATGGAGGGCTGGCTGGATGTGGACGCGGCCGGGCTGGCCCGCACGGCGCTGGCGGACGCGGCGCTTTCGGCGCTGTTGACGCCGGTGCTGGAGGCGCAGGCCGCGCGCTATGGCCGGGTGCGCGGCGGCGCGATGGCCGTGGTGGCGCTGGGCAAGGCGGGAAGCCAGGAGATGATGGCAGGGTCGGACCTCGACCTCATGCTCATCTACAGCCACCCGCCTGGTGTCGCGGAAAGCAGCGGAGGAGGCCGGCCCATGGCGGCGAGCCAGTGGTTCGCACGCGCGGCGCACGCCTACGTCGCCGCCCTGACCTCGCCCGGCGCCGAGGGTCCGCTGTATGCCGTCGACATGCGGCTGCGCCCGTCGGGCAACAAAGGGCCGGTCGCGGTGTCGCTGCCGGCATTCCGTCAGTACCATGCGCAGGACGCTTGGACCTGGGAGCGCATGGCATTGACCCGCGCCCGCGTGGTGGCCGGGTCCCCAGCGATCCGCGCCCGCACGGCGGCAGCGATCGCCGCGGCGCTTGCCACCCCGGTCGACCCCGCGCAGACCCGCGCCGACGCGGCGTCCATGCGCGGACGCCTGCTGCGCGAACTGCCGCCGGCGGGACCCTGGGACGTGAAGATGCGCCCGGGTGGCGGCATCGAGGTCGAGTTCATCGCGCAGGCCCTGCAATTGATCCATGGGGTTAGGCCCGGGCGCCAGGCCACGCGCGCCGGGCTGCAATGCCTGGCGGACGAGGGCCGGCTGCCGCCCGATACCGCTGCCATGCTGATCCGGGCGGACCGGCTGTGGCGCACGGTGCAGAGCATGGTGCGCATCACCGTGGGCCGCGGCCCCGCCGACCTGCCGGCCCCGGCGGCGGAGGCGCTGCTGCGCAGCGTCTGTCGCGAGACCGGCGCGCCAGGGCTTGCGCTCCCGGAGCTCCGTGCCACGCTGGACAGGACGGCGCGGGACGTGCGCGAGGCGTTCATAACCTTGATTGGAAACCCAGAATGAGCTTGGCCGAAGGCGACCCCGCTCCTCCGTTTGAGATGCCGGCCAGCGGCGGCCGCACCGTGAGCCTCGCCGCGCAGGGCGGCAGGCCATTCGTGCTGTATTTCTATCCCAAGGCCGACACGCCCGGCTGCACCAAGGAGGCGCAGGCGTTCCAGGATGTGCTGCCCGAACTCGGCGCCATCGGCGTCGAGGTGATCGGCGTGTCGAAGGACGCGATGAAGCCGATCGAGCGTTTCGCCGAGAAATACGGACTCACCTACCCGCTGGCGTCCGACCCCGGCGGCGTCGTGGAGGCTTATGGCGCGTGGGTCGAGAAGTCGATGTATGGCAAGAGCTACATGGGCGTCGACCGCAGCACGGTGCTGGTCGACGCCGGAGGCCGCATCGCCCGCATCTGGCGCAAGGTGAAGGTGCCGGGCCACGCGGCCGAGGTGATGGCGGCGGCGCAGGCCCTCCGACGGTAGATTTCTGGTCTGCCATCACCGGCGATCATAGCATCTCTTTGCTGCCGGATAGGTCACATAGGGCATAGAATTCCTATTTCCGCCGGCATATTGCGCCAGGCATAGAAAATCCTTCTTGTAGGTCTGAGAGTTTCCCGGAGACCTACAGCGCATGCCCGTTCGCCCCCCAGCCCTATCATGACCGCTCCGGCCCGACTGCCCACCAACGCACCCTTCCCGCCTGAGGCCATCGTCGCACTCAACCGGGTGATCGAGCACACCAGCCCGACGCAGCGGAGCTGGCTCGCCGGGTTCCTGGCCGGCTACGAGGCCGCAGGCGCTCCGGGGGGCGCCGCCGTCGTTGCCCCCGTGGCCAAGCCGGCGCTCACCATCCTGTTCGCCACCGAGTCCGGCAATTCCGAGGCGTTGGCCCGCAAGGCTGGCAAGGACGCGGCGCGCTTGGGTTTCGCCCCGCGCGTGCTGAACGCGGCGGAGGCGACGCCGGCCGACCTGGCCCGCACCGAACGGCTGCTGGTGATCGCCGCCACCTGGGGCGAGGGCGAGGCTCCGGCGCGCGCCACCGGGTTCCTGGCGGCGTTGCTGGCCGACGACGCGCCGCGCATGGACAAGGTGAACTTCGCCGTGCTGGCACTGGGCGACCGCGCCTACGCGCAGTTCTGCGCGACCGGGCACGCCATCGACGAGCGCATGGCCGCCTTGGGAGGTCGCCGCGCCGCGCCGTTGCTCGAATGCGACCTCGACTACGATGCGCCGGCTGCTGCCTGGCTCGCCACCACCCTGCCGGAACTGCGCGGAACCGAGGCCGACACCGGCCAGAGCGTGATCCACGTCGATTTCGGCGCGACCGAGGCCCGCGAGTACAGCAAGTCCAACCCGTTCCAGGCCGAAATCACCGACCTGGTGAACCTGAACTCCAGCCGGTCGCTGAAGCAGACCTTCCATGTCGAGCTGTCGCTGGCAGGGTCCGGGCTGACCTACCAGCCCGGCGACGCCATCGGCATCGCGCCGGAGAACGACCCGGCGGCTGTCGAAGCGGTGCTGGAGGCTGCCGGGCAGGCCGGGAACACCGAACTGCACGCCGCCCTGCTTACGCGCCACGACGTGAACACGTTGTCCGCATATTTGGTCCGCAGCCTGGCCGAGCTGACCAAGGACCCCGCCATCGTTGACCTTGCGAGCGACAAGGAGCGGTTGGAGGCGTTCTTGCCGGGCCGCCAGGCGATCGACCTGCTGACCGCGTTCCCGAACCGGCTGACGCCCGAGCAACTGAAGGGACTGCTGCGCCCATTGCCGGCGCGGCTGTATTCCGTTGCCTCCAGCCAGGCGATGGTTGGGGAGGAAGCGCATGTGCTGGTTGGCGCCGTGCGCTACCACGCGCATGGGCGGGACCGCGCCGGCGTCGCCTCGACCCATATCGGCGACCGCCGCCGCATGGGCGACCACCTCGGCATCCACATCAAGGCGAACCCGCATTTCCGCCTGCCGGCCGACCCGGCCACGCCGGTCATCATGATCGGACCCGGCACCGGGGTCGCGCCGTTCCGCGCCTTCATGCAGGAGCGCGACGCCGCCGGGCTGAGCGGCAAGAGCTGGCTGTTCTTCGGCGACCAACGCTACACGCACGACTTCCTGTACCAACTCGAATGGCAGGACATGCTGGAGCGCGGCGTGCTGGGCCGGCTCGACTTGGCGTTCTCCCGCGACCAGGACGCCAAGAGCTACGTGCAGCACCGCATGTGGGACAACCGCCGCGACCTGCACGCATGGCTCGAGGACGGCGCGCACCTATATGTATGCGGCGACCAGGTCCGCATGGCGCGCGATGTCCACACGACGCTGCGCGACATCATCGCCGAAGGGGCTGCCATTGCGCCCGAGGCTGCGGAAGAGCGCCTTGCCAGCCTGAAGCAGCAGGGCCGCTATCTGCTCGACGTGTACTAAGGATTTCGATCATGCCCGACACCATCGTCGTGCCGCCCCCGTCCAAGAACGAGGGCATCAAGGCCCGCAGCCGCGCGCTGCGCGGCACCATTGCCGAGGGAATGGGCAACGTCGTCACCGGCGCGCTGGCCGAGGACGACACCCAGCTCACCAAGTTCCACGGCTTCTATCAGCAGGACGACCGCGACCTGCGGGCGGAGCGCGGGCGCAAGCGCATGGAGCCGGCGATCAGCTTCATGGCCCGCCTCCGCATCCCCGGCGGGCGTGTCAGCCCGACACAGTGGCTGCAGCTGAACGAGATCGCGCGGGAGCGGGCCAACGGCACCATCCGCCTGACCACCCGGCAGACGATCCAGTATCACGGCATCATCAAGGGCAATTTGCGGCCGGCGTTGTCCGCCGTGAACGACGCGCTGCTCGACACCATCGCGGCCTGCGGTGACGTGAACCGCAACGTCATCTGCACCTCCAACCCGCACGCCAGCCCGGCCCACGCGGAGGCGCTGGCGCTGGCCAAGCGGCTCAGCGACGACCTGCTGCCGAAAACCCGCGCCTGGCATGAGCTGTGGCTCGGCGAGGAGCGCGTCGCGGGCGGCGAGCCGGAGGAGGAGCCGCTGTATGGCCCGACCTACCTGCCACGGAAGTTCAAGATCGCCATCGCCGTGCCGCCGCAGAACGACGTTGACGTGTTCGCGCATGACTTGGGCTTCATCGCCGTCGAGCGGGACGGCGCCGTCGTCGGCTATGACGTTTCGGTCGGCGGCGGCATGGGCATGACGCACGGCGAGACCGACACCTTCCCGCGCACCGGCGACGTGATCGGCTTTTGCACGCCCGACCAGGCGGTGGCGGTGGCCGACGCGGTCATCCGGGTGCAGCGCGACAACGGCGACCGCAGCGTCCGCAAGCATGCGCGGCTGAAATACACCATCGAACGCATGGGCGTGGACGCCTTCCGGGCCGAGGTCGAGCAGCACCTGGGCTATAAGCTGGCGCCGGCGCACGGGGCAGCGTTCACCGGCACCGGGGACCGCCCGGGCTGGTCGCAATCGCCGGATGGGACGTGGCAGTACGGCCTGTTCATCGAGAACGGCCGCGTGCACGACGTGGGTGACCGCCGGCTGATGTCCGGGCTGCGCGCCATCGCCAACGTGCACCGCGGCGAGTTCGTGATGACGGCGAACCAGAACCTTATCATCGCCGGGATCTTGCCGGAGGATAAGGCGGGGATCGAGGCCCTGCTGCTGCAGCATGGGTTGAGCCGGGGCGTGTCTGCGCTGCGGCAGGCGTCCATGGCCTGCGTGGCGCTGCCGACCTGCGGCCTGGCGCTCGCAGAGAGCGAGCGCTATTTGCCCAGCCTCATCACCGACATCGACGCGATCATGGACGCTGCCGGGCTGCGCGACCAGCCGATCGTGCTGCGCATGACCGGCTGCCCGAACGGCTGCGCGCGGCCTTATTTGGCGGAGATTGCCTTGGTGGGGCGCGGACCCGGCCGCTACAACCTGTATCTCGGCGCAGCGCCGGATGGCACCCGGCTGAACAAGCTGTATCGCCGCGACGTCGACGAGGCCGGCATCCTGCAAGCACTCTCGCCGCTGCTGCAGGAGTATGCGGCCCAACGCACCGAGGACGAGCGCTTCGGCGACTGGGTCATACGCGCTGGGCACATCGAGGCGACGACGGCCGGCAACCGGTTCCATGCGGACCTTGCGGAGGCGCTGTCATGAGCGAGTGCGACAACCTGCTAGTCGGCGAGGAGTGGACGTTGCCCGCGCGCTGGGTCACGGCGCTGGTGGCGGCGGCGATCGTCGTGTTCCTGTCGGGCGGCTATATCTTCCGCACCGGCAGCGACCAGGCCAGCACGAGGCCGATGCCGGAAAACGCGGCGATGCACATGAACGCGGCGCGGAACGCCGAGCCGATCTCGGTCGCCACCACGGCACGCTGAGCGGCATCCAGGCCGTCGAGCACGGCCGGGCCACGCTCGATAAGCTGGGCGAACAGCGCGGCTGTCTGCGGGTCCGTGGCGGTCAGCACGGCAAACAGCACCGCGCCTACTAACGCTGTGCCCAGCGCCGCGCCGATGGACCGGGAGAACTGCACCGACGCCGACGCGGCGCCCAGGTTCTTCGGACCCGCCACCATCTGCACCGTGGTCTGCACGACCGGCATTGTGGTGCCGAGCGAAATCGACAGCACCAGGAATACCGCGGGCAGCCATACGGTCGGCAGCAATCCGGCGCCGAGCGCCAGGAACATCAGGCATCCCGTGACGGAGATCAGGCCGAACGACGGGAAGATCGCGGTCTTCCCGGTGCGGGTGATCATGCGTCCGGTCAGCAGCGAGCCGAGCGCGATGCCAGCCGTGAGCGGCAACAGCAGCAGCCCCACCCGGCCCGGCTCCGCGCCGCGCACGACCTGAAGGTAGATCGGCATGAAGGTGACGCACGAGACGATGGTGGCGCCGACGCATGCGCCCATCGCGTCCGCACGCCAGATCGCCGGCATGCGCAGCAGCGCCACGGGGATCAGCGGCAGGTTGGTCCGCCGCTCCTGGCGCAGCAGCAGCCATAAGCAGGCTATGGCCAGCGCCACCAGCGCGGCCACGGACGGGATTGCGGCATACGAGATTTGCTGCCCACGCTCCAGCGCCAGCAGCAGCGCCACGACGAAGCCCGCGAACAGCCCGAGCCCCAGCCAGTCGAAACGGAACCGCGTCCACTGCGGCGTCCGGTTCGGCAACCGCAGCGCCAGCAGGGCGGCCAGCGCCCCCAGCGGCAGGTTGATCAGGAACACCGAGTGCCAGCCGAAATGCTGCGTCAGCCAGCCGCCGGCGACGGGTCCGAAGGTGGACGACACCATGAAGATGGAGGCGAGATAGCCCTGATAGCGGCCACGCTCCCGCGGCGGCACGCTCTCGCCCACCAGGGCCTGCGACAAGGTCATCAGCCCGCCGCCGCCGAACCCTTGCAGCACGCGCGCGGCCGTCAGCCACAGCAGCGTGGGCGCGGTCGCGCAGCCCAGCGAGGCGATCACGAAGATGGCGATGGCAAGGAACAGCAGCCGCTTGCGCCCGAACACGTCGCCGAGCCGGCCATACACCGGGGCGGCGATGGTGGTGGCCATCAGGTAGGAGACGACGATCCAGGATACGCGCTCGACCTCGCCGAGCGAGCCGGCGATGGCGGGCAGCGCTGTCGCGACGATGGTCTGGTCCACCGCCGCCAGGAACATCGGCAGGCAGATGGACGGGAACACCCGCATGAACAGGCCGCGGGTGGATTGGCCCTCGGTCGGGTCGACGGGCAGTGCCTCAGGTGCTGACATTCAGGGCGGGGCGTCACGGCCCATGGCGAGGAACTTCTCGCGCCGGCGCGCCTGCAGCGTGGCGGCGTCGAGCGCCAGGAGCGGCGTCAGCGCCTCCTGCACGGCCGCGCCCACGCTGGCGACCGCCTCGTCCGGCATGCGGTGGGCGCCGCCCATCGGCTCCGGCACGATGGCATCGATGATCCGCAAGCCCTGCAGGTCGACCGCCGTCAGCTTTAACGCCTCAGCCGCAGCCGACGCCTGCGCGGCGTCCCGCCACAGGATGCTGGCGCAGCCTTCGGGCGAGATCACCGAATAGACCGAGTGCTCCAGCATCAGCACCCGGTCCCCGGTCGCCAAGGCGATGGCGCCGCCGGAGCCGCCCTCGCCGATGATGGTGGCGACGATCGGGATCGGGGCGAGCAGGCACGCCTCGATGGAGCGCGCGATGGCTTCGGCCTGGCCGCGGGCCTCGGCGTCGATGCCGGGGAACGCGCCGGCGGTGTCGACGAAGGTCAGCAACGGCAAGCCGAACCGTCCAGCGAGTTCTATCAACCGGCGCGCCTTGCGGTAGCCCTCGGGCCGGGCCATGCCGAAGTGGTGGGCGACGCGGGACTCGGTGTCGGAGCCGCGTTCCGTGCCCAGCACGACGACGGACCGTCCGTTGAAGCGTCCGAGGCCGCCGACCACCGCGGCATCGTCGGCGAAGGCGCGGTCGCCGGCCAGCGGGGTGAACTCGGTGATGAGCCCGCGTATGTAGTCCAGCGCATGCGGACGCTCCGGATGGCGGGCGACCTGAGTTTTCTGCCAGGGGGTAAGCTTGGCGTAGGTCAGGCGGAGCTGCTTGTCCGCCTTGTCGGTCAGGCGCTCGACCTCCTCCTGGATGTTGATGCCGCCGGGTTCCTGGGTCCGGCGCAATTCTTCAATCGTGCGTTCGAGTTCGGCAACCGGTTTTTCGAAGTCAAGAAAGTGACGCATCCCCGGGGGCTTACCGCGGAAGCGCTGGTTAGGCCAGGTTCGAAGCAACCTGGCGTCAGTTAGGCCAGGTTCGAAGCAACCTGGCGCGGTTCCGCCAGGGGATGGTGCAGCGCCACGATCTGCTGCAGCCGCTCGGCCAGCACGTGGGTGTAGATTTGCGTCGTCGCGATATCGGCGTGGCCCAGCAGGGTCTGCAGGCTGCGCAGGTCTGCGCCGTGGGCCAGCATGTGGCTGGCGAAGCTGTGCCGCAGCACATGCGGGCTGACCCGCGCGGGGTCGAGCCCGGCCGCCAGCGCCGCTTGCTTCAGCAGCAAGGCGAAGCCCTGGCGAGTCATGGCGTGGCGCGAGTCGCGGCCCGGGAACAGCCACTTGCCGTCGGTGGCGGCGTTCAACTCAGCCGCCGCGGCCTTGGCGCGATGGGACAGCAGCACCATGCGCTCCCGCCCGCCCTTGCCGCGCACGATCAGCATCTCGGAGGCGCCGGCCAGCGCAGCGCGCGGCAGGCCCAGCAGCTCCGACACGCGCAGCCCGGTGGAATACAGGATTTCGAGTGCCGCGCGCCCGATCAGGCCGGTGACGCCGGGCCGGGCAGCGGCGGCGGCCAGCAGCGCGTCGACCTCGGCCTCGGCCAAGTGCTTCGGCAGGGTCGCGGGCAGGCGCGGCGCATCCAGCAGCATGGTTGGGTCGTCCCTCCGCGCCCCGTTCTGCAGCAGGAACCGGTAGAACCCGCGCAGGCAGGACAGCCGCCGCGCCGCAGTCCGGGCGGCGACGGTCCCATGCAACGATTGCATGTAGCCCTGCAGCGTGGCCTCGGTCGCAGCCCCGGCGCGCTCCCCCCGGTTCGCGGCGTAGGCGGCGAACGCTTCGAGGTCGGCGCGGTAGGCCGCCAGGGTGTTGCGCGCAGCGCCGCGCTCGGCCGCGAGCATCTCCAGGAACGCCTCGATGGAGCGGTCCATGGCCGGCGCTAGCGCGGCGGGAAGCGGTCGTTCGGCAGCACGTGCTGCACCTGCTCGGTGCGCGGCTGCGGCGGGAACGCGCCGAGCATGAGGCCGCCCACCACGATCAGCAGCAGCAGGGCGGCGATGACGATCAGCAGAACTCGGCTCATGACCTCACCCTAAGCAGGCCACCTTGGCCGCGACGTTGCTCCTTGTGCTAGTCTGCGGCGCTATGACGCGCAACATCGCGCTCGGCCGGGCCGGGCTTAAAGACGTTTCGGGGGCCGCATCCGAGCTTCCGGCGAGGCTGGCGGGCCGCAGCATCGTGCTGGTCGGCCTGATGGGCGCCGGCAAGACCAGCATCGGCCGCCGAGTCGCGGCGCGCCTGGGCCTTCCGTTCCGCGACGCCGATGCCGAGATCGAACTCGCCGCCGGGTGCAGCATCCCCGAGCTGTTCCGCCGCTATGGCGAGGGCGACTTCCGCGGCGGCGAGCGCCGAGTGATACGCCGGCTGCTGGCCAACGATCCGCTGGTGCTGGCGACCGGCGGCGGCGCGTTCATGGACACGGAGACCCGCGCCGCCATCCGGGCCGAGGGCGTGTCGGTCTGGCTTCGGTGCAAGCTCTCGACCTTGGTGCGCCGCGTCGCCAGCCGGCACAACCGCCCCTTGCTGCAGGGCGGCGACCCGGCCGAGATCCTGGGCCGGCTGATGCAGCAGCGGCATCCCGTGTATGCCGAGTCCGACGTCGTCGTCGACTGCGGCGACGAGGCGCCGGACTATACCACGAGCAAGGTGCTGCAGGCGCTGCACGACTGGCGTCCGCCGCGACGGCTGGCGGTGGCGCTGGAGTCCGCGTCATATGACGTCGTGGTCGGCGATGGGCTGTTGGGCCGCGCCGGGGCGCTGCTCGCGCCGGTCATTCCGCAGAAGCGCGCCGTGGTGGTGACGGACGCGACCGTGGCGGCGCTGCATCTGCCGGCGCTGATGGACGGCCTGGCGCAGACCGGCATCACGGCGCAGCACATCGTCGTGCCGCCCGGCGAGGCGTCGAAAAGCATGGCGAGCTATGCCCGCGTGGTCGATGGCCTGCTGGACGCGGGGGTGGAGCGGCGCACGACGGTGATCGCGCTGGGCGGCGGCGTGGTGGGCGACCTCGCGGGGTTTGCGGCGGCGACGACCTTGCGGGGCCTGCCGTTCGTCCAGGTGCCGACGACTTTGCTCGCGCAGGTCGACAGCAGCGTCGGCGGCAAGACTGGCATCAACACGGCGCACGGAAAGAATTTGGTCGGCGCATTCCACCAGCCGCGGCTCGTGCTGGCCGATACCGGCACGCTGGGCACGCTGAACGGGCGCGAGCTGCGGGCGGGGTATGCGGAGGTGGTAAAGGCCGGGCTGATCGGCGATGCGGCGTTTTTCGACTGGTGCGAGGAGCATGGCGCGGCGCTGACCGCGGGCGACCGCGAGGTGCAGGCCGAGGCGATCCTGCGCGCCTGTGCCTTCAAGGCGGCCGTGGTCGGCGATGACGAGCGCGAGGAGCGACCGGCGGATGGGCGGGCGTTGTTGAATTTGGGGCATACTTTTGGGCATGCGCTGGAGGCTGAGGTCGGCTATGGCGGCGCGCTGCTGCATGGGGAGGCGGTGGCGGTGGGATTGGGTCTGGCGTTCCGGCTGTCGGCGCAGTTGGGGCTGTGCGCGCCGGGCGACGCGACGCGGGTGGCGGAGCATTTGAACGCGGTGGGATTGCCGAGCGAGCCCGGGATGTTGAACCGCCGCTTTTCGGCCTCGCGGCTGATTGCGAACATGCGGCGGGATAAGAAGATGCGTGACGGGGCGCTGCATTTCGTGCTGGCGCGCGGGATTGGGCAGGCTTTTACCAGTGCGGATGTGCCGGCGGGGGCGGTGGTGGATTTGCTGCGGGCGGAGGGGTGTGAGGCTTGAGGCTGCGCGGCTTTAACGCAGGCGGTTTGGAACGTCGTCGGTGTCAAAGAATATGCCGGCGATAGTTGGGCCGTTGGGATCATAGGCGATCCAGTATCGGCCGCGCTTGAGCCATAGGAGGCTGAATGCGGCGAGTTCTGGATACGGGCGTGGCGCCGACATGCCGCGCTCGGGCGCGTTTAGGATGATGAGGCTGGCTTCCGCGAGCGCGTAACCGAGGTTTCGGAGTGCCTGCGGACGCTGTTTTTCGACGTAAAACCGTTCGAACGCGTCAAGTTGGGCGCTCGCCTCTGGCGTAAGCGCGATCACTACCCGGCGGTCTGCTTGACTTCATCAGGCGCTATGCCATGCGCCGCCTCAAGACGATCCGCCGAGGCGCGCAGGCGGTCGAGAATGGGTAGGAGCGGAACAGTCTGACCGGCCGCGACCTGAGCCTTGCTGCGGGCAAGACTCTCAACCCATTCAGCGGGCGCAACGGCGCTATCGGCGGGATCCTTCATGATGTCAGCATAGGCGTTTCACGAGCCGATTTCCAGCACTGTCTGTTACTGGAGCGTGAATGACTGCGCTTGAGCTACGGTTGAAACTTTGGCCGCCCTTATACGCAAGCTTCGGCGATTATTAGCCTGCTGCGAGCCCGATCGCGCTAGGCGTATCCGCTGAACCGCGAGTTTTCGGCGTCGCGGCTGATTGCGAACATGCGGCGGGATAAGAAGATGCGGGACGGTGCGCTGCATTTCGTGCTGGCGCGGGAGATTGGGCAGGCTTTTACCAGTGCGGACATGCCGGCGGCGGCAGTCTTGGACCTGCTGCGGGCGGAGGGGTGCGAGAGTTGATGCCTATAGCTTATTTCAACGATCATTCTTGAAGCACGGTGGGTGGGTATAGATAAAGGCTGTTTCAACGCTGAAACTGCCTGCGTATCCATAAGCACATAGCTTCCTGCAAACCTCATTTCAGCAGATCACACCTGAATGCAAGACGGCGCTAAACAGCAGCACTTTGTACCTAGAACTTACTTAAAGCCTTGGTCTAGACAGACCAGGACAAAACAATATGTCTGTTACGTTCATAGTAAAGACGGCATGACTTGTCAAACGCGCAATATAACCTCTATAATGAAGGAAAACGAGTTATATACTAGATTCGTTGAAAACGGTAGAAAGGATAGAGAGTGGGAGCTCACCAATCCCCTCATTTTTGCCTGACCTGGTCTAGCGCCGATCTGCGTGGA
>CAXSGE010000003.1:0-148226 GCA_964236715.1 uncultured Acetobacteraceae bacterium | reverse complement strand
CGCCGTATGTCTGCCAGAGCCAGTCGGTGAACCTGTTCCTGCCGGCCAACGTGCATAAGCGCGACCTGCACCAGATTCATTACCTGGCGTGGAAGCGCGGCGTAAAGTCGTTGTACTACTGCCGCAGCCTGTCGATCCAGCGGGCGGACAACGTCAGCGAAAAGGTCGTGCGCCCGACCGAAATGGCGACTGCGGCGCCGAACGAGACCGGCCGGCTGTCGCTGGCAGGGGCCGCGAAGCCGAACAACTATGAAGAATGCCTCGCCTGCCAGTAGCGGCAGCGAGCCTACAAGGCAACACCGGCTGCGGTCCGGCAGCCAATACAGGAGCTAATCGATGGACGGCATGATACCCCGCGGCGACAAGCCGCAGTTCGACCTGCTGACCGAGAACCCGGTTTACAAGCCGTTCCGCTATCCGTGGGCCTACGAGGCTTGGCTGACCCAGCAGCGTGTGCATTGGCTGCCGGAGGAAGTGCCGCTCGCCGACGACGTGAAGGACTGGCACAAGAACCTGACAGCGCCCGAGCAAAACTTGTTGACGCAGATCTTCCGGTTTTTCACCCAAGCTGACGTAGAGGTGAACAACTGCTACATGAAGCACTACAGCCAGGTGTTCAAGCCGACTGAAGTGCTGATGATGTTGTCTGCTTTCAGCAACATTGAAACGATCCACGTCGCTGCCTACAGCCACCTGCTCGACACCATCGGCATGCCGGAGGGCGAATACACGGCATTCCTGAAGTACAAGGAAATGAAGGACAAGTACGACTACATGCAGTCCTTCCGCGTGGACAGCAAGCATGAGATCGCCAAGACTCTTGCGGCCTTCGGCGCATTCACCGAGGGGCTGCAGCTATTCGCGTCATTTGCCATCCTGCTGAACTTTCCGCGGCACAATAAGATGAAGGGCATGGGCCAGATCGTCTCCTGGTCGGTCCGCGACGAAACCCTGCATTGCCTTTCGATCATCCGCCTGTTCCGCACCTTCGTGCAGGAAAACCCGGAAATCTGGACCGAGAACTTAAAGCAGGAGATCTACGATGTTTGTGCGACCATCGTGGACCACGAGGATGCATTCATCGACCTCGCCTTCGAACAAGGGCCGATCGAAGGGCTGAACGCTGGCGAGGTGAAGCGCTACATCCGCTTCATAGCCGACCGCCGCCTCGTGCAGCTTGGGCTCAACGCATTGTTCCATGTCGAGGCCAACCCACTGCCATGGCTCGATGACATGCTGAACGCGGTGGAGCACGCGAACTTTTTCGAGAACCGGTCCACGGAATACAGCCGCGCTTCAACAGCCGGGACCTGGGAAGAAGCGTTCGCAACCAACGTCTTCGAATCGGGACAGCCGCTGGGCGCAATCCAACTTGCAACCTAGCCGTCCGGCTGCTGTGTTCAAATTTTAGCGGACTGAGCTGCCTGCACCGGCGCAAGGGGCGTCTGTTTAAGCGTTCAATTTTGGATAAGCGGCGATTTTCCAGGGCGCTGTGGCTGAATCAGCAGGCATACATTAATCAGGCATACGTTAATAATGCTTCGTTCAGATTAACCTGTAGTCGACATTGCCTCACTTTACCGTTTAGTTTACGGACTCGGAAAAGTGAGGCGTGTCTTGAACCGTACAATCGAACAAGATGATGACGACGTTGGCGTGATAACAGCCCCGGATGACGTTGGGCGGGGCAGCGGGCAGAACAGCCTGCCGCGGCACACTCGCCGGCTATCGGATAAGGTGCTGGTCGCATTCCATCATGCCTGCGACACCTCCGACCTCGAAATCGCCGAGCACCTACTGAACATTTTAGAAATCATGCTGACACGGCGGCCGACGCACGTCGACGGCAACCGCCGGCGCAGCATCGAGGGTCTGGTAGCCGCCCATGAGCGCCTGTGGCATCTGCGGCATCCGGCGACCGAGCAATAAGGCTGCACCAGCAGCTAAAATGCCAAGGCTGCCCCATTCCGAAGCAACGACTGCGCGCCGGCGCTAAACTGGCCGTCGGCGTCGTGCAGGACCAGGCCGGGCGTTACCCGGTCGGGATCTTTCCGGCCGGCAAAGCCCCGCAGCATCACCAATTTCGCGTCGCGTCCGGGCTTTGGCCATAGCGGCGCCAGCGTCAGCCGGCCAAACCCCGCCGCGTGCAGCCCCGACATCGCTCGCGCCGTCTGTCCGGCTGGCGTCATCAGCGTCAACGACCCGCCCTGTCGAAGTGCTGTGCGCAGTGAGCCGATCCAACCTTCGAGCGGCAGCCCACCCTCTTGGGTGGCAAGGCGCCGGCGAGCCGTGGGGGAGGGGGTCGAAGCCGCATCGTGCCAAGGCGGGTTGCTGAAAGCGTGGTCGAAGCCGCCTTCGCCGTCCCACGCGCCGATGTCGGCGGTCACAACCAACAGTCCGTTCAGGTCATTCGCTCGAATGTTCCGGCGGGCGAGTTCGGCCATTGCCGGGTCGATCTCGACGCCGACGCCCAACACGCCTGGCACGCGCGCCGCCAGGCATAACAGGCCGGCGCCGGCGCCCACCCCGGCCTCAAGCACCCGTTGCCCAGCGAGGGCTGGAACGCTCGCCGCCAGCAGCACGGGTTCAATTCCGGTTCGGTAGCCTTCGACTGGCTGCATGTAGCGGACACGCCGATCCAGCAACCAACCGTCGGTCGTCAGCATCACGCCTCGCCAGCCTCGACAAGCACGCGACGCGCCTGGCGCTCGTCTTCAGGCAGGACGGCTAAGCGACGCGGTATTGCGCCGATGCTTCCCTCGACAGCGCTGACGTGGCCGTCCAGCAGCACGCTCTCGATGCCGGCATCCCGCAGCAGCGCAGCAAGGAAACTGAGCTGCACCATATTATTGGAAATCATGATGGTTCGCATAGGCGCCTTCAGAAGTTGCCGGGCGATGACGGGTGTGCCGGCGCCCCGCGATGCTGGGCAACAACCCGCCGCAGGACAAGAGAGCGCCCTGATCGCCTTGACCCATTTTCAGAGCCGCCGATATGGTGCCTAGATGGCTTATGCCGTCTGGTCAGGAGTTCAGCTTGGGCGTTGTTTCAAATACGGTGCCGGCGTCCGCAGCGGGCGAGGCCAGGACGCCGGTTGGGCCAGATGCCTTGTCGGCCTTGGTTGCGCTTGTCGGCCCGGATTTGGCTGCCTGCAACCGCGCAATCATTGCGAGGATGGATAGCCCGGTCGCACTGATCCCGCAGCTCGCGGCCCATATCGTCGCCGCCGGGGGCAAGCGGCTGCGGCCATTGCTCACCCTCGCGGCTGCGCAGATGTGCGGCTATGCCGGGACGCGTCACGTCCATTTGGCCGCCTGCGTCGAATTCATCCACACCGCCACGTTGCTGCACGACGACGTCGTCGACGAAAGCCTGCTGCGACGCGGCCTGTCCAGCGCCAATGCGGTGTTCGGCAACAAGGCTTCGGTCCTGGTTGGGGATTTCCTGTTTGCCCGGGCATTCCAGCTCATGGTCGAGGACGGGTCGCTCAAGGTGCTCGGCATCCTGTCCCAGGCGGCGGCGACGATCGCCGAGGGCGAGGTGCTGCAGCTCGTGACCCAAAACGACCTATCGACCTCGGAGCAGCGCTACCTCGATGTGGTTCACGGCAAGACCGCCGCCCTGTTCGCCGCCGCATGCCAGGTTGGCGCCGTGGTAGCGGCGCGCCCGCCGGATGAAGAACAGGCGCTGGCGGACTATGGCACCAACCTTGGCATGGCATTCCAGCTTGTTGACGACGCATTGGACTATGCGGCCGATCAGGTGACGCTAGGAAAGACGGTCGGGGACGATTTTCGCGAAGGCAAGATCACGTTGCCGGTGCTCGCCGCCTATCAAGCCGGCGATGCGGAGGCGCGGGAATTCTGGGTCCGCACAATCGAGGCCAGCGATCAAACCGACGCCGACCTCGATCAGGCGATGGCGCTGATGGAGCATAGTGGGGCGATCAGCACGACGCTGACGCATGCGGCGCGCTTCGTCGCCACCGCAAAGGCCGCGTTGGCGATGTTTCCCGATAGCCCGGTCCGCCGCGCACTGGCCGATGTCGCGGATTACACGGTGAGCCGGGTGAGCTGATCGGGCGTTGCTCTAAACCACAGCCAGTCGCTCCCGCCGTAATTGCACCGTGAGTTCATCAAGCGCCAAGCCGACCCGGTCCAGCATCTCGGCAATCTCAGATTCGGTGATGATCAATGGCGGGCTGAACGCCAGGCTGTCGCCCGGCAAGCCGCGGGCGATCACGCCGTGTTCCTCGCAGAGCTTGGCCAGGCGCCCGCCAATCTTTTGCTTCTGGTCGAAGTTCCGGTGCGCTTCCCGGTCCGCCACCAGCTCGACCGCGGCAATAAGGCCGACGCCGCGCACCTCGCCCACCAATTCATGGCCGGCAAAACGGCGGCGCAGTTCGGATTGCAGATAGGGGCCGACCGTCCGCACGTGGTCGACGATGTTGATCTCATCATAGATCTTCAGCGTCTCGACCGCGACGGCTGCCGGCACCGGATGGCCTGAATAGGTGTAGCCATGGCCGAAGGTGCCGATCTCGTGGCTCTCGCTCGCCAAGGCTTGGAACACCCGCTCGTTCACCATCACGGCGGAAATTGGCAAATAGGCAGCGGAAAGCGCCTTGGCACAGGTAATGATGTCCGGCTCCATGCCGAAGGTCTGGGTGCCCCAGTAGTTGCCGGTGCGGCCGAAGCCGCAGATGACCTCGTCGGCCACCAGCAACACGTCATGGCGGCGCAGCACGGCCTGGATTTTCTCGAAATAGGTGCGCGGCGGCAGGATGACGCCGCCGGCGCCCATCAGCGGCTCGGCGAACATGGCGGCGACGGTGTCGGGCCCTTCGGCGATAATAAGCTGGTCCAGCGCCTCGGCACAGCGCGTGGCAAAGGATTCCTCGCTCTCGCCGGGTTCGGCGCCGTGGTAGTGGTGCGGCGTCATGGTGTGCACGAAGCCGGGCAGCGGCAGGTCGAAGCTGCGGTGGTTGTTGGGCAGGCCGGTCAACGACGCGGCGGCGATTGTGACGCCGTGGTAGCCCTTGATCCGGCCGATCAGTTTCTTTTTCGCCGGGCGGCCCAGGGCGTTGTTGTAGTACCAGGCCATCTTGACCGCACTGTCGTTCGCCTCCGACCCCGAGTTGGCGAGGAACACCTTGCTCATCGGCACCGGCGCGCGCTCGATCAGCATCTCGCTCAGCGCGATCAGCGGCTCGTGCGACTTGGCGGTGAAGGCATGGTAGAACGGCAGCTTGCGCATCTGCTCATAGGCGGCGCGGGCCAGGCGCTCGTTGCTGAACCCGAGGCTCGCGCACCATAGCCCGGCAACGCTCTCGATATAGTCGCGGCCATTCTCGTCCCAAACCCGCACGCCCTCGCCGCGGCTGATGATCATCGGCCCATTCTCTTGATGGGTCACGAGATCGGTATAGGGGTGCAGCGCGTGGGCGATGTCCCGTGCGGCGGCGGAGTTGGCGCGGACGGCAGAAGGCGGAGGGGTCATGGCGGAACCTGCAATGAACGGATGTCGCCAGAGTAGCGCTTAGTTGACTCCATTTGGAACCTTAAACAATTGCTCCCGCTGCCTTCCGCTCTGCCGCCTCCGCTGCGGACGCCACGCCGCCGTGCGCCGCCGACCAGGCCACCGGGTCCTCCAGGAAACGCCGCACCTCGGCGAGGGCCGGTTCGGCGAAATACGGCCGGTCGCGGCAGGCTTCCAGCACGTCCCACCAGGTGCAGAGGTGGTGCAGGGTGATGTCCATGGCGGCGAGCTTCTCGAAGCTGCCGGGGAACACGCCGTAGAAGAACACGACGAAGGCGTGGTTCACCAGCGCGCCGGCGTCGCGCAGCGCCTGGGTGAACTGGATCTTGGACGCGCCATCGGTGGTCAGGTCCTCGACCAGCAGGGTGCGCAATCCCTCGGGCACGTCGCCCTCGATCAAGGAATTGCGGCCGAAGCCCTTGGGCTTTTTGCGGACATAGGCCATGGGGGTCATCATTCGGTCGGCGATCCAGGCTGCGAACGGGATGCCGGCGGTCTCGCCCCCCGCCACCGCCTCGATCGATTCGTAGCCGACGTGCCGCATGATCTTCTCGGCAGCCATTTCGCAGATTTTCAACCGGGCGCGTGGGAAGTAGATGATTTTGCGGCAGTCGATGTAAACCGGGGATTTCCAACCGGAGGTGAAGGTATAGGGCTCCTCCGGCCGGAAGTTCACCGCCTTGATCTCCAGCAGGATGCGCGCGGTCGTCAGCGCGGCGTCGCGGTCCCAGTCCGTCATATGCTCGGCGGCCATCTAATTTGTCCCGTTTCTTGCTCAGGCTTCCTAGACCTTGGCACGCCGACCGTCCATTCTGGCCCAAAGTTCGGAGAAGCGCATCATGGGACGGACCTACAAAATCGCGGCGATACCTGGCGACGGCATCGGCATGGAAACGCTGCCGGAGGGCCTGCGCGTGTTGGACGCCGCCGCCACGCGGTTCGGCTTTGCCTTGCAAACCACGGATTACGACTGGTCCTGCGAACGCTATGCGCGGACTGGCGCGATGATGCCGGAAGATGGTCTCGATCAGCTCCGGGCGCATGACGCGGTGTTCCTGGGCGCTGTCGGCTCGCCGGGCGTACCCGATCATGTCTCGCTCTGGGGCCTGCTGATCCCGATCCGCCGCGGCTTCGACCAGTATGCCAGCGTGCGGCCCTGCAAGCTGATGCCCGGCGCCAAAACGCCGCTCGCCGGACGCACCGAGGCCGACATCGACTTCTACGTCGTCCGCGAGAACACCGAGGGCGAGTATTCGAGCCTTGGCGGCCGGCTGTTCGAGGGCACCGACCGCGAGTTCGCCACCCAGCAGAGCGTGTTCACCCGGCAAGGCGTCGACCGCATCCTCAAATACGCCTTTGAACTCGCAATGACCCGGCCACGCCGCAAAGTGACATCGGCCACAAAGTCGAACGGCATCACCATCACGATGCCGTATTGGGATGAGCGCTTCGCCGCCATGGCCGCGCAGTATCCAGGTGTCGCCACCGACCAGTTCCACATCGACATCCTGTGCGCGCATTTCGTGCAGCACCCCGACTGGTTCGACGTCGTGGTCGGCAGCAACCTGTTCGGCGACATCCTCAGCGACCTCGGCCCGGCCGTGGCAGGCAGCATCGGCATCGCCCCAAGCGCCAATATCAACCCGGAACGGAGGCATCCCAGCATGTTCGAGCCGGTGCACGGTTCGGCGCCGGACATCGCCGGGCAGCATATCTGCAACCCAATCGGGCAGATCTGGTCCGGCGCCATGATGCTGGAGCACCTGGGCGAGACCGCTGCCGCCGCGGCCATCGTCAACGCGATCGAGACGCTGCTGCGGGAAGGCGGGCCGCGCACCCGCGACATGGGCGGCCAGGCGGGCACCGCCGAGGTCGGCCAGGCGCTGGCGGAGATCGTCGCGACCGGGTAAGGCGCGCTTGCGCGTGCTGGCGGCTGCCCTTACATTAGCGCGATGCCTGCGAGTGATTCGCAGATAGGGGTTTCAATTGGGTCGTGACACCAGCACCATCGCTCGTCGCTGCGAACGCGCTGTCGTGACGGCCTATCGCGAGCTGCGCGTCCACGGCAACGCGGACCTCGAAGCGTTCCGCGCCTGCACCACGCTCTACCGCATCCATCATCCGGAGTCGTCGCTGAACGAGGCGCGGCGGCTGGTGGCCGAATGGATCGACCATCATGTCGTCCAGGCCAAGTCCGGCCCGACTGCCGGCTGCGACTGCAGCTAGGCGGCGTTTCGCGCCCAGGCGATCGAGGCGTGCGCCAGGGCGTCGATGGTGTCGATAAGCGGCACTCCTAGCGTATGGTGCGGCCCAGCCTGGATGCCGAGCGGAATCTCGGTGCAGGCAAGGATCAAGGCCTGCGCACCCCGGCCGTGCAATGCCAGCACGGCCTCAGCCAGCGGGGCGTAGGCATCGCTCACCCGATTGGCCTTCACCGCAGCGATAGCGGGAATAACCAATCCTGTCATCTCCCTCGCCGTAGGTTCGACGCATGGCCAGCCGGCCGCGGCGAGATGGTCCTGGTACAGCCGCATCTCCAGCGTTGCGGCCGTGCCCATGATGCCGACCGGGCCGGGAGGGATGGCCTGGCGCCGCAACTCCGCCTCGGCGGCATCGACGATGTGCAGGATCGGCAGGATCGTTGCCGCGCGCATACCCTCGATCCAGCCATGCGCGGTGTTGCACGGGATTGCCACAGCGCCGCATCCGGCCGCCGCCAGGCCGCGCAACCCGCGAACCAAGTGGGGCAGCGGGTCCGGCCCAACGCCCCGCCGCGCCAGCCCGCGATCGGGCACGCGCGGATCGGACCACAGGATAGCCGGTACATGATCCTGGTCGCGCTCGGCTGAGGTCAGCAGCGTCAGCCGCGCCATGAAATGCGCGCTCGCCAGCGGCCCCATGCCGCCCAGCACGCCAAGCACCCGCCCCATGTCCGTTTCGTTCATCTGTTCAGTCTGCCCGGTCTTGACGCGGACGCAAGCGGGCGGCACAGGCGTCGCTATGTTCAGCCTACAAGGCCATCGCGGCGCCCGCGCCCTGTTCCCCGAAAACACTTTGGATGGTTTCCAGGCCACGATCGCGATGGGTATCCGCACGATCGAACTCGATGTCGGCGTGACCCGTGACGGCGCGGTCGTCGTCCATCATGACCCGGCGCTGAACCCGCATACCACCCGGGATCGGTCCGGCACATGGCTGCGTGCGCCAGGCCCGCTGCTGCGAGAGCTGACTTTGGCTGACCTTGGGGAGTTCGACGTCGGCCGCCTCCGCCCTGGCTCGGCCGTCGCCCGCCGCTTTCCACGCCAAGCCGCGCGGGACGGCGCACGCATCCCCACGCTCGGCCAGGTGCTGGCGCTGGACAGCGACACGGCATGGAACATCGAACTGAAGCTGATGCCGACCCACCCGGAATGGACCGTGCCGGCCGAAGAGATGGTCGAGCGGGTCCTGCATGTGGCCGCGGCGGCTGGCGCATTGGACCGGATCACGATCCAGTCCTTCGACTGGCGGGCGCCGCGCCATGTACGCCGCATCCGCCCCGGCGTTGCGCGCGGCTGGCTGACGATGGCGCCGATGCTGTCGGGAGTGCTTTGGAAAGGGCGGGGCACCGCGAATGCCAATGACGCGCCAGAAGCCATAGCTGCCGAAGGCGGCGGGACCTGGACGCCGATGCACACCAACCTGACCAAGGCACGTCTCAGGCGGGCGCACAGCCTCGGGCTGCTGGTCATTCCCTGGACCGTGAACGACCCGGCCGACATGCGCCGGCTGATCGGCTGGGGCGTGGACGGGCTGATCACGGACTGGCCGGACCGCGGCTTGGCCGCCTTTGCGGAACGCCCGGCCGAAGCCGGGCGCCGCTGATCAGGCAGCCTCGATTAGCCGCGTTCGGCGATTGGCGTAAAGTCTCGCTGCGTCGCGCCGGTGTAGAGCTGCCGCGGGCGGCCAATGCGCTGGGACGGGTCCTCGATCATTTCCTTCCATTGGCTGATCCAGCCGACAGTGCGGGCGACGGCGAACAGCACGGTGAACATGCTGGTCGGGAAGCCCATCGCCTTTAGGATGATGCCAGAATAGAAGTCGACGTTCGGATACAGCTTTTTATTGATGAAATACTCGTCATGGCGCGCGATCCGCTCCAGCTCCATTGCCAGGTCGAGCAACGGGTCGTCCTTGATGCCCATCTCGGCCAGCACTTCGTGACAGGTGCGTTCCATGATCTTGGCCCGGGGATCGTAGTTTTTATAGACCCGGTGCCCGAAGCCCATCAGGCGGACATGGCTGTCCTTGTCCTTCACCTTCTCGATGAACTCCGGGATGTTGTCCTTGTGGCCGATCTCGCCGAGCATCTTCAGCACGGCCTCGTTGGCGCCGCCATGCGCGGGACCCCAAAGGCTCGCGATCCCTGCGGCGAGGCAGGCGAACGGGTTGGCGCCGGTCGATCCGGCCAGCCGCACGGTGCTGGTCGAGGCGTTCTGCTCGTGGTCGGCGTGCAGGATGAAGATGCGGTCCATGGCCCGCGCCAGCACCGGGCTCACATGGTAGGGCTCGGCCGGGACGGCGTTCATCATATACAGGAAGTTCTCGGCATAGCCGAGGTCGTTGCGCGGATACATGAACGGCTGGCCGATGGTGTACTTATACGCCCATGCGGCGATGGTCGGCAGCTTGGCGATCAGGCGGAACGCGCTGATGCGGCGGTGCTCGGGATCGTTGATGTCGAGGCTGTCGTGGTAGAACGCCGAGAGCGCGCCCACGACGCCGCACAGCACCGCCATCGGGTGCGCGTCGCGGCGGAACCCGTCGAAGAACCGGCGCAACTGCTCGTGCAGCATGGTGTGGCGCATCACGCCGTATTCGAATTCATGCCGCTGTTCGGCGTTCGGCAGCTCGCCGTTCAGCAGCAAATAGGCGACTTCGAGAAAGGTGGACTGCTCGGCCAACTGGTCGATCGGGTAGCCGCGGTGCAGCAGGATGCCTTCGTCGCCGTCGATATAGGTGATCTTGCTCTCGCACGAGGCGGTCATGCCGTAGCCGGGATCGTAGGTGAAGATGCCCAGGTTGGCATTGAGCTTGCTGATGTCGGCGACCGACGGACCGAGCGTGCCGTGCCGCAGCGGTAACGAGAGCGGTTTGTTGGCGCCCTCCATGGTCATCGTGACCGAGCCGTTTGCCGTGCTGCTCATGCTGTCATCCCGTTCTAACAGGCGGAGATCGCCGCCCTGCGACTGCGTGGGGCCGGGTGTGCTGTCCGGTCCACGCTTGATGGCAAAATAAGGGCGACGCGCCCCAGGGCGCAACCTTCGCAATCGCAGCAAAAATGTACTCTAGCGGACATCCCACGATCCAGCGCCCTGGCAGCACGCGCACAATGCAAAATTGGCCAGCGCCGGCGGGTCGGATTGCACCGCTGCAATAAATGACGTTTACGTGTATATTAGGCCCAGAATGTCGGAGTCTTGCGGAACCGCTTCCAAGCTTGGGCAATCTGCGCCCGCGACGCCAAGGCGCCGGCTGCGACGAAGCCTTCGACCAGTCCGGCTGCATAGCTGCGCTCCGCCCGGCCGAGATGCGCCATCAGCCCGCCGGCCACTGCGCCATCGTTCAGCGTGCCTAACTCCTCTTGCAGTGCGGCCAACTGCTTTATGAAGCGGCGGGCAGGCTTTGCCGGATACAGCGGCAGGAAGAACTCCGCGGTGTAGCGCAGCCGCTTGCAGTCCTTCCGCAACTCATGCATCGCCGCAATGGGCAAATCCGACAGCCCGCGTCCGGCACGGCGCACGCGCTTGATCTGGTGCTCGAGCGCCATGCCGGCGAACACCGCCGTGTCCTGCTGCAGCCGCGGGTCGGGCGTGGCCTCGCTGTCCCACGGACGCAGCACGGATGCGCAGGCCAACCCGACTTCCAGCTCGCGGAATGCAGGGCTGGCCAAATGGGCGCGCAGCTCCGTGTAGGCGGCGTGCCGTCGCCGTCGGGCTGCCGAGAGCAGGGCGCGCACCCGGGGCTCGTCCGGGAAGGCCGCCGCGATGCGCTTTGCGGTGCCGTCCAGGAACACGTCCCAATCCCTGGCGGCGCCGAGCCGGGCGGCCGTGTCGCGCAATGCGGCGCTGAGCGGCACGAGGTCGGGAAACGCCGCGACGTGTTTCAGGACATTCAGCGCCGAGCGGAGTCGACGGGTTGCGACACGCATCTGGTGCACCGGGACCGGGGTGACGCCCGCGCCGGCGCCAGCCGACCAATGCAGCATCGTGTCCAGAAGCTGTCCGATCAGCACGGCGACGTTGTCGCTGAGAGGCAGCCCCGGCGTGGTCGCGGGCGGCCCCTCATGGCGCGGCGCAGGCTCGTTGCCTCGTGCAACCGCGGTCGCCGCCGCTGCCAGCCCGGACCGCGGCACTGACAGCCGGATGGTCCCGGCGAGTTCCACCGCCAGCGGCTTGAGCAGCGCGGCGTCGCCGTGCAGGGTGAGGCGGCAGGTTGGCTGCTCGGCAGCGACGCCGCGCAAATGCCCATTCAGCACCGTGAGCCGCACCGGCCCGGCCGGCGCATCGGTTTCGCCGGCCACGCCGCCGGAGTTCCGTGGCCAGCCTTGCGGCTGCATCGCGAACTCCCTGCGCCGTCCGCGCAGCGCTGCGACGGGCGCCAAACCCTCCGGCAATGCGTGATGCAGGCCGGCGGGGCTGTCGCCCTCGGCAAGCAGCGGCGCCGGGCTGCCGGGTGGCCACGGGCGTCTGTGCGACGGGTGCAGCGCTTCCAGCCGCCATCGCCCGCGCTGTTCCGACAACGACAGCGCACGCGCCGCCAATGCGCCGTCCGGCGTGTCGTGCCAAAGCGTGGTGACGGCAATGGTCCGGCCGATGCGGGTCATCGACGGGGTTTTTATAAGCTTGGCGAGGTCGTCCGGGCTTAGCGCGAATTCCAAGGCGGCGTCGGGCATTGCCTCGGCTTCAGCCTCCGCCCGGCAGGTCGCGGGGGGCTAGGAACCGGGTCAGCCGGCCGCCACCCTCATGCAGCTCGCGCCATGGGCCGGCTATGGTGAATTCGGCCAAAGCACAGGATGGAAAGCCCTCAGACAGCCGGCGGATGTCGGGATTATCGAACGACGCCGCCTGCGCGCCGACCAACAGCATTGCGAGGTCGTGCAGGCCGGGGTTATGGCCAATCACCAAGACGCTGCGCGCCATGGCGCCGACTTCCTGGACCGCCGTCAGGATCGCAGGCGCCGACGCCAGGTACAACGCGCTGAGATGGTCCACGACGGGCGTATCGGCCCAGGGCTCCAGCGCCTCCAATGTTTGCAGCGTGCGCCGGGAGGTCGACACCAGCACGACGTCGGGCGCCAGGCCCAGCCCCTCCATGGCGGTGCGCATGGCCGCCGCCGCCTGCTGGCCGCGCCGGTTGAGCGGACGGTCATGGTCGGGAATGTCGCGTTCATCCCACGAGGATTTGGCGTGCCGGAGCAGGAGGAGTTGCCGCATGGATGGAGAGTGCCCGCACCTGGCCCGGGTCGCAAGCGGACAGGTGGGCGTGGCGCCTCAGCTTGAAACCTGGCCGCGGTCCAATGGTGCGAATCTAACGGAAAGAACCGTCAGATTCGCACCACTAGCCACTATCTGGTGGACCGATTCACCTAACGCTTGAGACTCAAGCGTTAGGATCGGACCACTAGCGGCACAGGTCGCAACAAGGTGGTTCGGTCATTCCCTGTCCCTAGAATGGCCAGAGCGGTTGCGTTAAGCGTGCGTGGGCAAGATCGTGATGCCGCCGGAACCCAGGAGGCCGGACGCGCAGTTATAGGCATACACATCCCCCGCCGCGCTCTTGCCGAAACTCAACACGCCGTTGCTGCCGCCCGCCGCCGTATCCTTGAAGCCGACGACATCCACCGATGCAACCATTTTACTCCCGCTGAACAGCGACAGCATGCTGTCCTTATAGGACACGCTGTCGACCACCGTTCCCAAGTTGAACTTGAGCTCAAGATAAGAGTCGGTGAGCTGGATGTGGCCTTTAACCGACGTGGGCGTGTCCAGCACGATTGAACTGGCGCTGCCCCGGGCAACCGAGGCCGCCGCTTCAAGCGTTACCCCTGCGCCAACCACGCCGGTCACCTCCATCCGGCTCGTGACCGACTGCACCTGGTTCAGGTGCGCGGTGCCAGTGCCGGCAAGATTCCCCGTGAGCATGACGGCGCTGCCGTTGAAATTGGCGTCGCCATTGAGCACTACGGTGCCGCCGTTCTGCGTAAGCTTGCCGAACACCATGTTGGCGGACAGCAGGACCGAGCTGAGCTTGTCGGCCGTGACGATCACGTCGGCGTTGCTCGGGTAGGGATTGGCGAGGTCGAGCACGACCTGGCCTCCGTTCACGTTCACTTTCACGGCGTTCGAGGCGCTGGCGGCGAAGCCCAGGCTCAGGCGCCCGCCTCCCGTCATGTTGATCGTCGGCGCGCTAGCTTCGGAGTTGCCGGTTTGGGCGATGGTCAAGGTGTCCCCAGCTAGGTTGCCGCTGCCCAGGTTCATCGTTCCGGAGCTCATGGTCAGGCTCTGGTGCGGAGTGGGCCTGACGCCTTTGGACCAGTTAGAGCCTATGGTCGGGTTATTGCCGCTCTTGCCGCCAACCCACGCCTCCGACGTGGCCCGCGCGGCAACGATCGGGTCGATCGTCACGGCCGGCGTCCAGGTGTCGGACGGCTTGACCTTGCTATACCAGAAGCCGTCGGCGTTCTCGTGCCAGATCTGGCCGTTCACGAGATCCATCTGGACGACGCGCGCCGTAGTCGTATCGACCTGGCCGTCGACGACCACCTGTCCCGCCAGGTTGATCGACCAGGCGTTGCCGTATCCGTCATAGAACGGGTTGTTGGCCGAGCCAGTGCCGCTGGGCTTGATTGTCGTGTCGTTGGCCGAGGTCGGCACGAGCACCGGCACCCCGTCCACAGCCGGGAAGTCAACCCAGGCGGCGGTCGGCGATGTCTTGCTGTACCAAAGGTTATCGGCGTTCTTCTGCCAAACCAAGCCGTTGGCGTAAGCCAGGCCATCCACCCTCGCGGTAGTCGTGTCCACCTTGCCGTTGATGGTGATCAGACCCGCTGCGTTGATCGCATAGACATTGCCCTGTGCATCGGTCACGGATGCACCGCTACCGATGACGTAAGTGCCGCTTGGAGTTGTTGCCATGATTTCATCCCCCCTTATTTCAGATCAAACTAATAAGCTTGACCACAGGGCGTCAGTAAAGACTCTGTTACTTCTGTGCAATCTATCGGGCAAGCGGTCGCATCGCCGCAACTGTGGCGTTGGCCGCAATCGTGCTCCGTGTTCCGGCTGGTCTGACGTTGGCGTAATACAGAGCCACCCCACCGCGTCCACCCAGGTTGCGTGACCGCAGGGTTGTGCCCCGCCGCTTCGGCGCCATTGTCGCTACGAAGGATTAAGGGAGTGGGCATGGCGGGGCCGGTAGTGATTGTGGGCGCGGGGGCAATCGGCTCCGCCATCGCGCGGCGGGTGGCGGCGCGGGGCCAGGCGGTCCATCTGGTGGGCCGGGACGCTGCCCGGGTCGCGGCGTTGGCGGACGAGCTGGGCGGGACCTACGCGGTTGCCGACGCATTGGACGACCCGGCGCTGGCGGCGGCCGTGCAGCAGGCCGGACCCACCATCGGCGGCCTCGCCTATTGCGTCGGCTCGATCCTGCTGCGTCCGCTGCGCCGGGCGACGACGGAGGACTTCGTCGGCGCGTTCCGGCTCAACGCCGTCGGCGCAGCGCTCGCCGTGGCCGCCGCGGCGGACGCGCTGAAGGCCAGCTCCGGCAGCGGCCCCAGCAGCGGCATCGTGCTGTTCAGCACCATCGCCGTCCGTTCCGGCTTCACCAACCATGCGGTCATTTCCGCCGCCAAGGGGGCCGTCGAAGGCCTGGCCATGGCGCTTGCCGCAGAACTCGCGCCGCAGGTCCGGGTGAACTGCATCGCCCCGAGCCTTACGCAATCCGGCATCGCGCAGCCGATCATCGGCAACGAGGCGGTGGCGAAGGCGATCGCGGCGATGCACCCGATCCCGCGGCTGGGCGAGGGCGATGACGCCGGGGCGCTGGCGGCGTTCCTGCTGTCGGACGAAGCCGGCTGGATCACCGGCCAGGTGTTCGCCGTCGATGGGGGCAGGTCCAGCGTGCGGGTCAAGGGCTGATGCCCGGAACCTTACGCATCGTCCTCGGCGACCAATGCAGCGCTGGGCTGAGCGCGCTCAGCGACCTCGATCCCGCGCAGGACGTGGTGCTGATGGCCGAGGTCCTGGGCGAATGCACCTACGTGAAGCACCATCCGAAGAAGATCGTGCTCGTGCTGTCCGCCATGCGGCATTTCGCCCGGGCGCTGCAGGCGCGCAGAATTCGGGTCGACTACATCCGGCTCGACGACCCGGCCAACACCGGCAGCCTGCGCGGCGAGATGCTGCGCGCCGTCGCCCGGCACCAGCCCGCGGCGGTCGTCGCGACCGAGGCCGGCGAATGGCGGCTGGCCGAGGACATGCGCCATTGGCACGAGGCGTCGGGGGTCGAGACCGACATACGCGACGACGGCCGCTTCCTGTGCCGAATCCAGGAGTTCCGCTCCTGGGCGCACGGACGCGGGGCGTTCCGCATGGAGTTCTTCTACCGCGACATGCGCCGCCGTTACGGCATCCTGATGGACGACGGCGCCCCGGCAGGCGGCCAATGGAACTACGACCCCGACAACCGCAAACCTTTGCCGAAGGCCATCGCCCCGCCGCCGGTGCCGCAGTTCGACCCCGACGAGATCACGCTGGAGGTCATGGCGCTCGTGGCCCGGCATTTCCCAAGCCACTTCGGCGATGTGGACGGCTTCGCCCTGCCGGTCATGCACCGCGATGCGGCCTTGGCGCTCACGGATTTCGTGACCAACCGGCTGCCGCTGTTCGGCGATTGGCAGGACACCATGAAGACCGGGGAGAGCACGATGTATCATGCGCTGATCTCCACTTCGCTGAACACCGGGCTGCTGACCCCGCTAGAGGCGTGCCAGGCCGCGGAGGCCGCATGGCGCGCCGGGCTGGCTCCGCTCAACGCGGTCGAGGGATTCGTGCGGCAAATCCTGGGCTGGCGGGAGTTCGTGCGCGGCGTGTATTGGCTCAAAATGCCGGAATACGGGCAACTGAACAGCCTGGGCGCCACCCGCAGCCTGCCGGCGTTCTATTGGACGGCCGACACCAGGATGAATTGCCTGCACCAGGCGATCGGCGACACCCGGCGTCATGCCTATGCCCACCACATCCAGCGCCTGATGATCACCGGCAACTTCGCCCTGCTGGCCGGGCTCCACCCGGACGAGGTGGATGAGTGGTACTTGATCGTCTATGCCGACGCCTATCAGTGGGTCGAGATGCCGAACGTGCGCGGCATGGCGCTGCACGCGGATGGCGGGATCATGGGGTCGAAGCCCTATGCGTCGTCGGGCGCGTACATCAACCGCATGAGCGACTATTGCCGCAAGTGTTCCTACGACGTGAAGCTGAGCGTGGGGGAGGGCGCCTGTCCGTTCAACGCGCTGTATTGGGACTTCATCGCGCGCCACTCCGAGCGGTTCGGGCAGAACCCGCGCATGGCGATGCCGGTGCGGACGCTGGCGAAGATGGACCCGGCGCGGGTGGCGGCCATCCGGGAACAGGCGGCCGGGTTCCTGGCGGCAATGGACGCGGGCGAAATAGTCTAGCCAGCGACGCCGGGCAGGTCGATCCACGACAGGTGCCCGCCCTTGCCGGCCCCGGTGTCGAGGAAGATGGCCAGACCGCCCGACGACCCCGTCCGCCGATAGGGGCGTCCATCCGTGCTGCGCTGGTCATGGCCGCAATACACCGTCAGGCCCGCGGGGATGCGGTCCACCCAGCGCAGCACGCGCTCGGGATAGCCGTCCGGCTGCATGCGGCCCGTCGTCTCGCCGAACAGGGCGCGGGACAGCAGCGGGTCCACCCGGCCCAGCGACGGCGGCGGCGGCTCGTTCAGCATGGCCGGATGAAAACCGCCATGCACGAAGGCGATGTCGCCGTGCGACAGCCATGCCGGAGCGTTGGCGATCTCACGCAGCGCGCGCTCCCGCAGGCTGTCGTCCAATTGCGCCAGTGTCGCCTGCAGCGCCGCGTCCATCCGCACCGCCTGTCCGGCCAACGCGCGGCCGAGCTTGCGGTCATGGTTGCCGAGTATGAACAGCCCGCGCTTCTGGTCCATCAGCCTGAACATGGTGCGCAACACGCCGGCGCTGTCCGGCCCATGGTCGCTGAGGTCGCCAAGCTGCACGACGAACCGGTCCGTCGCCGTCGCCGCGGTGAAGGCGCGTATGTCCCCGTGCACGTCGCCGACCACGCGCAGCGGCACGCCCGCCGGGATCACGCGGCGGCGCGCCGGACGGTGGCGCGATAGGCATCGAGCGCGCGCCGCCGAGCCTCGGGCAAGTCGACGAGTGCCAACGGATAGGTGCGGCCCAGTTCGACGCCGGCCTTGGCCAGCACGGCGTCCGGCGCGGTCCAGGGCGCATGCAGGTACTTGGCCGGCATTTGCGCCAGCTCCGGCACCCACATGCGGACATAGGCGCCGTCCGGGTCGAACTTCTCGCCCTGGCTGACGGGATTGAACACGCGGAAGAACGGCTGGCTGTCGATGCCGCACCCGGCGATCCACTGCCAGCTCGCGGAGTTGCTGGCGAGGTCCGCGTCGACCAGCGTGTCCCAGAAATACGCCGTGCCCGCCTGCCAGGGCAGCAGCAGTTGCTTCACCAGGAACGACGCGGCGATCATGCGGACGCGGTTGTGCATCCAGCCGAGACGCCACAACTGCCGCATGCCGGCGTCGACGATGGGAATGCCGGTCTGGCCGCGTTGCCACGCCCGCAGCCCGGCGTCGTCATGGCGCACCGCGAGCCGGGCGAAATCCGGGCGCAGCGGCTGCTCCGGCATATGCGGGTTGTGCCACAGCAAATAGGCCGAGAACTCCCGCCATAGTATCTCGCCCAGGAACACCTCCAGGCCCTTGCCGGTGGCCTGCGACGCCAATTGCGCGGTGGCCCAGACCTGGGCCGGCGAGAGCTCGCCCCAGTGCAGATGCGGAGAGATCATGCTGGTGCCCGGCTGGCCCGGCAGGTTGCGGCCGGTATCGTAGCCGTGCACCGCTTTTTCCAGGAATGCGGCAAGCCGGTCGTGCGCGGCAGCCTCGCCGACCTGCCAAGTCTCGCGAAACCCGCCGGCCCAGTCGGGATGGGTCGGCAGCAGGGCCCAATCGGCGAGCCGGTCCGACTGGGGCAGGGCCGGGCAGGGGATGCGGCCAGGCGCCGGGGTTGGCGCATGCGGCTTGCCCAGCGCGCGGCAGGTTTTTGCGAACGGCGTGTAAACGCCATAAACGCCGCCCGTCTTGGTGCGGATGGCGTTCAGGTCGAACAGGGTCGCGGTGCGGTGCAGCAGCAGGTCCGCGCCGGTCCGCTGCAGCACCCCCGCGGTGGCCGCATCGGCCTGGCGCGCCCAGGGCTCATGCATGACGCCGGCGTGGACGGCGGTGGCGCCGGTTTCCTGCGCCAGCGCCGGGATCACTTCGGCGGCCGGGCCGCGGCGCAGGACGAGGGCGGAGCCGCGCGCCTCCAGGCTGGCAGCCAATGAGGCGAGGCTGTGATGCAGCCACCAGCGCGCCGCGCCGCCCAATGCCCACGGGCCGCCGCTGACGTCGTCCAGCACATATACCGGCACGATTGCGCGTCCGCCGGCCATCGCGGCCTCGAGCGCCGCATGATCCTGCAGCCGCAAGTCTTGGCGAAACCAAACAATAACCGGGCGCTTGTCGCCGTTCGCCGCCGGCGCTTCGCCCGCTCGCTTGCTCATCCCCAACTCCATGGACACTCGGTCCGGCCTGTTCCTTGCACTAAATAGGTTTGGCCCGAAGCCGGTCCATACCGTCCAATCTCAAACGCCAAAGAAGACTAAGTGCTGGAACGCCTGCCGGGTTGCACGGCCGCTCCCCCAGCGCCGGCGGCCGTCTGCGCCAAGGTGAAGCTGAACAGCCGGTCCTGCCCCAGCAGGAATGCCCGGCCGCCACGCGGGAACAGCCGGGCGATGGCCGGGTGCGCCAGATCGAGCCCGCCGGTATAGGCGCCCAGCGCCGGCAGCATGATCCGCTTCGTGTCCGCCACGAAACACGGCCGGGTCACGGTCCCAGCGCGGGTCGTGACGCTGGCCTTGGGGTGATGGTGGCCGCACAGTTCTCCGGCGGCGCCGTGCTGGGCTTGGTGCCGGAACACCAACGGACCCGCCGTCCAAACCTCGGCAGCATGGCCGCCGAGCCCGTCCGGCGGCACCGGGTCATGGTTGCCCAGCACCCATACGAACTGGGCCGCCTCGGTCAGGCCGCGCAGCCGTGCCGCGTCGCCGGCTGCCATGCGCAGCGAGCCGCGCGCGTCATGGAAGCTGTCGCCCAACGCCACGACGGTGCGCGGCTGCCAGCGCCGCATCAGCAGCGCCAGCCGATCCAGCGTCACCCGCGTGTCCCAGGGCGGCACCAGTTGCCCGCGGGCGGCGCAGGCCGAACCTTTCTCCAGGTGCAAATCCGCCACCGCCAACAGCCCGGCTGCCGGCCAGGATACGGCACCCAGCGGGTCCAGCAACAGGCGCTCGCCCATGAAATGCAGCGGCGCGGCCGTCATGCTGCCCCCTTCACGCTGTACGCACCGGCTGGTTGCGCGGCTTGCGCTGCAGGATCGCCAGATTGGCCCGGTGCACGGGATGCACGCGCAACGGGGCGGTGCTCGGCTCGGCGTCGCCGGTCGCCTCCGCCACCAGCGCTTCCGTTTCGGCCAGCAGCGCGTCCTCGCCGCCCGCGGTGCGCACCGTCTCGCGCCCAATGTCCAGCAGCACCGGCACCGCCAGCGGCGACACGCGGGACAGCCGCACATGCCGAACCCGGCCCGCCACCCGCCCGAGCATGTCCGACAGCCGGCCCAAATCCGTCAGCCCGCCCGCCGCGTCGGCCCGGGTGGCGCGCAGCAGCACATGGTCCGGCTGGTGCCGCCGCAGCACGTCATAAATCAGGTCGCTGTTCACCGTCACCTGCCGCCGGCTCTTTTCCTGGCCGGGATGGTTGCGCTCGATCAGTCCGGCCACCACCGCCACGTTGCGGAACGTCCGCCGCAGCATGCTGCTCTCCGCCATCCAGGCCTCCAGGTCGTCGCCCAGCATGTCCTGCTCGAACAGGCCCGGCACGTCGAGCGCCTCGTAGGCCGACCATACGGCGATTACGTAGTCCGTCGCGACGAAGCCGAGCGGGGCGTAGCCGAACCGCTCCATGCGCCGGGTCAGCAGCATGCCGAGGGTCTGGTGCGCGTTGCGGCCCTCGAAGCAGTAGGCGACCAGGAACCAGCGGCCGTTGCGCGGGAAGGTCTCGACCAGCAAGTCGTCGGTCCCCGGCAGCTCCGAGCGCCGGGTCTGCAGCATCAGCCAGTCGCGCACCTGGGACGGGTAGTGCGACCAGGTGGCAGGGTCGTGCAGCATGGCGCGGACCCGGGCGGCGAGGTTCGAGGTCAGTGGATACTTGGACCCGGCGTAGGCGGGGACCATCGGCTCGCCGGTGCCGCCTTCGGCGACCTCGACCGTCGTCTCCCGCAGCCGGACATAGCGCAGCAAGCGTCCGGCGAACATGAAGGTGTCGCCCGGTGCCATCATGCTGACAAAACTCTCCTCGACCTCGCCCAGCGCCCCCCCGCCGCGCCCGGCCATGCGGACCTTCAGCAGCGGCGCCTCGACGATGGTGCCGAGGTTCATCCGCGCCATGCGCGCCACCCGCTCGCCCCGGATATGCACCATGCCGTCGGCGTCCCGGAACAGCTTGCGGTAGCGGTCATAGGCGGCGAGCGCGTAGCCGCCATCCTCGACGAAGCGCAGCACGTCGTCGAAATCCGCCCGGGCCAGGCCGGCATAGGGCGCGGCGCAGCGAACCTCATCGAACATGCTGTCCGGGTGGAACGGGCATCCCGCCGCCATCAGCAGCAGATGCTGGGCCAGCACGTCCAGCCCGCCCGGCCGAGGCGGATCGCCATCCTGCTCGCGCGCTTCGACGCCCTCGATCGCCGCCTCGCACTCCAGCAGTTCGAACCGGTTGGCCGGCACCAGGATGGCGTTCGAAGCCTCGTCCATGCGGTGGTTGGCCCGGCCGACGCGCTGCAACAGCCGGCTCACCCCTTTCGGCGCGCCCACCTGGATCACCAGGTCCACGCCGCCCCAGTCGATCCCCAGGTCGAGCGACGACGTCGCCACCACGGCGCGCAACTGCCCGACCGCCATCGCCGCCTCCACCTTGCGGCGCTGGCCGATGTCGAGGCTGCCGTGATGCAAGGCGATCGGCAAAGTCTCGGAGTTGATCTTCCACAGCGCCTGGAACAGCAGCTCGCCCTGGGCGCGGGTGTTCACGAACACGATCGTCATGCCGTGCGCGCCGATGCGGTCCAGGATCGCCGAGGCGCTGCTGAGCCCCATGTGGCCCGACCACGGCAGCCGCTCCTCCGGCAGCAGGATCGACAACGCAGGCGGCGCACCCTGCGCCACTTCTATCAGCTCCGGCGCAGCGCCCGCGCCGACGTAATCCAGCAGCGCCTGCTTATGCGCGACCGTCGCCGACAGCCCGACCCGGCGCAGCCCCGGCACCAGCATCCCGAGCCGTGCCAGGCACAAGGCAAGCTGGTCGCCACGCTTGGTCCCGGCCAGCGCATGCACCTCGTCGATCACCACCGTCGACAGCCCTGCGAACATCGCCGGCGCCTCCTCCTGCGAAAGCAGCAACGCAAGGCTCTCGGGCGTGGTCAGCAGAATGTTGGGCGGCTGCTCCTTCTGCCGCTTGCGGCGGTTGGCGGGAGTGTCGCCGGTCCGGGTCTCGATCGCGATCCCCAGCCCCATTTCCTCCACGGGCGCCAGAAGGTTGCGGGCGATGTCGGTGGCCAGCGCCTTCAACGGGCTGACATACAGGGTATGCAGGCCGGCGCGCGGCGCGGCGGCAAGGTCGATGAGGCTGGCCAGGAACCCGGCCAAGGTCTTGCCGCCGCCGGTCGGCGCGATCAGCAGCGCGCTACGTCCGGCCTGCGCCGCCGCGATCATGGCGAGCTGGTGCGGGCGGGGCGTCCAGCCGCGCCGGGCGAACCAGGCGGCGAAAGGCTCGGCGAGCGGCCCGGGCAGCAGTTCCGGCATTGTTCCCATCCTGCAGAAATAGCCCGGGTGGCCCGGCTGTGAAAGGAGGGTTAGCATCGACGGATGCCGTTGCCCCCCTGGCACCCTGACAGCCTCGCCGACCGGCTGCCTTTCTTGCGCCGGCGGACGCTGCTGACCCAGGCCGTCCGCGCGTTCTTTGCCGCCCGCGGCTACACCGAGGTCGAGACGCCCTATGCCGTGGCGGCGCCGGGCGAGGAGGTCCATCTTCGCGCGCTGGGCACCAGGATCGACCGCCCGGATGGCACGAGCCGCGCGCTATGGCTGCACACCAGCCCCGAGTTCGCCATGAAGCGGCTGCTGGTCGCCGGCGCCGGCCCGATATTCCAAATGGCCAGGGTATGGCGCAACGGCGAGGGCAGCGCCCGGCACGCCGCCGAGTTCACAATGCTGGAGTGGTATCGCCCCGGCCTCGGCTTCGACGACCTGATCGACGAGACGATGGCATTGCTCCGCGCCGTGCTGCCGCCCGTGGTGACGAGCGGCGGCGTGCAGACCAGCCTGGCCGGGTTCGAACGCCTCTCGGTCGCCGAAGCGTTCCACCGTCATGCCGGGGCTGACGTGCTCGGCACCGCCGGCGACGCCCAGGGCCTGGCCGATAGCGCCGGGGCAGCGTTGCGCAATGGCGAGACCTGGGAAGACCTGTTCTTCCGCCTGCTGCTCGAACGCGTCGAGCCGCATCTTGGCCGGGCGCATCCCACGTTCCTGACCCATTGGCCCGCAGCGCAGGCGGCGCTCGCCCGACGGGACACGGCGGACCCGCGCGTCGCGCTCCGGTTCGAGCTGTTTGTCTGCGGGATGGAGCTTGCCAACGCCTTCGAGGAGCTGACCGATGCAGCCGAACAGCGGGCGCGCTTCATGGCCGACCGCGCCCGGCGTCATGCGCTGTATGGCGCGGATTGGCCGCTTGACGAAGATTTCCTGGCGGCGTTGAGCCATGGGATGCCGCCGGCTGCCGGGATCGCGTTGGGCTTCGACCGCCTTGCGATGCTGGCCGCCGGCGCCGACCGGATCGGCCAGGTGCAGTGGCTTCCCGGTTGAATGCTGAACGGAACGGCACCGTTGCCGTCGCGTTAACCAGCCATGCGCAGCAGGGTCATGTTCACCGTCCGCAACGCCGCACTCCTGGCCGCAGTGACGTTCGCGCTGCCCATCACCTGCGCACGGCCTGGCGACGGCACCTACTCCGGCGGCATCCAGCCCAGTCCAGCCGGACGCGTGAACCCAGAGGAACCCGGCTTCGCCGCTGATGGCGCGGCAGCCAAATGATGGGATTTTAGATCATGCGCATCGCAGTCTTGTTGTTCACCCTGATCCTCGCGTCCTGCGGCGCCGCTCCGACCGGTCCTGCCGGGCAGGCGAGTTCGACCGACGTGAACCCCGAAACAGGCTCGCGCGGAGGCAGCAGCGCGGGAGCTTCAAGGTAGCTTAACGGGCAGCAGCGATCGCGGCGTTCATGGCGCGGACGCCAGCGGCCGGGCCATCCGGGTGTTGCCACACTGCGCCCACGACCGCGAGGAAGCTGGCGCCGGCTTGAACGAGCGGCGCGCAGTTTGCCGCCGTGATGCCGCCGATTGCGACGCACGGCAGCTCCATCAGCTCCGCCCACCATGCAATCAGCTCCGGCTCAGCGCGGGTCGGCGCTTCTTTCGTGGTGGTCGGGAAGAACGCGCCGAACGCCACGTAGTCCGCCCCTGCCTCGCCCGCCTGCATCGCGAGGTCCCGGCTGTCATGGCAGGTGACACCCAGTGTGAGGCCAGTCCCCAGGAGCTTGCGAGCCTCGGGCGCTGTCATATCGGTCTGCCCGACATGCGCCCCGTCGCAGCCCGTGGGGCGCACTAGGTCCACCCGGTCATTCAGCAGGAACGCGACTCCGCGGGACTGCGCGGCCGGCCGTAGCGCGTCGATCGCGCGACGCCAGGCGTCGTCATCGGCCTGCTTCAGCCGCAACTGCACGGCCGCCATGTCGCCTGCGTCCAGCGCCTGGGCCAGGGTGTCCGCGAATGCGGCGTCCGCCGTGGTGGGGGTCACGAGATAGAGCCGGCACGGGTCGTCCGCGTCCGGCTCCGTGCCCGCGGCCAAAGGTCAGCCCTTGCCGAGATAGATGTCGATGATCCCTGCAAGCAGGGTCAACGCTTCGGCTTCGGGCCGCTGGAAGGTGTTGCGGCCGATGATGCTGCCGTTGGCGCCGCCGGCATGGATGCCGCGGATGTCCTCGAGGATGCTGTCGATATCGCCCCGCGTCTCGCCGCCGGAGAACACGACGATGCGGCGTCCGTTGAAGCAGCACTGCACGACGTGCGCGACCCGCTTCTCCATGGTCGAGATGTCGATGTTCTGCGTCGCGTAGGTCTTCTTCGCGGCTTCGAGGCTGACGACCGCGGTGGGCGGCTTCACCTTGATGATATGCGCGCCCAGCAGCGCCGCCATGTGCGCGGCATAGGCGCAGATGTCGACCGCGGTCTCGGCCGCCTTGTCCAGCTCGGGTCCGCGCGGATAGCTCCATACCACCACGGCGAGCCCGGCGTCCTTGGCCTCCTCGGCCAGCTCCCGGAATTCCTCCATCTGCTCGAAGGCGTATTCGCTGCCGGGATAGATCGTGAAGCCGATGGCGGAGCAGCCGAGCCGCAGCGCGTCCGAAATGGAGCCAGTCACCGCCTGGTCCTTCTCGGTCGCCAGGCTGTTGCTGCTGTTCAATTTCAGGATGGTCGGGATGGCGCCGGCGAAGGTGTCCGCCCCGGCTTCGATCATGCCAAGCGGCGCGGCGTAGGCATTGAGCCCGGCCGACAGCGCCAGGCGGAAATGATACTGCGGGTCATAAGCGGCCGGGTTCGGCGCGAAGCTGCGGGCCGGGCCGTGCTCGAAGCCTTGGTCGACCGGCAGGATCACCATCTTGCCGGTGCCCGCGAGCTTGCCCTGCATCATGATGCGGGCGAGGTTGGATTTGCTGCCGGGATTGTCGCTCTCGTATTTGTCCAGGATCGCTTTGACGGTCGAGGTGATTTCCATGGTGCTTCCTGTGTGCGGCTGCAGGCGTGTGCGGCTTCAAGCTGGGCGGCGGCTTAGCGGATGGGCGCGCGGCTGTCACGCCGAACCGAGCCAAGCCTCCAATCTCCACGCAGTTTTGCGGTCGCCGAGGTCGAGCGACGGCGGTGGTTCCGGCAGCATGATCGCGCCCTGCGCCTCCGCGCGCCCGGCGATGTCGGCAAAGGCCGGGCCGGGCCGCAGCACGATGATGCCGCAGCGAAGGCTCAACGCCTCCAATGCCCGGCCCGGCGCATCGGCGCAGTCCAGCACGTCGGGCGGGTCCATCGCGGGGAACTCGGCGCGCGCGGCGGCGATCACGGCGCGCCACCAGGCGCATCCGGCGTAGGACGGCGCGCCGGGAGCCGAGAGCAGCGTGACCGCGCGCCCCGGGCGCAGCGCCAGCCGCGCATGCGCCAACCCATGAATAACGACCGCCGGAGGAAGCGTCATGCTTGACGTTCAAGCGGTTACAGGCTTTCAGTTCAAGTCGGAACGAAGCCTCGGGACAGAGCCATGGACAATGAAACCCAAACCGCCCATCCGGCTGAACGGCTAGAGGCCGCGCTGGCCCGCATCGCCCGTCAGGCCAACGCCCCCGACCCGGTGGCGACCGAGATCGCCGCACGGCTCGAAAGCCTAATCGCCCAACTGCGCATAGCGCTTGAGGAATAGAGGACCGCAATGGCCCAGCTTACCGTGAAGATCAACGGATATGCCTACACCATCGGCTGTGCGGATGGCCAGGAGCAGCATCTGCAGGCCATGGCCGAGCAGGTCGAGTCGCGGGTCAGCAAGATCAAGGCGCTCGGCAGCCAGAGCGGCGAGTCGCGCCTGCTGGTGCAGGCGGCGCTGCTGATGGCGGATGAACTGCATGACCTGGCGCTGGAGATGGCGTCGCTGCGCCGCAACCGGCACACCATGGCAGGCGACTCTGCGCTGAATGAACGCTTGTCAATGCTCGCCAATCGCGCCGAGGAGATTGCGGCGACGCTGGAGCGGCACTAAGTAGGTGGGGCGGGGCTGCCCGGTGCGTCAGGTACTTTACCCCCGGGGCCAATAAGCACTCCCTCGGGAGCTGGCTCTGTCATGGCCGTGGTCATGGTAACCGGCGCCCACCTGCGCAAGCAGGCTTCGGGAGGGTAAGACGCCAACGGCCAGGGCGGCTCCGTATTCCTTCATGTACATGAACAAGCGCGAGCAGCGTGCAGCCGCGATGGCGGCTCGGACTGGGCAGGACCCGGCGCTCGGCTGGCTGCTTGCCGGCCACGTCCTGGCAGCCTGGCGCTTTCGGCCCTCAATGGTTGTCGCTGGTTTCTGGCCCTTGCTGGGTGAAATCGATATCCGGCCGCTGCTGCTGGCGCTGGCCGGCCGTGGGCACCCTGTGGCCCTGCCGATCACGCCCCGGCGCGGCAACCCTCTCACATTCGCGCGTTGGCACCCCGGCGACATGATGGTCCCCGAGCGCTTCGGCACCGTCCGCCCCATCGGCGAGCCGCTCGTGCCCGATCTGCTGTTGGTGCCGTTGCTGGCGTTCGACGGCCACTGCCGCCGCTTGGGCTATGGCGGCGGCTTCTACGACCGGACGCTCGCGGCCTTGCCGGGCCGGGCTGCCATCGGCTGCGCGTTCGCGGCGCAGCGTGTGGATTGCGTCGTCGCCGAGGCGCATGACATGCGACTCGACGCCGTCGCGACCGAACGCGAACTGATGTTTTCAAAGGGCTAATCATGCGCATCCTGTTCCTGGGCGACGTGGTCGGGCGATCCGGCCGGGACGCCGTTGCCGCGGCCCTGCCTCGGCTGCGTGCAGCCCTGCTTGCGGACCTCGTTGTGGTGAACGGCGAGAACGCCAGCCACGGCTTCGGCCTTGCGCCCGACATGGCGCAGGCGATCTTTGCCGCCGGCGCCGACGTGATCACGCTCGGCAACCACTCATGGGACCGGCGCGAGCTGATCCCCTACATCGCGCAGGAGCCGCGGGTGATCCGTCCGCTGAACTTCCCGCCGGGCACGCCGGGCGCCGGGTCGTTCGTGGTGGCGCTGGCCGACGGGCGGCGCGCGTTGGTGCTGAATGCCATGGGCCGGCTGTTCATGGACGCGCTCGACTGCCCGTTCCGTGGCACGGCGGAATTGCTGGCGCGTTACAAGCTCGGCGCCAGCGTTTCGGCCATCGTGGCGGATTTCCATGCGGAGGCCACGAGCGAGAAGATGGCTTACGCGCACTCCTTCGACGGCTCGGTGTCGCTTGTGGTCGGCACGCACACGCATTGCCCGTCGGCCGACCATCAAGTGCTGCCCGGCGGCACCGCATTCCAGTCGGACGCCGGCATGTGCGGCGACTACGACAGCGTGATCGGCATGGCAAAGGAGGGCGCTGCCGCGAAGTTTTGGTCCAAGATGCCCGGCGAACGCCTGCAGCCCGCCAGCGGCGAGGCGACGATTTGCGGCCTGTTCGTGGTGACGGACGACCGCACGGGCTTGGCTATAAGCGCGGAGCCGGTCCGCCAAGGTGGCCGCCTGTCGCAAGCGATGCCGGCGTCCGCTTTCCTTTTCTAAGAACGGTAAGGGCCTTCGAGGGAAGGTCGATTGCAATTTATCGCAAATAAGCTATATTGCGTGATGAGTTGGCGAGTCGAGTTCTTAGATGATGATGTGAGGGCTGCACTCGATGCCATGCCCGTCGACATCCGGGCATCCTTCCGCCGCATCGTGGAAATGATCGGCAGCTACGGCCTTGAGCGGATGCGGGAACCCTACGTGAAGCACCTGCAAGGGCCGGTCTGGGAAATGCGGATGAAAGGCCGGGACGGCATCGCCCGCGCAGCCTACGTGACCGCCGCCGGCCGCCGCGTCGTCGTCGTGCATGTGTTTCCGAAGAAGACCCAGAGGACGCCGCGCCGTGAGATCGAGACCGCCCTGCAAAAAGCTAAGGAGGTAAAATGACCCGCAAATATATTCCCGTTCAGGAGGCCTTTGAGGAGTGGAAGAAAAATCCCAAATTCATGGCCGCATACGACGCGCTTGAGGACGAATTTGCCTTGGCCGGGGCGCTGATCGAGGCTCGCAGCAAGGCGGACATGACGCAGGAGCAGGTTGCGGCAGCGATGGGGACGACACAGACCGTCATCGCCCGGCTGGAAAGCGGGCGCACCATGCCGTCCACCCGCACTCTTGAGCGGTTCGCCAAGGCGACCGGCATGCGGCTGCGCATCCGTTTCGAGCCGGAGAAGCCGGCCGCCGCCTCTGCGCGTCGATGATGTGCTAGCGAGATCAGCACAGCCTGCAGGAAACAGCGCGCCGCTGTTGCTTCGCGGCCCTCCACTCGCCGGGGCCTGATCTCCTCATGCTTGACCGTATCGGGTCTGCGGGCCGAATATCGCGCGTCCAACAGGAGAGCGCCCCATGAACGTCGCCACCACACCAGCATCGCTCGCCGGCGTCTCGGCCGAGGAATGGAAGGTCCGCTGCGACCTGGCGGCGCTGTATCGCCTGGTCGCGCACCACCGCATGACCGACCTGATCTACACCCACATCAGCGCGCGGCTGCCGGGGCCGGAGAACCATTTCCTGATCAACCAATACGGCGTTCTGTTCCACGAGATGCGCGCGTCCGACCTGGTGAAGATCGACTACGACGGCAACATCGTCGGCGACGCCAACCAGTCGCGCCGGGTGAACGCGGCCGGGTTCTGCATCCACTCCGCCATTCACATGGCCCGGCACGACCTTGTATGCGTCATCCACACCCACACCGCCGCCGGCATGGCGGTGGCGGCGCAGAAGCACGGGCTGCTGCCGCTCAGCCAGCACGCGCTGAAGTTCTACGGCCACCTGGCCTACCACGGCTACGAGGGCATCGCGCTCGACCTCGATGAGCGGGAGCGGCTGGTGTCCGACCTCGGCGAGCACCGGGCGATGATCCTGCAGAACCATGGGCTGCTGGTCGCCGGCCGCACCATCCCAGAGGCATTCAACAACATCTATTACCTCGAGCGTGCCTGCCAGGCGCAGGTCGCTGCGCTCGCCGGCGGGACCGAGCTGGTGACCCCGCCCGAAGCCGTGCGCCTGCACACGGCGGAGCAGTTCAACCGCGAGGGCAGCCTGGAGCATTACGAGATGATGTGGGAGAGCTGCCTGCGCCTGGTGGAGCACGACCGGCCCGACTACCGCTCCTGAGTGCCCGACCTTCTGACGCCCGACCTCCTCACGCCCGACCTACTCACGATCGAGGGCCTGCGGACCGTCTTCCGCGGCCCCAGCGGAGATGTGCCAGCGGTGGACGGCGTGAGCCTTTCGGTGGCGCGCGGCCAGACCTTGGGCATCGTCGGCGAAAGCGGCTGCGGCAAGAGCATGCTGTCGCTGTCGGTGATGCGGCTGGTGCCGTCGCCGGGGCGCGTCGCGGCGGGGCGCGTGGTGTTCGACGGCCAGGACCTGCTGACCCTGCCCAACCACGCCATGCGCACCATTCGCGGCAACCGCATCGGCATGATCTTCCAGGAGCCGATGACCAGCCTCAACCCGGTGTTCACCGTCGGCGACCAGATCACCGAGGCCATGCGCGCCCACGACCGCCGCGCCTCGGGCTCGGAGTTGCGCGCTCGTGCGGTAGCCGCGTTGGATCGCGTGCGCATCCCCGCAGCGGCGCGGCGGTTCGACGAATATCCGCACCAGATGAGCGGCGGAATGCGGCAGCGGGTCATGATCGCCATGGCGCTGTCCTGCGATCCGGATCTGCTGATCGCCGACGAACCCACGACGGCGCTGGATGTGACGGTGCAGGCGCAGATCCTGGATTTGCTGCGCGACCTGCAGGCGCAGTCCGGCATGGCGATCATCCTGATCACCCACGACCTCGGGGTGGTGGCGGAGATGGCGGACGAGGTTGCGGTGATGTATGCCGGCCGGGTCGTGGAGCGTGCCAGCGGCACCGCGATCTTCGACGACCCGCAGCATCCATATACGCTGGGCCTGCTGGGCAGCATCCCGAGGATCGAGGAAACGCGGTCGCGCCTGCTGGCAATCGAAGGCGCCGTCCCCGCGCCCTTCGCCTTGCCCGAGGGCTGCCGTTTCCACCCCCGCTGCGTGTTCGCCGCCCCCGAATGCACCCGTGTCGACCCTGCGTTGCGCGGCCTGGGCGCCCATCACACCGCCGCCTGCATCCGAGCGCCCGTCGAGGATTTGGCCGCTTGACCGCGCCGTTGATGGAGGTGGCAGGCCTGGCCAAGCACTACCCCATGCGCCGGGGCCTGCTGGTCACGCGCACGGTGGGCAACGTCCGCGCGGTGGATGGCTTGTCGTTCAAGCTGTTCCGCGGCGAGACGCTGGCGCTGGTGGGGGAAAGCGGCTGCGGCAAGAGCACGACGGCGCGGCTGGTCCTGCGGCTGATCGAACCCACCGCGGGCACCATACGGTTCGAGGGCGCGGACATCACCGGCCTGCGCGGCGACGCCATGCGCAAGCTGCGCCGCCGGATGCAGATCGTGTTCCAGGACCCGTTCGCCTCGCTCAACCCGCGCATGACGGTGGCCGAGATCCTGGAGGAGCCGCTGATCGTGCACGGCATCGGCGACCGCGCGGCGCGGCAGGCCCGGGTTGCCGAGCTGCTCGGCCTGGTGGGCCTGGCCCCCTATCACGCCGGGCGCTACCCGCACGAATTCTCCGGCGGGCAAAGGCAGCGGATCGGCATCGCCCGGGCGCTCGCGGTCGAACCGGCGCTGGTGGTGTGCGACGAGCCGGTCAGCGCCCTCGACGTCTCGATCCAGGCGCAAGTGGTGAACCTGCTGAAGGACCTGCAGGCAAGGCTGGGGCTGTCCTATTTGTTCATTGCGCACGACCTCGCGGTGGTGAAGCACGTCGCGGATCGCGTGGCGGTGATGTACCTGGGCCGCATCGTCGAGATCGGGCCGAAGGACGCGGTGTTCGCCAACCCGCGGCATCCCTATACCCGCGTCCTGCTGTCGGCGATCCCACGGCCCGATCCGCATCGCAAGCTGGCCCGGCAGTTGGCCGGCGGCGACGTCCCCAGCCCGGCCGACATCCCGGCGGGCTGCCGCTTCCACACCCGCTGCGCCTTTGTCATCGACCGCTGCCGAACCGAGGACCCTGCCTTGCACACCGTTGGAAACGACCATTCGTCTGCCTGCCACCGCGCCGAGGAACTGCCCGTGGCGGCCGCAGCGGACATGACGCCTGCTGCAGCCCCGGCCGCCGCGCGCCGCCTCGCGCTGTATGCCGACCGGCGCGCCGCAGCCCAGCCGGCTGGGCTATGAGCGCCACCATCGTTTCGCCCCGGTTCATGCTGGTCGGCGGCGGCAGCGTTGCGGAGGTCGCGGGCGTGCTGGCCAAATTCGGCCTGTCGCGTCCGCTGGTGGTCACCGACCCCTACATGGTGCGGTCCGGCCTGGTGCGCCGCTGCCTTGACCCGCTCGAAGCCGCCGGGATCGCCGCCGCCGTGTTCAGCGACACCGTGCCGGAGCCGACCGACACCGTGATCGATGCCGGCGCGGCGCTGCTGCAGGCCGGATTGTATGACTGCCTGATCGGCTTTGGCGGCGGATCGCCGATCGACACGGCCAAGGCGATGTCGATCCTGGCGCATGGCCGGGCGTCTGGCGCCGGGTCGCATATGCGCGACTTCAAGGTGCCGGTGCAGGCGGACGCGGCCGGGCTGCCGGTGATCGCCATCCCGACCACGGCTGGCACCGGCAGCGAGGCGACGCGCTTCACCGTCATCACCGACACCGAACGCGGCGAGAAGATGCTGATCGCCGGCATGGGCGCGCTGCCGTTGGCGGCCGTGGTGGACTATGAGCTGACCTTCACGGCGCCGAAGCGCATCACCGCGGATACTGGCGTGGACAGCCTGACCCATGCGCTGGAGGCGTATGTGTCTCGCCGGGCCAACCCGTATTCGGACACGCAGGCGCTGGCGGCGATGACACTGATCGGGGGCAACCTGCGCACCGCCTATGCCGAGCCGGACAATGCCCGCGCGCGGGAGGCGATGATGCTGGGCGCGATGCAGGCCGGGATCGCCTTCACCAACAGCTCGGTGGCGCTGGTGCACGGCATGTCGCGTCCGATCGGGGCCGCGTTCCATGTGCCGCACGGCCTGTCGAACGCGATGCTGCTGCCGGCGATCACGCGGTTTGGGCTGGAGGCGGCGCACGGGCGTTATGCCGAGGCCGCCCGGCACATTGGATTTGCCGACCGGGCCGACGGCGATGCGGTAGCGGCGGAAAAGCTGGCGGATGGCCTGGCGCAGTTGAACCGCGACCTCGACGTGCCGACGCCCGGCGGCTTCGGCATCGACAAGGCGGCTTGGGACGGGCGGCTAGAGGTGATGGCGGACCAGGCGCTGGCGTCCGGCAGCCCCGGCAATAACCCCCGCGTGCCGAGCAAGGCGGAGATCGTGTCGTTGTACCAGATGGTTTGGTCGGGGAACGGGTGATCTAGGAACGCTTTGCCGGGTTCCATACCAGCACGATCCGGCAAGGCGCTGTAGCGCTCTGACCGGCTTGAGCGGCTCGTGTCGCGTCATCGACGGTGGCTCACCAAGGCGACCGTTCACCGCGTGCCGAAAGTTGTCGCGATTTTGTTTCAAAATAGAGCAGAAAACGCTTTTATAAAGCGATTAGAACGAGTATAGATCATTCCATCTGGTTTGTTGGTTGCGCGCACGGCCCCAAATGATTGCTATCGACAGTGTCTTAAGTGTCTGATTCAAATTGCCGATTTGCGTTTAATGCATAATCGATGAAAGTGTGAATATGCAAGAGGCCGTGCATTTTTTTAGAGACCTTCACGCTAACCGCCGCCGTGTCACCGCAATGGAGTATGGCGTTATGGTGTCTCTGATTGCTGTGATATTGACCATAGCCATTGGGACACTTGATGATGCTCTCACGGCGGTTTTCTCCAAGATCGCACTTCATCTTGTCTCGGGAACCTAGTTCACCCTGTCCACGGCCATCCGATTTTGTTCTGTCAGCCTGAGCTGGTGATTTCGGTCGGGCTGCCAGGCCTCCATTCTACGGCTTAATGCTTGGCTATACCTTCCGTCCTGCTGCCACGGGTACCGGTTGCGCATCCCGCCGCAGCCGGTTCTCGCCTAGCAACAGCAGGATCGGCGCTGCAATGAATATTGAGGACGAGGTGCCGACGACGATGCCGAACAGCATCATCAGCGCGAAACCCGAGAGCGACGCGCCGCCGAACAATGCCAGGGGCAGGCTCGCCAGGAACACCGTCATCGAGGTCCCAAGCGTCCGGTTCAAGGTCTCGTTGATCGAAAGGTCAATGAGTTGTCGCAGCGGCATGCTCTTGTACTTGCGCAGGTTCTCCCGCATGCGGTCGTACACGACAACCTTGTCGTTGGTGGAATAGCCGATAACGGTCAGGATCGCCGCCACCATCACCAAGTCGAACTCGATCCGCGTCACGCATAAGAACCCGATCGCCTTGGTCACGTCCAAAATCAGGGTCGCGACAGCGCCGACGGCGAACTGCCATTCGAAGCGGAACCAGATATAGACCAAGATCATCAGCAAACTGATGCCGAGCGCCAGCATGCCGTTGCGGAACAACTCGGCCGAGACGGCGGCGCCCACGGCGTCGGTTCGCACGATGCGGCTGCCGGGCTGCGCGGCGTTCAGGGCCTGGCGCACGCGGGTGACGGTCGCCTGCGTCGATTTCTCGTCGCCCTGCGGGTCCATGCGGATGATCACCTGATCGTCCCCGCCGAAGCGTTGCAGCCCGGCTTGCGGAATCTGCGCCTCGCTGAGCGCAGTGCGTACCTTGCCGAAGTCGGCCGGCCCAGGGGTGCGGACCTCCATCACCACGCCGCCACGGAAGTCGATGCCCAGATGCAGGCCCGGATAGAAGAACAGCCCGAGTGAAAGCAGCGACAGCACCGCCGAGGTGGCCAGGCCGATATAGCGCCCGCGCATGAACTGGATCTTGGTGTTGTCCGGCACCAGCCGGAACAAGGGGCGCATGAACATCGGAGCTACACCGGCAACATTGCGGGCTTGGTGGCAACATACCATCGCACCATCAGCATCCGCGCGAACAGCGTCGCGGTGAACAGCGTGGTGACGATGCCGACTGTAATGGTCACGGCGAAGCCGCGGACGGGTCCGGAGCCGAAGACAAACAGCATGACGTGCGCGAGGAATGCGGTCGCATTGCTGTCGATGATGGTGCTGTAGGCGCGGCGGAATCCGGTCTCCAGCGCATTGAGCGGCGTGCGCCCGTTGTGGACCTCCTCGCGGACGCGTTCGTTGATCAGGATGTTGGCATCCACGGCGACGCCCAGCGTCAACAGGATGCCCGCCATGCCCGGCAAGGTCAGCGTCGCGCCGATCAGCGACAGCACCCCGATCTGCAGGAACAGGTTGACCAAAAGTGCGATGTTGGCGAACCAGCCGAACAGCCCGTAGAACACCGCCATGTAGGCGATCACCAGCAGAAAACCGACTGCGAGGGCGATGGCGCCGTTGCGTATGCTGTCTGCGCCAAGCTCCGGCCCGACGCTGCGCTCTTCCACGACCGTCAATGGCGCGGGCAGGGCGCCGGCGCGCAGCAGCACCGCCAGGTCCTGGGCGCTGCGGGCGTTGAAGTTGCCGCTGATCTGGCCGCGCCCGCCGGTGATCGGCGTCTGGATCACCGGCGCGCTGATCACCTTGTCGTCCAGCACGATGGCGAAGCGGCGGCCGACGTTGGCGTTGGTCACATCGGCGAACCGCCGGGCGCCAACGCTGTCAAAGGTGAAATTCACCACCCAGCGGCCGTTCTGGCTGTCCTGGCCGGGCCGCGCGTCGGTCAGGCTCGCGCCGTCCACTTCGACCCGGCGGCGCACCGGCTCCTTCGTGTTGGGCTGACCCTCGACCGGCAGGAAGTCCACGCCCGGTGGCGGCGCCGCGCCAAGGTTCGCCGTCTCGTCCAGCAGGCGGAACGTCATCCGCGCCGTGCGGCCCAGCAGTTCTTTGATGCGGTTCGGGTCCTCGACACCAGGCAACTGCACGACGATGCGAGAATCGCCCTGCCGGTTGATGACGGGGTCCAGCACGCCGGTCTCATCGATGCGGCGGCGTATGATCTCGATCGACTGCAGCACGGCGGAGTTGGCGCGGTCGCGCAATGCGGCGGCAGACAAGGACAGCGTGACCTCATTGCCCTGGGCCGCCACGTCGTATTCGGCGGGGCCGGTAGAGGTTGCTACCTCCCGCAACAGGCGCACCGCCTCGTCCTGCTGCGGACCCGGGGCGAGGCGGATCAGCACGCGGTTCTGCTCCGGCTGCACTTGCGGCGGCTGGAAGCCCGTCACCTTGCCGCGCAGCGCACTTCGGGCGCCATCGGCCATGCTGTCCAGCCGCTCATGCGCCACCGCCGCCATATCGACCTCCAGCAGCAAATAGCTGCCGCCGCGCAGGTCGAGGCCGAGGTGGACCTGCGGCCAGGGCAGCCATTTCGCCGGCGCAGGCAACGCGTTCGGCAGGCACAGCAGCACTCCCAGCAGGCAGACGCCGAGGATCATCGCGATCTTTAAGCGGCTGAAGTACATCATGGCAGGCGTGCTTTCTCGGGATGCGGGATGCCGACGGGTATGCCGAGGTCGCTACGCGGAAGCAACCCTGCGCATTGGCCCCTTGACGCCCCGGCTGCTACAGGGGGGCATGATCCAGCATCCATTCCGCATCGGCATCGCCGGCACCGGGCATTTCGGGCGGTTCCATGCGCTGAAGGTGGCAGGCAGCCGCCGGGCCGTGCTGGCCGGCCTGTTCGACCCGGACGCAGGCCGCGCCGCTGCCGTTGGCCGCGAGGCGGGCGGCGCACCCGCGATGCCGCTTGATGAGCTGCTGGCCGCCTGCGACGCCGTAATCATCGCGGCACCCGCGGAGGCGCACTTCGACCTCGCCATGCAGGCGATGGCGGCCGGGCGGCACGTGCTGATCGAAAAGCCGATCGCCGCGACCCTGGCGCAAGCCGACGAACTGGCGGCGCAGGGCCAATCGCGCAAGCTGGTGCTGCAAGTCGGCCATCTGCTGCGCTATTCGGCGGAGCACCGCGCCATCTCGGCCCGGATCACCCGGCCGCTGTATATCGAGGCGGCGCGCATCGCCCCATTCAAGCCGCGCGGCACCGACGTTTCGGTGATCCTCGACCTCATGATCCACGACCTCGACCTCGTGCTCGCCCTCGTCAACAGCCCGATCAGCAGCGTGGACGCGCTCGGCGCTGCGGTGTCGAGCCCGCATGAGGACATCGCCAACGCCCGGGTGCGCTTCGAGAACGGCTGCGTCGCCACGATCACCGCGAGCCGCATCTCCTTGAAAACAGAGCGCAAGATGCGGCTGTTCTCTCAGGAGGGCTATTTGTCGGCGGACTTCGTGGCGCGCAAGCTGGTGATGATCGGAAAGGAGCGTGGCCTGCCGTTGCCCGGCAGCGGCGGCTACCGGCGGGAAGAGGTCAACTGGACCGAGGGCGACGCCATGGCCGCCGAGCACGAGGCGTTCGTTGCCGCGTGCCTCGATGGCGCACCCGTGGTGGTGGACGCCGCCGCCGGCCGCCGGGCGCTGTCGGCAGCGTTGGATGTCGCCGAAAGCATGGAGGCCTCACGCCGCCGCGCGCTGGCGTCCGGCCTGATTCATGACCTCCAGCACCTCGCGGGCAGCGGCCTCTGACGGCGTTCCCTCGGGCGGGCGCAGGCTGTCGAGGACGCCATGGAACGCCTGCCGTTGCGCCTGGGCCGCATCCGGGTCCCCCAGCAGGCTCAGCGCAACCCGGCTGAGCGTTTCCGCCGTGCAGTCCCCCTGCAGCAGTTCGGGCACGATGGCACGGCCGGCCAGCAGGTTGACCATGGCGACGTAGGGCACGCGGATCATCCGCCGAGCCATGACGGCCGAGAGCGGGTTCACCCGGTAGGTCACCGCCATCGGAACCCCGGCAAGCGCCAGCTCAAGCGTGGATGTGCCGGATTTGGTGAGCGCGGCGCCGGCGGCGGCCCCGGCAGCAGCCCCGGCAGCAGCATAGGCGTCGTGCTTTTCCTGCAGTTCCGTTATGATCAGCGGCTGGATCGGCCAGCGGGCAGCGGCGCGGCGCACGGTGTCAGCGACGCCGGAGGACACAGGAAGCACCGGCTGCAGCCCCGGTTCGCGCAGCGCCAGGCGCTCCAGGGTCTTGCCGAACACCGGCAGCAGACGCGGCGCTTCGGACTTGCGGCTGCCGGGCATCAGGATCAGCACCGGTTGGCTCGGCGCCAGGCCGTGCGCCTGCCGGAACCGCGGGCCGTCGCCCTGGCCTGCGCCGGATTCCAGCACGGGGTGGCCGACGAAGGTTGCGGGCAGGTTGTGCTGGGCGAACCAGGCCGGCTCGAACGGCAGCAAGCACAGCAGCTTGTCCCATAATCCCGGATAGTGACGAACCCGGTGGGCGCGCCATGCCCAGACCTGCGGCGCGACATAGTGCACGCGCGGGATACCCAGTTTCGCCGTCGCGGCCAGCACGCGATGGGTGAACCCGGGGCTGTCGATGGTGACGAGCACGTCGGGCTTGCGCCGCTCGATGTCGGCCAGGGTCTCATGCAGCCGGCGGCGCAGCAGGCGCACGCGGGGCAGCACTTCGATGATGCCCATCACCGCGAGATCGGCCAGTGGGTAAAGGCTGCTGAGCCCCTGTTCCGTCATGCGTGGCCCGCCGGTCCCGGCGAACTCCGCGCCGGGGTGCTGCGCGCGTATGGCGGCCATCAGGCGCGCGCCGAGCACGTCGCCGCTGGCCTCTCCTGCGAGCAGATAGATCAGGGGCATCGCTGGTTGCCAAAAGCCATGCGTGACTGCATAGGGTGGCGCATGTGCAGGTGCAACATGGTGGCGTCCGGATGAGTTTGCTGCACGTCACGTCGGCCGAGGCGTGGGCGAAGGCAGAGCAATCCGGCCTGCACGCTCCGCCGATGCTGGCGCAGGACGGTTTCCTTCACCTGTGCACGCCGGCGCAGCTTGATTACGTGCTGGGCCGGCACTTCGCCGGGCGGACTGGCCTGGTGCTGCATATCGACCCGGCGCGGCTCGTCGACCTGCGCTGGGAAACCAGCGAACCCGGCCGCGACGCGTTCCCGCACTTGTATGGCCCGCTGCCCGTCGCCGCCGTGCTGCGGGTCGAGCCGGTTCAGCCGTAAAGGTCTGCTGGCGCAACGAGCGGCGCGGCGATCTCCACCAGCTCGCCATCCCGAGCCGCGAAATAGAAGCAGGACCGCCGCCCGGTGTGGCAGGCCACGCCATGCTGGTCCACCAACAGAAGCAGCGCATCGCCGTCGCAGTCGACCCGTAGCTCGACCAGGCGCTGCGTCTGGCCCGAGGTTTCGCCCTTGCGCCATAATGCGCCGCGGCTTCGGCTCCAGTAGCAGGCCCGGCCGGTCGCGAGCGTCTCCTGCACCGCGTCCCGGTTCATCCAGGCCAGCATCAGCACCTCGCCCGTGTCGTGCTGCTGCGCCACCACCGCCACCAGTCCGGCCCGGTCGAAATTTATGGCCTCCAGGACCCTCGCAGCGTTCATTCGCCCGCATGCGCCCGCAGCACGGCGAGCCCCCGGTCCAGGTCGTCGATCAGGTCGGCCGTGTCCTCAAGCCCGATGTGGAACCGCGCCACCGGACCCTTGAACGCGCCGTGCCCGGTCGTGCGCGTCACATAGCCCGTGGTCGGCAGCGCCAGACTCTCGTAGCCGCCCCAGCTTGCGCCGATGCCGAACAGCTCTAGGCTGTCGATCATCGCGTGGGTGGCGGGGGGCGTGTACTCCGGCATGAACACCACGCCGAACAGGCTGCAAGCGCCAGTGAAGTCGCGCTTCCACAAGGCGTGGCCGGGGGCGCCGGGCAGGGCAGGGTGCAGCACCTGCTCGACCTCCGGACGCCCGGCGAACCACTCGGCCACCGCGATCCCAGCCCGCATCTGGTGCTTCAGCCGCACCCCCATCGTGCGCACGCCGCGGAGCGCCAGCCAGCAATCGTCGGGGCTGGCGTATTGCCCGAGCGCCAGCGCCGTCGTCCGCACGCGCTCCCAATCCGCATCGTTCGCCGTCGTTATGCCGCCCAGCAGCACGTCCGAGTGTCCGACGACATACTTGGTCAGCGCCTGGATCGACACGTCGACCCCGTGCTGGAACGGCTGGAAGAAGTGGATGCCCCAGGTGTTGTCCATCAGCACCTTGGCACCGTGCGCGTGGGCGGCGGCGGCCAGGGCCGGGACATCCTGCACTTCAAAGGTGTGGCTGCCAGGGCTCTCGACATACAGCACGGTGGTGTTCGGGCGCATCAGCCCGGTGATGCCCGCGGCATCGATGTCGGCGCGGTAGTAGGTCGTCTCGATCGCCAAATCGGCCAGCATGCCGTCGCAGAACGTGCGGGCCGGCCCATAGACGCTGTCGGGCATCAGCAGGTGATCGCCGGATTTCAGGTAGGCCAGCAACGGCGTGGTCACGGCGGCGAGCCCGGACGAGACAATCTGGCAACGCGTGCCGCCCTCGATCTCGGCGACCACATCCTCCAACGCATGGTGCGTCGCATTGCCCATGACGCCGTAGTTCGGCGCCTGGTCCAGCCGGGTGGCGGCGCTGGCCCGGCGCTCGTCGCAGTTCGGATACAGCATGGTGGATCCGCGCAGCAACGGCGGGTTGACGAAGCCACGGATGCGGGTGCCGGCGCGTCCGGCGTGCGACAGGCGGGTGCCCATGCCCTGGAGACGCGTTTTCTGTAAACGACTGGGCGGCAATTGGTCGTCGGGCATCAATCGGTTTCCTTGATGGTGTCTGGCCGGCCGGCCCATTCCGTCCACGAGCCATCGTACACCGCGCCTTGCGGCAGCCCGGCGCGCAGCAATCCAAGGCTCAAGATGGTGGCCGTGACCCCGGAACCGCAACTGGTCACGACCGGGCGCGTGCCATCGGCGCCCGCCGCGGCGAGGCTCGCGCGCAGCGCCGCCGGATCGAGCATGGTGCCATCTTGGTTGAGCAGGCTCGACGACGGCACGTTGCGGCTGCCGGGGATGTGGCCGGGGGGCAGCCCTGCCCGCGGCTCCGGCGCAGACCCGGTGAAGCGGCCGGCCGGGCGCGCATCCAGCACCAGCTCGCCCCCGGCCAGCATGTCGCCGATCCCGCGCAGCCGGGTGGCGCGGAAGGCCGCCTGGAAGGTTGCGGGCGCAGGCGTCGCCGCCGGCCCTGTCTCGACCGGCCGGCCCTCGCGCAGCCACTTCGGCAGGCCGCCATCCAGCACGAACGCCTGGTCGTGGCCGAACAGCCCCATCATCCACCAGCCACGCGGCGACGAGGCGATGCCCTTCTGGTCGTAGAACACGACGCGGCTTGCATTCGACACGCCGAGCTCACCCATCAGCCGTTCGAACCGGCCCGGCGATGGCGCCATGTGCGGCAGCGCGGTGTCGGGATCGGCGATCACGTCGATGTCGAAGAAACGCGCGCCCGGGACATGCGCGCGGACGAACTCCTCGGCGCCATCCTTGCCTTCGCCGGGCAGGTATTTGGTCGCGTCGAACACCACGAGGTCGGGCACGGCGAGCTGCTCCGCCAGCCAGTCCGTGCTGATGAGCGGGTCCATGATCAGGCCTCCGTTGCAAGTGCGATCGAGATGCGGCGGTTCTGCCGGCCCTTGTTCTCGATCTTGAGCACGTGCACGCCGCCGATCTCGGCCGTGCTGGCCACGTGGGTGCCGCCGCAGGGCTGCAGGTCGATCAAACGGTCGCCGCCGATCCGAACCAGGCGCAGCCGGCCGGTGCCCCGCGGCGGCTGCACCGAAAGCGTGCGGACCAGGCCCGGGTTGGTGTCGAGCACCGCCTCGTCCACCCATTCGGACGCGACCGGGTGGTTTGCGGCGATCAGCGTCCGGAACCCGTCCTCCAGCGCGTCGATGGGTGGCGGACCCGGCAGGTCGAAATCCAGCCGCGACCGCTCGGCGCCGATCTGCCCGCCGGTAACGGCCGCGCCGGGCAGCAGGCTGCATAAAAGGTGCAGGGCCGTGTGCATCCGCATCAAAGCATGGCGGCGCGGCCAATCGAGTACGGCGTCGACCCGGACGCCTGGTCCGGGCACCGGGCTGCCGGCAGCGGGCAGATGCAGGATGTCGTCGCCTGAGCCTTTCACAGCCTCGGTTATTGACGTTTCCTGGCCACCCCAGCGCAGCGAGCCGCTATCGCCGGGCTGGCCGCCGGCGCGGGCATAGAACACGGTGCGGTCCAGCACGATGCCGTCCGGCCCCGCCGAGAGCACGGCCGCGCTGGTCCGCTGCAGCGCGCTGTCATCCAAGAACAGGCGTTGCGTCATCGTCCGCTCCAGTGCGCGCGCAGCCAATCGCGCCGCACGGCAAGCCAGAGCAGGGCGATGGCGGTGACGGAGTTTGCGTAGCGTCCGGCAGCAGCGGCCTCGATCGCGGCGGTGGCGGAATGCAGGCGGACGCGGATATCCTCCTGTTCCGCGGCCAGGCCGCCCTGTCCGATGATGCCGTCCGGCCCAGCCTGTGGCGCATGGATGCGGCCCACGAACATCGTGCAACGCTCATCGGACGCGCCCGGCGTCAGCAAAAAATCGCCGATCGGCTCCAGCAGGTCGACCGGAAGTTTCATCTCCTCCTGCGCCTCGCGGATGACGGTCTTGGCCGGGTCCTCGCCGGCATCGCAGAGGCCCGCGGGAATTTCGACCATCACCGGCTCCAACCCGGCGGCGAGCGCGGGCAAGCGGAACTGCTCGATCAGCGCTACCTGGTCCGTCACGGGGTCATAGGGCAGCACGCCGGCTGCACGCCCGCGGCACAGTAGCTCCCACGTTCGCACGCCGGACATCGCGCCATCGAACCGGCGCTGGCGGAATTTTACGACCTCGACCGAGAACCGGCCTTTCCAGGCGGTCTCGTTGGAGATGATTTGCACGTCGGGATGATGGGGGAGCGTGGCCATGGACCGAACCTAGAACGGCGCGGGCGCTGGTGGAACCACCTGGGAGGATAAAGCTCCGCGGGCGGGAGGCGATGGCGACCCGGAAGCTTTGGCGGTCAGGCCCGGTTGGCCAGCATCTCGCGCAGGCGCACCGCAGCGGCCGGCCCCTTGATCGCATCCCGCCACATGGCCTCCGCGACGCGTTGATGGGCGGCGATGGCCTCGTCTGCGCCCGTGATCATGGCGACTCCGGTCTGTGCCGAGGGCAGGCTGTCGGCTTGGAACGGGTTGGCCGCCAGGGTGGCGCGGTCGCGCGAGCGGAAGATGCTGAACCCGCTTGAAGCCTCGGACGTGGCGAGCAGGCCGAACTGCAGCCCCATCGGTTCGGTTTCCATCAAGCTCGCGATGTTCTGCACCTCGGCGGCTGCGACTCGGCGGCAGCGCACCCGCAGCGCCTCGGACAATTTCAGGCTGCCGAGCAGGCCCAAGTTAAGGAAGCCTTGGATCGAGGCTGGTGAAAGGATGGCGATGATGCCGGGGCGGCGCTGCGCATAGATTCGCTTTCGTGCCGATAGGATGCCGAGCACCTGGTCGGCGTTGGTGCGGAACGTGGCCGCATCGGTGCCCGGCAGGCTTGCGGCCTCGTTCAGCCCATCGGCCATCGCTGCGTCGAATGCCTCCGAGGTCGTCAAGTATAGGCCGGAGCCGTAGGCTTGCAGGACCTGGTCAGCCGTTTCCTCGATTTGCCGGATACGTTCGAAGTATCCAACGGACCGGCTGTAGTACTCAACTCCTATGCCCAGGAGGGACAACGGGGAGACCTTGAGCAACTCGGCCAGTCGCTGGACTGTATCGAGCTTGATGACCTCGCCTTTTTCATAACGATACAAGGCTGCGCGAGACACGCCGAGCCGGGCCGCAATCTCTTCCGCTCGCAGGCCGGATTCCAGCCGATAGGCCCGAAGCTGTTGTCCGATCTCTGCAAAGCGCATGATTTACCTCCAGGCAGGCGCGGGACAGCCGGTAGAGGCGTCCCGCCAGATACAACCGTCATAGCATCCTGGGGGTGACTGTTCGCAATCTCATTGTCAACCCGTCAATAAAATCGCGGAACATTGAGATTTATTTAAGAATATTATCTAAATTTTCAGACTTTGTAACGCTTGCGCCAAGCGAGTCCGCTTATAGTGTCACCCTTAGGGCGGTATTCACAGCCAACCCAGCCTTCGTACCCCAAAGCGTCGATTCGATCTAATACAAATTCCCAGCCGATTTCGCCAGTTCCAGGCTCGTTGCGTCCCGGGACATCAGCCAACTGCATATGAGCGATGATGGGCAATAACGTCTCGATCCGCTTCGTGACGTCGCCCTCCGTGACTTGGCAGTGATAAATGTCGAACTGCAAACCCAGCTTGTCGTAGCCTACAGCATTCACAATGTCCGCGCCCTGAGCCATCGTGTTCAGGACGAAACCGGGCATGTCGCGATGGTTGATCGGTTCGATGACAACTTTGACCCTCTGCGCGGCCGCTTGCTCGGCCGCCCAGGCTAGGTTTGCGACATAAAGCGCCGCCGCGGTCCCATGCGATGCGCCCGCCGGCACGATGCCCGCCATGCAATGCACCAAGCCGCAACCCAGCGTTCCCGCATAGTCCAGCGCCTTTCTCACTCCGTCCCGGAACTCCTGGCCGCGGCCCGGGAGGCACGCTATGCCGCGCTCGCCGGCTGCCCAGTCGCCAGGCGGCATGTTGAACAGCACCTGTTGCAGCCCGGCGCCGTCTAACCGTCGCCGGATCTCGGCGGCGGGATGGTCATAGGGGAACAGGAACTCGACCGCCGTGAACCCGGCCTTCGCCGCGGCTTCAAATCGTTCGAGAAATGGCGCCTCGTTGAACATCATCGAAAGGTTGGCAGCTAGGCGCGGCATGTTGATACTCCGGTTTCGCTTCAGGCTATCGGTCGCGCCAGCTTAGAACAACCAGTTGCTTTCCGTGGACGGGCAGCCGATATCGCCCGGCATGAAGCAGTCCACGGACTTGGTGGCGGAACGCCTGCTGATGGGGCTGCTGCTGGTCGGCATCGCGGTCGGCTGCGTGCTGGTGCTGCACCCATTCCTATCGGCCATCCTCTGGGGGGCGATCCTGGTTTACACCACCTGGCCGGTGTTCGCCTGGGTGCGGACGCATCTGCGCGCCAGCCGCGGCGGGGCGGCGGGGATCATGGTCCTGCTCACCACCGTGCTGATCGTGTTGCCGCTGGCCCTCGCAGCGCCGGCCGGGGCCGATGACGTGAACCAACTGCGCGGCTCGATCGAGACCGCGCTCAACGGCGGCCTGCCCAGCGCGCCGGGCTGGCTGGCGGCGGTTCCGGTCGTCGGCTCGACACTGTCGGAATACTGGAACGAGTGGGCGGCGGACCTGAGCGCCATGGTCAGCTTCTTCAAGCCGTATTTCGGCATGATCGCGGAGAATGGCCTGAACCTGTTGCTCGGCATCGCCGGCGGATTGGTGCAGTTCATCATCGCGCTGCTGGTCGCGTTCTTTTTCTGGGCATCGGGCGACAGCCTGGCCGTCCACCTCAACCGCATCGTCCACCGCATTGCCGGCGAGCATGCGTCGCGGCTGGTGGAGGTCACCGGGCTGACCGTGCGCGGCACCGTCTATGGCATCCTGGGGACGGCGATCGTGCAGGGATTGCTGACGACGTTCGGGCTCTGGCTGTCGGGGGTGCCGCGTCCTCTGCTGCTGGGGGCCATCGCCGGGTTCCTGTCGGTGTTGCCGATCGGTGCGCCGGTGGTCTGGATTCCCGCGACGCTTTGGCTGCTCAGCACGGGGCATACCGGCTGGGGCGTCTTCCTCGGGATCTATGGGCTGTTCGCCATCAGCGGGTCGGACAACGTGATCCGGCCGTATTTCATCTCGCGGGGAGCGCAGTTGCCGTTCCTGCTGACGATCCTCGGCGTGCTGGGCGGCGCGCTGGCGTTCGGCTTGCTGGGCATCTTTCTCGGGCCGGTGCTGCTGGGCGTCGGTTATACGCTCGTGGCGGAGTTCGCAGGCGTGGACACGACGCAGACCTATCGCAGCCCGTGATAGCCCGGGCCGCCCGTGGCCGAGTGGCGCAAGCGCGGGGCGTCGTAGCTGAACAAGCCGCTTGCAGCGCACTTGAGCGCGAAGGCTGGGTCGTGCTGGCCCGGCGCATGCGCACAGCCGCCGGCGAGATCGACGTGGTCGCGGAGCGGGACGGGCTGCTGGCGTTCGTCGAGGTGAAAGCCCGCCCGGACCTGAACTCGGCCGCTTTCGCCTTAGGGCCTCGCCAGCGCGCCCGGCTGCTTGCGGCGGGTGAGGTCGCGTTGGCGGAGCATCCCGAATGGGGCCGGGCCGGCGTGCGGTTCGACGTGCTGCTGGTGGACGACGCCGGCCTGGTCCGCCGCATCGCCGACGCCTTTCGCTTGGAAGGCTAGCCCCGGATCAGGAGGGCCTTCCTGCGGGCGCCGCCTGGCTCCAAGAACCAATCGGACGCCAACAATCGGCACTGCCCCAAAACCTTCACAGGACATCACGCGAACCGCCGCCTCGGGCGAGCGTCGAGGCGAGAGCAACCTTACACAGGGGCGTGACCGATGTCCGACACCAGCGCTGACGACCTGGCCCGGCTCGACGAATCAGGCATCACGCGTGAGCATTGGAAGATCATGTTCATCTCCGGCATGGGCTTCTTCACCGACGCCTACGACCTGTTCATCATCGGCGTGGTCATGTCGCTGCTCAAGGACGAGTGGCATCCCTCACCGCTTGCGATCGGGCTGGTCACGTCGACCGCGCTGCTCGCGGCAGCCGTCGGGGCGTTGCTGTTCGGGCGCATCGCCGACATGCTCGGACGCAAGCGCATCTACGGCTACGAAGTGCTGGTCCTCGCGGCCGGCGCCATCGCCTCGGCCTTCTCGCCCGACATCTGGTGGCTGATCTTCTTTCGCGTCATCCTGGGCATCGGCATCGGCGGCGACTACCCGGTAAGCGCCACGCTGATGAGCGAATACGCCGGCAAGAGGCATCGCGGCATGATGGTCAGCCTAGTGTTCGCCATGCAGGCTGCGGGCCTGATCGTTGGACCGCTGCTGGCGGCGGCCCTGCTGTGGAGCGGCATGTCGCACAACCTCGTCTGGCGCCTATTGCTCGCATTCGGCGCGGCGCCGGCGCTTGCCGTGTTCCAGATGCGGCGGCGGCTGGCCGAGACGCCGCGCTACCGGCTCGCGCAATCGCAACGCGGCGCGGCCAAGCAGTCGTTCGCCGACGGCTTCCGTGCCCTGCTCAGCCGGCGCGACCTGCGGGTGCGGCTGGCCGGCGCCAGCCTGGCCTGGTTCCTGATGGATTTCGCCTATTACGGCAACACCGTCAGCAGCCCGCTCGTGCTGCACGCCATCGCGCCCGCGGACGACCTGCTGACCCAAACGTTGACGCAGCTCGCCGTGTTCGCCATTGCGGCCGTGCCGGGCTATTTCGTCGCGGCAGCGATGATGGACCGAATGGGCCGCAAGCCGATCCAGGTCCTTGGCTTCCTGATGATGGCGGGCAGCTTCACGGCGATGGCGCTGATCCCCGGGATCGAGAAGTTGATCTACCCGTTCCTGATCATCTACGGGCTGAGCTACTTCTTCACCGAGTTCGGCCCGAATGCGACGACGTTCGTTTACCCGGCTGAGCTGTTCCCTGTAGAGGGCCGCACCACCGGGCACGGCATCGCGTCCGCGGCGGGCAAGGTCGGCGGCTTCGCAGGGGTGTTCACCTTCCCGCTGCTGATGGCGTGGAACGGCCTGCCGGCGGCAGAGCTGGGCGCTGCGGTCGCGAGCGTGCTCGGATTGGCCGTGACGGTCTGGATGCTGCCCGAAACCAAAGGCAAGAGCCTCGAGGAGCTGAGCGCCGAGAGCAAGCCGCGACCAGCCGGCAAGGCGTTCGCGGCCTGACGCGCCCGATACGATCCGTCCCTAACCCGGCCGGCCGGGGATGCGCGGGCGATAGGCCAATGCCTCCGCCACATCGGCCCGGCGCACCTGGGCCGCGCCGGCCAGGTCGGCGATGGTGCGCCCGACGCGCAGCACCCGGGTGAACCCGCGCGCGGACAGGCGCAGCTTCTCGGCGACGGTCTCGGCCAGCAGGCGGGCGTCCGGCTGCAGCTCGATCGCGCCCAGTTCGGCCTCGGCGTTGGTCGCCGGGCCGTCCTCGCCGTATCGGGTGCATTGGGCGGTCCTGGCCATGGCGATGCGGGGGGCAACGGCGGCGCTGGACTCGCCCGGCGGCGCGCGGGACAGCTCGGTGGGCGGGATCGGCTGCACATGGACGGTGACGTCGATGCGGTCGAGCAGCGGGCCGCTGATGCGGGCCAAATAGTCCTCGCCGCAGCGGGGCGCGCGGCTGCAGGCGCGCGCGGGGTCGCCGAGATAGCCGCAGCGGCACGGGTTCATCGCGGCAATGAGTTGGAAGCGGGCCGGGTAGGTGACGTGGGCGAGGGCGCGGGCAACCGTCGTCCGTCCGCTCTCCAAGGGCTGGCGCAATGCTTCCAAGGCTGGCCGCGGGAACTCCGGCAGTTCATCCAAGAACAGCACGCCGCGATGGGCCAGGCTGACCTCGCCGGGCTTGGCGCGCTGGCCGCCGCCGGTCAGCGCGGCCTGCGATGCGCCGTGGTGCGGCTCGCGATACGGCGGACGCATCACCAGCCGCCCGCCCTCCAGCAGCCCGGCCACGCTGTGGATCATGCTGACCTCCAGCGCGTCGACCGGGCGCAGGTCGGGCAGCAGCCAGGGCATGCGGGCGGCGAGCATCGACTTGCCGGCGCCGGGCGGGCCGATCAGCATCATGTTGTGGCCCCCGGCTGCGGCGATCTCCAGCGCGCGCTTGGCGGTCTCCATGCCGCGCACTTCGGCCAGGTCGGGGCCGGTCTCGCGTTCCTGCGTGCCGGCGGGTTCGGGCGGGGCCAGCACCTGCGTGCCGCGGAAATGGTTGATGACCGAAAGCAGGTCGGGCGCGGCCAGGATCTCGATGCGGCCGGCCCAGGCGGCCTCGCCGCCCTGCACGGCGGGGCAGATCAGGCCGAGGTCGCGGGCCGACGCCGACATCGCGGCCGGCAGCACGCCGGCGACGGCGTTGATGGCGCCATCGAGCGAAAGTTCGCCCAGGGCGGCATATCCCGCGATCTCGTCCCGCGGCAGCACGTCCATGGCGGCCAGCACGCCGAGCGCGATCGGCAGGTCGAAATGGCTGCCCTCTTTCAGCAGGTCCGCCGGCGCAAGGTTGATCAGCACGCGCTTGGGCGGCAGCGACAGGCCCATGGCGGTCAGCGCGGCGCGCACCCGCTCCCGCGCCTCGCCGACGGCCTTGTCGGGCAAGCCGACGACGAGGAAGGCGGGCAGGCCGGAGGAGATCTGCACCTGCACCTCGACCGGAACCGCCTCGATGCCGCTGAAGGCAAAGCTGCGTATCCGGGCCAGGCTCATGCGGCGTAGGCCGAAAGGAACCCTTGCAGCAGTGCGCCGAGGGTTTCGGTGTTGTAACCGCCCTCCTGCACGATCGCGGACGGCAGGCGCAGCGCGGCGATGCGCCCGGCTGCCTTGGCGAAACCGTCCGGCGTGACCCGCAGGAAGCCCAGCGGCTCATCCTGCGACGCATCGAACCCCAGGCTGAGCACCAGCGCATCGGCGCCGAAGTGCCGGATGGCCGCAAGCCCGGCATCCAGGGCTTCGAGCCAGCCTTCGTCCCCGGTCCCCATCGGCAACGGCAGGTTCCGGTTGCAATCAACGCCGAAGCCGCCGCCACGCTCGGCGGCGTGGCCGACATACCAGGGATAGTAGCCGTTGGGGTCGCCGTGCACGGAAACGAACAGCACGTCGTCGCGCTCCCAGAATATGCCCTGGGTGCCGTTGCCGTGATGGCTGTCGATGTCCAGCACCGCAACGCGTGCAGCGCTGCGGTCCACCAGGCGTTGGGCGGCGATAGCGGCATTGTTCAGGTAGCAATGCCCGCCTGCCCGCGCCGGATAGGCATGGTGGCCCGGCGGACGCGTGAGCGCATAGGCGGTCCCGCCCGCCGCGGCGGCGTCGGCCGCAGCGATGGCGCAGGCTGCGGCTGCAACGGCGGACGGCCAGGTCTCGGCGGCAATCGGGCAGGAGGTGTCGGCGGTGTGCCAGCCGAGCTGGCCAATGACCGTCTGGCCTGGCCGCGCGCCGTTGGCCAGCATCTCCGGTGAGGGATGGATGTTTGGCACCAGCTCCGGCCCATGATCAGGCAGCAGGCTCCAAGCGGCTGGCGCGTCGCGCAAGAAGTCGAGGTAGGCGGCTGCATGGACAGCCTCCAGCGCGCCACGATCGGCTGGCGCAGGCATAACCGGTTGGAGGCCGAGCGCCAGGCAGCCCCCCAGCAGCGCCTCGGCACGGGCCGGCGCCTCGAAATTGCTGCGAACGATCCCACGCTGCAAGAAAAAGCGCGGCGCGTGCAGGAGCTGCGCCGGGTCCCAGAATACCTTCATCGCCCCCTCACAGTTGGCCGCACAGTCTCAAGCTTATTGCATATTAGTAACAGATTGGCCGTTTGTCCATCAGCTGCGCCCGGCCATGGCGAGGCGGGGCCGGGCCCACCCATGGCGCGATCAGGAATTTCCCGCTGCCGCCTCCCGGTCCAGCAGCGCGCTCAAAGCACCACCCGGCCGCCAAAGGCCCGGATCAGGCAGACGGACACCAGGCACACGACGACGACGATCGACAGTCCCCAGCGCAGCCACATGTAGCGCTGCGGCATCAGGCCACGGCGGGCCGCCTGCGCCTCGACCACGGTCGTCGCGATGAAGCCGGCGGTCAGCACCAGCAGCCCGGTGGTCGGCAGGCCGATGAACGTGATCAGCAACGCCGCCCAGCCGATCAATGAAGGCAGGACTCCCAGGCCGAACCGCGCCCGCTGCACCCGGTCCGACGGCGTATCGCTGTCGTCCAGGGCGAAACCCCAGTGCACCCCGCCTAGGAATGCGAGGATGGTGGCGCCGTAAGACACCAGGGCCAGCAGCGAGCGCGTGGAGCCGTCGCTCGACAGGCTGAGCGCGCCCAGGCTGCACGCTATGAACGGCAGCAGGCCGGCTATTCCCAGCACGATGGCGAATGGCGGCAAGGGCCGGGTCATGGCAACGCTCCTTGGTGGATGGCCTGCGGCTTAATCGCCGGCCCCGGTTCGCGCAACTGGGTTGCGGCGGCTCCCGCCGTGGCGTCGTGCTGACCTTTCCTCGGGAACCGCCTATAACGCCCTTCATGGGACTCACCCTCGAACTGCTCGTCGTGCTGTTGCTGATCGTGCTCAACGGCGTGTTCGCCATGAGCGAGCTGGCCCTGGTCTCGGTCCGCCGGGCACGGCTGGTGGTGCTGGAACGGCAGGGCGTGGCCGGCGCCACCACCGCCCGCCTGCTCGCCGACGACCCGCAGCGCTTCCTGCCCACGGTGCAGGTCGGCATCACCCTCGTCAGCGTGCTGGCCGGCGTGTTCGGCGGCGCGCGGATCACTGCCCGGCTCGAGGTATGGCTCGAAACGATACCGACGCTCGCGCCGTTCGCAGGCAGCTTGTCGCTCGCGGTCGTCGTGGTGCTGACGACCTACCTGACCCTGGTCATCGGCGAGCTGGTGCCGAAGCAGTTGGCGCTGCGCCGTCCGGAGATAATTGCGTCGGCCGTGGCGCCACCGCTTGCCTGGCTCGCGCGTGTCGGCGGACCCATCGTTTGGGTGCTGGGCAAGTCGTCCGGCCTGGTGCTGCGGCTGTTCGGCCGGCATGACGACAAGCGGCAGGCGGTCACGGAGGAGGAGCTGAAGGCGCTGCTGGCCGAGGGCGCCGAGGAAGGCGTGCTCGAAACCGAGGAGCGGGACATGATCGAGCGCCTGCTGCGCCTGGCGGACAAGCCGGTGCGCGCCATCATGACGCCACGGAACGAGCTGGCCTGGATCGACCGCACCGACCCCCGGCGGGACATCGTGGCGACCTTGAAGGCCACGCCGCATAGCCGGTTCGTAGTTTGCGATGGGTCGATCGACAACGTGGTGGGGGTTATCCAGGCGAAGGACGTGCTGGACCGCATCCTGGACGGCGGCGACCTGTCGGTGGCGGCTGCGATGCGCAAAGCCATGGTGATCCCCGATACCGTGACCGCGCTCGATGCGCTGGAGCGGCTGAAGGGCGACCCGCTGGGCCTTGCGCTGGTGATGGACGAGTATGGCAGCTTCGAGGGCGTGGTCACGGCGGCCGACGTGCTGAAGGCGATCGTGGGCGAGTCGACGGACTCCGTAGCCGGGCCGGCGGATGGGGCGGATGCTGTCGCCGGCGCCCTGTTGCTCGACGGCGCGATGCCGGTCGACGAGATCAAGTCCCGCCTGGAACTGCCGGACCTGCCGGCCGAGGGCAGCTATCACACCCTGGCCGGCCTGCTGCTGGCGCTGCTGCGGCGGCTGCCGAGCACCGGGGACCGGATCGTGTTCGCGGGCTGGCGGTTCGAGGTGATGGAGATGGACGGTCGCCGGGTCTCCCGCGTGAGCGCGCAGCCGGAGCCTGCGGCCGAGATTTAGCTAGTAGTAGCGGCCTTGCCCGAACAGCAGGAACAGGACGAGCAATAAAAGCACCAGCCCCAGTCCGCCGCCATAATGCCGCCCGCCATAATAGCCACGGTTGTAGCCGTAGAACCCGCCGCCGCCGAACAGCACGACGAGGACGATGACGATCAAGATCAGGCCCATGGACCAGTCCTTTCCTGGATGCAACCTAAGTCGTTACGCCGTCTAACGTCCGGGACCATCTGCGGTTCCAGCCACTAGGGCAACGCTGGCCCTACGCCGCTTTGGCCTCCCGGCGCCGAGCATGCAGGATGAACTCGGTGTAGCCATTTGGCTGCTCACGGCCCTTGAACACCAGGTCGCAAGCTGCCTGGAATGCCGGGCCATCGAGGTTCGCCGCCATCGGGCGGTAGTCGGGGTCCCCGGCGTTCTGCCGGTCCACCACGCCCGCCATGCGCCGCATGGTCTCCCGCACCTGCTCCTCCGTCACCACGCCGTGGTGCAGCCAGTTGGCGATGTGCTGGCTCGATATGCGCAGGGTGGCGCGGTCCTCCATCAAGCCGACATCGTGGACATCCGGCACCTTGGAACAGCCAACGCCCTGGTCGATCCAGCGCACCACATAACCCAAAATGCCCTGGACGTTGTTGTCCAGCTCCTGCTGCACGTCGTCCGGCGCCCAGTTCGGCCGGTCGGCCACGGGGATGGTCAGCAACTCCGCCAGCGTGCCGCGCGGATGCCCGGCCAGTTCCGCCTGCCGCGCCGCCACGTCGACCTGATGGTAGTGCAGCGCGTGCAAGGTGGCGGCGGTGGGCGAGGGGACCCACGCCGTGTTGGCGCCGGCACGCGGATGGCCGATCTTCTGCTCCAGCATCTCCGCCATGCGGTCGGGCGCGGCCCACATGCCCTTGCCGATCTGCGCCTTGCCGCGCAGGCCGCAGGCGAGGCCGATGTCGACGTTGCGGTCCTCATACGCCTTGATCCAGGCGGTGCCCTTCATCTCGTTCTTGCGGATCATCGCGCCTGCCTCCATGGACGTGTGCATCTCGTCCCCGGTGCGGTCGAGGAACCCGGTGTTGATGAACACCACCCGGTCCTTTGCCGCGTGGATGCAGGCGGCAAGATTGGCGCTGGTGCGGCGCTCCTCGTCCATGATGCCCATCTTCAGCGTATTAGGCGCAAGGCCCAGCATGGCCTCGACGCGGGTGAAGATGGCGGCGGCATGGGCGACCTCATCGGGTCCGTGCATCTTCGGCTTCACGATATACACCGATCCCGCGCGGCTGTTGCGGATCGGGCCGGTGGCGCGCAGGTCGTGCATCGCGATCATCGCCGTGACAGCCGCGTCGAGCATGCCCTCGGGCACCTCGTTGCCGTCGGCGTCCAGCACGGCGTCGGTATGCATGTGGTGGCCGACGTTGCGGATCAGCATGGTGCTGCGGCCCGGCACGACCAGGGCGCTGCCGTCCGGCTTGGTGTATTCGCGGTCCGGATTGAGCCGGCGGACGATCTGCCTGCCGTCCTTTTCAAGGGACGCCGACAGCGTGCCCTGCATCAGTCCGAGCCAGTTGCGATACACCTCAACCTTGTCGGCCGCATCGACGGCGGCGACGCTGTCCTCGCAGTCCTGGATGGTGGTGATGGCCGACTCCATCAGCACGTCCGCGACGCCGGCCGGGTCGTCCTTGCCAATCGGGTGATCGCGGTCGATGCGGATTTCTAGATAAAGGCCGTTGTTCCGCAGCAGGATCGCGCTCGGCGCCGCCGGGTCGCCGCGGTAGCCCGCGAACTTGCCTGGCGTTTTGAGGCCGGTTGTCCCCTTCCCGGTCGAGACTGACAACGCTCCGTCCTTGATCGCGTAGCCTGTCGCGTCTGCGTGCGAACCTTGCGCGAGCGGGACGGCGAGGTCCAATACGGCGCGGGCCCGCTTCACCACCGCGGTGCCACGGACCTTGTTGAAGCTGCGCCCACGCTCCGCGCCGTCCGTCTCCGGCAGGGCATCCGTGCCATAAAGCGCGTCATAAAGGCTGCCCCAACGCGCATTGGCCGCGTTCAGCGCATAGCGGGCGTTCATCACGGGAACCACGAGCTGCGGCCCGGCAATGCTGGCGATCTCGGCGTCCACATTCGTCGTGCCGACTTCGAACGGGCCGGGCTCCGGCAGCAGATAGCCGATGCCGCGCAGGAAATCCTGGTACGCCGCTTCGTCGTGCGGCTTGCCGGCCTGCGAGACGTGCCAGTCGTCGATCTGGCGCTGCAGCTCGTCGCGCCGAGCGAGCAGCTCGGCGTTGCGCGGCGCCAGGTCCCGCACGAGGGCGGCGAAGCTGGTCCAGAAAGCCTCGGCGTCGACACCGGTGCCCGGCAGGGCCTCCGTGATGAAATCGTGCAGTTCACGCGCAACCCGCAGGCCGGCAACGTCGGTTCGGTCCATCCAAAATCCCCCCGTGATCCCGTCTTATTGGCGCAAGCGCACGGGGAGTCGAGGGGTTGCCTCCGGCATCGAAGCGGTGGCGGTCATCTACCTGGCACTGCGGGAACCCAAGCGGAGGAGGGTGCCTCGGCCGTTCGCGTTAAGGGGGTGGCTTTGTGCGGCCAACCGCCGAGTTTGGTGGAGAGCGGACCTTGAACGCTCTGCGAGTAACGGTGATCTATTGGTTGCCAAACTTACCAGAGACGTAGGCATTGCAAAGATCGACTAGCTTTGCCGGCGGCATGTGAGCCGTATCCAGAACCAAATGTTCGTCGTCGCGTGTTTCAAACTTATGCTGGGCTATGGCTTCCCAGGTCGGCAAAATATGGCCAGGAATGTCGGCGAAGCGGCCCTCCACACGACGCCTATGCTCGATCGTATCGGAGCAAATCAGGTAAATATCGATCAATTTGGCTGATGCTTGCTTTGCCACACTGCCCCATCCAAGGCGGCTATCGCGCACAGGATTGACGCAATCGGCTATGATCGAGTGGCCAAGTAGCAGATTTGCTTCGGCTAATGCGTTCGCGACCGCATAACCGGCCGGTCCTATGCGCTCCGCTCCGGCAGATTTCATAGCTTGCTCGATTGTGTCGATGCGGAGATAGACCGCGTGCAGTTTGGCCGCGAGCGCCTTTGAGACTGTCGTTTTACCCGTGCCGGGCAGTCCACTGAATACGATCAAGAGCGGGCGCTGATCTTGCGTCATCCACGCACTCTGCATGTTGAAGCTATGTCCGTGAAGGGTCGCCTGTTGACGTACGGTACCACAGGAGCGGCTCGTCCCGAAGTGGACATGAGGCTGGATTGCTGCACTGTGCGAAAAGCACCACTGCGGTTCGCGAACCCAACGCCCATCGCGACGCAAGCGAAGCGCAAGGGCGCTTAGTCGATCACGTCCGCACAGGCGTCCGTCGGCGCCGCCGCGGCATGGCCGACGATCGGCACGATCTTCAACGCCGCCGAGGTCACGCGGCATGGCGCCGCCGCCAGTCCGCAACCGGATAGCATAGATAAGCCTAGCAAGAGGATGATGCGTGTCATGGCCGGACCCTAAGCTCCCAACTCTTCCCGCAACAGCTCCAAACCCAGCCAGCGTTCCTCGGTTTCCGCGAGGATGGCCTGCGCGCGGGCCAGCGCATCGGTCGCAGTGCGAAAGGCGGCCGGGTCACGGCGATACAGATCGGGATCGGCGAGCCGCTTCTGCAAGCGCGCAACCTCCGTTTCCGTCGCCGCGATCTGCTTGGGCAGCGTTTCCAGCGCGTGCTTGTCCTTGAACGTCATCTTGCGGCTTCCCGAGGAGCGGGACAGCGACTTCGGGCCGCTGCTCCGGGCGCGCTCTGGCACGACGGCCTCTGGTTCCCCACGCTGTATCAGCATGTCGCTGTAGCCGCCGGCATACTCCACCCAGCGCCCGGCGCCCTCGGACGCCAGGGTGCTCGTCACCACGCGGTCGAGGAAGTCGCGGTCGTGGCTCACCAGCAGCACCGTGCCAGGATACTCCGACAGCATCTCTTGCAATAGGTCGAGCGTCTCCAGGTCCAGGTCGTTGGTCGGCTCGTCCAGCACCAGCAGGTTGGAGGGCCGGGCCATGGCGCAGGCCAGCATCAGCCGCCCACGCTCGCCGCCCGACAGCACGCCGACCGGGGTTCGGGCCTGCTCCGGCTTGAACAGGAAATCCTTCATGTAGCCGATCACGTGCCGGCGCTCCCCGGCCACGACCACGGTGTCGCCGCCGCCAGCCGTCAAGGTGTCCGACAACGTCGCGTTCGGATCGAGGCTGGCGCGCTGCTGGTCGAGCGTCACGGCGGCTAGGTTGGTGCCGAGCTTGACCTCGCCGCTATCCGGCTGCTCCACCCCAGTCAGCAGTTTCAATAGTGTCGTCTTGCCGGACCCGTTGGGGCCGACGATGCCCAGCCGGTCGCCGCGCAGCACCCTGAGCGTGAGGTCGCGCACAACTGGCGTGCCGTCAAAGCCCTTGCTGACGTGCTCGGCGACGGAGACCAGCTTGCCCGACAGGTCCGCCTCGGTCGCGACCAGCCGCAACGCGTTGTCGCCGCCGCCCATCTCCCGCCGTTTCTGCCGCAGCGCGCCCAACTCGCCCAGCCGGCGCACGTTGCGCTTGCGCCGCGCAGTGACGCCATAGCGCAGCCAGTCCTCCTCACGGGCGATCTGCCGGCCCAGCTTGTGCTGGTCGCGCTCCGCCTGTTCCTCGACCTCATCGCGCCACGCCTCGAAATGGGCGAAGCCGCGGTCGATGCGCCGGGTGATGCCGCCATCAAGCCAGACGATGCTGCGGGAAAGCTTCTCCAGCATCCGCCGGTCATGGCTGATCAGCACCAGCCCGGCGCGCAGGCTGGCCAACTCCTGCTCCAGCCACTCGATGGCCGGCAGGTCCAGGTGGTTCGTCGGCTCATCAAGCAGAAGCAGGTCGGGGGAGGGCGCCAGGGTGCGGGCCAGCGCGCAGCGCCGCTTCTCGCCGCCGGAGAGGTGGGTCGGGTCCTCCTCGCCGGTCATGCCGAGCTGGTCCAGCAGGGTGCGCGCGCGGTGCAGGTCGTCGCCCGGACCCATGCCGGCCTCCACGTAGTCGAGCGTGGTGGCGAACCCGGCGAGGTCCGGCTCCTGCGGCAAATAGCGCACGGTGGTGCCGGGCTGCAGGAACCGCGTGCCGCCGTCGGATTGCAGCAGCCCGGCCGCGACCTTCAGCAGGGTGGACTTGCCGGACCCGTTGCGGCCAACCAGGCAAATGCGCTCGCCAGCGCCAACGCCAAGCTCGGCGCCATCCAGCAGCGGCGCGGTGCCGAGCGACAGGCGAATGTTTTGCAGCAGGAGCAACGGTGGGGCCATGTCCAGGGTATGGGCGGCCACCCCGTCCTGTGCAACCCGGCCCCGGTATGGCAAGGGATGCGCCGGGATCAAAGGGGCTACCGGGATGCGCGCATCAGCCTTGCTCAGCCTCGCCGCGGCCGTGTTGCTCGCCGCCTCGCCGGCATGGGCGGCGGACCCGCTGCGCATCGGCCTGCTGCACACGCTGTCCCCGGCGCCGCTGTATATCGCCATGGAGCGCGGCTATTTCCGCGACGAGGGCCTCGACGCCAGTTTCCGCTTTTTCGAGTCAGCGCAGCCGATCGCCGCGGCGGCGGTGTCGGGCGACATCGACGTGGGCATCACCGCGTTGACCGGCGGGTTCTTTAGCCTAGCCGGGCGCGGCACGCTCAAGGTGATCGGCGGCGGCCTGCATGAGCAGCGCGGCTATGAAGGGACGGCGATCCTCGTGTCGCGCCGGGCGTACGACGCCGGGCTCACGTCGTTGGCGCAGTTGGGCGGGCACAGCTTCGGCATCACCCAGTTCGGCTCGTCGTTCCACTACATGGTCGGGCGCATCGCCGAGCACGAGGGCTTCGACCTGAAAAGCCTGACGCTGCGGCCGTTGCAGCAGGTCGGCAACATGGTGGCCGCCGTCCGCACCGGGCAGGTGGACGCAACCATGGCGATCGCCTCGATGGCCAATCCGCTGCAGGGGTCGGGGGAGGCGCGCATCATCGGCTGGGCCGGCGACGTCGTGCCCTACCAGATCACCGCCGTTTTCGCGCCGAGCCGGATGCTGGCCGACCGGCCCGACGCCCTGCACCGTTTCGCCCGCGCCTATCAACGCGGCGTGGCCGACTACCGCGACGCTTTCCTGCGTTTGGACGCCGTCGGCAAGCCGATCCGCGACGCCAAGGCCGAAGCGTTGATCCCGCTGCTGCAGAAATACGTCTATGCCGGGGATCCCGATGGCGCCCGCAAGATCAGCGAGGGCGTCGGCTACTACGACGAAGGCGCGCGGCTGGATGTGCAGGACGTGGCGGCGCAGCTCCGCTGGTTTACCGAGCAGGGCCTGGTCAAGGGGCATATCGACCCGTCCGACGTGATCGACACTCGGTTCATCGGCGCCCTGCCGCCTGCATGAGCGGATCGAGCTTACGCCTGGCCATCCGAGGCGTCAGCCACCGCTACGATGCGCTTCCGGTGCTGGCCAACATAGACCTGGTGGCCGACGCTGGCCGGGTCCTGGTGCTGATCGGCCCCTCGGGATGCGGAAAAAGCACGCTGCTCGGCATCATCGGCGGCCTGATTGCGCCGACGGCTGGCTCGGTTGAGATGGACGGGCACGTGGCCGAGGACTGCCTGAACCCGCTCACCCCGGTGTTCCAGGACTTCGCCCTGCTGCCCTGGCGCAGCGTGGCCGGGAACGTCTCGCTGGTGCTGGAAGGGCGGCTGCCCCGGCGCGAGCGGGAGGCGCGGGTGGCGGAGGTGCTGGCGCTGACCGGCCTCGCTGGCTTCGCCGACGCCTGGCCGCGGCAGCTTTCGGGCGGCATGCGGCAGCGGGTCGGCATTGCCCGCGCGCTGGCGGTGCGGCCCGCCTGCCTGCTGATGGACGAGCCGCTGTCGGCGCTGGACGCGCAAACCCGGGCGCTGCTGCTCGACGAGTTCGCCGCGATCATCGAGCGCGCGGGCACCACGACGGTCTATGTGACGCATAACCTGAACGAGGCGGTGCGGCTGGGCCATCGCGTCGCCGTGCTGTCCCGCCGGCCGGGCCGGGTGCGCGATGTCGTGGAAATTGATCGGGCAATCGGTGGGCGCAGCGCCGCCGACCCCGGCCTGATCGCCATCGAGCAGGAGCTGTGGGCCATGATCCGCGACGACGCCGCCGCAGCCGAGCGGGAGCGCGTTGTTGCCTAGGTTTTTCGGGCCTAAGCCTCGTGGCACCGGCCTCATTGGCCCGGTGCCGTTCCGCGCCCGCGGCTTCGCGCCGCGCTCCGTGCCCGGCGCTGCCGCCGCCACCTTGCTCGGCATCGTGGCGCTTTGGCAGGCGGGGGCCAGCGCCGGGGTAATCCCGACGCTGTTCCTGCCGCCGCCCATCAACATCGCCAGGGCGCTGTATCAGCTCGCGGCCAGCGGCGAGCTTTGGCTGCATCTCGGCGCATCGCTGCAGCGGTTGGCAATCGGCTGGACCGTGGGAACGGTGTGCGGCATCGCGCTCGGCTTTGCGGTCGGTTTATCGAGCTGGCTGCGCAGCCCCGGCATGGCCGTCGTGTCGGCGCTGTTTCCCATTCCCAAGATCGCGCTGGTGCCGCTGTTCATTATCTGGTTCGGCATCGGCGAGGGCTCGAAGGTCGCGACCCTGGCCTTCGGCGTGTTCTTCCCGACCGTCATCAACACCGCCGCCGGCGTCGACGCCGTGAGCCGCAGCCTGGTGCGCATGGGCCAGGCGTTCGGCCTGTCAAATGCCGCCATCCTGCGCAAGATCATCCTGCCCGGCGCGCTGCCCGCCATACTGAGCGGCTTCCGCGTCACCACCAGCATCGCCATCATCCTGCTGGTCGCCGCCGAGATGATCGGCGCCGACCGCGGCATTGGCGCCTTCGTGCTGCAGGCCGGCAACCTGTACGACACCGACAACCTGCTGGCCGGCATTGTCGTGCTGTCGCTGCTCGGGCTGCTGGTGGCCTGGGTGCTGGGACGGCTGGAGCGGGCGCTGCTCGGCTGGCGCTAGATGTTGGTCCCGCGGACCGCCTCGCACACCGCGCGCGTCACGGCGGCCGTGGTCGCCTTGCCGCCGAGGTCGGGCGTCATGACCCCTGCCGTGCAGACCTGCTCAATGGCGCGCATCAGCACGGCCGCTGCCTGCGCCTCGCCCAAATGCTCCAGCATCATCGATGCCGTCCAGAACGTCGCGACCGGGTTGGCGATGCCCTTGCCGGTGATGTCGAACGCGCTGCCGTGGATCGGCTCGAACATGCTGGGATAGCGGCGCTCCGGGTCCACGTTGCCCGTCGGCGCGATGCCGAGCGAACCCGCCAGCGCCGCCGCCAGGTCGGACAGAATGTCGGCGTGCAGGTTGGTCGCGACCACTGTGTCGATGCTGCCGGGGCGGCGCACCATGCGGGTGGTCATGGCGTCCACCAGCTCCTTGTCCCAGGTCACGTCCGGATAGTCCGCCGCCACCAGCGCCGCGATCTCGTCCCAGAACACCATGCCGTGCCGCTGGGCGTTCGATTTCGTCACCACCGTCAGCAGCTTGCGCGGACGTTTCTGCGCGGCGTCGAAGGCGTAGCGCATGATCCGTTCGACGCCGCGCCGGGTGAAAATGGCGGTCTCGGTCGCGACCTCCTCCGGGTGGCCGCGGTGGGCGCGCCCGCCATGGCCGGCATATTCGCCCTCGCTGTTCTCGCGCACGATCAGCCAATCGAGGTCGCCCGGCTCGACGCCGCGCAACGGGCTGGTGACGCCGGGCAGGATGCGGGTGGGCCGGACGTTGGCGTATTGGTCGAAGCCCTGGCAGATCGGCAGGCGCAGGCCCCAGAGCGTCACATGGTCCGGGATATCGGGCGCGCCGACCGCGCCGAACAGGATCGCGTCGACGCCGCGAAGCTGATCGAGCCCATCCGCCGGCATCAGCGCGCCAGTGCGGCGATAACGGTCGGACCCCCAGTCGAGATGGTCCACCTGCAGCTCGAACCCGCCGTCCCGGCTCGCCACCGCGTCCAGCGCCTCCAGCCCGGCGGCGACGACCTCCGGCCCGATGCCGTCGGCGGGAATGGAGGCGATACGGTAGTGGCGCATGGTTTGCACAGTCTGCTGCGGGCGTCCGGTGTAGCCCGGTGCGCCAGCGCTTGCCAGGGCCGGCGGCGCCCGGCATTGCTGAATGGGTTGAGGAGTTCATTGATGCGCAGAGTTATTATCGCGGCGATGTTGGCGCTCACCGCATTGTCCGGCGCGGCCCAGGCGCAAACACTGCGCATCGCGCTGCGCGAGGATGCGGACATTCTGGACCCGACCCTGGCCCGCACCTATGTCGGACGCATAGTGTTCGCCGGGCTGTGCGACAAGCTGTTCGACATCAACGAAAAGCTGGAGATCGTGCCGCAACTGGCGCTGTCCTACGAGTGGACGGACCCGGTCAACCTGGTCATCAAGCTGCGCCCGGGCGTGGTGTTCCATGACGGCGAGAAGCTCGACGCGGCGGCGGTGAAGTATTCGCTGGAGCGCCACCTCACCATGCAGGGCAGCTTCCGCCGCAGCGAGATCGGCGCGATGGACCGGGTCGAGGCGGTCGACCCATTGACGGTCAGGATCGTGCTGAAAACCGCGTCGTCGCCGTTCGTCTCGCAACTGACCGACCGGGCCGGCATCATCGTCTCGCCCAAGGCGGCCGAGGCGGCGGGCAAGGACTTCGGCCTGAAGCCGGTCTGCGCCGGGCCGTTCCGGTTCGCGGAGCGGGTGCCGCAGGACCGCATCGTGCTGGAGCGCTTTCCCGAATATTGGGACGCAGGCTCGATCAAGCTGGACCGGGTGGTTTACCTGCCGATCCCCGACAGCTCCATCCGCCTAGCGAACCTGCAGGCCGGCAGCATCGAGCTGTCCGAGCTGATCCTGCCGACCGACGTGGACGCGGTGCGCGGCAACCCGCGGCTGCGCGTGGTGACATCGGACAACCTGGGATACTGGGGCATTACCATCAACCTGGCTAATGGCCCGCGCGCCAAGACCCCGCTCGGCAGCGACGCCCGGGTGCGTCAGGCTCTCGAGCTGTCACTGGACAAGGAGGCGCTCAACCAGGTCGTTTACAATGACCTTTATACGCCGGTGGCGCAGGCGCTTTCGCCTAGCAGCCCCTATTACGACAAAGCCGTGCAGCCGCTTGGACGGGACCTGGCGCGGGCAAAGGCGCTGCTGAAGGAGGCCGGCGTTGCCCTCCCGGTGCCGATAGAGCTCACAGTGCCGAACAACCCGGACCAGAAGCAGGCGGGCGAGATCATGCAGGCTATGGCGGCAGAGGCCGGGTTCGACGTGAGGATCACCGCATCCGAGTATGCCTCGGCGCTGACTGCGGCCAACCGCGGCGATTTCGAGGCGTTCTCGACCGGATGGTCCGGCCGTGCCGATCCCGACGGCAACCTGTTCAGCTTCATGCATACGGGCGGCGCGCTGAACGACGGCAAGTACTCCAACCCGAAGGTGGATGCATTGCTGGACCAGACGCGCACCGTCCAGGATGTGGCCGGCCGGCGCCCGCTTTTCGACCAAGTCATCCAGCAGATCCGCCAGGACCTGCCGATCATCTACATCTACAATCCCAAGAACATCGTCGGCATGTCGGCGCGCGTGACCGGGTTCCGCCCGGTGCCGGACGGCCTGATCCGGCTCCAGGGCGTAAGCCTGGCGAAGTAGCGATGCGCAGCCATCTCGGCAGCCGGCTGCTGCAGGTCCTGCCCACCATCCTGCTGGTCAGCATCCTGGTGTTCGCCTTGCAGCAGCTCATGCCCGGCGACCCCGCCATCGTGCTGGCGGGCGAGGAGCGCGGCGACCCTGCCGTGCTCGCCCAAATCCGCGCCGAGCTATGGCTCGACCGCTCGCTGCCGGTGCAGTACCTGCACTGGATCGGCAACGTGCTGCAGGGCGACCTGGGCTTCAGTTGGCGCATCCGCCAGCCGGTCGCGAGCCTTATCCTCACCAAGCTGCCCGTCACCCTGCAACTCGGCGCCATGGCGTTCCTGATCGCGCTCTGTGTCGGCATCCCGACGGGCATCCTGTCCGCGGTGAAGCGCAACACCGGCTGGGACTACGCTGCCAACCTGATCGGCCTGGCCGGGCTGTCGACGCCGAACTTCTGGCTCGGGATCATGCTCATCCTGCTCGTGTCGGTGAAATTGGGCTGGCTGCCGCCGTCGGGCTACGTGCCGCTCACCGAGGATTGGCAGCAGTCGCTCGCCACCACCATCATGCCCGCCTTCGTGTTGGGCAACGCCATCGCCGCCATCCTGATGCGCCATACCCGCAGCGCCATGCTGACCGCGCTCGACCAGGATTTCGTGCGCACCGCACGGGCAAAGGGCCTGAACGAGACGACGGTGATCCTGCGCCACGCGTTCCGCAATGCCCTGGTGCCGGTGGTGACGCTGGGCGCGCTGGAGCTCGGCACCCTGCTATCCGGCGCGGTGCTGACCGAGCAGGTGTTCAGCATCCCCGGCTTCGGCAAGCTGATCGTGGACGCCGTGTTCAACCGGGACTACCCCGTCGTCCAGGGCGTCGTGCTCGTCACCGCGTTCCTGTTCATCATGCTGAACGTACTGGCCGACGTGCTTTATGTCGTCATCAACCCGCGGCTGCGCGGCGCATGAGCCCGGCCCTCCTTGCGCTGCGGCGGTTCCGCGGTCGCCCGGCCGCGGTGCTGGGCTTCATCGTCATCGCGCTGTTCGTCGCCGTCGCGGCCGCAGCCCCGCTGGTCGCGCCATTCGACCCCATCGCCACAAGCTGGACCGCAATCCGCAAGGCGCCCTCGATGCAGCACTGGATGGGCACGGACGAGAACGGGCGCGACGTGCTGTCCCGCGTCGTGTTCGGCGCCCGCGCGTCGCTGCTGGCCGGCCTCGTCTCGGTGCTGATCGCGGCCGGCATCGGGGTGCCCACGGGATTGCTGGCCGGGTTCGCCGGCGGCTGGGTCGACGCGGTGATCGGCCGGGTGGTCGACGCGATGCTGGCCTGCCCGTTCCTGATCCTCGCCATAGCGTTGGCGGCGTTCCTGGGTCCCTCGCTCGGCAATGCGATGATCGCCATCGGCGTGACCGCAGCGCCGGTGTTCGTCCGCGTCGCCCGCGGCGCCACCCTGGACACTGTCACCAACGACTACGTCGAGGCCGCCCGCGCCATCGGCAACCCGCCCTGGCGCGTGGCGCTGCGCCATGTCGCGCCGAACATCGTGCCGCCGGTGCTGGTGCAGGCGACGCTGGCCATAGCGCTCGCCATCATCGCCGAGGCGAGCCTGTCCTTCCTGGGCCTCGGCCAGCAGCCGCCGGCGCCGAGCTGGGGCAGCATGCTGAACTCGGCGCAGCGCTTCCTGACCCAGGCGCCCTGGCTCGCGGTGTTCCCCGGCGCCGCGATCTTCCTGGCCGTGCTGGCCTTCAACCTGGTGGGCGACGGATTGCGGGACGCCATGGACCCGCGCCGCCGCTGAGCCAATCGGACGAGGATTTTCAACCATGCGTATTGCAGTCATGGATGACGGCATCTCGGCTACGGGACCCAGGACACCTTCGCGCAGTTCTATGGCGAAAGCGTGCAGAACATCCTGGCATTCCTGGATAAAGCGCCAATCCGCGTCATAAACCCCGACGCACTGCCTGTTGCGCGCAAAACGGCTTGACCCGGCCGTAGCGGGGGGTTCCGATAGCCTCATAGAAACGTGGAGGACGGACGATGCGCGCTTGGGCAGTGGTCGAGAACGGGGCGGACCTTAAGGAGATCGAGCTGCCAACGCCGGAGCCAGCGGGGACCGAGGTGTTGCTGGAGGTCACCCATTGCGGCGTGTGCCACTCCGATCTGCACATTTGGGAAGGGTACTACGACATGGGCGGCGGCAAGCATATGTCGCTGAAGGACCGCGGCGTGGCGCTGCCGTTGGCGATGGGGCACGAGATCATCGGCCGGGTGGTGAAGCTCGGCCCGGACGCGACCGGCGTGGCCGTGGGCGACGTGCGGATCGTGTTTCCCTGGCTGGGCTGCGGCAAGTGCGAGCGGTGCCTGGCGGAGGAGGACAACATGTGCGTCGTCGCCAACCGCAGCCTGGGCGTTTACCAGAACGGCGGCTATGGCACGCACGTCGTGGCCCCGCATCCGCGCCATCTGATCGACCTCGGCACGCTCGACCCGACCATTGCGGCGACCTATGCGTGTTCCGGCGTCACCGTCTATTCCGCCATACGCAAGGTGCTGCCGATGCGGCCGACCGATCCGATCGTCATCGTGGGCGCCGGTGGATTGGGCCTGAATGCAATCGAAATCCTGAAGGCATTAGGGCACAGGGCGATCGTTGCCGTCGACATCAGCGCCGAAAAACTCAAGGCGGCTACGGATGCCGGGGCGACTGCGGTGGTCGAGGCGAGCAGCGAGGGCACGACCAAGCGCATTGTGCAGGCTTGCGGCGGGCCGGCGCTCGCGGTGATCGACTTGGTGAACGGGACCGCCACCGCGGCATTCGCCTTCGCGGCCCTGCAAAAGGGCGGCAAGCTGGTGCAGGTCGGCCTGTTTGGCGGCGAGCTGACGCTGCCTTTGCCGGTAATGCCGATTCGCGCCCTAACGGTCCAAGGCAGCTATGTCGGTAACCCGAAAGAACTGCGCGAGTTGGTGGCGCTGGCGCAAAACGGCGGGATCACCCCCTTGCCCATCACACGCATGCCGCAAGCGGAGGCGAACACTGCCCTGCATCGGCTGAAGGACGGCAAGGTGACCGGCCGCATTGTGCTGACGGCCGCATGACTCTTAAAACACCCAGTTCACCATGGGACGCAGCCAGTTCTGGCTGCGGCTCGCGGGGATTGTCGGCGTGTTCGCCACCATCCGCCGCATCAACGGCAGCGCATAGTTCAGCCGCCGGACCAGTTCCGGGGCGGCTGTCGCGGCCATATTGATGTCGCGGTCATACCAGGAACGATAGGCATCGAAGTTAAGGCCGAGAATGCCGCAACGTTCGGTGTTCGGCATGCGCAGCGTATCGGCAAGCGCATCGAGTTCTTGCACCGCCTCGGATACCTGCATCGACGTCATCGCATGCAATTCGCCCATTTACGTTAACTCCCATTATAAAGGACACATGGACGTTAACGCGCCGAGCCGAAAGACAAATTTGAAAGGAATTAACTTTTTTACAAAATTTGTTACGACAGCCGCCGGGGTTGCAACGTAGAGGTCTCATCCGTCAAATCGACGCCGCCGAGCGTCCTGCTGATCAACGTGAGCGGGTTTGCCGTCGCCAGGATGTCTTCATCGGCCTCATGCCCAGCGCGTAAACCACGGTTGCTGCCGATGGGTGCAGCCGTCGCGGCCTTGAGCAGCGCACCGACGAACGAGCGGCCCCATGCCAGCGCGGAGGCGCCCTTGATGGCGTCCCAGCTCTCCCGCCAACGAACCTGGCGGTCCGCCAGGCTCATGTTCAACGCGGTATCGAGCGCGTCCGCAACCTCGTCGGCATCGTGTGGGTTGACGATCAGCGCGGAGCCAAGCTGACGGGCTGCGCCGGCGAAGCGGGACAGGATCAGCACGCCTGGATCTTGCGGGTCCTGTGCGGCGATGAACTCCTTGGCGACCAGGTTCATGCCGTCCCGCAACGGGGTGACCAAGCCGACCCGCGCCTCCCGCATGTAGCCGGCAACGGTGCTGCGGGCGCCGGCGCGGGCGACAAGACGGACCGGGGTCCAGGCAGGCTCGCTGAACTCGCTGTTGATGGTTCCGGCCTCGCGCTCGATGGCGGCGCGCAGGTCGCGGTAGGCGGCGACGTCCTTCCGCGATTCTGCGGCGATTTGCAGGAAGGTGATCCGGCGGTGCCAATCGGGCCGGGTCTCCAGCAGCCGCCGATAGCCCGCCATTCGTTGCAGCAGGCCCTTGGTCGGGTCCATGCGGTCCACGCCGAGGATCAGGCGCTGGGTCGAAAGGCTCCGCCGCAGCCGCTCGGTCGGCGCAGCCCGCCAGGCGTCCTCGGCGATGGCGGCGAACTCCTGCGCCTCGATCTCGACCGGGAACACGCCCAGGCGCACCCGCCGCGAGCCGACGTTCAGCCAGCCGCCGGGCATGCGCAACGCGTCCCCGATGCGGCAGGCGACCTCGGTGAAGTTTTCGACGTCGTTCGCGGTTTGGAAGCCGATCAGGTCGGCGGTCAGCAGGTCACGCACGAGCGCCCCGGCCTCGGGCACGCTCGCGAGCATGTCGGCGGAGGGGAACGGGATGTGGAGGAAGAAGCCAATCGGCGCACGCACGCCACGCGCCCGCAGCGCGTTCGGCATGCACATCAGGTGGTAGTCATGTATCCAGATAAGGTCGTCCGCCCGCAGCATGGGCGCCAGGGCGTCGGCCAGCCGGTCGTTCACCTGGCGGTAAACCTGCGCGTTGCGCCGGTCGAACGTCATGAGTTCGGGCATGGAATGCAGCAACGGCCAGAGCGTGCTGTTGGAGAACTCGTTGTAGTAGCGGTCGTGCTCCTCCTGGGTCAGGTCGACCGTCGCGTATCTAACCCGTCCGGCTTCGGCAATGCGGACCGGTCCCGGATGCTCCGATATGTTGCCGCTCCAGCCGAACCACACGCCGCCGCGGCGTTCCATCAACGCCTCGAGCGCGACCGCGAGGCCGCCAGCCTGGGCGCCCGCGGCAGCCGGGGCTGGGACGCGGTTGCTGATGACGACGAGGCGGTTCACCTCAGCTCCATCAAGGCTACTGGCAGGCGGGCGAGCACCTTGGCCAAAGGAAGACGGGCTGCGCTCATTGTTTCATCCTCTCCGTCTAAGATGTCGACAATCCTCCGGTCCGTCAGGCTACGAGGCAATAGTATAGCAGTATCGCGCCATTTTCCCATACTCACGAGCGGAGTATCTGGCACCGAATCGACTCCGAGAGCTAACCGGGTAACGACCACGATTGCCGAACGCCCCTCGTGAACCCGGGCGAATGCCAAGGCATTATCGGCGAATTCGCCGTCAATACGGAGCGGGACGTAGCTGCCAATCGTGAACAGTCCGGGCGATCGGGCACGCAATGCCAGCGCGCGCGCGATGATCGATTGCTTCACGCGGCCGTCCCGCCAGCTTTCGAGCAACGAGGTTGGCGGCCGCCCCGCATCCAGCGCCGCTTCGCGAGCCGGGAAATCCACCGGACGCCGGTTATCCGGGTCGACCAGGCTGAAGTCCCAAAACTCGGTTCCCTGGTATAGGTCGGCGATGCCCGGGCTGGTCAGCCGCAGCAGGGTTTGCGTCAGGCTGTTGATCGCGCCGGCGGGGGCGAGGCGGTTGGCGAAACGGCAAAGCTCCCCGACCATGTCGGCGCTGCGGCTCGCATCCAGCAGGCTCGCCAGGAAATTGCGGCAGGCGCCCTCGTATTCCATGTCCGGCGCGGCCCAGCCGGTGTGGCGCTTGGCCTCGCGCAACGCCTTTTCCAGCCAGCCGGCCACCCGCGTCTCGAACGCCGCGAGGCCTTCGATGTCCGATGGTTGCAGGTCAAGCGGCCAGGCGGCGACCAAGGTTTGATACAGCATGATCTCGTCGGCGGCGTCTGGCGCCGGGCCGTCCAGGTCCCGCTTGACGCTCGCGTTGAGCCGCGTCCAGCGCTGCAGCGCCGCCTCCCATTCCGCGGGAATCTCGCTCAGGACCGCGAGCCGGACCCGGGTGTCCTCCCCGCGCTTATGGTCATGCGTCGCGGTGGCGAGCAGCGCCTGCGGGAAACGCTTTTGCCGCTCCTTGCCGGCGGCGTGGAACGCGGCCGGGCTCAGGCACCACTGCGACGGCTCGGTGCCGACCTCGTTGCGGGACAGCAGGCGGCCATAACGGTAGAACGTCGTATCCTCGACCGACTTCGCGGCCGTCGGCGCCGAGAGCTGCTGGAATTTCACCATCGCCCGCAGCCACTCCTGGCGTTGCGTCCCCGCCGGCACACTCCGCAGCCCGGCGCCGGACAGCCATAGGCCGACCAGTTCCAGCAACGGACGGTCGGCGGCCCGGATTGTTCGCCGAGCCCCGGCCATGGCCCAGTCCATCACCCGCTGGTCGGTCGGCGTGATCCCGGCCGGGCCGGCGTAGATGCGATACACATGGAAATGCACCAGCAGCTCGGTGAGCGTGTTGCGTATGGCGGTCAGGGTGTAGTCCCGCGTCGCCAGGTTGCGCCGCGCGACCCGGTGCAGCGCCGCCGCCGTGACGAACAGCTCGCTGCTCAGGCTTTCGCGCAGAATTTGGCGGCGGGCCGGCATCGCCTCCTCGTCGAACTTGCCGGGCCGGCCGGTGATGCCGGTCCACAGGGCGGTCAGCGGCTCCTCGCCGGCCGGGTCGTGCAGGACGGCGGCGGCGTCGTTCATGAAGTCGTAGCCGGTGGTGCCGTCGGTCAGCCAGTCGGAGGCCAGGCGTTCGTGCGGCGCGAGGATTTTCTCGATCCAAATCACGCTCGGGCCTTGCCGCAGCTCGGGCGGGCGGGACAGCGCCACGGTCTGCAAGCGTCGGCGCAGCTTGCGGCAATAGTCGCGCGGGCTGGCCAGGCCATCGACGTGGTCGATGCGCACGCCGTCGATCAGGCCCTCGGCATACAGGCGGAACACGGTCCGGTGCGTCGCCTCGAACACCTCCGGGATTTCGGCACGCACCCCGGCGAGGCCGTTCACGTCGAAGAACCGGCGCCAGTTGATCTCGTCCGCGGCGGCCCGCCACCAGGCGAGCCGGTAGTGCTGGCGTTCCAGCAGCCGATGCAGGCGCTCAAGCCCGGCCGGGGTGTCGGTCGCGTACGAGCGCAGGCACTCCTCGATGCCAGCGCGATAGACCGGCTGGAGCAGTTCTTCCCGGGCGCTCGCGGCCTGTTGGCGGGTGGCTTCGCGGCCTCCGGCGCCAAGGTCGGCGAAGGCCCGGGCCGCCGGCTCCAGGGGACCGCCCTCGGTGAGCAGCACGGCGGCATAGTCGCGCGGGCTGATCGGGAAGCGGTGATCGTGATAGCCGACGAACAAACGGCCATCGCTGTCGTCGAACCGCAGCACCAGCTCGCCGCGCTCCAGGCACTCGCCGTAGGAGCTGCCGAGGAACGGGGCCAGCATGCGCCCGCGCAACGAGGTGTCGGGCGGGTCCCAGTCGATGTCGAAATACTCGGCATAGGGGCTGGCGCGGCCCCATTCGAGCACATCCAGCCACCACGCGTTGTCGTTGCCGCCGACGCCCATGTGGTTCGGCACGATATCGAGGATCAGGCCCATGTCGTGCGCCCGCAATGCCGCGACCAGCCGGCGCAGCGCGTCCTCTCCGCCCAGTTCCGGGTTGATCGTGTTGTGGTCGACGATGTCGTAGCCATGCGTGGAACCGGCCCGCGCCGTCAACAGCGGGGACGCATACAGGTGGCTGATGCCTAGCTTGGCGTAGTACGGCACCAGGGCAGTCGCTTGGTCGAGAGTGAAGTCGCGGTGGAATTGCAGGCGGGCGGTCGCGGATAAAGGCTTCATTTTGGCTTTCTGGGTTGCTTCCTGGCGTCGGCCAGCCCGGCAAGCCGGGCGGCCACCACAGGGGTGTCAAGCAGGGCGCTCGCCGGGCCGGGCAGGCGGCGGCGCCAGTTCGGGTGCTCATCGAGCGTGCCGGGAAGGTTGGGCTGTTCCAGCAAAGCGAGGGCGTCCTCCATCGGCAGGACCACCATCTCGCACGCAGCGCCGCCGACATGCCGCGCGGCGGCGTCCGCGATCAGGTCGGCCTGATCCGGGCTTGGCTGGCCGTCATGGGCGGCTTCGCTGGCGCGCATGGCTTTCCACAGCGCCGCGCGGTCTTGGGCGCGGAGTTCCGCCTCGTGCCGCTGGTTCGCCTCGTCGCCCAGCGATCCCACGCGTCCGCGCCATTGGAGGTCGCGCCCGGCCCACCAACCCGCCGTCGTCGGCAGGTCATGCGTGCTGGTCATGGCGATGGCACCCTCCGTCCAATCACCGGGCGAAGTGTAACGGTCTTCGTCCCGCTCGAACCACAGCACGCGCATGCCGAGCATAGCGGCATTCTCAAGCCGTTCCTGGAAGCCGTCCGGGATGGTGCCGAGGTCCTCCGCCAGGACGATGGCGCGGTGCCGATGCGACTCAAGCGCGATCAGCCGCAGCATGTCGTCGATTGGGAACGAGATATAGGCGCCATCGGCGGCTGAACCGCCGTCCGGCACCACCCAAAGCCGGGCAAGGCCGAGCGCATGGTCGATGCGGACTCCGCCGGCGTGGCGCATGGCGCTGCGCAGCATTTCCAAATAAGCGGCAAACCCGTTCCGCACGAGCCCGCGGGGCGAGAAGGCGGCGAGGCCCCACTCCTGCCCTTGCGGGCTCAGCAAGTCCGGCGGCGCGCCGACCGACAGGCCGATCAGGGTCTCCGCCTGGCGGCTCCAGCAGTGGCTGCCACCGGAGTCTGCGCCAACCGCCAGGTCGGCGATGAGGCCAATCGGCATGCCGGCGGCGCGGGCTGCCTGTTGCGTGGCGGCCAGGCTGCGGTCGGCCTGCCATTGCATGAAGGCGTAGAAGGCGACCTCGGATGCGTGTTCCTTGGCGAAGGCGGCCACGGCCGGGCTATGCGGGTCGCGGTATTGTTTCGGCCAGGTGCGCCAATGCCAGAGGCCCTGGTCGGCGTTGAACAAATGGGCATGCAGCGCCTCGAACCGGGCGTGCGTCTCCAGGGCGTCGCCCTGCTCCGTGCGATAGGCTTCGAGGCCAGCCAGCGTCGCGGCATCGGCAGCGTCGAACATGGCGTGCAACGCAGACAGGCGCTTGCGCCCGGCCGCCGGCCAGTCGATGAAATCGGCTGCCTCAAGCCGCCGCGTCTCGTCGTCGGCGGGCACGTCGAGCCGGGTATGCAGCACATTCAGCAACATGCGGCTCGACGGTGAATACGGGCTGAAGCGGTCCGGATCGGCGGAGAACTGGGCGTGCACCGGGCTGATGGCGATGGCGGACACACCATGCGCGGCGGCCGGGCCGATCAGGTCCTGCAACGCGCCGAAATCCCCGAGGCCAGCGTCGCCCGGTCGGCGCAGCGCATAAAGCTGCACCGCCAGCGCCCAGGGCCGTCCGCCCGGGACGGCATCCTCGATCGTAAAGCAGCGGCGCGGAGCCACCGCCAGCGTCGTTTCCTGCCCGCCGATGCCCAGGCGATGATAGCCGGGCACGTCGACAGCCGGAAGCGCGGCACGGCCATCATGCTCGTTTGCCATGCCTTCCTGAACCGTGCCGTCCTCCAGCACCAGTCGGAATTGGGCCGGCGGAATGGTCAGCGAAACCGGTTGCCCAACCTCTGCCGTCAACAAAGGCGGCAGCGTCGAGGAAGCCCCGGCAAGGCTCGCGAGGCTGTCCTCGATGTCGCTGTCGGTTTCACATGGCAGGCCGAGGGCCGCCAGCACGGCGCGCAACGTGTCCGGGGCGACGTCGTGCCACTCGCCTTGGAAATCCTTCCAGCGCGGCGCGATGCCGGCCGCCTCCGCCAGCCGGATCAGCGGCTCGCCGCTCATGCCGCCGTGACCTGCACGACTATGCTCCCAGGCGGCATGTCGGCCAACGCGGTCCCAGCCGGATGCGCGAACACGACCCCGCCGCCATCCGCGCCGCTCGACGCCGCCGCGTGACCAAGGTTGAAGGTGATCGCCAGCAACTGCCCGTTGCCGAGCCGCCATTCCGCCCGCAACGCCCCCGGCGCCAGCACGTCCACATCGAGGCTGCGGCAGCCTGGGATGCCCGGGACGACATGCTTCGCCCGCAACGCCAGCAGGTCCTGCATGAAGGTGAACATGGCCGGGTCAGCCTTGTCGGCGACCGAGGCATCGAACGTCGCCGGCGCATTCGGGTCGGGGATGGCTTTCCGCCGCTCCTCGTCCTGAAAGGCGGCGAAGTGCTTGAACTCGGAGCGGCGGCCCTCGCGGATCAGCTTGGCGAGGTCCTCGTTATGGCTGGTGAAGAACAGGAACGGGTTCCGTGCGGCGTATTCCTCGCCCAGGAACAGCATCGGCACGAATGGGCACAGCAGCAGCAGCGCCGTGGCGGCATGGAGGGCCTGCGGGTCGGCCAAGGCCGTCAGCCGCTCGCCCATGGCGCGGTTGCCGATCTGGTCGTGGTTCTGCAGGCACACGACGAATGCGGTGGTCGGCAGGTGTCCGCTCGGCTCGCCGCGCGGCCGGCCAAGATGCGGGGAGAGCTGGCCCTGGTAGGCAAATCCGCCGGCCATGCAGGCCTTCAGCAACGCCGTCGCGTCCTGGAAGTCCTCGTAGTAGCCCTCGCTCTCCCCGGTCAGCAGGACATGCATGCAGTGGTGGAAGTCGTCGGCCCACTGCGCGTCGAAGCCTTCGGCGGCGGGTCCGGTCCGCAGCAGGGCGGCGCGGTTGTTCTCGTGCTCCAGCACAAGGTGCACGTGGCGGCCCGGCTCGACCGAGGCACGGATCGTGTGGGCGAGGTCGCGTAGGAAACCCTCTTCCGAAATCGCGTGCACGGCGTCAAAGCGCAGCCCGTCGAAACGGTATTCCATGAGCCAATACAGCGCATTCTGGATGAAATAGTCGCAGACCTCCGGACGGCGGAAGTCGATGGCGGCGCCCCATGGGGTCTTGATGTCGTCGCGGAAGAACGATTTCGCGTAGGCGTGCAGATAGGCTCCGTCGGGGCCGAAATGGTTATACACGACGTCCAGCATGACCATGAGGCCCATGCCGTGCGCCTCGTCGACCAAGGCCTTCAGCTCGTCGGGCGTGCCGTATGCGGTGTCGGGCGCGAAGGGCAGCACGCCGTCGTAGCCCCAGTTGCGTCCACCGGGGAAGTCGGCGATCGGCATGATTTCAATCGCGGTGACGCCGAGGCGCCGCAGCTCGGGCAGGCGCTGCCGGATGCCGGAGAAGCCGCCCATGACTCCGGCATGGGCCTCATACACCACGGCTTCGTGCCATGGCCGGCCCTGCCAGGCGGCGTTGCGCCACTCATAGGCCGCCGGGTCGACCACCACGCTGGGGTCGTGTACGTCGGGACCTTGCAGCCGGGAGGCCGGATCGGGAACCGCAAGGCCATCCTGCACGCGATACCGGTAACGCGTGCCCGGCGGCGCAGCCAAGGCGAGTTCGTGCCATCCGCCCTCCGCCGCCTGCATCGGCTTTGGCGCCTGGCCGTCAAGCTCCAGCGACACGGTTTCACTTGAAGGCGCCCAGAGCCGGAACCGGGTCTGGCCATCTGGGAGCAGCGTGGCGCCGAACGGGAGGGAGTGCGCGAAATGCATCGGTCAGGCCTGCAGGATAAGGGTTGCCAAGGGCGGCAGGGTCAGGGAAAGCGAAAATGGGAAGCCGTGCGCTGGAACGGCATCGGCCTGGATTGCGCCGCCATTTCCAACGTTCGACCCGCCATAGCCGCTGGCGTCGGAGTTCAGCGCCTCCGTCCAAGCGCCCTCGTGCGGCACACCGAGACGGTAGCCGTATTGCGACGCCGGGGTGAAGTTGCAGACGACCAACGCCGCCGGGCCACCATCCAGAGAGTTCCGCAGGTAGGCGAACACCGAGTTGGTCCGGTCGCCGACGACCACCCATTGGAAGCCGCGCGGATCGCAGTCGCCCTGGTGCAGCGCTGGCATCTTCCGGTATGCGCCGTTCAGGTCGCGCACCAACGCCTGCATGCCCAAGTGCTGCGGGTTGTCCAGCAGGTCCCAATCCAGGCCGGTGTCATGGTTCCACTCGCGGTCCTGCGCAAACTCGCACCCCATGAACAGCAGCTTCTTGCCGGGGTAGGTCCACATGAACGCGAGATAGGTGCGCAGGTCGGCGAATTTCTGCCAGGCATCGCCGGGCATCTTGCGGATCAGCGAACCCTTTCCATAGACGACCTCGTCATGCGACAGCGGCAGGGTGAACCGCTCGGAAAAGGCATAGACCAGACCGAAGGTGATCTCGTCGTGATGGTAGCGCCGGTTGATCGGGTCCTCGTGCATGTAATGCAGCGTGTCGTGCATCCAGCCCATGTTCCACTTGAAGTGGAAACCTAGCCCGCCCTCGTCGGCAGGGCGGGTGACGCCGGGCCATGCGGTGCTTTCCTCGGCAATCAGCAATGCGCCGGGGCAGCGTTCGGTGACGGCCCGGCTGAGTTCCTGCAGGAAGGCGACGCTCTCCAGGTTTTCCCGCCCGCCATATTGGTTCGGCACCCACTCGCCGGGCTTGCGGCTGTAGTCGCGATACAGCATCGAGGCCACCGCATCCACGCGCAGGCCGTCGGCGTGGTAGTGCTCGAGCCAGAACAATGCGCTGGCGATCAGGAAGCCGCGCACCTCGTTGCGGCCAAGGTTGAAGATGTAGGTGTTCCAGTCCTGGTGGAAGCCTTCGCGCGGGTCGCCGTGCTCATACAAGGGCGTGCCGTCGAAGCGCGCCAGGCCGTGCGGATCGGTCGGGAAGTGCGCCGGCACCCAATCGAGGATGACGCCGACGCCCATCAGGTGGCAGCGGTCGACGAAGGCGGCGAAGGCCTCAGGCGGGCCAAGGCGGGAGCTTGGGGCGAACTGGCCGAGCGGCTGGTAACCCCAGGAGCCGCCGAACGGATGCTCCATGATCGGCAGCAGTTCGATATGAGTGAACCCCATGCCGGCGCAGTAGGGCGCCAGGCGGTCGGCCAGCGCCGCCCATCCAGCGCCGCCCTCGACCGACGCCGGCAGCCAGGACGCCGCATGCACCTCATAGGTGGCGATTGGGGCGGAGGCGGATTGCGCGGCGGCCCGGCGTTGCATCCAGGCGGCGTCGGTCCAGTGCCAGTCGGCTCCGGAAGCGACGATCGACCCGGTCTTGGGAGGCAGTTCGGCCGCCCATGCGACCGGGTCGGCTTTCTGCGGCAGCAACTCGCCGCTGGGGCCAAGCAGCTCGTATTTGTAGATCACCCCCGTTGCGATGCCCGGGATGAACAGGTCCCATATGCCCGCCCCGCTATGCCGGCGCATCGGGTGACGGCGGCCGTCCCAGAAATTGAAGTCGCCCACCACCGAAACCCGGCTGGCATTCGGCGCCCAGACGGCAAAGCGCACGCCGGGCACGCCCTCCATCTCCGCCGGGTGCGCGCCCAGCACATGGCCAAGGTCCCGGTGCCGGCCCTCGGTCAGCAAATGCAGGTCTAGAGGCCCGAGCGTCGGCGGGAACGCATACGCGTCCATCGTCTCATACGGGCCAAGCGGGGTTTCAAACCGCAGCGTGTAGGGCACGCGGGCGGGTATCGTGCCCGCCCAGAAACCATCGGGATGCAGCCGTTGCAACGCGCCCAGCACCTGGCCGGTGGCGCGGTCTATGACGGCCGCGCCCTCTGCGCCGGGCAGGAACGTCCGGACGCTGCATCCCTCGGCCGTATCGTGCGGCCCGAGGACGGCGAAGGGATCGCCATGGCGGCCATGGGCGATCGCCTCGATGGCGCCCGCATCGGGCATGCTCAAGCTGCAGTCTCCAGCGACAGCAGCCGCTCGGCGATGCGATACAGGCCGCCTAGCGGGATGCCGATCCAGGTGGGCCGGTTCGCCGCCTCGTACTTGATCTCGTAGGCGGCCTTTTCGAGCAAGAACAAGTCGAGCAACGCCGGCTCGGCTTCGGCCGAGACCCATCGCGGCTCGGCGTTGGCCAGCACAGCGCCGTATGACTCCAGGAACGAGTGGGACGCACGGTCGCGGAACTGCTGCAGGATGGCTTGGCGGCGCTCGTTGGCCTGTTCCGACGCCGCCACCCGGCCCGGCGCCGCCGCCGCCGCCGCATAGTCGAACGACCGCAGCAGCCCGGCCACGTCCCGCAACGCGCACGACTTGGCCCGGCGCTGCTCCATGGTCCGCGCCGGCTCGCCCTCGAAGTCGATGATGTAGGCGTCGCCTTGCACGACTAGGACTTGGCCAAGATGGAAATCGCCGTGCACCCGGGTCGAAAGCGCGCCGCGGCCCTGCTTGGACAAGCGCGCCGCCGCCTTCGGCAGCGCCTCGGCATGTTTCAGCAGCGTTTCAGCCTGGTGCGCCGCGGTGGCGTCCGGCCACTCCTTCACGCTGCGCAGCGCCGTGAGTGCGCTCTCGATCTGCTCGACGGCGCCCTCGGCCCATTCAGCCAGGATCGCGTCGTCCACCGGCTCCGGCTTGAAGTTCGGCAGATCCGTCGGCTGCGACAGCGCCGCGTGCAGTTCGCCGAGCCGGGTGCCGATCGCGCGGGCGAACACGTCGTAGGACTCGAAGATGTCGGCCGTGTCCGCGCCGGCATCCTGCCCGGTCAACGCCGCCTCCTCGACCACGCGGGCCAGGAAGTCGAGCGTGTAAGTCCAGCCGTCGCCCTGGTTGCGGACGAAGCCCTGGGCCAGGCCGACGGTGTGCGGCGTGCCGTCGGCGTCGACGCGCACGACTTCGCCGAACAGCGGCGCGGTGTTGCCGAAGCCGCGCTCGGTCAGATAGCCCGTCATCTCGGCTTCCGGGTGCACCCCGGCCAGCACGCGGCGCACGAGCTTCAGCACCAACGCATCGCCGACGATCAGCGAGGAGTTGGACTGCTCGGCCGATAGGCGGCGAATTTCGGCGTCGGGCGCCAAGGTGAGCGTCGCCATCAGCGACGACGGCACGAAGCGCAGTTCGCCATCCTCCAACGGCGCCACGGCACCCTCACGTATGGCGGTGATCATGCCGCGGGCCATGGCGTCCACCGCGAACGCATCAGTAAGATAGCCGACCCGCGCGCCGCGGCGGACGCGGGTGAGCGCCAACTGCTGCGCGAGCGCCCCGGCGGTCTCATCTTCCCAGGCGACGCCGAGCGGCAGCACGTAACGCTCGGTGCGTCCGGGCAGGGCGGCCTCGACCTCGGCGAACATCACGCTGCCGCCGGTGCCGGGAAGCGGCACGGAATAGGCGAGGCGCACCCCTTCCAGCCGCTCGGTTTTCGAGGCGAACCAACGGCGCTTCGGCAGATAGGCCGGCAGCGCCTCCCGCTCCAGCACGGCGCGGCCCTGGGGGTTGAGGATGTCGGCAAGGCCCGCACGCATAACCAAGGTTGCATACTCCGGTAGCGGCTCCGGCGGGGCCGAGTGCCAGGACGGCAGTTGCGCCTCGGCCGCCAGCAGGAACCAAAAAAATCCATAGGGTTGCAGGGTCAGCAAATAAGTGAGCTGCCCGACCGGCGGGAACACCGAGCCGCCGACGATGTCGACCGGCACGCGGCCGGCAAAGGCCGAGAGGTCAAGCTCGACCGCCTGCGCGGTGCGCGACAGGTTGCTCACGCACAAGATCGTCTCGCTATGCCCGTCCTCCGCGGTCCATTCGCGAAGGTAGGCGAGGATCTTGCGGTTGCCAGGGTAAAGGAAGCGCTGCGTGCCGCGGCCGAATGCCCGGTGGCGGCTGCGCACGGCCAGCATGCGCCGGGTCCAGTTCAGCAGCGAGTGCGGGTTGGCGGACTGCGCCTCGACGTTCACCGCCTGGAACCCGTAGTTCGCGTCCATGATCGGCGGCAGCACGAGCTGGGCCGGATCGGCGCGGGAGAAGCCGCCGTTGCGGTCCATCGACCACTGCATGGGGGTGCGGACGCCGTCCCGGTCGCCCAGGAAGATGTTGTCGCCCATGCCGATCTCGTCGCCGTAATAGATGACGGGCGTGCCGGGCATGGACAGCAGCAAGCCGTTCATCAGCTCGATCCGGCGCCGGTCATGCTCCAGCAGCGGCGCCAGGCGGCGGCGGATGCCAAGGTTGATGCGGGCGCGGCGGTCGGCGGCGTAGGTGTTCCATAGATAGTCGCGCTCGCGGGAAGTCACCATTTCGAGCGTCAGCTCGTCGTGGTTGCGCAGGAACACCGCCCATTGGCAGTTCGCGGGAATGCCCGGCGTCTGCCGCATGATGTCGGTGATCGGGAAGCGGTCCTCGCGCGCGATCGCCATGTACATCCGCGGCATCAGCGGGAAATGGAACGACATGTGGCACTCGTCGCCGTCGCCGAAGTACTGCTGGGCGTCCTCGGGCCACTGATTGGCCTCGGCCAGCAGCATCCGGCCCGGCGCGTAGTGGTCGAGTTCGGCGCGGATCAGCTTCAGGATGGCGTGGGTCTCGGCCAAGTTCTCGTTGTTGGTGCCCTCGCGCTCGACCAGGTAGGGCACGGCGTCGAGGCGCAGGCCGTCGATGCCGATGTCGAGCCAGAACCGCATGATCGCCAGCACGTCCTGCAGCACGGCCGGGTTGTCGAAGTTGAGGTCGGGCTGATGCGAATAGAAACGATGCCAATAATAAGCGCCGGCGACCGGGTCCCATGTCCAGTTGCTGGTCTCGCTGTCGAGGAAGATGATGCGGGTTCCGGCGTATTTCTCGTCGGTGTCGGACCACACGTAGCGTTCGCGCTCTGGGCTGCCCGGCGGCGCCAGGCGGGCTGCCTGGAACCACGGGTGCTGGTCGGAGGTGTGGTTGATGACAAGCTCGGTGATGACGCGCAGCCCGCGGGCGTGCGCCGCGTCGACGAAGCGGCGCACGTCGTCCATGTCGCCATAGTCTGCGTGAACGCCCTGGTAGTCCGCGATGTCGTAGCCGTCATCGCGCCGGGGCGACGGATAGAACGGCAGCATCCAGATGGCGGTCACGCCAAGCTCCGCCACATAATCCAGCTTTTCCAGCAGCCCGCGAAAATCTCCGACGCCGTCGTTGTTGGCGTCAAAGAACGACTTGAGGTGGAGCTGGTAGATGATCGCGTCCTTGTACCAAGACGGATCCTCGATGGGGGGCAGCGATGCGGTGATCGGGGCCGCGGTAGAGGCGGCCGTGGCTGCGGTAGAGGCAGCCGTGGCCGCGGTAGAGGCAGCCGTGGCCGCGGTAGAGGCGGCCGACGCAGCGGTGGATGCGGCTGCAGGAGCGGGGAAGGTGGTAATGCTCATTCTCACTGGGATACGGTTCGAGCCCGCCAAATGGCGTAGGGCCGGTCGGGCGTCAACGTGATCCCACGCGTGCGGTCTGACCAGCGAAATTGCTGGCCCTGCAACAAATCGGTGACGTCGAGCGCCGCGGGGATCGAGAGTTCGGCATATTGCGCATAGCTCGGGTCCATGCTGATCGCGACCAGGATGACGTTCGACCGGTCCTCCGTGGCCTTCTCGAAGAACAATACCTGGTCGCCGCTGGCCGGCAGGAAGGTAATGCCGAGATGGCTGTGCAGGGCAGGGTTGAGCCGGCGTATGGCATTGAGCTGGGTGATTTCCGGCACGATGTTGCCGGGCCGGTCCCAGTCCCATGCGCGGAACTGGTACTTCTCGCTGTCGAGGTATTCCTCCTTGCCGGGCATCGGCGTGCCCTCGCAAAGCTCGAAGCCGTTATAGACGCCCCAAAGCCCGGCCAGCGTGGCGGCGAGCGCGGCGCGGATCAGGAACCCAGGGCGGCCAGAGCTTTGCAGGAAGACTGGATTGATGTCTGGGGTATTCACGAAGAAGTTTGGCCGGAAGTATTCCTTCGGCGGAGTTTGCGTCAGTTCGGTCAGATATTCCTGGAACTCGGCCTTGGTGTTGCGCCAGGTGAAATAGGTGTAGCTTTGCGAAAAGCCGACCTTGGCGAGGCGATACATCACCTTGGGCCGGGTGAACGCCTCGGCCAGGAAAAGGGCGTCGGGATAGCGCGCCTGCACCTCGGCGATCATCCACTCCCAGAACGGCAGCGGCTTGGTGTGCGGGTTGTCCACGCGGAACACGCGTATGCCTTGGCTGGCCCAATACAGCACGACATCGCACAGCTCGTTCCACAAGCCCGGCACCGCGCCGGGCGCGTAGAAATCGACGTTGACGATGTCCTCGTATTTCTTCGGCGGGTTCTCGGCGTATCGGATGGTGCCGTCCGGGCGCCAGTTGAACCAGTCCCGATGCTGTTTCAGCCAAGGGTGGTCGGGCGAGCACTGGATGGCGAAGTCCATCGCCAGCTCCAGCCCGTGTTCGGCCGCGGCGGCGCGAAGGTGCTGGAAGTCCTCGATGGTGCCAAGCTCCGGATGCAGCTTGTCATGCCCTCCCTCGACCGAGCCGATCGCATAGGGACTGCCGGGATCATCAGCGGCCGGGGTCAGGGTGTTGTTGCGGCCCTTGCGGTTGGTCCGGCCGATCGGGTGGAAGGGCGGGAAGTACAATATGTCAAAGCCCATGTCGCGGATGCGCGGCAGATGGCGTTCCACGTCGGCGAAGGTGCCATGCCGGGAAGCGTCGTCGCTCAATGACCGCGGGAATACCTCGTACCAAGCGGCAAAGCTTGCTGCGACCCGCTCCGCCTGGACCGGAACCGGGTCGAGCATCACTGCCAACGGGCGGTCATCCGCGCTGGCCATCACTGCGGCCGTCCCGGGTGAGAGCAGCGTCTGCCGCCGAGTGTCCGCGTCCTGCTTGGCGAGCGACTGCACGAGTTGCGACAGGGTGCCCTTCAATGCAGGAGCGGCGCGTTCGGCCGCCTTTGCGACCAGCGCCGCGCCCTCTTGCAGCTCAAGCGCGATCCGCACCCCGGCCGCATGCTTTTTCATCAGTTCGTCGGCGAAGGTGGCGTAGGCGTCGCGCCAGGCCTGGATGCGGTAATGGTGCACGCCGAGCTGCTGCAACGGAAACGCCCCGGTCCAGCGGTCGTTGTTGATCAGGCGCATCGGCGTCTCGCGCCAGGCGTCCTCGCCGGGGCCGCGCCACTGCAGCATGGCGGCCAGCTTGTCGTGGCCGTCTGCGATGACGTCGGCCTCGACTTCAACCAAATCGCCAACGATCCGCCGGGCCGGGAACCGTCCGTTGTCGACGCAGGGCGACGCCGCCTCAACGGCAAGGCGTGGTTGCCGTGCGGCCTGCTCGGCGCCGCTGACGGGCCGCGGCTTTGGCAGCGGCAAGGCCGGGGCGGTGAACGTCAGCAGGGCGCCGGGCTCCAACGTCAGCTCCGACCCCGGATCGAACGGTGCCGAGTCTTGGCCGTCGCCCGCCTTCCATGGCCCAAACGACCCGGCGTTGGCCAGGATGGCCGCACCCTCGACCTCGACCGGCGCGGCCTCGTTCAGGTTCATCAGCACGAGCGTGGCATTCTGGGCACGCCGCGGGTCGGCGGCATCCGTCCGCAGCAAGGCCGCCATCGGCTGGCCAGGGCTGGACAGCGGATGAGCTGGTCCGGAGCCGAAGGCTGGCTGCGCCCGCATGTCGTTCAGCGCTTTGAGCTCGGCTGTGTCGGGCAAGCCGATAAGCTCCCCCATCCAGCCATCCGCTAGCGACGCTGCCAGCGCGGCGTGATGCTTGCCGGCCGGTGCGATCACGGGCGCGACGCGGCGCAGCATGTCCAACTCGCGCCAAAGCCAGTCGGACTGGCCGTCCCACCAGGGCAGCGAGGATGCGACGTAATCGACTGCGCCCGGCGGCAGGCTCGCCACGCTGTTCCAAGCCAAGCCGGGCGTCCAGGCAAATAGCACAGCCTTTGGGCACCGCGCGCGCAGGCGGATCAGGAAGGGCGCGACGGCGGCGGCAGGCAGGCTGTCCAGCCCGAGCAGCCGGACGCCGGCGATCCCCATCGCCGTCCAGGTGGCGATGCGCGGCGCCCAGAACTCAGCCAGGTGCTCGGCGCCCTCCTCATCGGCGATGGTTGCAACTGCGGTCCGGGCGTTCGTTGGAGGCTGCCGTGGATCGGTCGTCGGGGCCGGCGCCAGGACGAACATCGACGGCAGCGACCCATTGGCGGTGCTTTCCGCCGAAACCTGGCCCACGTTCAGGTCCACAAGGACGGACAGTCCCTGGCCCTGTGCCGCCGTGATGAACGGCCCCATGTCGGGCCGGGCGGCGGGCAGCAGCACATGATCGAAGCCGAGCGAGGCCGCACGATCTAGGTCCGGCAAACTTGCCTGGGGACCGAGGGCGCACAGGCGCGGCGCACCGGCGGGCGCCGAGGTTTGACCCAAAGACGGAGGGGTATGCATAAAGATCGCTCCTGGGTCGCCGACGACTTACCTTTGCATCGCGGCGGCGGGCGCTTAGTTGCTGCGCCCACATGAATTCCGTGGTGGAATTCCGTTAATAAGGCAGCGCCGAAAACGCGCCGACAACGTAACCGGTCATTCCAGCCGAACCCCGCCAGTCACGGCTTGATAGGTCGCTATGGCGAGGGTAAGCGGCTCGAACGGCTTGGTGATCACGAACGCGGGTTCAAGGTCCTCGCCAGTCAGCAGCCGCTCCGGATACGCGGTCACGAAGATGACGGGCGCGTAATGGTGCCGCATGATCCGGGCCACCGCCGAGGTGCCGTCGCCGCCGATGCCGAGGTTGATGTCCGCGAGGATCAGGCCCGGCTTATGCAGCGCGGCCAACTCGACCGCCTCGGCCTCCGTCGTGGCCACGCCGACGACATGGTGGCCGCAATTCTGCACCAACTCTTCGATATCCATGGCGATGATCGGCTCATCCTCGATGATCAGCACATCGGTCGCGGCGCCGGCCCGCAGGTGCGAGCGCGCCTCCACCAACTGGGCTTCGGCATCTGGCCTGGAGAGCTGGACGATCCCGGCGGCAGCCTCGATCGGCACCTCCTCCAGCGAAGTCAGCAGCAGCAGCTCACGCTGGCTTTGCGACAGGCCGCCGGTGATGAACTCGGTCCTCAACGTATTCAGCCCCTCGAACCGCCGTGTCACGGCATGATAAAGGGTATGCCGGGCATCGCCGGCAGGGAGGTTTTCGGCCAAAAGGTCGCGCAGGCTATCGGCGACCAGCGTATCCCCGCGGGTTTGGCTCCCCGTCAATGCACGGGCGTAGCGGCGCGCATAGGGCAATGCGCGGATAAGGTCCTCGCGGCGGAGGCTAGTCATCAGGCATCCTTTTCATGCACAGGCCGCGTGTGCTGGCGGAGTTGTTGGCCACAGCACGGAAACTCGCACGCGGCTGGGTGAAGTCAATGGAGGGCAAGTGAACATAGCCGATGCCGACATCCGGCGACAAATCGCCATTCTGCTGCCGGACCTCCGCGCCTTTGCACGGTTCCTCGTGCGCGACCGTGTTGCGGCGGACGACATCGTGCAGGACAGCATCGTGCGCGCGCTGGCCGCAACCGGCCAGTTCCAACCCGGCACGAACCTGAAAGCCTGGCTGTTCACCATCCTGCGCAACCAATTCTACGAACAGGGCCGCCGACGCAAGCGCGAGGTGCACGCATTGCAGTCGCGGTTCGATACAGACCTGGCCGTCAATCCCGAGCAGGACGCCCGCGCGGATATCACCGATTTGCAGCAACTGATCTGGCGCCTGTCGCCGCTGTTGCGGGAGGCGTTGATCTTGATTGGCGCGCAGGAGATGTCGCACGAAGAGGCGGCTGCGATCTGCAACGTCCCCGTCGGCACCATGAAGGCCCGGCTGTCGCGTGCGCGAAGCGCGCTGGCGGAACTGATGGCCGAAACAGCGGTGGTTCCGCCCTAGAACGCTCGCGTTTTCGTGACATTCGTGATGCAACGCCGGGCGTCGGCGCGTCATTGGGGAGGTAGTGATACAAAAAGGCAGGTCGATGAACACCCCCTTCCATGATCAGGTCATCTCGATCCTTCCGAAGCTGCGCGTTCAAGCGCTGGCTTTGACCCGCAACCGGTCGGCAGCCGAGGATTTGGTGCAGGATGCCGTCTGCAACGCGCTGTCTGCGCATGCGAGCTTTATCCCAGGCACCAACTTCCCGGCCTGGATGCACCGGATCCTGCGCAACCGCTTCATTTCCAATTTGCGCAAGCGCCGGGACACCACCGACATCGATGACGTGCCGCAATCGGCATTTGCGACCGAGGCCGCCCACGAGGACCGCCTGGCGCTCAAGGAGCTTGGCCGGGCGATGACGCGGCTGCCGGCGGACCAGCGGGAAGCGTTGCTGATGGTCGTGGTGCACGGCATGAGCTACGAGGCGCTGGCGGAGGCGACCGGCTGTGCCGTCGGTACCGCAAAGAGCCGGGTGTTCCGGGCTCGCCGCCAACTGGAAGCTTGGCTGCTCGGCGAGGTCGACCCGAAGAGCAAGGAGCGGATTGGGCCGCGTGGGACGCGCCTGCTCGAAGTCGGGTTCGAGGGAGACGATAGGGCGTCTGCCACGCTCTAGCCCAAGGCGCATTGGCTCCGACAACGTTATGAAATAGCCGAAGCGGATATCATTGGCGCTCCTGCAAGGGTGTTGCAAGGGAGTTGTGAGTGGTAGGGCAAGATGGGCACGAACTACTATTCGACGATGCAGCGTAAGCCGAATCAACTGCAGCGGCCGCGAAAGCAGTCGCGACCGGTTGATGATGCGTTCGATCTATGGCTGCGACGCGGGCTGCATCAACTTTATGACGATGTGACGCGCGAACGTATTCCGGATGAACTGTTGAAGCTGATCCAGGAAGACCGGGAGAAGTGACTGGCGGCCGGTCGGCAGGACCGGCCCCATGCTGACGCGCCGTTGGAGGAGATGGGACACCTTGGCGGTTCGGCTTGGCATATTGCAAGCTGTTGCAACCCTCCCGCTTTTGGCCGCGAGTGCCGCGGGCGGGTTGCCGGTTGTTTCCGTAATAGCCTGGCTGCTCGGATTGTTTATCGTTGCCGCCGGCATCGTCGTGCTGGTTTCCCGTCCACTGATCCGTTTGAACCGCCGCGTCGGACGCTGGCGATCCGGCGATCCTTTCGACACGGACCGTGATCGGGCTGAGGATGCCGGCCTGTCGCGGGACTTGCGACGGCTAGCGGTTGCGTTTCGCCGGGCAACAATACTGTTGCGCAGGCAGCAAACTCGGCTTGCAAACGCCGTTGATCAGCAGGAATTGCTGATGCAGGAGATTCACCATCGGGTAAAAAACAATTTGCAGATCATCGCCAGTTTGTTGAACCTCCAGGCGAGCCGCATACGCCTGCCCGAAGCGCGGGCGGAGTTCCAGTCTGCGCGTGACCGTGTACGCGCCCTCGCGACCCTGCACCGGCATTTGTATGCCCATGGCGAGGTGCATACGATCGACATGCGGGAGTTCCTGATCGAGCTATGCGGCCAGTTGTTCCAGGCGATGGGGGAAAAGGCCGGGGAGCGGCTGCGTCTCGAGATCGATGCGCCCGAACTCAAGATGTCGAGCGACCAAGCCGTCCCGCTGGCGCTGATCGTGACCGAAGCCGTCAGCAACGCGGTGAAATATGCTTTTCCCGGCGGGCGGCGCGGCGCGATATCGGTGCATCTCATGGCGGATGGCGACCATGCGGAACTCGAGATTCGCGACGATGGCGTCGGCATCCCGGCTGGGCGAGTCGAGACTGAGGCTGGGACGCGGGACGGCATCGGCATCCAATTGATCCGCGGGTTCGCCAAGCAGCTCGGCGCGACCCTGGAGGTCGCCGAGGGCAATGGGACCCGCTACAAGGTCTCGATGCCGCTGCGGCGGGAACGGACCATTAGCCCACTGCTCGGCGACCTGGCCGGCAAGCCTTCAACGTAGCCGGACCTTGCGCGACGCGTGAACAGACGGCACATCATAACAGGTGTGGAGTGTCGTAAATGGATCCGAAGCTGCAGCAGGCTCTTCCGCAATGGCGCCGGCACCTTCATCAGCATCCGGAACTTTCGACGGATGAACGTGAGACGGCAGCGTTCGTCTGCCGGACGCTGACGGAACTGGGTGTGCCGTTCACCGCCGGAGTGGGCGGGCATGGCGTCGTCGCAACCTTGACCCGCGGGCCTTCCAACCGGAGCGTCGGGCTGCGGGCGGACATGGACGCGCTGCCGATCATGGAAGCGACGGGCCTGCCCTATGCGTCCAGCAACCCCGGCGTGATGCACGCCTGCGGGCATGACGGCCATACCGCCAGCCTGCTGGGCGCTGTGGCGCTGCTCGAACAGGACCGCACCTGGTCCGGCACCGTCCAGTTTGTGTTCCAGCCGGCGGAGGAGGGCTACGGCGGTGCGCGCAGCATGCTGGCGGATGGCCTGTTCGATCGTTTCCCGATGGAGCGCATCTTCGGATACCATAACTGGCCGGGCCTCGAAGCCGGGACGGTCGCGGTGCATGACAGCGCCGTGATGGCGGCGGGGTCCCGGGTCGAGATCGTGGTCGATGGGCATGCCGGCCACGCCGCGATGCCGCATCTGGCACGTGATCCGCTGCTGGCCGCCGCGCACCTGCTGGTGGCGCTGCAAACGCTGGTGTCGCGCAATGTGGACCCGCTGGAGTCGGCCGTCGTGTCGATCTGCATGATGGAGGCCGGGGTGGCGCCGAATCAAATCCCGAGCCAGGCCACCCTGCGCGGCACCTTCCGTTCGCATCGGCCGGCGGTTCGCGACGTGATGGAGGCTGGCATCCGCCGGGTGTGCGCGGGCATCGGAGCGACGTTCGATGTGGAGGTGGGCGTGCAGATCGAACACGCCATTTCCGCCACGGTGAACACGCAAGCCGAGGCCGACCTGGCCGCCGCCGCCGCCGCCCAGGCAGGCGCTCCGGTCCGGCGGGATCTGCCCCCAAGCATGGCCGGCGAGGACTTCGGCTGGTACTTGGAGCAGAAGCCCGGCGCGTTCGCATGGATCGGCAATGGCCCTGCACGGTCAGGGGGCGAACTGCATAACCCCGGATACGATTTCAACGACGCCATCCTGCCGGTGGCCACCGAATGGCTGGCGGCAACGGCACGCCGGGCGCTGGCGGACTAACCGCGCCGATGCGAAGCCGCCGCGCAGCACGCCCGCCTAGGCCGGGGCGGGCTTGGATGACGCGCAACATGGCCGCGGGCCGGCGTGCGGTGCGTCCGGTGATCCTGCTTGGGGCGCTGGCGAGCGTTGCGGCGATTGGCCAGGCTTGGTGCCTCGCCCGGCTGCTTGCGGGAATTATCGCGCCGACGCAAGTCACCGGCGCTTCGACTGGCCAGTGGGCGCTGACGTTCGCGATGTTGGCCCTGATCCGGGCTGTACTGCTGGTCGTGTCGGATGATCTCTCATTTGCGGCTGGCGTAATGGCGCGCCGGCGGCTGCGGACCGACTTGTTCGTCCGGCTGTTCGGCGCAGGACCCGGGTCCACGCGGGGATCGCTGTCCGGGGAACTCGCCGCGCTGGCCGTGGACCGGATCGAGTCGCTTGATGGCCTGTTCGCCCGATGGCTTCCGGCGGCGGCGCTGGCGCTGCTATCGCCTGCCCTCATAGGCTTGGCCGTGCTGGTCGCCGATCCCGGGGCGGCGCTGATCCTGGTTGCGGCCGGGCTGCTGGTTCCCGTCGGCATGGCGCTTGCCGGGCTGGGCGCGGCGGCGGCGTCGCAACGCCAGTTCGTGGCGATGGGCCGGCTGCAGGCACGCTTCCTCGACCGCATCCGCGGGATCGCCACCATCGTGCTCGCAGGCCGCGCCGAGAACGAGGCGGAACGCCTGCAGCAGGCCGCGGATGACCTGAGCCGGCGCACGCTCCGGGTGCTGCGCGTGGCTTTCCTGTCGTCGGCGGCGCTCGACTGCGCTGCGGCGGCGGCGCTCGTGCTGCTGGCGCTGCGCTATGCGGCGGCGTGGCGCGGCGGCGCTGGGGCCGACGCACTGACGGCGATCTTCGTCCTCGTGCTGGTGGCGGAGTTCTTCGCCCCGCTCCGTGCATTTTCGGCCGCCTACCAGGACCGCTTGCAGGCGGGCGCGGCAGGGGACCAGTTGGCCGGGCTGCCGGACCTGCCAGCCCCGGCTGCCGCGCTGCCAATCCGCAACGTGACGGCGGCCGGCGTGAGCGTCGCCTTCGACGATGTGCACTTCACCTGGGACGCGTCGAGGAGCGCCGTGCTTGACGGGCTGAGCTTCCGCGTGCCGGCCGGCGAGACCGTCGTGTTGGTCGGGCCATCCGGCGCCGGCAAGTCCACCGTCATCGAGCTGCTGCTGGGGTTCGTCCGTCCGGATAGCGGGCGCATCACGCTGAACGGCGCCGACGCCAGCACCATCGTGCCGGCTGCCATAGCGCGGATGACGGCCTGGATCGGGCAACGCCCGGTGCTGTTCGCCGGCAGCATCCGCGACAACATCCGCTTTGGGCGCGAGGGCGCGTCGGACCGGGACATCGAGGACGCTGCCCGGGCCGCCGGGATACAGCAGTTCGCGGCGGGGTTGCCCCATGGCCTGGATACGCCCATTGGCGAAGGCGGCTTTGGCCTGTCGGGCGGCCAGGCGCAGCGCGTCGCCATCGCACGGGCGTTTGTCCGGAACGCGCCTCTGCTGCTGCTCGACGAGCCGACGGCCCATTTGGACCCGGCGACCGAGGCGGACGTGCTCGACAGCCTTCGCCGCCTCGCCCTGGGACGGACCGTGATCCTCGCCAGCCACTCGGCGGCGGCGCATGCGTTCGGCGGCCGGCTGCTGGAACTCTCCAACGGCCGGGCGCGGGCGATCCAGGGCGTCGCATGAAGGCGCTGCTGCCGATCCTGGCGCTCTGGCGGGGACATGCGGGCTGGCTGCTGGCTGGGCTGGCGGTGTCATTGCTGACGGTCGCGGCCGGGATAGGGCTGACCACGGCGGCAGGCGGCCTGGCGCTGCGCCCTGTGTCGGGGATCGAGGCGGCTGGCCTGGCGGCGCTGCTGGTGTTGCCGGGCGTGGTGCGCGGGCTTGGCGTCGCGCGGGTCGTGCTGCGCTACGGGGAGCGCATGCTGACCCATGCGGCAACCTTCAGGGTGCTGACGGCCCTGCGCGTGTGGCTGTTCCGCGGGCTAGCGATCCGGTCGGCGGGCGGGCTCGGGTTCATGCGGTCCGGCGACGCGCTCGGTCGGCTGGTCGGCGATGTCGAGGCGCTGGACGGACTGTATTCGCGCATCGTCGTGCCCGGTTTCGCAGCCATCCTTCTGCTGCCGGTGCTTGTGGGCTTCCTGGCGCGGGCGAATGGCAGCGTGGCCATGCTGGTCGGTGGGCTATTCCTATTGTCAGCCGTCGTGCTGCCATGGCTGGCGGCACGGTCCACCTTGGAGGCCGGCAGCGCTCTCGCGGCCGCCTCTGCCGGGCTGCGTTCGGCGGCGCTGGACGCGCTCGATGGCATGCGCGAAATCCGGGCCTATGGCGCCGAAGGCCGCATGTTGGCTTCGGTCCAAGCCCGGGAAGCCGCGTTGTTCCAGGCGCAGGGCAGCGTGGCACGGCGTGCGTCGGGGGCGCAGGCGGCAGCGTTCGTCTGCAGCCAGGCTGCACTGCTGGCCGTGCTGCTGTCGCCGGGGATGACGCCCACGAGTGTCATCATCGGGATGTTCCTAACCCTGGCGGCGTTCGAGGTCGTGGGCGGGATGCCGCGCGCTGGCGCCTTGGCCGGCCATGCAGCCGGCGCTGCGGCGCGCATCACTGGGGCCGCGACCGGCGCCGTGGACGCTGGCGATCCGGCCGATGCTTTGACGCTGCCCCCTGGCACGTCGTTGCGGTTCGAGTCGGTGCGCTTTCGCTGGCGTGAGGATCGTCCATTGGTGCTCGACGGTCTCACGCTCGACGTTCCGGCCGGCAGCCGGATCGCGATCCTGGGGCCGTCCGGCTCCGGCAAATCCACCTTGGCGGCGCTGGCGCTCAAGGTGGCCGAGCCGCAGGCAGGGCGCGTCCTGCTGGGCGGCGTGGACATCGCGCGCCTGCGGGGCGGCGACGTGCGGTCCCGCATCGCTTGGCTCAGCCAGGATACGCATTTGTTCAGCGACACGGTCCGGGCCAACCTGGCGCTGGCCCGTGACGATGCGTCCGATGCGGATTACTGGGCCGCGCTGGACCGGGCGGGCATCGCCGACATGGTGCGCGGGTTCCCGGACGGGCTCGATAGCTGGATCGGCGAGGGCGGGTTGCAGGTGTCGGGAGGGCAGGGACGCCGGCTGGCTTTGGCGCGGGCTTTGCTGTCGCAGGCGCCGGTGCTGATCCTGGACGAGCCAGCGACGGGCCTGGACACCGCGACGGAGCGTGCGTTCCTCACCACGCTCAATGAGGTGGCCGCAGGCCGGACGGTGATCCTGATCGTGCACCGGCTGGTTGGGGTCGAGCGCCTCGACCGCATCTTCCGGCTGTCTGCTGGCCGTGCGGTCGTGGCGGCGGCTTGATCGGTTGACGACACGGGTCTCGGGTGAGCACGTATGCGTGAGCTAATATCCTAAAGGAATCGGTCATGAACCGTCGCGTAACCGCACTGCGCTCACCAGCCGTTTTGCAGGCTGCCCTGTTCGGAGCCGTGCTCGGCGGCATGGCGGCGTGCGTCCCTGCGGCCCAGCCGGTCACCCCGGACACACCGGCCTACGTCGTGTTCTTCACGCCGTTCTCGGCGGACCTGGACGATGGGGCCAAGAGCGTCATCACGGATGCCAGCCAGGCTGCGCAGGCCAGGCCGGGCCGCAGGATCGTCGTGGCTGGCTACGCCGACCGCATCGGCGTGCCGGACACCAATCAGACGCTCACGAAGCTGCGGGCGCAGATCGTCGCGGACGGGCTGGTGGCGAAGGGCGTGGATCGTGGGCGCATCGTGCTGCAGCCTAAAGGCTCCGTCGGCGGGGACCCCGGCGTCGAGAGCCGCCGGGTCATGATCGAGTTTAACTAGGCTGCGATGGCGACGCATCGCACGGGCTTGAACGCCGGGCAGCACGCGTCGCCGCACGAGGTGCTTCGCCGCGTTTTCGGTTACCCGGCGTTCCGCGGCCTGCAGGAAGCGGCCATCGACCGGGTGATGGCCGGGGGCGACGCGCTCGTGCTGATGCCGACCGGCGGGGGCAAGAGCCTATGCTACCAGGTTCCCGCGCTGTGCCGGCCCGGCACGGCCATCATCGTGTCGCCGCTGATCGCGCTGATGGACGACCAGGTGGCAGCGCTTCGGCAGCTCGGCATAGCGGCCGGGGCGCTGCATTCCGAAATTGAGGCGGACGCGGCGCGGTCGATCGCGGGCGAGCTCGATGCCGGACGCCTCGACCTGCTGTATGTGTCGCCGGAGCGGCTGTTGATGTCGGGCACGCTCGATCGCTTGGCCCGGCTGCGCATCGCGCTGATCGCGATCGACGAGGCGCATTGCGTGTCGGCCTGGGGGCATGAGTTCCGTCCGGAGTACCGCGGCTTGGCGCGCCTCGGGCAGCGCTTCCCCGGCGTGCCGCGCGTTGCCCTGACTGCGACGGCGGACCCGCGCACCCGGACCGACATCCTGGCCGCGCTGGGCATGGAAGGCGCGGAGGTATTCACCGCGAGCTTTCACCGCGCCAACCTGCACATTGCGGCCGAGGCCAAGAACGGCGAGGCGAAGCAGTTGCTGACGTTCCTGGCCCGCCGCAAAGGCCAGGCCGGCATCGTGTACTGCGGCAGCCGTGCCAAGACCGAGCGCACCGCCGCGCGGCTCAAGGCGGACGGGCTGCCAGCGCTGCCGTTCCACGCCGGGCTGTCCGCGATGGAAAAGCGCGTCGCGCTGGCGCGGTTCCGCAGCGGGGAGCCGGTCATCATGGTGGCGACCATCGCGTTCGGCATGGGCATCGACCGTCCGGACGTGCGCTTCGTGGTGCACCTGGACATGCCGGACAGCCCAGAGGCGTTTTATCAGCAGATCGGACGGGCCGGACGCGACGGGGACCGCGCGGATACCCTGCTGCTGTATGGCGGCGAGGACATCACCCGCGCCCGGCACTGGCTGGCGCAGTCCAGCGCGCCCGAACACCAGCAACGGGTGATGCGGGAGCGGCTCGAGGCGATGATCTCGCTGACCGAGACGACGGCCTGCCGGACCAAGTCGCTGCTGGGGTGCTTTGGGGAAGAACTGGGCGGACCTTGCGGGCACTGCGACGCCTGCACGTCGCCGGTGGCGCTGTTCGATGGCACGGTCGCGGCGCAGAAGGTGCTTTCGGCCATCTACCGCACCGGGCAGATGTTCGGCGCGCTGCATGTGATTTCGGTGCTGCGCGGGCAGCAGACGCCGATGGTGCTGAAGCACCGGCACCACGAGCTGTCCACCTATGGCATCGGCGCGGACCGTCCGCCGGGTTTCTGGCGCGGCGTGATCCGGCAGTTGATCGCCCGCGGCGCCCTACGGACCGATAGCGGCGAGTTCGCCACGCTGTCGCTGGTGCCCGATCAAGCGAGGCCGATCCTGCGCAACGAGGCGACCGTCATGCTGCGGGACGAGCCGGAGCCGGTGCGGACGGCATCGCCGCGCGTCCGCGACCGCGCACCGGCCCTGAGCGGCGCGAAGGATGAGCCGCTGTTCGATGCCCTGCGGCAATGGCGTTCCAACGAGGCGAAGGCGCAGTCGGTGCCGCCCTACGTCATCTTCCACGACAGCGTGTTGCGGGAGGTAAGCGCAGCGCGGCCGGTGGACCTCGACGCGCTCGGCGACATCAAGGGCGTCGGCGCGTCAAAGCTGCAGCGTTATGGCAGCGCCGTCCTGGCGATCACTCGGCAGCACGCCTAGGCAGGCTTTCGAGCCGCCCAGTCTGGCCGGGCAGACGGCGGAATACCTGCGCCGTGTCGTGCAGGGCGGCGACGGCCGGGCGGTGGGCGATCGAGATGATGGTCGTATCCGGGAGCTGCCGCCGCAGCGTCGCGTACAACTCGCTCTCGGCCTCAGGGTCCAGGTTTGCGGTGGCCTCGTCCATGAACAGCCAGTCCGGGCGCTGCAGCAATGCGCGGGCGATGGCGAGGCGCTGCTGCTCGCCGCCGGACAGTCGCTGCGTCCACGGCTGGTCTTCGTCGAGGTGCTGCGTCAGTTGTGGCAGGCCGGCATCGGCCAGTGCCTGGAGGATGACGTTGTCGCCGAAGCCGCTAGCGTCGGCGGGGTAGGTAAGGGCGTGGCGCAGCGTGCCGAGCGGGATATAGGGGCGCTGCGGCAGGAATAGGTATCGGCCCGGCGGGCGCTCGACCGTGCCGCCGCCATAGGGCCAGATACCGGCAAGGGCGCGGAACAGCGTGGATTTCCCGCTGCCGGAGCGACCGGAGATGGCGGTCGACTGGCCCTTGGGGAACAGCACGCCGGAGTATCCGAGCAGCGGCGTGCCGTCCGGCATCGTCAGGCGCAGGTCGTCGGCCACGATGGCGCCGGCCTCGCCGGGGCGCAGGCGTGCGCCCTGGTCAGCCAGCCCGCGCGCCACCGTGATCGCGCGCTGAAACCCCGCGAGCCGCGCCACCGTAGCGCGCCACGCCGCGAGTTCCTGATAGGCGTCGATGAACCATGACAGCGAGTTCTGCACGCGGGCAAACGCCCCAGCGGTGCGGGTCAGCCCGCCGAGTGCAATCTGGCCAGCAAAATATCGCGGGGAGGCAACCACGAACGGGAAGATACTTGCCGCCTGCTCGTAGCCGGCTGCCAGGGCATTCAGCGCCTTTTGCTTATTCATGATCAGCCGATAGTTCATGAACAGCGCGGCGAAGCGGCTGAGCAGCCCGGCTTTCTCGGTTTTCTCGCCGCCATACAGCGCGATGCCCTCGCTGTTTTCACGCAGGCGCACGAGGGAAAAGCGGAAATCCGCCTCCGCCTTTTCCTGCAAGAAGGTCAGCATGGCGAGCGGCCGGCCGACGTAGTGGGTCAGCACGCTGCCGACCAAGGCATAGAGCACAGCCGCCCAGAGCATATAGCCGGGAATGGTGATGCCCAGCAGCGTCACAGAGCCGGAGAGCGTCCAGAGAATCAAGGCGAAGTTGAACAGACTAACGACATTGGAGAGCAAATTGAGGCCAAGCGACAGCGTGCTCTGCACATATTGCCTGAGATCGTCGGCGATGCGCTGGTCCGGGTTGTCGGCGCCGAGGCCGGTCGGGTCGGTGGTCAGGCCGATGGTGTAGTAGGCGCGGTCGGACAGCCACTCACTCAGCAGACGGTCGGTCATCCAGCGCCGCCAGCGGATTTGCAGCAACTGGTTAAGGTAGGTTCGATAGATCGAGATGGGGATGAAGATCAGCACGATCGGCACGAAGCCCGGCATGAACCCGGCCTCGCCGCTGCGGTAGGTGAACAGGAGCTTGATGAACAGCGCGCCGTCCTTGTTCTGCAGGCTGTCGAAGAACGCTCCATTCCAGTAGTTCAGCACGACGGTCGCGCCGACCAGCGATAGGTTCAGCACGATGATGGACAGGAGCAGCAGGCGGGCGCTCCACTTTTCCTCGGAGCGGAAGTAGGGCAGGGCCAGCCGCCAGGCGTCGCCGAGAACCGGTCCAAGCGTGCGCATCAGAGTGTCTCCGCCGGTTGCGCCAGGCGCAGGCGGATCACGCCCTTCACGCCTGCGGGCTCGACAACCTTGCCCTTCCGCAAGATGTCTATCTGTCCGTCCGCGGCAAGGCAGCAGGCAACCCGGCGCACCTCGGTCAGCAACGGTTGCCAGTCAGGCCACAACGCGCGGGCGACCTCACTCGGGCAGATCGACTTGGCCGGGCCGCGCTGGGTGGTCAGCGCGAGGATCGTCGCCTCGATCTCGGCCGTGGGCAGTGCAGCATTGGCGGTCATGGCGCAACGCTGGCGTAGGATGCGCCGCGCCGCAAGCCACGCCAGCGATCAGGACGGCTTAACGCCAAGCTTAAGGCGCAGTTGGTCGGACGGCAGGGGATGGCTGAATAGATAGCCCTGGCCCTCGTCGCAGCCGATGCCGGACAGGAAGGCGCGCTGGGCCTCGGTCTCGATCCCTTCCGCCACCACCGTCAGCCGCAAGGCGTGCCCGGTCGCGATCACGGCCCGGACGATGGCGGCGTCCTCGCGGTTGGCCGGCAAGTCGCGCACCAACGAGCGGTCCAGCTTCATGACCGTGAGCGGCAGGCGTTTCAGCATGGATAGGCTGGCAAAGCCGGTGCCAAAATCGTCCAGCGCCAGGCCGACGCCGAGATCGCGGATCGCCGACAATGCCAACAGGGTGTCGGTGCTGCCATCGACCAGCATCGATTCCGTCAGCTCGAGCTCTAAACGGTCAGGCGGCAACCCAGACTGTTCGAGCGCCATCGCCAACTGGATGGGGAGGACACCGGATTGCAATTGCCGGGCGGAGACGTTCACGGACAGGCGATGATGGCCCCAGCCCACGGCCTCGGTGCAGGCTTCGACCAGGACCCAGGCGCCGATCAGGTTGATGAGGTCGCTTCGTTCGGCGAGCGGGATGAAGCTGTTCGGCGGGATCAGGCCGCGCTTGCGATGGGGCCAGCGGATAAGCGCCTCGTTGGTTTCGATCGTGCCGGACGCCAGGGAGAGCCGGGGTTGATAATGCAGGATGAAGGCCCCGGCGGCCGTGGCAGCGCGCAACTCACGCTCCATGCGGCGGAGATCAGCAGCGCTGCCTTCGGCGTCGGCCAGCGACGGCCGGAGCGGCTGCCTCGGCTTCGGTTGGCTAGTTGTATGGCTTGCAACGATCATAACCGTCTCACTCTGTCCCGCTTGGTCTCATTTTCCACGACAAAGCTTTGCGGGAAGTTAACGGCGCGCTCGCTTCCGCTTAATCTTTTCAAAAACCGTTGTTTTGTGGCGCGGCGAAGGAAGACGCCGCTACTTGATCTTGGCTTCCTTGAACGAGACGTGCTTGCGCGCGACCGGGTCGTATTTCTTGAGTTCAAGCTTGCCGGTCGTGGTGCGGGCGTTCTTTTTCGTCACATAGAAATAACCGGTGTCCGCGGTGGACACGAGCTTGATCTGCACGGTGTTGTTCTTGGCCACAGCCTGATCCCTAAACGGAGTGCGCCCGGGCCGGGCGACATGAGGTGCGGAACATGCTCATGCCGGTTCCCATGGTCAAGCCTGGCGTGCGCGCCTTCGGGATTGCACGTTCTGGTTTCAAGGCTTCGCTTCCTCGAACCTTGGCCGTGGCAGCCGCGCCGTGGCATAGGCGGCAGGGTGATCCAGCAGGTAGCGCGCCGCAAGGAGGTCGATATCGCGGCCCTCCGCGGCGGGGCAGGCATTGCGCAAGGCGACGATCTCGGCGTTCGGCAACGGCGCGCGAGCCGCATCGTGCCGGGCGAGCGCATTCGCCAGGCGCTGCTTGCCGTGGTCCAAGCTGGTGAGCTGCTGCATGGTCGCGTCCTGGCCCTGGCTGGTGCAGACCTGCGGCAAGACCCCCAAGCCCTGGATTGGCCAGCCCAACGGCGCCAGCACGCGGCTCCAGGTCACGAACAGCTCCCCGCCATTTGGCAGCGTCGCGATGGTCTGCACCAGCCCCTTGCCGAGCGTCGAGCTGCCGACGACGACCGCGCGGCCCTGGTCGGCGAGGGCCGCGGCCATGATCTCGGCCGCACTCGCCGAGCGTCCGTCGACCAGCACCACCACCGGCGCGCCGTTGATCATGTCGCGTGCGCCGGCTGCCCATTCGCGGGTCGCATTCGGGTCGCGTCCTGCCGTCGTCGCAACAATCCCGGTGTCGAGGATCAGGTCCGTCGCCGTGACCGCCTGCCGCAGCAGCCCGCCGCGGTTGCCGCGCAGGTCGAGCACCACCCCGCGACGGCGCCGCACCGCAGCGCCTGAGTCCACGAAGCGCTGAAGTTCGCGTGCAAGCCGCTGATCCGTGTCCTGGCTGAACCCGGCGATGCGGACCGTCAGCATGTCCCCGTCCCATTGCGCGAATACCGTCTCGGGCGGGATCACCGCGCGCTCGACGGCGACCGTGCGCGTCCGGCCATTCCGGCCGAGCAGGCTGATGCTGACGTCGGTGCCTTCCAACCCGCCAATTTGCGCCAGGACCGTCGGCAAGCCTTGGCCGCGCGTCGGCTGGTCGTCCACGGCCAGGATGCGGTCACCCGGGACGATGCCGGCGCCAGCGCCGGTCCCGCCGGCGTTGACGGTCTGCACGACGAAGGCGCCGCCGACTTTCGCGACCACCAGGCCGGCGCCGGCCTCGCCAGAGCGGCGGGCGCGGTCAATATCGGCGGCGCCGGGCGGCACGTAGCGGGAGTAGGGGTCGAGATGGTTGAACAGCTCGTCGAAGAAATTGGTGATCAGCCCCTGCGTCCCGGCATCGCGCACGACATCGGAGACCTCCCAGGCCGCCGACATCAGGTCCGCCCCGGCGTTGCCCCATGCCTCTGGCGTGGGCGTGGGTGGAACCGGACGCTGATACACGCTGCGGTTGGCCTGACGCAGGTCGAGGATAGCGCCGCGCTCCTCGATCGTGAGGCCGGCGTCGAGCGTCGTGATGCCGCGCAGCCCCCAAAGCAAGAACTGCTGCACCGACACCGGCTCCAACGTCCGCGGACCCAGGAATTCGAACGATGCGGTCAGCACGGCGGTGGCAAGGCCCGCTTGGAAGCCAGTGCGTATTGACGTGGGGGGTTGGGCGACTGCCGGCCCGGTCAGCAAAAGGAAAATCAAGGTGAGCGCGGGCTTCATGCGCGCCGGGACCGACGCCCCCGGATGGAAGCCGGCCGCGGCGATGGCGGCTCGGACGCTGCGGGGCGCGCAGGCGAGACCATTTGGAACAGCAGGCCGCCGGTGACCGGGCTCGCTTCCGACAGCCGCACTTCGACATCCTGGGCGAGGCGGTAGGTCATGCGGGTGCGGCGGCCGGATAGCGACTGGGTGGCTTCCTCGTAGAGCCAATAGTCGTCGGGCAGCGCCGACATTGGGATCAGCCCGCTCGCGCCCGACTCGGCGAGCGTCACGAACAGGCCGAAGCGCTGGACGCCGGAGATGCGCGCCGCGAACACCGCGCCGACCTTGTCGGCCATGTAGGCGGCGAGGTAGCGGTCGACCGCCTCCCGCTCGGCCAGTGCGGCGCGGCGTTCGGTGGCGCTGATGTGCTCGGCCGTTTCCGGGAACCGCGCCGCCTCGTCCGGCGCCAGGCCGCCGAGTCCGAGCTTGAGCCCACTGACCAGCGCACGATGCACCAGCAGGTCGGCATAGCGGCGGATCGGGCTGGTGAAATGGGCGTAGCGCGGCAGGCTGAGGCCGAAATGGCCGATGTTGTCGGGGCTGTAGGCCGCCTGCGACTGGCTGCGCAGGATGACCTCGTTCACCAGGGGCGCCTGCTCCGTGCCGGCGACCTTCTGCAGCACGCGGTCGAGGTCGCGCGGATGCAGGTCGTTGCCGGGCGCAAGGCTGATGCCGAGACCGTGCAGGAAGACGCGCAATGCTGCGAGCTTTTCCTCCGACGGCGGCGCGTGCACGCGATACATGCAGGGGAGGTGCCGATGTTCGAGTTCCTCGGCGGCGGCGACGTTGGCGAGGACCATGAACTCCTCGATCAGCCGGTGGCTGTCGAGGCGCGGGCGCGGCGCCACGGACACGACCTTGCCCGCTTCGAGCACCACCTTGCGCTCCGGCAGGTCGAGGTCGAGCGTGCCGCGGGCCTGGCGCGCGCCCAGCAAGGCGCGGAACGCCGCGTAAAGCGGGGAAATGACACCGGGCAGTCCCAGGTCCGATCCCGCTTCGTGCGCCCCCTGCACCTCGGTATAGGTCAGCCGGGCGGCGCTGCGCATCAGGCCGCGGCCGAAACGGTGCCCCGTCTTGCGCCCGGCGGCGTCGATCCGCATCTCGGTGAACAGGCAGCCGCGGTCCTCGTTCGGCCGCAGGCTGCACCAGCCGTTCGACAGCGCTTCCGGCAGCATCGGCACCACGCGGTCGGGGAAATAGACGCTGTTGCCGCGGGTCCAGGCGGCGCAGTCGAGCGGCGCGCCGGGACGGACGTAGTGGGCGACATCGGCGATGGCGACGATCAGGCGGAACCCATCGCCGTCCGGCTCGGCGAACACGGCGTCGTCGAAATCGCGGGCGTCCTCGCCGTCGATGGTAATCAGCGGAATTTCGCGCAGGTCCTCGCGCTTGCCGAGCGGCACGGCCCGGGCGCGGGCGGCGTCCTTCAATGCGTCGTCCGGGAAGTCCTGCGGGATGTCATGCCCGTGGATGCAGATCAGGCTGACGGCGCGGGCATCGCCCATGCGGCCCAGGCGCTCGGTGATGCGCGCGGGCTTCAGGCCCAGGCCAGCGTGGGGCAGCGGGGTTGCGACGACGATTTCGCCGCTCTCGGCGTCGCCGGCCTCGCCGGGCGGGATCAGCCACTCGGCCTTGGAGCGGCGGTCGGTCGGCTCCAGGCGGTTCGGCGCGCGGAACACGCCGAGGATGCGGCCGGGCTCATCGGACAGGCGTTTCAGCGTGCGCCCCTCGTATTTGCCCTCGCCGATCGGGCTGAGCCGGGCCAGCACGCGCTCGCCAGGCGCCAGGGCCGCGACGCCGCGACGTTCCGGCGTCATCAGCACCATCGGCGGCGGGCCGTCGCCGGTCCAATCCACTGGCCGGGCGACCGCATCGCCGTCGCGGTCGGTGCCGGTGACCCGCACGACCATCTGGTCTGGCAAGCGGCCCGGCGGCATGAAGCGGCGGTGTCCGGCTGGTGCGATGACGCCCTCCTCGGCGAGTTCGCGTAACAAAGCGCGCAGGGGAGCGCGCAGTTCAGGGCCGATGCCGAATTTGCGGGAGATCTCACGCTTCCCAACCCGGCCGTTGGCGGCGCGGACGAACTCGCGGATCGCGTCCCGCGACGGCAATGCGCCCACTCGAAGGTCAGGCGGTGGACGCCGCGCCACGCTAACCCGCCTCGCGGGCGGTCCCCGTCCGTGCCGTCGTCTTGGCGGGAAGCTTCTTTGCCGCAGGCTTCTTGGCGGTTTTCTTGGCAGCTTTCTTCGCCGGCCGCTTCGGCGCAGGCGCGCTGCCCGCTTTTGGCGCCTTCGGGACCTTTGCAGCCGCAGCTTTTTTCCCCTTCTGGCCCGGCTTGGCCTTCAGCACCTTGCCCTTCTCCGCCAGCAAGGCGACGGCGCTCTCCAGCGTCATGTCGTCCATCGACACTTCGCGCGGCAGGTTGGCGACCCGCAGACCGTGCTGGGCATAGGGGCCGAACCGCCCCTTGCGCACCATCACCGGCTCCTTGTCGGACGGATGCGGGCCGAGCGACCGCACGCTGTCCAGCTTCTTCGCCATCACGTCCACGGCGCGGTTGAGCCCGACCGACAGCACGTCGTCGTCCTTGTCGAGCGACGCATACACGCTGCCCATGCGGATGAATGGCCCGAACCGTCCGATGCCCGCCTCCAAAGGCTCCTGCCGGTCGGGATGGATGCCGACCAACCGGGGCAGCGACAGCAATGCCAGCGCGTGTTCCAACGTTAACTGGTCGCCCTCGACGCCCTTGGGCAACGACGTGCGGCGCGGCTTGTATTTCTTGTCTTCGGGGTTCGCCTCGCCCTTCTGCACGTAGATGCCGTAGGGGCCGCGCCGCACCGTCACGGCCTCCCCGGTATCGGGATGGTGGCCCAGCTCGCGCATGCCCTCCTTGAGGGTCTCGCCACCATCCTCCCCGGTGTCGATCGCGAGGCGCCGGGTGTATTGGCACTCCGGGTAGTTCGCGCAGCCGATGAAGCTGCCATGGCGTCCGAGCTTTAGCCCGAGCCGGCCCTCATGGCACGCCGGGCACAGCCGCGGGTCGCTGCCATCGGCCTTTGCCGGAAAGAAATGCTGGCCCAAATCGTGGTCGAGCGCGTCGATCACGTCGCTGATCTTCAGGTCGCGGGTCTGCTCGACGGCGCGGGAAAAGTGCTCCCAGAACGCCTGCATCACCGCGCGCCAGTCCGCCCGGCCGCCGGAGATGTCGTCCAATTGCTCTTCGAGCGACGCCGTGAAGTTGCTGTCGACGTAGCGCTCGAAAAAGCTGGTCAGGAACGCGGTGACCAGCCGGCCGCGGTCCTCCGGCAGGAAGCGCTTATTCTCCAGGCGCACGTAGCTGCGGTCGCGCAGCACCGTCAGGATCGAGGCATAGGTGGAGGGCCGCCCGATGCCCAGTTCCTCCATCTTCTTGACCAGACTCGCCTCCGAATAACGCGGCGGCGGCTGGGTGAAGTGCTGGCCGGCGTCGACTGCTCCGCGGGTCAATGGATCGCGCTCGTGCATCGGCGGCAGCATCCGGCTCTCGTCTGCGACCGTGGCGCCTTCCGGCGCATCGTCCACGTCCTCGCGATACAGCTTCAGGAAACCGTCGAAAGCCACGATGGAGCCGGTGGCGCGCAGCCGGGTGCGCTCGCCAGCGATGTCCACCGCCACCTGGTCCAGCTCGGCCGACTGCATCTGCGAGGCGATGGCGCGCTTCCAGATCAGCTCATAGAGCCGCCGCTGCTCGGGATCGAGGTAGCGCGCGACGCTGTCCGGCGTGCGTGCCACGTCGGTCGGCCGCACCGCCTCATGCGCCTCCTGCGCGTTCTTCGCCTTGCTGGAGTATTCGCGCGGCGCCGCCGGCACGTAAGCCGGGCCGTATGCCTCGCCCAAATGCTCGCGGATCGCCATGGTGGCCTCGCGCGCCATCTGCACGCCGTCGGTCCGCATGTAGGTGATCAGCCCGGTCGTCTCGCCGTCGAGCTCCACGCCCTCATAAAGCTGCTGGGCGCAGCGCATGATGGCTTGGGTGCCCATGCCGAGCTTGCGGCTGGCCTCCTGCTGCAGCGTCGACGTCGTGAACGGCGCCGGCGGGTTGCGCTTCACCCGCTTGCGCTCGACGCTCGCGACGGTGAACAGGTCCGCCTCCACCGCGGCTTTGGCGCGGTGGGCCAGGGCCTCGGTGTTCAGGTCGAACTGGTCCAGCCGTTTGCCGTCGAGGTGGGTCAGCCGGGCGACGAACGGGGCTCCGGCCGGGGTCAGGAAATGCGCCTCGACGGTCCAGTACTCGCGCGGGCGGAACGATTCGATCTCCCCCTCGCGCTCGCACACCAGCCGCAGAGCCACCGACTGCACCCGCCCGGCGCTGCGGCTGCCCGGCAGCTTGCGCCACAGCACGGGCGACAAGGTGAACCCGACCAAATAGTCCAACGCGCGCCGGGCCAGATAGGCTTCGATCAGCGGCTGGTCCAGCTCGCGCGGATGCTCCATCGCGAACTCGATGGCGCTGCGGGTAATCTCGTTGAAGGTGATGCGGCGCACATCCACGCCCCGCAGCGCCTTCTTGTCCTCAAGCATGGCGCGTACATGCCAGCTTATCGCCTCGCCCTCCCGATCCGGATCGGTGGCGAGGTAAAGCGTATGCGCGCCCTTCAAGGCCTTGGCGATGGCCGAGACCTGCCGGTTGCCGCGCTCATCGGCAGCCCAGTCCATCGCGAACCCCTCCTCCGGCCGCACGCTGCCGTCCTTGGGCGGCAGGTCCCGGACATGCCCAAAGCTCGCGAGCACGGTAAACCCGTCCCCGAGATATTTGTTTATTGTCTTGGCCTTGGCGGGCGATTCGACGACGACGACGTCAGTCATGGCATCCTTTATGGCGATGGAGGACCGAAATTGAAGCCCTAGGCGAACGATGACGGCTGGGCGCCCGCCCTATCCAACCAATACGACCTGGTTGCCCGGCAGCATCTCCACCCGGTCGGCCAGCTCCAGTTCCAGCAGCGCCGTGACCACGACGGATGCCGAGAACTGGCAGCGCCGAACCAGATCGTCAACCGCCGTAGGTGAATAACCCAGCAACTCTATCACCCGGCTTCGCACGGCGTCGGGATTTTGCGCCGGGCTGATTGCCTCGGGCGGCGGCTCCGCCATGCCTGGCGCCGCGCCATGGGCAAACATCGGCGACCTTGCGAGGCCGTCCCGGCTTGGATGGTCGGGCAGGTTGGCCAGCACGTCCGCGGCCGTTTCGGTGAGGTGAGCGCCCGACCGGATCAGGTCGTTGGACCCCCGGCATCGCGGGTCGAGCGGGGAGCCTGGCACTGCGAACACCTCGCGGCCCTCGTCCAGCGCGATGCGCGCGGTGATGAGGCTGCCGGACTGCGGCGCGGCCTCGACCACCACGACGCAGAGCGACAGCCCGGCGATCACGCGGTTGCGCCTGGGGAAATGCCGGGCCTGGGGAGCGGTGCCGAACGGCGCCTCGGCGACCACCGCGCCGCCCTCGGCGATGCGCCGCTGCAGCGCCGCATTTTCCGGAGGGTAGGCGATATCGATCCCGCTCGCGATGGCCGCGACCGTACGGCCGGTGCCCAATGCGCCGGCATGCGCGGCGGCGTCGATCCCGCGCGCCATGCCGGACACCACGACCAGGCCGGCGAGCGCCAGGTCGGCCGCCAGCATCTCCGCCATGCGCTGGCCGTTGGCCGAGGCATTTCGCGCGCCCACCATGGCGACGGCCCGCGCGGCGAGCGCTCCCACGTCGCCCAGCACGGTGAGCACCGGCGGGGCTGCATCGAGCAAGGCCAGCAGCGGCGGGTAGTCCGGCCCGCCCAAGGCCAAGATGCGGCCACCCATCTTGGCTACGCTGTCTATTTCCCGCTGCGCGACGCCCGCAGTCGGGATCACCGGCGGCGAGGCGCGTCCGCCGGATTTGGCGAGGCCGGGCAGGGCGTCCAGCGCCTCCGCCGCGGTGGCGTAGCGGCTCAGCAGGCGGCGGTATGTCACCGGCCCAACCCCATCGGTGCGGGCCAGGCGCAGGCGGTCGAGCAGCTCGGCCGGGCTCACCGGCCCTGGCCGATGCGCGGTTCGGTGCCGGCAATCAGGCGGCGGATGTTGCCGGAGTGGCGGTAGAATACGATTGCGCCGACGGCTGCGGTCGCCAAGGCCGCATCCGCATCACGCCAGGCCAGCATGAAAATCGGCGCCAGCGCGAAGGCCGCGAGGGAGCCGGCCGAGGACAGCCGGCTCAGCCGGGCCACCGCGAGCCACGCGGCGCAGCAGGCTAGGCCCACCGGCCAAGCCATGGCGGCGATGGCCCCAAGCCCGGTCGCGACGCCCTTGCCGCCCTGGCCGCGCATCCAGATCGAGGTGCAATGGCCGATCACGGCGACGACGCCGGCAACCAGCGCCCAGGCCGGGCCGGCCAGGGACCACGCCGCCAGCACCGCAACCGCTCCCTTGGCGGCGTCGAGCGCCAAGGTCAGCGCCGCAATGTCCTTTCGCCCGGTGCGCAGCACGTTGGTCGCGCCGATGTTGCCAGACCCGATTGCGCGAATGTCGCCAAGCCCGGCGACACGCGCGAGCAGCCAGCCGAACGGAATGGACCCGAGCAGATAGGCGAACGCCACGACCGCAGCCGCTGTGATGCCATCGGTCATCCGAACACCCGGCGTCCGGCCTTCCAAGTGCCAACCACCCGGCCCTCCAGCGCGCGTCCGTCGAATGGGGTGTTCGGCGCCTTGCCCGGCAGCGAACCGGCCTCGACCTTCCAAATGCGTTCGAGGTCGAACAGGCACAAGTCGGCCGTGGCGCCCTTCGCAAGCCGGCCGGCGTCGATGCCCAGCACCCGCGCCGGCTGCGACGTGAGCAGATCGAGCGCCCTGAGCAATGGCAAGCCGTTGCCGTGCACCTGGGCGAGCGTCACGCCCAGCAAGGTCGCAAGCCCGGCGCCGCCAGGGGAAGCCAGAGCAAAGGGCAGCCGCTTGTCGTCGGCATCGCGCGGCTGGTGGTCGGAGGCGATGGCGTCGATCGTGCCGTCCGCTAGGCCCTCGCATACCGCGACCCGGTCGGCTTCGGGCCGCAGCGGCGGCGACAGTTTTGCGTAGGTGCGGAAATCGCCAATCGCCGTCTCGTTCAGGTCGAAGTAGGGCGGGGCGGTGTCGCAGGTCACGTCGACGCCGTCCTGCTTCGCGCGGCGGATGAGCATCAGCGCCTCCGCGGTGGACACATGGGCGAAATGCAGCGCGCCGCCGGTCAGTTGCGCGAGCCGGATGTCGCGGGCGACGAGGATGGCCTCCGCCGCAGCCGGAATGCCGGGGAGGCCCAGGCGCGTCGCGAGCTCGCCCTCGGTCGCGGCGCCGCCGTCGGCAAGGGCCGGGTCCTCGGGGTGCTGGACGATGCGGGCGCCGAAGCCGTGGGCATAGGACAAGGCCAGCCGCATCATCCGGGCGTCGCCGATGGCGCGGCGCCCGTCGGTGAAGGCGACCGCCCCGGCTTCACGCAGCAGGCCGATCTCGGCCATCTCCTTGCCTTGGCAGCCACGGGTCACGGCGGCATAGGGCAGGATGTCCAGGCTGCCGGCCTCCTCGCCCCAGGCGCGCAACAGGCGGACGAGCGCCGGGTCGTCGATGGCGGGCAGGCTGTCCGGCAGGGCGGCAAGGGTGGTGATGCCGCTCGAAGCCGCGGCGGCGGCGGCCGAGGCGATGGTTTCGCGGTATTCATAGCCGGGCTCGCCAAGGGCGGCGCGCATGTCGACCAAGCCGGGACACAGGATGGCGCCATCGCCGTCGATTACTGGCGCATCGGGCCGGCCGAGGGAGGGTCCGAAATCGGCGATGCGTCCGGCCTGCACCAGCAATTGGCCCGGCTGGTCGAGGCCGCTGGCAGGATCGATCAGGCGGACGTTGGTGAAGAACAGGTCAGCCATTGCGGCGGCCACTGCGGGAAAGCACGTCCAGCACCGCCATGCGCACCGCGACGCCCATCTCGACCTGCTCGCCAATGACGCTGTGCGCGGGGTCGTCGGCGACGGCGCTGTCGATCTCGACGCCGCGGTTCATCGGGCCTGGATGCATCACCAGGGCGTCGGGCTTGGCCCAGGCGAGCTTCGCCGCGTCCAGGCCGAAGAAGCGGAAATACTCGCGGGCGCTGGGCACCAGGCCGCGCGACATGCGCTCGCGCTGCAGCCGCAGCATCATGACGACGTCGACGCCGCGCAGCCCGGCCTCCATGTCGTGGAACACCTCGACCCCAAGGCTGGCCACGGCTGCCGGGATCAAGGTCGGCGGCCCGATCACCCGGACGCGGCATCCCATGGCGCCCAGCAAATGGATATTCGACCGCGCGACCCGGCTGTGCGTCACGTCGCCGCAGATCGCCACCAGCAAGCCCTCCAGCGTGCCACGGCGGCGGCGGAGCGTCAGCGCGTCCAGCAGCGCCTGCGTCGGATGCTCGTGCGTGCCGTCGCCGGCGTTGATCACGGCCGAGGAAACCTTTTGCGCCAACAGGTTCGGCGCGCCGGACTGGTCGTGGCGCACCACCAGCAGGTCGCAGCGCATCGCGTTGAGGGTGGCGGCGGTGTCGAGCAGGGTCTCGCCCTTGTTCACGCTGCTGGTGGAGACCGACATGTTGATCACGTCGGCGCCCAGCCGCTTGCCGGCCAGCTCGAAGCTGGTGCGCGTGCGGGTGCTGTCCTCATAGAACAGGTTGATCAGGGTGCGTCCACGCAGCAGGTCGCGCTGGGTCTTGCCCGACCGGTTCAACAATACGTAGCTCTCGGCGAGGTCGAGCAGATAGGCGATCTCGGGCGGATGCATGCCCTCGATCGCGAGCAGATGGCGGTGCGGGTAGTGCATCAGCTTGCGGCTAGGGCGATGCGGGCTAGGGCCTCGTCACGGCCCAGGGCGGCGAGCGTCGCGTCGATGCCGGGGCTCATGGTGCTGCCGGTCAATGCGGCGCGGAGCGGCTGCGCGACCTGGCCCAGCTTGCGGCCGGCCGCCTCGGCGAAACTCCGGAGCGCGGCGTCGAGGGCGCCTGGGGTGAAGTCGGTCGCGGCGAGGGCGGGGGCGACCTGCTGCAGCGTCGTCTTGGCCTCCGGCGTCAGCAGCGCCAGGGCCTTCGGCTCGAATGGCAGAGGGACAGGCCGAAGCAAGAACGCTGCACTTTCAGTCAGGTCGATCAATGTCTTTGCACGCTCTTTCAGCCCTGGCATGAGCATCCGGATGCGTGCCACGCCAAGCTCGTCGGCATGCAAGCCATGCGTCGCGGCGAGCCGCTGCACCACCTCGTGCGTCAGCCGGCCGTCATCGGCTTGGCGCAGCCAGACGCCGTTGATATGCAGCAGCTTGGAGAAATCCATCCGGCTCGCGGCCTTGCCCACGCCGTCCAGGTCGAACAGGGTGATGGCTTCGGCGCGGTCCAGCACCTCGGCGTCGCCGTGGCCCCAGCCGAGGCGGAGCAGGTAATTGCACATCGCCTCAGGCAAGAAGCCCTGCTCGCGGAACTCCAGCACGCTGACAGCCCCGTGGCGCTTCGACAGCTTGGCGCCGTCCGCGCCGTGGATCATCGGCAAGTGGGCGAAGCGCGGCAGCTCCCAACCCATGCCCTGGTAGATCTGCATCTGCCGGAACGTGTTGGTCAGGTGGTCATCGCCGCGGATCACGTGAGTGATGGCCATGTCATGGTCGTCGACGACGACGGCGTGGAGATAGGTGGGCGAGCCGTCGCTGCGCAGGATGATCATGTCGTCGAGTTCGGCGTTGGCGACGCGGACGCTGCCTTGGACCAGGTCCTCGACCAGCGTCTCCCCGGCCTGCGGTGCGCGGAGCCGGATCACCGGTTTCACGCCCGGCGGTGCTTCGGCCGGGTCGCGGTCCCGCCATCGCCCATCATAACGGGGCGGACGGCCGGCGGCGACGGCGCGCTCGCGCATGTCCCGCAGCTCGTCGGGGGTGCAGAAACACAGATAGGCATGGCCGCTGGCCAGCATCTGCTGGGCAACCTCGACGTGGCGGGCCTGCCGGGTGGACTGGAATACCGGGGGCTGGTCGGGCGACAGGCCCAGCCACTCCAGCGCGTCCAGGATGACCTGCGTGTTGGCGTCGGTGCTGCGCTCGCGGTCGGTGTCCTCGATCCGCAGCAGGTATTCGCCGCCGTGGTGCCGGCTGAACAGGAAGTTGAACAGCGCCACGCGGGCGCCGCCGATGTGGAGCTGGCCGGTAGGGCTGGGGGCGAAACGAGTGCGGACGGGCATGTGCGCTTCCTAACATGCCCGGTGACGGGACGCCCAGTGATGACGTGCCCCAGTGATGACCTGCCGAACGATGGCGTCGGGAGCGCAATATCTATACGATATCGCAAGGAGGTCCATTGCAACAGGCGATTGCGGCGTATGGCGCGCTCCGGGCGACGTGGCTGCTTGCCCGGTGGCATAGCTGGATTGAGGCGGAACGCGGCCGCTTCGTCCCTTGGCTGTCTGTTTTCATGGGCGCCGGGGTGCTCGCATACTTCGACCAGCGTGCCGAGCCAAACGTCTGGGTTGGCGCTGCCGCTGTCCTGATTGCCCTGCTGGCCTGCGTCGCGGCCTGGCGTGCGCCGGTCGGACGGGTGTTGGCATTGGCGGGCCTTGCGGCAGCGCTTGGGTTCCTGTCGGGACAGGCGGCAACCTGGCGCGCCCTGCCGATCGAGGCGCTGCCGACGCGGGCGGTCATCCTGACTGGCGTGGTGCGCAGCGTGGACATGCTGCCGGAAGGCCGCCGCGTGACGCTTTCCGGCGTGCGGCTGGACCCGGACAAGCCGCCGATGGCCCGGCTGCTGCGGATTCGCCTGCATCGGGCGGATATGGCCGTGATGGCCGCTGGCGACCGGGTGCGGGTGCGGGCCTTGATCCGTCCGCCGTCGGCGCCGGCGTATCCAGGCGGTTGGGATCTGCAGCGGGATGCGTTCTTCTCCGGGCTGGGCGGGTCCGGCTATGCGCTGAACCCATCCGAAATCCTGGAGCAGGCGCCGCCGCAGGGAGCATCTGCCATGCTGCAGGGCGCGCGCGATTGGATTGCGGGCCGGGCGATCGCGGGCTTGCCGGGTCCGGCGGGCGCGGTTGCGGCCACCTTGCTGACCGGCACGACGACCGCCATCCCGCAGCGCGACCGCGAGGCGTTCCGCGACTCGGGCCTGGCGCATCTTTTGGCGGTGGCCGGGCTGCATATCGGCATCGTCATGGGCTTGGTGATGGGCGCGACCCGGTTCGCGCTGGCGCTGTCCGAGCGTGCCGCCCTGCATTGGCCAACCAAGGCCATCGCCGCCGGGGCGGCGCTCGCGGCCGGCGGTGCCTACCTCCTGCTGACCGGGGCGCACTTGCCGATCATGCGCAGCTTCGCCATGGCGTCATTGGTGACGCTGGGATTGCTGCTCGGACGCCGGGCGCTATCGCTGCGGGGCTTGGCGCTGGCGGCGTCCGTGCTGATGCTGATCGCGCCAAACGAGGTCGTGGGAGTGAGTTTCGGCATGAGCTTCTCCGCCGTCCTCGCGCTGATCGCCGGCTACGAAGCGCTGCGCCCCCTGTTGACCCGGCTGCACGGCCAGGGATGGGGCCGGCGGATGGCGTCGCATGTCGTGGCGCTCGCGCTGACCAGCCTGCTCGCAGGGTCCGCCTCGGCCCCATTCGGCGCCTACCACTTTGGCCATTTCCAGATCTATTTCATTGTCGCCAACGTCGCTGCCGTGCCGCTCACGGCATTCTGGGTGATGCCGCTCGGATTGATCGCATTGGCGCTGATGCCGGTCGGGCTTGAATGGCTGCCGTTGGCGCCAATGGGATGGGGAATCGGCGCAATCCTATGGATCGCCCGCACGGTGTCGGCCTGGCCGGCCGCAACCATGGCCGTCCCGCACATGCCTGGCTGGGGTCTTTGCGTGTTCAGCGCCGGGCTGGCTTGGCTGGGGCTTTGGCGCTCGCGCATGCGGCTGGCGGGCGTTCCGGTCATGCTGCTCGGCTTGCTGTCGCCGGTCACGGCGCCCGCACCGGATATCCTGATCTCGTCGGAAGCACGGCTGATTGCTGTCTGGGACGGGCACTACTACCTGCAATCCCACTCGGGCGCGTCCAGGTTCGTTCGGGACGCTTGGGAAAGCCATCTCGCGTCCGGGCCGCTGCTGCCGATGCGGACCGGCGAACCCCCGTCATGCAGCCTTGATGCATGCCGTATCCTGCACGACCGGGACCAAGTCCTAATCCTACGCAGCACCGCCCGGCCGGATTGCATCGGGGTCACCCTGTTGATTTCCGCCGAACCCGCGCGTGGGGAGTGCCCGGCAGCTATCCCCTATATCGACCGGTTCAGCGTCTGGCGGGACGGCGCATACGCCGTCTGGCTGGCGGACGCGGGCCCACGCATACTGTCCGACCGCGCCGACCGCGGCAGCCGGCCCTGGGTTCCGGGCTTGCCGACAGCGAGCCGTTCCGTGCCCAACCTACCGATGGCGCCGACGGACGACCTGCCGCCCGCGATAGCCGAATAACTAGTAACGCCGCAGCAAGGCGACCAGGCTACCCTGCACCTTGACCCGGTCGGCAGGAAAAATGCGTATCTCATGACGCTGGTTGGCAGGCTCCAGCGCCACAGAATTGCCCCGCCGGCGCAGCCGCTTCAGCGTCACCTCGGCGTCGTCGATCAGGGCCACGATGATCTGGCCATTGTCGGCCGTGTCTCCCTTGCGGATCACGACGGTGTCGCCGTCAATAATCCCGGCCTCGATCATCGAGTCGCCTGCAACTTCGAGCGCATAGTGCTCGCCGTTGCCCAACAATGCCAACGGCACCTCGATCTGCGCGCCCTGGTCGCGCAGAGCCTCGATCGGCAAACCGGCGGCGATGCGTCCATAAAGCGGCAGATGCACAGCCGCCGCCTCGTTCGCTGCGCGCACAGCGGGGAACCGCCCCGAAAAATCGCCTCGGATGACGTTTGGGGCAAATGGCGCTGAAACAGCCGCCGCCACGACGTCCCGCCCGTTTTCGTTCGGCAGCCGCACAACTTCGAGCGCCCGGGCTCGATGATGACGCCGGCGCAGGAAGCCACGTTCCTCAAGCGCTGAAATCAATCGATGGATGCCGGACTTAGACCGAAGCTGCAAAGCCTCCTTCATTTCCTCAAAGCTCGGGGAAAATCCGGTCGACTTCAGGTGGGCGTCGATAAAGCTCAGCAGCTCGTGCTGTTTACGCGTCAACATGGCGGTTCTCTTTCGCGCCCGGTTTGGAGGGCAGCAGACATAGTGAAACACATCTAGAACAAAGCAGCAACCGGCTTCGTTCTATATTGGTTCGCCGTGCTGCGTCAACACCGAACCCGGTTAAAGCAGGGCAACTGCTTGAAACGCTCTCAAGCTGATTGCCAGAGCAAGGTTTCGAGACAGGCGGTGTCCCAAGCGGCTGATTTCCGCCCGGCCTGAGGCTGTGCTTGTCCTTTGGGCCGCGCAGCAGGTTCATGGCCATGTTCCGGACGGTGGCCATGCTTTGGGACCCGGCGCCGGAACGCAGGGGGTTGAGATCATTGTGGAAGACGGGCGCAGGAAGTCGTGGTGCGTCAGCCCCCGACGGAATTCCTGAACCGTTCAAGCGATTGCCCTGACTATGAGACACCGAGCATTGGCACGGCTACGCTCGGCTGGTATCATGGGCCTAACGTAACAAACATAAGGAGAATGGGTGAGACGATTGCTTGCTGAAATCCGACCTGCCCAATGAGCGGCTCACTGTGGGCTGACGGCGTTGCGATCATTGGGGCAGGCGTGGCCGGGCTGGCCGCCGCGCGGCACCTGCGCCGGCGAGGCGTGCCGGTCACGCTCCTTGAGGCATCCAGTCGAATCGGCGGACGTGCTTTCACTGAAAAACCGGCAGCGCTTGGTTTCGCTGCGTTCGACCACGGGGCATCCTGGCTGCATGCGGCCCAGCGCAATCCGTTGGTGGCGCTCGCCGACCCGGCCGAGGATGCGCTGACAAACTCCGATGACGCGCGGACCGAACTTCTGTTCGTCGAAGGCAACCGCGCCGACGCAGCGGAAGCCGCAGCCTATGAAGCCGCTTGGGACCGATTGGATGCGGTGGTGGGGCCGGCCTTGGCCGCAGGCCAGCCGGACCGGAGCCTCGCCGAGGCGATGGCGTCGATGCGGGACGACCCTTGGGCGGCCACGGTCGCGGGATGGGAGGGAGCCATCATCGCCGCCGCCGACGCCGACGCGTTGAGTGTCCGCGACTGGCGCCGGAACCGCCTCGATGGCCCCAACTTGACCGTAAGCGGAGGTTTGGGCGCGTTCGTCGCACGACGCCTCGCAACGGATGCTGAACTCGCGACCCCGGTGACTGCGATTGCCTGGGACGGCACGGCCGGCGTCCGCATCGAGACGCTGCGCGGCACAATCCGTGCTGGGGCGTGCATCGTCACCGTGTCCACGGGTGTCCTGGCGTCGGGTGCAATCCGCTTCACCCCGGCGCTGCCGCACGACGTGCAGGCCGCCATCGCCGGATTGCCCATGGGACTTCTGTCTAAGGTCGCGCTGCGGGCAGCCGGGCCGGACCGTCTTGGGCTTGCGCCGAACACGGGCCTTGTCCGGCAAATGCGTGTTGACAGCGCCGCCAGCGCCTTTATCGCCTGGCCGCGCGGCATGGACCACGTCGTGGGCTTCGTTGGCGGGCGGGCCGCATGGGCATTGGCGGCCGACCCTGCGGCGGCCGAGGCTTTTGCCCGGACTAAGCTGCGCGCCATGCTGGGCAGCGCCGCGGAGCGATTTGCCGACGGCGCAGTGGTGACCGGGTGGGGCACGGACCCGTTCACGCTCGGGTCATATGCCTACGCGCCACCGGGCCAGGCCGGGATGCGACGGCAACTGGAAGCCGCGTTCCCGGCAGAGCGGCTGCTGTTCGCCGGCGAGGCCTGCCGCACCGACGGGCTGGCCGGCACCGTGGGCGGCGCGTTCCTGAGCGGGACCGAGGCGGCCGCCCGCCTGCTGCAATGCGCTTAATGCAACTCCTGCAGCCGGGCCAGTAGAAAGTCCCGGAACACCGCGACGCGCTTGGAATTGCGCAGCTCCTCCGGATACACGAAGTAAACGTCGACCTTCGGCGCTTTCAGGTCCGGCAGCAGCCGGGTCAGGCCCTCGATGTCGTCCGTCATCCAGTCGGGCAGCACGCCGATGCCCATGCCCGACCGGATCGCCAACGCCATGGCGTGCAGGCTGTTCACCTCCAGCAACGCGCGTCGCGGCTGCCCGGCGCGCCGCCCGGCCTCCGCCAGCCAGTCGATATCGGCGACCGGCGGGCGGTAATCGCCGAACAAGATGATCTTGTGGTCGTCCAGCTCCTCTGGCCGCGTTGGCGTGCCGTGCTTCGCCAGATAGTCCGGATGCGCCACGACCAGCCAGTGGATTTGCAACAGATGCCGCTGCACCAGGTCCGGCTGCTTCGGCGCGTGCATCCGTATGGCGACGTCGGCCTCGCGCATCGCGAGATCGAGGTCGGCATCGTCCAGCAGCAGGGTCATGGTGACGTCGGGATACATGTCGAGGAAACCCTGGAGCCGTGGCGCGAGCCAAGCGGAGCCGAAGCCGACCGTCGTGGTCACCTTGATCCGGCCCGCCGGCTTTTCCTTGCTCTCGGTGAGCAGGGCCTCGGTCATCGCGAGCTTGGCGAATACCTCCCGCACCGTGCGGTTCAGGCTTTCGCCCTGTTCGGTGAGGATCAGGCCGCGGGCGTGCCGATGGAACAGCGGCACCTGCAGCGCCTCCTCCAGCGCCGAGATCTGGCGGGAGACCGCGGACTGGCTAAGGTTCAGCGTCTCCCCAGCGTGGGTGAAGCTGCCAGCCTCGGCAACGGCGTGGAACACCCGCAGCTTATCCCAATCCATGCCTACCCTGTTCCCCCGTCGATCCGGCCCCAAACGACTCGGCCCGGGGATACCTCACAACCTAAACAGCAAATCAGGCAATAGGCTATTCCGCCGCTACCGCTGTCGGAAATGCTACTCCGCAGCGTCCGCTGTCGGAAATGCTACTCCGCAGCGACCGCCGCCGGTTGGACTTGGAGGGTGAGATACTTTTCCGCCTCAAGCGCCGCGATGCAGCCGGTGCCGGCGGCGGTGACCGCTTGGCGCCAGAGCTTGTCCTGAACGTCGCCGGCGGCGAACACCCCGGGAACCGAGGTCTGGGTCAGGCCGGGCTTGGTGACGACATAGCCCTCGTCGTCCAGCTCCACCTGGCCGCGGAAGATGACGGTGTTGGGCATATGGCCGATGGCGATGAACACGCCGTCGACCGGCAGGTGGCTGGTGGCGCCGCTGCGGATGTTGCGCAGGGTGACGCCGGTCACGACCTCGGGCTGGCCGCCGGCGGTGATCTCCTCGACGGCGCTGTCCCACAAGACGTTGATCTTGGGATGCGCGAACAGCCGGCGCTGCAGGATTTTCTCGGCGCGGAGGCTGTCGCGGCGGTGCACCAGCGTTACTTTATCGGCGTGGTGGGTCAGATACAGCGCCTCCTCGACCGCGGTGTTGCCGCCGCCGATCACCGCCACCCGCTTGCCGCGGTAAAAGAACCCGTCGCAGGTCGCGCAGGCCGACACGCCGGCGCCCTGCAGCCGCTTCTCGGACGGCAGGCCGAGCCAGCGCGCCTGCGCCCCGGTCGCGATCACGACGGTGTCTGCAAGATACACGTCACCCGAGTCGCCGGTGCAGCGGAAAGGCTGGCGGGAAAAATCGGCCGCCATCAACAAGTCGTTGATCACCCGTGTGCCGACGTGCTCGGCCTGTTTCGCCATCTGCTCCATCAGCCATGGGCCTTGGATGGCGGTCTCGAACCCCGGGTAGTTCTCGACGTCGGTCGTGATCATCAACTGGCCGCCGGGCTGCATGCCCGACACCAGCACCGGGTCAAGTCCGCCCCGCGCAGCATAGATGGCGGCGGTATAGCCGGCCGGCCCGGCGCCGATGATCAAGACCTGCGTGCGAATCGTCTGCGGCATAGCGGCTTGGTTCCCTTGATGCCTCAACAATATCGGCGGCGGGACACGCCGTGCAAGCGACGCTGGACCCAAAGGGTGTTCACGCTGAGGCATCCGTAATATTGTTGCGCGCTGGATGGGATGATTGTTTCGATGAAGCTTGGAGACAGCGAAGTTGCGGAGTTGGACGAGATCGACCGCCGCATCCTATCTGAACTGCAGGTCGATGGCCGCATGACCAACGTCGAGCTGGCCCGGCGCGCCGACATCACCGCGCCGCCCTGCCTGCGCCGGGTCCGTCGGCTCGAGGAGGCCGGCATCATACGCGGCTACCACGCCGACACCGATCCGGCCCGCCTGGGATGGGAGATCGTGTTCTTCGCGCTGATCGGCCTGGATAGCCAGAAGGACGCGGTGCTGTCGGCGTTCGAGGCCGAGGTGGCGGAGTGGCCCGAGGTGCGGGAGTGCCACATGATACGCGGCGGCGGCGACTTCTTGCTGCGCCTGGTCGCGCGCGACACGGCGCATGAGAATGCCTTGACCCGGCGCTTGACCGGCGCGCCCTCGGTCAGCCGCGTGCAGACGCTGCAGACGATCCGCACCAGCCGTAATCTGGCCGGCGTGCCGCTGTAGCGGCGCTGCGTGTGAGGTCAGTACGTTCGCCTGCGCGCGACCATGCGATAGACCGCCAGGATGATGACCGCGCCGACCACTGCGCCGATGAAGCCGGCCGACTGCCCCGGACGATACCAGCCAAGCGACTGGCCGAGGAAGGTCGCCACCACCGCGCCGGCGATGCCGAGCAGGATGGTTATGACGAAGCCGCTGGGATCGCGGCCTGGCATGAGGAACTTGGCCACCACGCCGGCGAGGCCGCCGATGATGATGTCGGCGATGAACGAGATCACAATCGATGCTCCGGGGTTGCGGTGCGGCTTCCTGCGGCTGCGATCGTCCGGCTTTCCGATTTGATTGCAATGGATCGTTTGACGCATCTGCGCGGGGCGGCGCGTCCGGCGGCCATGCCGGTCCTCGCCCTGTTTGCCCTGACCCTGGTGCGGCTCGTTGTGGCCGCTTTCACGCCTCTGTCCGGCGACGAGGCGTATTACTGGGTGTGGTCGCACGCATTGGCGCCGGGCTATCTCGACCATCCGCCGATGGTGGCTTTGTGGATATGGGCCGGGACATGGCTGGCAGGCCAAGACGCGCTGGGCGTGCGGCTGCTGGGGCCGCTGTCGGCCGCGGCCGGGTCCGTGCTGCTCGCGCTTGCGGCGGCCGACCTGTTTCCGGGGCGTCGCGTGGGTGTGCCGGCGGCGGCGCTGCTGAACGGCACGCTGCTTGTTGGGGTGGGCGCGGTGACGATGACGCCGGACACCCCGTTGCTGCTGTTCTGGACCGCAACCCTGTGGGCGCTGGCGCGGCTGCTGCGGTCCGGCGACGGCCGTTGGTGGCTGGCCGCCGGCCTCGCCGCAGGTTGCGCCATGGCCAGCAAATACACTGGCGGCTTCCTCGGTGTCGGCATCGTGCTGTGGCTGGCGTGGGTGCCGGGCCTGCGCCACTGGTTCCGCAGCCTGTGGCTTTGGCTGGGCGGCGTGGCCGCGGCTGCGGTGTTCGCGCCGGTGGTCATTTGGAACGCGGATCACGCCTGGGCCAGTTTCATCCGCCAGGGCGGCCGCAACGGCGACTGGAACCCTGCCGCAGCCTTGCAGCACTTGACGGAACTGGTCGGCGGGCAGGCCGGGCTTGCGACCCCGATCGTGTTTGCGCTGTTCGCGGCTGGCATTTGGGTTGCGGCGCGGCGCTCTGCCCTGCGTGACCCGGCGTGGTCGCTTTTGGCGGCGATGACGGTGCCGGGCCTCGCGGTATTCGTGCAGCATGCTGTTGGGGACCGGGTGCAGGCGAACTGGCCGGCCATCATTTATCCCGCTGCCGCGATCTGCGCTGCCGGCCTGGGGTGGCGGCTATGGCGGCCTGCGGTCGCGTTCGGCCTGGCCATCACCGCCTTGGCCTATGTGCAGGGCGTCGCCGCGCCGTTTCCGCTGCCGCGCCGGCTCGACCCGACGCTGATCCGCCTCGGCGGCTGGGATGGTTTGTCGCGTGATTTAGAGGCGATGCGGCGCGAGCAAGGCCTGGGTTGGGTCGCATCCGAAGCCTACGAAGTCGCCAGCCTTCTGGCATGGCGTGCGCCGCGCGAGGTGACGGTGTTGGGTGCGGAAGCGCGCTGGGCGCTGTTCCGCCTGCCGCACGCCGACAGCGCCGGCCCTGGGCTGTTGGTGGTGAGTCAGCGCCGTTCCGCGCCGCCGGACCCAGCCTACTGGGCGACGGCCGAGCCGGTCGGCCAGTTGGTCCGCACCCGCGGCGGCAGGCCGGACGGGGTGGAGGCCGAGCGGTTCCGCGTTTACCGTGTCGTGCGGCGGCCCGGCGCCGAGGCGGCCGTGTTGCCGCATGCAGGAGACGATGATGCAGCTCCCGACCTATGACGACGTTGCGGCTGCGGCCTCGCGCATCGCCGGGCGGGCCGTGCGGACGCCCACGCTGCGCAATCCGTTGCTGGATGAGTTGACCGGCGGCACGGTGCTGCTGAAGGCCGAGAGCCTGCAGCGGACCGGCAGCTTCAAGCTGCGCGGCGCCATGAACGCCGCGTTGCAGCTATCCGCGGCCGAGCGGCGGGCGGGGGTGGTGACGCACTCCTCTGGCAACCATGGCCAGGCGCTCGCCTGCGCCGCGCAGGCGGTTGGCGCGGCGGCCACGATCTTCATGCCGCAGGACGCGCCTCGGGTGAAGGTCGATAGCACCCGGCGCTGGGGTGCCGAGATCGTGCATTACAACCGGCTCACGGACGACCGGGACGCCTTGGCGGGCGCTTATGCCGCCCGCTCCGGCGCATCGCTCATCCCGCCGTTCGACCACGCCCACGTTATTGCTGGGCAAGGGACTTTGGCGTTGGAGTTGTTCGCCGATGCCGGGTTGCCGCTCGACGCGCTGCTGGTCTGCACGGGCGGCGGCGGCATGATCGCCGGTTGCGCGCTTGCGGCTGAAGGTGTCCTGCCCGATGCCGAGATCATCGCCGTCGAGCCGGAGGGATCGGATGATACGCTGCGCTCGCTCCGCAGCGGCAGGCGGGAGGTGAACCTGCCCGGCGGTTCGCAGCTCTGCGATGCTTTATTGTCCAAAACCCCGGGGGAGCTGACGTTTGCGGTGAACCAGTCGCGTTTGGCGGGCGCCGTGGCGGTCACGGATGCCGAAGTGCTGGCGGCGATCGCTTTCGCCTTCACCCACCTGAAGCTGGTCGTCGAGCCCGGCGGCGCGGTTGGCCTGGCCGCCCTGCTGTCCCGCCGTTTCGACGCGCGCGGCCGCGTGGTGGGCATCGTAATAAGCGGCGGCAACGTGGATCCGGGGGTGTTCGCGCAAGCCCTGGCGGCCTGAGCGGTTCCATACGCCGGCAGGCCGAAGTTCGCAACGCATACTCCGTTCCGCCGGGGTCTTCTTAGCCCGCTATTAAGGCTTTGCTGCCATTCTCGCCTGGTATGGACGAGGTTGAGTTATGAGCGGCAGTACGAAAAGCGTGAAGCCGACGATCATCATCCGCAGGGAGGAGGTGGTCGAGGGCGGTCATCATGGTGGCGCGTGGAAGGTGGCCTATGCCGACTTCGTCACGGCCATGATGGCATTTTTCCTCCTGATGTGGCTGTTGAACGCGACGACCGAGGAGCAGAAACGCGGCCTGGCCGACTATTTCAGCCCGAACAACCTCATGTCGCGCACTAACTCGGGCTTTGGCGCGCCGTTTGGCGGGACCACGCCGAACGTCGATGGCTCGTTGGCGTCGGACCGTGGCGCGGTCCAGCTCACGACCGGCCCGACCCACCCCAATATCGACGCCGATGACAACGAGGGCGACGTTCCCGCGACCCCGGTGAAACAGCGCACGAACGGGCCGTCCTTGCTCACTATGGCCGAAGATGGCGGCGTGGCGCCTGCCGCGCCCTTGGTCGCTAATTCCCAGGCCGTCACGTTCCAGGCCGTCGCGCCGGATACCGTCCGGCCCTTGGTCAACCAGCCACCGGCCACCCGGAGCGCGCCCCCGCTGCCCGCATCCAAGGAGGCCGTCGCGGAGGCCGAACGCGAGCAGCATGAGCACATGAAATTCGAGCAGGCAGCAGAGCAAATCCGCGAGGCGGTCCGGTCCGACCCGGCGCTCGCGGGGCTGGCGAAACAGCTCGCGATTGACGTGACGCCCGAGGGGCTGCGCATCCAGATCATGGACGAGGACCGGCAGCCGATGTTCGCGTTTGGCGCGTCCGCGCTCAATGACCGTGCACGGGCGCTGTTATCCAAAGTGGCGCCAGTCTTGTTGCGCCTGCCGGAGGCGATCTCCATCGATGGCCATACCGATGCAGCGCCCTACCGCGGCGGCGACCGCAGCAACTGGGAGCTTTCGGCCGAGCGGGCCAATGCCACCCGGCGGTTGCTGACAGATGCGGGCCTGCCGGAGACCCGGTTCCGCAGCGTAGCCGGCCATGCCGACCGCGATCCGCTGCTGCCGGCCGATCCGTTGGCAGCGGCGAACCGGCGCATCGCCATCCTGGTCCTGCGGGACCGGCCCGCAGCTTCGGGGCGCTGACCGGTCATGCTGACAATCGGAGGTCTCGGATTCCTGCTCGCGTGCGTGTTCGGCAGCTACATGATGTCCGGTGGCAGCCTGGAGCGGCTGATCGAGGCAATGCCGTTCGAGCTGCTGACCATCCTCGGCGCCGCGATCGGCACCTTCATCATGTCGAACAGCATGCACGACGTGAAACACACGCTGGCCGGTTTCAAGAAAATCCTGGGCGGCGCGAAGTTCACCAAGCCGCACTACATCGAATTGCTGAGCCTGCTGTTCCTGTTCGCCCGCCTGGCCAGCACCAAGGGCGCCATGGCGCTCGAGCCGCATATCGAGAACCCGGCCAGCAGCAGCGCCTTCCAGAAGTTCCCGCGCATCCTGGCGAACCACCACGCGACGGCGATGATCTGCGACTACATGCGCATGATGGGCATGAACGCCGACGACCCGCACCAGATCGAGGATTTGATGGGGCGCGAGCTGAAGAAAACCCTGCATGAGGAACTGCACGGCTCCCACGCCTTGCAGAGCATGGCTGATGCCTTGCCGGCGCTCGGCATCGTCGCGGCGGTGCTGGGGGTGATCAAGACGATGTCGCACATCAACGAGCCGCCGGCGGTGCTGGGCGCCATGATCGGCGGCGCGCTGGTGGGGACGTTCCTCGGCGTGTTGCTGGCCTATGGCATGGCCGGGCCGTTCGCCGCCCGCTTGAAGGGCGTCGTCGAGGAGGAGAGCAAGTATTTCGAGGTGATCCGCGCCGTGCTGGTGGCGCATCTGCACGGGAACGCCCCGCAGATCAGCGTCGAGACCGGCCGCAAGATGGCGCCGAATCAGCATATGCCCGGCTTCGCCGAGTTGGAGACCGCGTTGCAGACCGTGCAGATCACTTGAGCCACGGGCAGATCAGCTCCCGCCAGCCTTTTGCTGAGTTGAAGGACAGGCCGGCGGGGTGATCGGGCCGGCGCCGCGCGAAGCGGTTCCCTCCCGGAACGCCGCGGTTACCGAAGTGCGGGTTGCCGGATAGGTGTGCCTCGGAAAGCGGACCCGTTCCAGCGAACCGGATGTAACCAGCGCATAGGTTCAGCAAGCCGGGCGGGGTGCCGCGTTCCCAAGGAGCGCCTGTTGCTCAACGGTATTGTATTAGGGATGGGGCAGGGCAATTGCATTTGCCAACCCCCGTCATTGCGAGAAGCGCTTGCGACGAAGCAATCCAGGCCGCGTGCACCAATTTCGGCCCGTTTGGCCCTGGATTGCCGCGCCGAAGTCGGCTCGCAATGACGATATTCCTGAGACATGATGCATGCGGGATCGGATGCGATAGCCCTGGGGGATCGGGCGTGCCGAATTGCTTCGAGCTGACGGCTTCGCTTGCCGCGGCCCCTGCGGCCCGGACAGCCGGCGCGGCAATTGCCGCTCCCAGCAGGGCACGACGGGTCACCGCCGCCGTCATGACCGCTTTGCCCTCATCGCCTTTGAACAAGGTTACAGGACGGGCACGGTCAGGGCCAAACCTGGTTAAGCCGGCACGAGCTGCAATGCAGCGTCGGAGCCGACGAGCAGTTCGGCCAGGCGCAGCCGCTCCATGCGGGTGAGGCTGCTGTCCGGAGCGCAGGCGCGGGAAGCGGTCCGGCTCAACAGCTTGTCGTAGACCGCGCCAGCGCCAAGCCGACGGCCCACGACGGACAACCGGCGCAAGCCGCGCGCCACCGTTTCAAGCCCGGTCAACGCTGCATCGTCCATAACGTCGGCACTAGCGGCGAGCTTGGGTAGAAAATCGTGATCCAGCGCTTGGAGCATCCGGTCCTGACAGGCTGCGTCGGCCAACTGACGGGTGCGCTGCGCTTGGGACCGGAGGGCTGGGCGGGCGCCAGGTCCCTCGACCGCTTCGAGCAACGCTGCCAAGTGCATGACTTGGACGGATGCTGCGGCGAGCCCAACGGCCGGAAGGACGGCGGACAGCACGTGCTGCGCCCGGTCCAAGGTTTGTTCGACTGCGGAATCAACCTGTTTCCCTGGCAGCTTGAGCGCCGCGAGCAGTGCCGACGCTGCCAAAGTGCTATCGGCCAGCAACACGGCCAGGACGACGCCGAGACCCGCCGGGTCGGTCGCCTGCGCGCCGGCCAGGATCGCCTTGATGACGGGCGCCGGATCGGCAGCACCGGCACGGTGCGTCCATTGATTGAGCCGGACGGCCTGGCGCAGCACGGCAGCGACGTTGGCCCGAATCTCCGGATAACAGCTCTCGGGCAGGCCGGTGGCGGATCCCCAGTCGCTGGGTAGCGGCAGATCCGCCACCACGGCGGCCGCCTTTGGCCATAGGACGGTGCCAGCCTGGTCCACAACGGCTTGGTCCTTGCCCTTATGCCCGGCGATGATCGCCTTGATCGGTGCTGCGATGGGGCCGAGGCAGGCGACCGCCGCATTGCCGATGCTGGAAAGCGCCGTCCGCGGCACTGCTGGGGCACCGGGCCTCCAACGCGGGCCGGTCGTGATGACCGGGTCAAGCGGGCGGAATAGCAATCGGGTGATCGATAGCGGCCGCACCGGTGCGATCGATGCCAACCGGGGGCGTAGCGGTGCGATCAGCGCATCGGCAGCGCCGCGCTCAGGCATTGCGTCCACGAGGGCAAGAACCTGCGCAAGCTGCTCATCCGCCGCCCCATGCAGCTTGCGCTGCACCTCGATGACCGGACGAGGCCGAGACGGCGCAAGTTGGGTCATGCTAGGCAGCCAACGCGCGGAATTGTTCGTTCCGGGCGACCACATCGAGCGTGCTGAACCCGGTGCGCCAGTCCTGGTTTATACACACCGTGCGGCGGATGGCCTGGCTCGCCTCGACATCGATTGGCATGCCAATCCACTGCTCGGCCTCTTTTGGCAGCACCGCTAGCGTCTGGCCGATTTCGATGAGCGCCGTGCGCTGGCCCGCGACACCGGACGCTGCGCTCCAGAGCAGGCACGGCAACTCCCAGCCGTCGAGCACCCAAGCGGGACGGCCGATGAGTGCGGCAACATCGGCCGCGCGGGTGCGAAAGCCCACGAGCAGGCCGCCAATATCGGCCACGCGAGCGCGAGCGGCCGAAAGCACCGTCTCGGCGCAGCGGTTGGCAAGTGCCGCCATGTCGCACACCATCGAGACATATCCCGTTTCGTCCGATTCCGTGCGCGAGAAGGTTTCCAACTCCTCGTGCAGGGTTCTCAACTGCGCGAGCCGCACGGCTATGCTGGCCCGTGCTGCGTGCGGTCCGACGCCGATTTCGTCCACCATGCCGGCGAGCGTCGCCACTTCCGTCAGATCAGCCTGAACCGTCGTTTGCGCGGCCAGGACGCTAAGCAAGAATTGGTTGGTTGCCTGGCACGACTCGATTTCGGCCCGCATGGCTTTTACTGCTGCCGCGTATGCTGGGCGGCCCGCCGCACCATCGGCGGCGACCCGTCGAGCCGCGGCGCGCACTGTGCCGGGGGTGAGCGGTTTGCTTTTGGCGGCCGAAATGTAGTCATGCAACATCGTGTCATGCAGCGTGGGTTGGCACATGTCGCGCACGCCGGACCATGGCAATACATAGACGCCGCGCCCGCCAGCCGGGTTCGGCACTATGAGGACCAGGCCATGCCGCGCATCCCGCCGAATGCGCCCCCCGGCCAGCACCGGCGTCGTGAACGGCACGCTGGCGCCCCGCTCCTCAAAGGTGATGGACTGGTGCGGGGCAGTAGGTGGTGGAAGATCCATGCGGCGCGGCCCTGTGTGAACAGGACAATCTTAAATGCGACCGATGAACATATCGTAAACGCGGCTTCAAGCGTTCATTGCATCATCGAAGCTTGGACGTCCGGTCAGGTGCCGCCAATGATGCCAAAGCAGCCGGGCCGCCAGGGCGCGATGCGGACGCCATGCTTCGGCCAACATGCGCAAAGCCTTCGCATCTGGTCGGCTGAACAGGCCCATCACATCGGCCGCAGCGCCCGCAACCGCGATGTCGCCGGCCGGGAACACGTCCTGGCGTTGCAGCGCGAACAGCAGGTAAACCTCCGCCGTCCACGGGCCTAGCCCACGCACCGCGGTGATGGCCGCCATGGCTTCGGCATCCGGAAGCCGCTCCAACGCTGCGGCGGAAAGCTCGCCGCTGGCGAAGGTGGCCGCGAGCGAGCGGGCATGCGCCACTTTTGAGCGGGACAACCCGGCCGTTCGCAGCGCCGTGTCGTCCAGCGCCAGTAGCCCCTCCGGCACCAGCGCGTTTGGCAACGCAGCCAGCCGCAGCCAGATCGCGAGCGCCGCCTGGCTGCTGATCTGCTGTCCGACGACAATCTGCAGCAGGCCTGGGAAGCCGCCGGCGCGGACCCGCCAGGGCAGCGGGCCGGCCACCTGTTCGATGCGCGCCAGCCGCGGGTCGCGGCCGACGAGCAAATCCAGTGCGGCGCGCATGGGCGCCGGCGGATGCGGAAACGCGGTCAGCCGGGCCTGGCCAAATGGCGCGCGTGGATCAGCGCGAGTGGCAGCGAACGAGCGGGTTGGGGAAATCGGCGCAGCCCGGGAAGGCGATCTCGTTTTCCCCCCGGCGCTGCACATGCAGTTCGTCCGGCGACTCGCAGCCAAAGCCGATTGCGGGGCTGGCCCCGGCGCCGAATAGGCCGGACGCGCCGGGCGCCGCTGCAAAGCGGAACTCCGCGCCTTGTGGCGAGGCGCGCGCCGTCTCGACCTCGCGCTGAATCAAAGTCTGCTCAGTGATGGTCGCCCGGAGCACGAGGTCACGGGTGAAAATCACGACCGGCTGCGATAGGCAGGCTTGATCCGACAAGCCATTCGGCGTTGGGAAAATGCCGCCGGTCCAGGTGCCGAACAGCCAGGCGTGCGGCGGCAGGTTGGAGCCCTGCGCGACGGCTGGGGTGCTGGCGGGCAGCATGGCCGAGGCCAGCATCACGGCGGCGAAATGAACGGCGAAGCGGCGCATCAAAGGAATCCCATGCGGAAGATATGCCGAAGCTTAGCCCCAGCGCACGCCGCACGGAAGGCCAGTGCCTGCAACTGGCGATTGCTGCGGGCCACTCAGCGTGGCATGGCACGCCCAAGCTTTTGGGAATCATCATGCTCCGCCGCTTCTACGACCGAGTGCTCGCCTTGTCCGCAGACCGGCGCGCGCCGGCCTGGCTGGCGCTGATCAGCTTCGCCGAGAGCAGCTTTTTCCCAGTGCCGCCCGATGCGCTGCTGGTGCCTATGGCGCTCGCCCGGCCGGACCGGGCCTATCGTTTCGCCCTGATCTGCACGCTGGCCAGCGTGATCGGCGGCATGCTGGGCTACCTGATTGGCTATGCGCTCTATGACCAGGTTGCTGCGCCGCTAATCCACTTCTATCACTACGAGGTCGCTGCGGACAGTTTCGTCGACAAATTTAACCGGTACGGGCTGTGGGTCATCCTGATCAAGGGCCTGACCCCGATCCCCTACAAGATCGTCACCATCACGTCCGGCCTCGCCCACTTCAACTTCGGCGTGTTCGTCGCCGCCAGCGCGCTCACCCGCGGCGTGCGGTTTTTCCTGGTGGCCGCGCTGATCCGGCAATTCGGTGAACCCGTCCGCGCCTTCATCGAACGCCGGCTGACGCTGGTGACCAGCTTGACTGCGGTTGGGATCGTGGGCGGCATCCTCCTGTTGAAATTCATCTGACGAGGACGGCGCGTATCTCGTCCAGGATGGCCGGGTCGTCGATGGTGGGCGGGGCAGGGGCGTCGTCCCCATCGGCCAGCTTACGGATGCTGTTGCGCAGGATCTTGCCGGACCGGGTCTTGGGCAGCCGCGCCACCACACGGGCGTCCTTGGCCGCCACCGGCCCGATCCGCTCGCGAACGAGGGCCACCAGCTCGCGCGCAACCTCGGCATGGTCCCGGTCCGCGCCAACCTTCAGCACGACGAGGCCAAGCGGGACCTGGCCCTTCAGCGCGTCCGCCGCGCCGACCAGCACGCGGACGCCATGCTGGGCGCAGACGCGCCAGGGTCCGGCGTGCCGACCGGCTTGCCCTCATACAAAACCGTGGTGCAGCCGGCGAGCAGCAGCGCATAGCCGATGTAGCTGTGGCCCACCACCCAGGGCGAGCTCGGCCGCCGCGAAACCGCCGAACACCACGGAGTGCACCGCGCCCAGCCGCGCGAAGGCGAGCATCGCGATCACCGCCTCGGGCACCATCGGCATGTACACCACCACGCGGTCGCCGGCCACGACGCCCAAGGCCGCGAGCGCCCCGGCCACCCGGGCAACACGGCCGCGCAGTTCCGCATAGGTGAATGACCGTAGCTCGCCGGCCATCGGGCTGTCCCAGATCAGCGCCGTTTGCGCGCCGCGTCCAGCTTCGACGTGCCGGTCTAGGCAGTTTTGCGATATGTTCAGCGTCGCGCCGGCAAACCATTGGCCGAACACGCCGAGTGCCGGGTCGAACACCTGGTCCCAGCGCCGGCTCCAATCGATGCCCTCGGCCGCCTTGGCCCACCATGCCTCGGGGTCGGCCTGCCAACTGGAGTAGGCTGCGGCATAGGCGCTCGTTGGTGCGGTTTCGCTCACAGGCCGTTCTCCCCTTTCGCTGCTTTACCGCGCTTGGCGTTACCAAACCATGAACACGCCACGCGGCTGCCTTCAAGGGGCGCTTCCATCCTGAAATCCTCCGCACCAAAATGGACCGCGCGCCGACCCAAGCTCGTGTGGCAAGATGCCCGTCATGACCGATCGCCCGCTTGGACCGCCCGTCGACCCCATCCCCCGGCCGCTGCCGGCCCGTGTCGCGCTACGCGGCCAGTATGTCGTGCTCGAGCCGCTGCACCGTCGCCATGCCGACGAGCTTTGGCAAGCGGCGGCGCAGGACCCGGCCGGTGAAAGCTCCTGGGATTACCTGGGCTATGGCCCGTTCCCCTCTGCCGATGCGATGGCGAGCTTTGTCGCCGGGTTCGCCAGCACGCATGACCCGATGGCCTGGGCCGTGCGCCCGGTCTCAACCGGCGCCGTATCGGGCTGGCTCACGCTCATGGACATCCTGCCCGCCCACGCGTCGATCGAGCTTGGCCACATCTGGTTCGCGCCGCGCATGCAGCGTACCCGGGCGGCGACCGAGGCGATGTTCCTGCTGCTGCGCCTCGCTGCGGACGACCTTGGCTACCGCCGGCTGGTCTGGAAGTGCAACGCGCTGAATGCCCCGTCGCGGCGCGCGGCGGAACGGCTGGGCTTCACCTACGAGGGCACGTTGCGGGCGAACTACGTCATACGGGGCAGGCTGCGGGACACCGCATATTTCAGCATCGTCGGCGACGAGTGGCCGGCCCGGCGGGACGCGTTGCTGGCGTGGCTAGACCCGGCGAACTTCGCGCCGGACGGCACCGCCCGGCGCGGCTTGGCGGAGATCCGGGCGGCTACATCGGCGGCGTGAAGCCGTCGACGCCAACGTTGACGCGTGCGGCCGACAAGGCGCCATCCGCCCCCGCCTGCGCGAAGACGATCACCCTCGAACCCGGCGTCACCATCGCCGGGGTTCCGGGGGAGGTCAGGACGATAACCGCATCGGACGGAACCTCCACGGCCAGCTTCTCGCCCTTGACCGAGACTGTGAGCTCGTGGCCATTGTTCGCGGTCACCTCGGGGTCGACCGGGGCGTTCGTCATCATGCTGTTCGGCAGCGTATCCCAGGGAGATTGGCCCTCATTGGCGCGCGACGCGCCCTCCGGAAACACCGTCACGACGGCGGCGCGCATCTGGTTCCGCGGGCCGGTGCTGACGATGCCGACATAGGCGCCAGGCTTCACAGCGGATAGGTCGCCCTGGCTCAACGCCCCAACCGTGAAGTTCGGCGCGAGCGCGATGCGCACCTCCTCGCCCCGCCGCGACTGCACGACCAGCGTGTTGCCATCGAGCTTTTCGACGGTGCCGCGCACCCGGCGAACGGTTTGCGCCGCCGCATCCAGGCCCGAGGTCAACGCAAGCGCAAGAACGCCAATTCGCAATAGGTTGCGGGTCAATGTGACATCCAGAGTTTAGAGGAAGGGAAATGGTGCCCAGGGACGGAGTCGAACCGCCGACACTGCAATTTTCAGTCGCATGCTCTACCAGCTGAGCTACCTGGGCCCCGGCCGTGCGGACGCTGTTCCGCCGGAGCGGCTTGCTACCTCAGCCGTTCCTTGGGATCAAGTGGGGACACCGATCAAGCCCGTCATGCTGCTTTCCGGCGGGTCCTCGTCGAGTTCCGGCGGCGGGCCAGGGATCGCGTAGGCGCCGCCGAACCAGCGGCCGAGGTCCACGTCGGCGCACCGCACCGAGCAGAATGGGCGCAGCCGGCGGGCTTGCGGGCTATCGGCGGAAACGGGCTTGCCGCAGATCGGGCAGGGGGGTGGCGATGATGGCTCAGGCACGGGCTGTCCTCTCGACCGCAGTGCCGCCCGGCGGCAGCGCCGGGTCGGACGTAACAATCAGGGTACGCCCGGTGCGCCGCGCAAGGTCGGGCAATGCGACGGGATCATGGGCCAGCGCGGCCGCGACATCCGGTGCGGCGCGCAGGGAGAATATCGCCGCAGGCTCGGCGGCGGCGGCCCGCATCACCATCCGCAACGCCGCTAGCCCGGCTGCGTGCGGGCCGGCCAGCAATTCGTGCAGCGGCGGATGCGCGCGCGGGCGCATGATCTCGGCCAGGCCCAGCGCCGAAAAGCCGAGGAACCGTGGCCGCAGCGGGTCCGTGGCCAGCGCCGCGGCGAAATCCGCAGCCAGTGCGCCCCGATGCTGCATGGCCAGCCCGGCCACGTCGACCACGACAGCGCCGGACAGGTTGCGGAGGCGTATCTGCCGGGTCAGGGCGGGCAGCATGGCGCGATTGGCCGCCATCTGCGCCGCGCGCTTGGGCCTGCGGTCCGTAGTGGCGGCGCCGGCATCCACATCGATGGCAACCAGGGCCGGCGTCGGATGGATGCTGGCGCGCATGCCGCCGGGCAGGGCGACGCTGTTGTCCGCCAGCGCGTCGATCCAGCCGGCGAGTTCGTCGTCCAGCACCGCCGCAACGGCGAGCCGCTGCTCCAGCAAGGGCCGGAGCGCCGCGGCCACCGCGTGGTCATCGATCACGACAAGCGCTGAGGGATGCAGGCCTGCCAGCCGCTCGACCGCCCCGGGTCCACGCGCCAGCAACGCGGGCGGCCCGGCGCCAGTGAGCGCGCGTTCAGCGTCCGAAACGCGGGCGGTCAGGCGCGGCCCCTTGCCGCCCTGAGCCGACCGGGTGACCCGGACCGCCACCGCCATGCCGTGCGACACCGCATCGGCGCCAGCGCTATCCGGCAGGAAGCCCTCGGCGTCCGGCAGCGCCACGAATGCGCCGGCCATGGCGGGCACCCGGGCCGTGACCCGGCCACGATACAGGTCGCCCATGCCGTCCGGGCCGCCCGGCCGCCAAATCGCGTAGTCGATCAGCGTGCCGTCCTGCACCGCGGCCACCCGCAACTCCCCGGGGCTGCACGCGACCAGGATGCGCGCCGCCTTCGCCTGCGACGTCACGGTACTGGATAGCCGCGTCCGCGCAGGAGTTGCGCCGTCTCAAACAGCGGCAGGCCCACGACCCCGCTGTAGCTGCCGGAGAGGAAGCGCGCAAAGCCCGCCGCACGGCCCTGAATGGCGTAGCCGCCAGCCTTGCCGATGCCCTCCCCGCAGGCCGAGTAGGCGTCGAGCTGCTGCGGCGTCAGCCGGGAAAACGCGACGACGCTATCGGACATGCGCTGCCCGATCCGGCCATCCGGCCCAACCAGCACCAGCGCCGTCAGCACGTGGTGCCGCCGCCCGGACAGCAGGGCCATGCACGCCCGCACGTCTTCGCCGTCCGCCGCCTTTGGCATGATGCGGCTTCCCAAGGCGACCACGGTGTCGGCGGCCAGCGTGAAGAACCCGGGTTCCGCCGCCCGGCGCGACTTTTCGAGCGCCATGCGGGCTGCATACAGGCGCGGCGCCTCGTTCCGGCGCGGTGTCTCGTCGATGTCCGGCGCCACGACATGAACGGGGGCGACACCGATCTGCGCCAGCAGCGCCAGCCGCCGCGGGCTGGCCGACGCCAGGACAAGCGGATGTGTCACATAGGCCAATGCCCGGTGGCCTGGCGGCTCGGCGGTTACTTGAACCGGAACGTGATCCGGCCCTTGGACAGGTCATAGGGCGTCATCTCGACGTTCACACGGTCGCCGGCCAGAACGCGGATACGATTCTTGCGCATCTTGCCGGACGTGTGCGCGAGGATGCTGTGCTCGTTGTCGAGCTTGACCCGGAACATGGCGTTGGGAAGCAATTCCAGCACCGTGCCGCTGAATTCAATCATGTCTTCTTTTGACATCAGGTTCCTTAGTTGGTTGCAACTATGCTTGATTTGATTTCGCGGCGGAATGTGATGATGGCCCGCCCGGTGGTCAAGCCACGGCGCCCTGGCCTAAGCAGGGTTGCGTGGCCTGGGACACAGATGAATCTTTGAAGGTCCAAGCCACGCAACCCTGCTTAGGTTGTTGTCTGTGCGCAGACTGATAGGCGTCTGCTTAGCCGCAACGCGACGCTGCGCGCGTGCGCGTGCAGGCCCTCCGCCTCCGCCAATGCGACCGCGGCCGGACCCACTTCGCCCAGGGCGGCTTGGTCCGCCATGACCCAGGTGGTGCGCTTCAGGAAGTCGAACACCGACAGTCCCGAAGCAAACCGGGCGGTCCGTCCGGTCGGCAGCACGTGATTGGGGCCAGCGACGTAGTCGCCAACCGCCTCCGGGCAGTTACGGCCCAGAAACGCCGCCCCGGCATGGCGAATTTGGGCGAACAGCGCCTGCGGGTCCGCCACCATGATCTGCAGGTGCTCGGGCGCGAGGTCGTTGGTGAGCGCCACGGCTTCCGACCAATCGCGGGCCAGGATGATCGCGCCATGGCCGCGCCAGCTTGCGCCGGCGATGGCGTGGCGGGGCAGGGTGGGCAACTCCGCCTCGACCGCCAGCGCCACGGCGTCGGCGAAGGCGGCGTCCGTCGTGATCAGGATGCTCTGCGCGGCCTCGTCATGCTCGGCCTGCGCCAACAGGTCCACCGCCACATGCCGCGGGTCGTTGTCGGCGTCGGCGAGCACGACGACCTCGGACGGCCCGGCGATGCTGTCGATGCCGACGCGGCCGAACACTTGGCGCTTGGCCTCGGCGACATAGGCGTTGCCGGGTCCGACGATGCGGTCGACGGCGGCGATGCTGGGGGTGCCATAGGCCAAGGCGGCAACGGCCTGCGCGCCGCCGACACGGTAGATCTCGGTCACTCCGGCGCGCTGGGCGGCGGCCAGCACCAGCGGGTTCAGCACGCCGCCGGGACAGGGGACGCACATGGCGATCCGGCCGACTCCGGCGACGCGGGCGGGCAGCGCGTTCATCAACACCGAGGATGGATAGGCCGCCTTGCCGCCCGGCACATACAATCCAACGGCGTCGAGCGCCGTCCAGCGCATGCCGAGCGTCAGCCCGGCCGCGTCCTGCATCCGCAGGTCGGACGGCATCTGCGCGCGGTGGAACGCCTCGATCCGCTGCGCTGCCAGGTCGAGCGCGGCGGCGAGTTCCGCGGGGATGCCGGCCGACGCCTCGGCAATCTCGTCCGCAGTGATCCGTAGGGAAGCCGGCGTCAGCTCCAGCCGGTCGAAGGCCAGGGTATATTCGCACAGCGCTGCGTCGCCGCGGTCGCGCACGGCGGCGATGATGGCGGCGACGACCCCGTCGACCCGCGCCGTGGTGTCGCGGCTTTCGAGCAGCAGGCTGCGGAAAGCCTCGGCAAAGCTCGCGTCGGCGGTCGAAAGCCGCCTCATGCCCCGACTGCCGACTGGGCCGCGCGGAACCGGGCAATCCACGCGCCCACGGCCTCGGGCTGCGTCTTCAACGCAGTGCGGTTCACGATCAGCCGGCTGGTGACGTGGGCGATGACCTCGGTCTCCTGCAGCCCGTTCGCCTTCAACGTGCTGCCGGTCTGCACCAGGTCAACGATCAAGCGGCACAGGCCAAGGCCCGGCGCCAGCTCCATCGCGCCGTTCAGGTGCACGATCTCGGACTGCACGCCACGGGCGGCGTAGTGGCGGCGGGCGATATTGGGGTATTTCGTCGCAACCCGGACGCGGGACCAAGTCGCCGGGTCGTCGCTGCCGGCGGTCGCCGCGGGCTCGGCCACGCTGACCCGGCAGACCCCAATGCCGAGGTCGAGCGGCGCGTAGATCTCCGGATAATCGAATTCCATCAGCACGTCGGCGCCGCAGATGCCGAGCTGCGCGGCGCCGAAGGCGACGAAGGTCGCGACATCGAACGGACGGACGCGCACGACGTCCAGCATCGGGTCATCGGTCGGGAACCGCAGCCGCCGGCTGTCCTCATCCGAGTAGTCCGCGGCCGGGCGCACCCCCACGCGCTCGAGCAAAGGCGCGCATTCCGCGAGGATACGGCCCTTGGGCAAGGCGAGGATGATGGGGCTGCAAGCTTCCGGCGCCAAGGATGCTGCCGGGAAGGGGGCGGTCATGCGGGCTCCTGCCCCAATTTTTATGCCGTGCGGGATGCACGGAACGGCCATCTAGCACCCGTGCCCGCCGACCGGAACCCTCAACCGGGGATGCGTTCTATGTCCGCACCGCACGCCGCCAGCTTCTGCTCGAGCGCTTCGTAGCCGCGGTCGAGGTGATAGACGCGGTTCACGATCGTGTCCCCGCGCGCCGCGAGGCCAGCCAGCACCAGCGAGACCGACGCGCGCAGGTCCGTCGCCATCACCGGCGCCCCAGACAGGCCGCGCACGCCGCGGACGATGGCGCTGGCGCCATGCACGTTGATATTGGCGCCCATGCGGTTCAGCTCGGGCACGTGCATGAAGCGGTTCTCGAAGATGGTCTCGGTCACCATCGCGGCACCCTCGGCCACCGACATCAGCGCCATGAACTGCGCCTGCATGTCGGTGGGAAAGCCTGGGTAGGGCTCGGTCATCGCGTCGGCGCCATGCAGGCCATCCAGGCGCCGGACCGCCAGCGCGCCGTCCTGTTCCGTCATCTCGACGCCCGCGGCCTGCAATGCGGCGGCAACCGCGCCCAGATGGGCCATCTGCCCGCCCAGCAGCCGGACCTCGCCCCCGGTGATGGCGGCGGCGCAGGCGTAGGTGCCGGTCTCGATCCGGTCGGCGACGATCGGGTGCTCGGCGCCGTGCAGCCGCGGGACGCCCTCGATCACCAGCTTGTCGGAGCCGACGCCGGTGATGCGGGCACCCATGGCGTTCAGGCAGGCGGCGAGGTCGCCGATCTCGGGTTCGCGCGCCGCGTTCGCGATCTCGGTGCGTCCGTCGGCAAGCGTCGCGGCCATCAGCAGGTTCTCGGTGGCGCCGACCGAGGCGAAGGGCAGCACGATCACCGCGCCCCGCAGCCCGCCCGGCACGGCGGCGTTCACGTATCCGCCATCGAGCTGGATCACCGCGCCCATCTGCTCCAGGCCCTTGAGGTGGAGATCAACCGGACGCGTGCCGATGGCGCAGCCGCCGGGCAATGAGACCCGCGCCTCCCGCACCCGCGCCAGCAGCGGCCCCAGCACCAGGATGGAAGCCCGCATCTTGCGGACAATGTCGTAGGGCGCCTCGCTGTTGGTGATCGCGCCGCCGATCGACAGCGTGCGGCCGTCCTGTTCGACCGCGACGCCATGCTGCGCGATCAGCGCCGACATGGTGGCGATATCCGCCAGTTGCGGCACGTTGCCGAGCAGCAAGCGCTCGTCGGTCAGCATCCCCGCCGTCATCAGCGGCAGCGCGGCGTTCTTTGCGCCGCCGATCGGGATGTCGCCGTGCAGCGGACGCCCGCCGCGGATTCGAATGCGGTCCATACGGCTGATCCCCTACATACGCGGCAATGACACGCCACGCTGGCGCATGTATTTGCCGGCCTTGTCGGCATAGCTGACCTCGGGCGGACTGGCGCCCTGCAGGAACAGGAACTGGCAGATGCCCTCATGCGCATGGATGCGCGCGGGCAGCGGCGTGGTGTTGCTGATCTCGATGGTCACCTGGCCCTCCCACTCCGGCTCCAGCGGCGTCACGTTCACGATGATGCCGCAACGCGCATAGGTGCTCTTGCCAAGGCAGATCACCAGGATATCGCGCGGGATGCGGAAATACTCGACCGTGTGGGCCAATACGAAGGAATTTGGCGGAATGGTGCAGGTCGGCCCGGTGCGGTTGACGAAGCTGTCGGGGCTGAATGCCTTCGGATCGACGACGGCGCTGTCGACATTGGTGAAGACCTTGAACTCATCAGCGACCCGGGCGTCGTAGCCATAGCTCGATAGGCCGAAGCTGATGACGCCATCCCGCTGCTGCGTTTCGACGAACGGCTCGATCATCGCATGGTCCTGCGCCATGCGGCGAATCCAGTGGTCGGGCATCACGGGCATGGGAGCACCTGTTGGCTGGCCGCCGCGTCTAGCCCAGCCCGAGCCGGGCGGCAAATTTCAATTGGCTTCCGGAAGCGGTTCAGGCCGCGGGGTCCGGGCGCGCATCTGCTCCTTGCGGCGGCGCAGGTTCTCCCGCAAGGCGGCGGCTTCGCGTTCAAGGCGGGCCTTTTGCGCGGCATCGGCGCGCGGCGTCGTGGCGGGTTTTTGGGGTGCCTCGGTCATGGCATGAAGCAATCACCTGTCCCGGCGCGTCGTCAAGCTCGTACCGGGCCTGCGCCCGCACTTGCGTTCATGGAGGCGAACCCTTAGTTACCGCGCGTCGTAAGTGACCCGGCGCTGTTGTAGCTCAGTGGTAGAGCACTCCCTTGGTAAGGGAGAGGTCGAGAGTTCAATCCCCTCCAACAGCATCAATCTTTACAGATACTTACGCGATAAGGAACATGCGGTTTCCTAGGCCAGGGTCAAACCCCGCCGTCTGCGAACGCGACGGATTTCCTCCGGCTGCAAAAGTCCGTCAGTCTGCGCTTTGAGAGGATTGAGCACTTGGTCTGACCGCTCCATGCCGTCGCCCACGTGCATGCCTTCGTCGCGCCCATTGCAGTATCAGCCGGACATCTTGACGAGTTTCCTTCGGTGTTGTCATCACGGGCGCCACCTCCGGCAAAGGTGACATAGTTCGCCATTGCGATTGGGCGAGAACGCAAGCGGCCCGCCCGAACAGAGGCGGGCCGCAAGGCGTTTAGGCCCGCTTGCGACGGAATACGCCCATGCCGACCATGCCCGCGCCGAGGATGGCCATCGAGGCCGGCTCCGGCACCGGGACCAAGGTCGCCTGGTCCTGGTTGCCACTGACGCCGATCAGCCGAACGGTTTGCATGCTCTGATCCGGCTGCCATGTGCCGTCATTCACGTTGCTGATGTAGCTATCCGCGAGCATGGAGACATTCGCATTATCCGGGGTGATCGTCGCAAACGGACCGTATTCCTGACGCCAGATCGCGACCTGCGTCGCGGCGGACGCATCGTAGTTTGTCGGATCGAAGTGACTGATCAAGGCGTTGATGCCGTCAGCGAAGCCGCCGTTGTACACTTGGTTGAATTGCCCAGCCGCGAGCAGGTAGTCCGCGAGATCGATGCACCAAGTGGCGAGCGAGCCGCCCGGCGCATTGGTGCCGGTGAGGGTTATCTGCCCGGCTCCGCTGCGTTCGGTGACCTGCTGGCCGGGCGGCCCGAACTGCACGGTGACGTTCTGATCGTCCAGGACCGTGTAGCCGGTGTAGGTGAGGATATCCGCCCGCGCGTGGGCGACGACCCCCACAGTCAGGCACGCGGCGGCGAGAAGGCTGTTCTTCAAACGTTTCACGTGTTTTCTCTCGTTGGGGGTCATTGTCTCATCGCGCACGGGCGGACTCCGACCCACACAACTTGGGCGCGAAAGTCTGCTTGTGTCTTTTATGGTAAAATCTTCATAATTGATACAAAAACGTGCACAACGGCGCAGGTGGGTGCGCACGGTATCGCGAGCGCCTTCACGCCTCGCGCAGCAACTGCGATTGCATCCGGAAGCCGGCGGCTTCTCGCTCAAGCCGCATGCCAGTTCGAGTAGCCGGGCTTGGCTGTGATCTGAAAGCAGGGCGTCGGGGGCTGCTCAAACGGACATCCGACACCGGTGGCCTCGACGGCCTGTCCAGAGCATCGCGCTGTCAAACAAATACTTGCGGGTGCGGGCGGGCGCGAACTGCCGGGGTGCTACGATAAGTTGCGGCGCGGCGGGCACGCCGGCCTGATACCCACCGTGCAAGTCATGGGGCTATGGAGTTGCCGCCGGGATGAACTTCCAAAGCTGGCGGCGTTTCTTGAACGAAAGAACACCCCACAACAGTGGCACGCGCCTGGGCTCAAAGCGCGGGCGAATGTTGTGAAGGGCAAAGTCATCGGCTGACGAAAATGGCTGCAAGGATGTCTCCCTCACGACCATACAAGTAGTCGACCAAACACCCAGGCGCAGACGAAATCTCTCGAAAAGTCCAATGGTGCGAATCTAGCGGAAAGGGCCGTCAGGATCCCGAGCCGTGCGACCCAGCAGCCTCCTTCTACCCGCTCGCCGACGACGCAGCCCAGGCCGCCGCCGCCCCGCAACATGCCTTCATGCGTTTGCTGTTCAAGCAAGCCCGGTAAGGCGAATCCTGTTTCGTTGTACGCCATGCCGCTGCTTCAGTCCTGGGTGAGCGGCAATCGAGATGAACGATCGCGAACGCTTTCCAACACAAGCTAACAAGACAACATAGGCCCGTTGTGATTCAATCAATAGGTGAAAACATGGGTCTTTTGATGTCCATTACCGTCGACCAGCCTGCCGTTACCGCCGACCTCGCATTCACGCTGGATCAACTCGCCACGCTCCTAACCTGGAGCGCCGGGGAACCTTTTGGGTTGGATATCAGCCTGGCGTTTGATCATCAGGGCTTTCTGGAGGTGGCTGAAGTCATTCGCTGCGACCCTTGGATGGTGATCTACTCGTTGGAGCCCAACAACTCCGGCGCTGTCACTCTGGCCGGGCCGTATGCCGGACGGTGCGAGTTCGACAGCGTTGAAGCAGCGCTGGGCCGAGTCCTGGAACTCTACGACGGTGCGAACCGGCTTGATTGAGGATGCGGCCATGCGGATTAACACCAAAGGCCTGCACCGTGCGCGCGCCATGGTGCGCAACGATGGGGGTTGGCTGCTCACTTCCGGTGACGGGCACTGTCTCGCCACCAACAATGAGGATGCTCTTCAAAACCTACGCGGGCCGGCGTTCGTCGCGCAAAGCGCGTTGACGCAACAATCCGCCGATATCCAAGTCAAGGTGAAATGACGGCGGGGATTATTGGTTCGGCTCGGGTCGTGACAATCGTATCCTCCATCGTGGCGGTCTATCGCCAGCGGCGTGCAAATCATCGAGCTTGCGCATGAGCCTGCATACCTCTGCCCGAGGCCGCCGAGGCCATGGTCCGCCTTGACTCGATCTGCTTCGCGCTGTGCCGGGCCGACCGTCCAAGACATCTCAGCTTAACCACCAACTTAAAAAGAAGTCGGCGCAATGATCCCCAAGCACATCCATTACGTCTGGGTTGGTGGTCCGTTACCTGCGGAGCAACGCGCCTATGTCGACACCTGGCGTGAGACCAATCCGGATTATCAATTCACGCTTTGGAACGAAAGTAACATCGACTTCTCGATCAAGCGCCTGCGAGAGGCTTATGACCAGAAGAAGTGGTCCAAGGTTGCGGACATCGTGCGCCTTGTTGCCGTGCTAAAGCATGGCGGCATTTATCTTGACACGGACTTCCTGGTTTATAAGTCGCTGGACAGCCTACTCCACCACCGGTGCTTTTATGGGTTCCAAACAGAGGAGCCTTCGAAGGACTGGGTTGCGAATGGCGCGTTCGGTGCCGTGCCGGGTCATTGGTTCATCGCGCGAGCGTTGACCAGACTTCTCAGCATCCGGCCGCTCCCCGGCGTGCTCGAACGGCCGACGGCGTTCGGACCCAAGCTCATCACCCGGCTGCTAGTGGAGGAAGGGCTGAAAACCTACTCGCCACTGGGCGCCTGCGTCCGAGACATCCACCTTTGTCCGACCGAGGTCTTCTACCCCTATGCGTATGGTGAGACGTTTCATCCGTCCTGCATGACCCCCGAAACCTTGGCGGTGCATTTCTGGTCGAAATCGTGGGAGGCCGACGTACCGAGGTGGGTCAGGACGGCAAAAGTCGTCCGCAAACATCTCCGGAAGCTTGGCAGCCGTGTTCCGCTGCCACTCGGGACTGGAGCCTAAGGCAACCGGAGCTTAACCGGGGCAGATTCCCGGGCAGGATGCAAGGCGCGCGACGTCATGCCCGGCCTCATGAAGACCTGCAGCAAGCTCAAAGTCTCGTTTTTCCGCTACCTCGGCGACCGCCTGCACGTTCCAAGCGCCAGCACTTTCCCGCTGCTTCCTGACCTTGTTCGTCAGCCCGCGATCAAAGCCTGACTGCCCGGAAATCTGACCCGGTTGCAGGAACTACGCTTTGGTAGGGGAAGGTCGAGAGTTCAATCCCCTCCAACAGCACCAGCCGCCTGCGCCGCTACCTTGGGCCGGTCCCCCAGCATCGCCGCCAACGTCGGCTCGATCGCCTCCGCAATCCGTGCCTGCGCCTGCGCAGTCGGGTGCAGCGGCGGGTCGGGCGGGTCCAACTGGTCGTCATAAAATTGGGTGCGGTCCACCTGGCCGTCGCGCATGAACAGCCGCGACAGGTCCATGAACGTCACGTCGTCCCCGGCGGCGCTTCCGCGCGGGCTGCCGGGGCCGCCGGGGACGCCGGGCGGATAGCGCTCCGCCAGTTCCCGGTTCACCGCATTGGTCGTGCGGGTCACATATTTCGACCGCACGCTCGGCAGGATGCCCAGCAGCAGGATGCACGTGGCCGGCAGACGGCTGCGGAGCTCGTCCACCACCGCCACGATCCCGGCCACGGTCTGCGATGCGTTCCAGTGCACGCGCCCCAGGTTGTTGGCGCCAATCAGCACCACGGCCACCCGCGGATGGATGCCATCCAGCTCCCCATTCCGCATGCGCCATAGCAGGTGGGCGGTGTTGTCGCCGCGGAACCCCAGGTTGACGGCATTGCGGTCGCCATAGAACTGCTGCCACACCGGCGCGAAATCCTGCCAGTCCGGCGGCCCCCGCTTCTCCCAATCCTCGGTGATGCTGTCGCCCAACCAGACCAAGTCGACCCGGCGCCTGCGCAGTTCGCCCAGCTTCTCCAGATGCCGGGCACGCCACCACGGCGTATCCTGCCGCGCCAGGGGCACGGCCGCGACTGGCACCCGGTCCGCTGCGCCGAGCGCCGCCGCCGCGCCAATGAGCGCCAGCCGACGGGTGAGCGGCATCACAGATCGCACGCCATAGTCCAGCTTGCGGCGGGGCGGCCGAGACGGCAGGGTGCGGGCAAAAGGGAGGGAAGCATGGCAAACCTATTTGACTTATCAGGCCAAGTGGCGATCATTACCGGATCGAGCAAGGGCATCGGCCGCGCCATCGCCGAGCGCATGGCCGAGCACGGCGCGCGGGTCGTGGTCAGCAGCCGCAAGGCGGACGCGTGCGAGGCGGTGGCGGAGGGCATACGCGCCCAGGGTGGCGAGGCCTTGGTCGTGCCCTGCAACATCGGCCGCAAGGAGGAGCTGCGGGCGCTGGTCGACCGCACGATGGCCGAATGGGGCCGGGTTGACGCCCTGGTCTGCAACGCCGCCGTCAACCCGTATTTCGGGCCGTCGCTCGACATCCCCGACGACGCCTGGGACCGCATCATGGGCACCAACATCCGCAGCAACCATTGGCTGGCCAACATGGTGCTGCCCGGCATGGCGGAGCGCGGCGCCGGCTCGGTCACCATCGTGTCGTCGATCGCCGGGCTGCGCGGGTCGACGACGCTGGGCGCATACGGTGTCAGCAAGGCCGCCGACATGCAGCTCGTGCGGAACCTCGCGGTCGAGTGGGGGCCGCGCGGCATACGCGCCAACTGCATCGCCCCCGGCCTGGTACGCACCGACTTCGCCCGCGCGCTGTGGGAGGACCCGGCCAACCTGGACAAGCGCACGCGCGACACGCCGCTGCGCCGGATCGGCGAGCCCGATGAGATCGCCGGCGCTGCGGTGTTCCTGGCCGCGGCTTCTGGCACGTTCATGACTGGGCAGACCATCGTCATCGACGGCGGGGTGCTGGCGGGCGCACCGGCCCTGGAGGAGGATTAGCCGCAAAACGGGTGGCGGCTCTGCTGCTCCCAAGGGCCGCCGAGATAGCGCCACAGCAGGAGAGCCTCGGCGCGGACCGTGAACGGCGCGAATGCCGCCTGGAGGTTGTGCAGCAGGGCGCGGGCGGCCTCGGGGGCGGCCTTGTTTTGGATAGTAACGTGCGGGCGGAAGCCCTGGCGGTCCTGCGGCGTGAGCCAGTCGTGCCATTGCTTCGCGAGGTTCGCGCGCAAAGTGGTCAGTGCGGGCGCCTCAAGCGAATAGGCGACGCCGCGGCCCAGGAAACGCAGACCGGCCGCAGTCGCCTCAAAGGTTGGCAGGACAGCGCACCGGTCTTCCAGCTCACGCTGTATGGCCCCGGCCTCCTCGCCGGGCAGATGGTGGAACAAGGTCACGTGCGCGGGGATGAAGTTGCGGTCGGCTGGGAAATGCAGGGCACGCAGCCGCTCGAACCGGGCCTGGTCCTCCGCATGCAGTCCCAGCGTCAGGATGAGCGGCGCGGCACTCAAGCGTCGGGCCGGTGACAAGGCGTGAACAACTGGTCGCGCGCTGGCTCGACCTCACCCGCGGCACCCTTCCAGGCCTGGCCGCTGCCGCACGCTGGCCGATCCGGTTCGACCACTGCTTCATGCGGGTGTGCCTCGACCATGCGGTCGGCCAGCCCTGGCACGAGCGGGTGCGCCGCCCTGCCGTCCGCCACCTGACCGACGACCAGTTGCGCGCCGCGATCGCCGTCGCCGAGCGGGTCGCCGCGGACCCGTCCGCCTTGCCGGGCCTCAACGCGCAAAGCCTCGCTTGGCGCCGGGCGGGCCGGCAACGGACTGGTTGACAGCGGGCACGCCGGGGCCGTCAACGCTTTGTCTTGGCGGGCGGCACCTTCGGCGGCGTCTTGGCGCTGCCCAGCAGCCCCGCGCAGGCCCCGTCCTCGCCAGTGCCAAGCTGGATTGTCGGCAGCAGGGCGCCAAGCGGGGTGAGCAGGACGCCAAGCGCCACTGCCGCGCCGGCCCGCGCGCCGACGACGGCCAGGTCCGGCATGACACTCGGCTTTCCCAATGTGCCTGTGATGTCGACCGGAGCCGGCAGGGAGCCGATGCTGAAGTGCTTGCTTTCGGTGTTCAGCACGAGCTTGAGCGTTTCGTCGCGGAGGTTGATGTCGCCCTTGCCCGTGACCCGTGCTTGGTCGGTGTCGAGCAGGAGCGTACGGGCGTCCACGATGCCCTGCTGCAGCACGAAATCGGTGATCAGGCATTGAATCTTGGCGCGGTCCGGCACGCCGAGCGCTGACAGCACCGCGTTGCCGAATTGCAACCCGGACAGGTCGACCAGCAACGCGCTCAAGTTGCCGCCCGAGCCCATATAAAGCTTCAGCTCGCCATTGCCATGGCCGAGGATGTCGGCCATGGACCGTCCGCTTCCGTCGATCACCGCGCGTCCGCCGATCGTGCCGGCGCCCCGCGCGGCGCCGGTCGCGGCCAGCAGCTTGTCGACGTCCACGCGCTGGAAATCGATCGTGGTTTTCGCGTGTACCCCCTGGTTTTGCTCGGCCAACTGGACGTTCGAGGTGATCTGACCTTGGCCAATGCCAAAACTCAGCGGCGCCAATGACACGGCGCCGTTCACGATATCGAGATTAGCCTGCATGTTGTCGAGCGGCTGCGAGCGGCCCTGGATGCGGCTGGCATGGTATTTCAGGTGCACGTCCGCGACATTCAGCTTCGGCAGGCTGATCGGCGAGCTCGGCAGCACGCGCCCGGTCGACTTCGCGGGCTGCTTGGCGCCCTTGTCGGCATCGCCGGGCTCGGCGCCGATGAAGCCTCCGAGATCCCTCAAATCCACCAGCTTCGATTGCAGTTCGGCGGTCAGCACCGGGCGCTCGGGTACGGTATCGACCTGCAGGTTGCCCTCGAGATCGCTGCTGCCCACCTTCCCGGTTATGCCGCTGAACTTCACGAGGTTCTTCGTGTAATCCAGCGTGCCGGTCACCCGGTAGGGCGGCGTCTTCGGAATGGCGACGCCCGTCAGCGGCAAAAGCAATGACATGTCCGGGCCGGACAGGTCTAGTTTCAGGTCTGCGCCGGCGAAGGCCAGCGGGTCCTTGATGGTGCCGACCAGGGAAATCTTGGTCGGCCCGTTCGCAACCTGGAGGTTCAATGGATAGGGCTGTGCCTCGTCCCGCAGCGACAGCAGCGCGCCGCCGGTGAACTGGGCGTTGATGGGCTGCTTGGCATAGGTGCCCTTGGCCGTCGCGACGATCTCGCTTGGCGCTGCCGCGCCGGGCTGGCTTGCCGCTGCCGCGCCGGGTTGACCAGCTTCGTCCTTGGTCGCGATGTCTACGTTGAAGTCCGACCGCAGCTTGGCCGAGACGACGTGGACATGCCCATCGTTGATACGCAGGTTGCCGATCTTCGGGGGCGGGCCTGAACTTCCGCTATCGCCACTGTCGCTGGCCAGAGTCCAGTTTGCACGGCCATCGGCCAGTTGCTGGGCGTCCACCTGCGGGTGGTCCAACGCGATATCAGGAATGACGACCGCGCGGTTCCGGATGTAGGCCATCGCGTCGAGATCGACGGTGAGCTTCTCAGCGGTGGCGAAATTGCCGCTTCCGGGCCAGCCATCGGGGTTGGCGATCGTGACGTCATCGGCCTCGATATGCGGCACCCAACCCAGCCGCACGTGCAGATGCGTAATCGTCACCGGACGCCCGAGCGCCTTCGAGGCCCGGGAGTCCACCATTGGGATCAGCCAATCCCACTGGAAAACCGCCACCGCGACGATGAGGATAAGGGCCAGGGCCCCCACCACGAACGGCCATTTGCGGCGGCGCTTTGTTGCAGACATGCGCCTTTAACGATGCACCCGCCGTTCCGGTTCCGCTGCGACGGGTTGCCGGTGGCGGCGTGGGACGGCATCTTGCGGCAACCTGCGTCCAGGAGGCCCAGACATGATCCACGAACTCCGCATCTACCGCTGCCTGCCGGGCAGGCTGCCGAACCTGCTGGCCCGGTTCGAAACGACAACGCTCGCGATCTGGGCCAGGCACGGCATCCGGCCCGCCGGGTTCTGGACCACGCTGATCGGCCCGTCGAACCAGGAGCTGACCTATCTGCTCGCATGGGAGAGCCTGGCCGAGCGCGAGGCGAAGTGGACCGCCTTCCAATCGGACCCGGAGTGGATCAGCAAGCGCGCGGAGTCCGAGAAAGACGGGCAGATCGTCGGCAACATCGAGAGTTCGCTGCTGCAGCCGACCGCGTTCTCGACCGTGAAATAGCCGCTATGACCGAACTCCAGGCCGCCATCATCCCGGTCACGCAATTCCAGCAGAACTGCGCGCTGATCTGGGACGACGCCAGCAAGCATGCCCTGGTCATCGATCCCGGCGGCGACGTGCCCCGCATCACCGAGGCGATCGGCAAGCTGGGCCTGACGGTCGAGCGCATCCTGCTGACCCACGGCCATATCGACCATGCCGGCGGCGCCGCGGAACTGCGCGAGGCGCTGGGCGTGCCGCTGGAGGGTCCGGACGAGCGCGACGCCTTCCTGCTCGACGGACTGGCGGAACAGGGACGCGCCTACGGCATCGCCGGCTCGCGCAACGTGCGCCCGGACCGCTGGCTGAACGAGGGGGACACGGTGGCGTTGGGCGCGCACCGGTTCGGTGTGCTGCACTGCCCCGGCCATACGCCGGGCCATATCGTGTTCGTGAACGAGGCCGCACGGGTCGCTTTGGTCGGGGACGTGCTGTTTCGAGGCTCGGTCGGGCGGACCGATTTTCCGTATGGCGACACGGCCGCCCTGCTCGCATCGATCCGCGACAAGTTGATGCCAGTGGGCGACGACGTGTCGTTCCTGTGCGGCCACGGGCCGGGGTCGACGATCGGCGAGGAACGCCGCAACAATCCCTATGTGGCCGAGGCGCTGCGCTGAGACCATAATGTCTTTCTGGGCAGCATGGCGCCCGGCCTTCACAGCACCAGGCGCGAAAGGGCGGCGCTGACTAGGGCGTCCAGCCCGGCGTCGTCCGTCAACCTGCGCAGCCGCCCGTCGATCACCAGCAACGCCAGGCCGTGGGCGATGGCCCAGGCGGCGGTGATGTCGGCGAGGCGGTCCGGCGGCGCGGCCGCTTTGATGGCGGTCCGTGACGAGGCGGCAGCGTCGCCCGCGGCTGCGGCGAGCGCGCCGTATGCGGTGTCCATCGCGGCACGCAGGGCCGGACGTTGAGGGTCAAGCCGCTCGCTTCGGAACATCAGCAGGAATAGGTTGGGGTGCTCGCGGGCGAACCGCACGTAGCCGCGGCCCATGGCATGCATGCGGTCCGCCGGCGCCGGGCCGGATACCGCCATCTCGGCCAGCACGGCGGCGTGAAACCGCGTGTATCCGGTCGCCGCGAGGTCGCTCAGCAATCCAACCAGGTCGCCGAAATGATGCGCGGGCGCTGCGTGCGACACGCCCGCCGCACGGGCCGCGGCGCGCAATGTCAGCGCCTGGAACCCGTCGCGCTCCAAAATGATCTCGGCGGCCTCAAGCAAGGCCTCGCGCAAGGCGCCGTGGTGATAGGGCTGGGGGGCCGGAAGCGGTTCGATGCGCACCGCGCCTTTGTGCCGCAACGTCTTGACGCTGACAAGATTTCCTTGACGCCAACGCCCTGCCGTGATCTTTGCACTGTAAAGATGGTGGGGTGGCGTGATGGCGAGTATGATATTCGGGACGGTCTTGGGTCTGCATGCGATAGGCGGCGCGACCGCGTTGCTCGCGGGGCCGGTCGCCATGGTGGCGCGCAAAGGCCAGCGCCTGCACCGAATTTCTGGGCGCGTTTACGCCTTGGCTATGGCCGTCACAGCGATCTCGGCGCTCGTTCTGGCAATCGCAACGCGCAACCTGCTTCTGCTCGTGATTGCAGTATTCAGCTTCTTCCTGGTCTTCAGCGGCTGGCGGGCGCTGAGCCAGAAGCGATTGCACGAGGGACTCGGCGCGCGCTGGTTCGACTGGCTCGCCGCAGCCCTCACGCTGTCGTTCAGCGCTGGGCTGCTTGCTGTTGGTGTGGCCGGGGGCGGCGACGTGACCGCGCTATTCTTCGGAGCAGGCGGCAGCATCCTCGCGGTGCGGCAGATGCGGCAACTCGCCGGACGGGTTCGGCCCGGCGAGTGGCTGATCCGTCACGTCGTCGGCATGTCGGCCGCGTATATCGCCACCGTCAGCGCCTTCGCGGTCGTCACCCTGACTTTCCTGCCCGCACCGGTGACGTTCATCGCGCCAACGCTGATCGGCACACCGATGATCGCTTGGGTCGTCACGCGCCTCACGACCAGCTTGCGCCGGGGCAACTCACCGCATGGCGCGGAGTCTTCAAGGCGCCTTCCCATGCAGCGAGCCTGACTTCCTCGACGCGCCGCTAACCAGGATCGCCGACCAGCTCAGCGGCGGCAATGCCCGCCAGCGCAGCGGCCTCATCGTTGTCCGACGTGTCCCCCGACAGCCCGACCGCCCCCATCAGCTCGCCTGCGCCGTTGCGGATCAACACGCCGCCGGGCACCGGGATCAGCGCGCCGCCCGCCACGTGGCTGACCGCAGCGACGAAATACGGCTGTTCCACAGCGCGCTTGGCGATCGCCCGCGACCCCATGCCCAGCGCCAGCGCGCCATGCGCCTTGCCGTGGGCGATCTCGGCCCGCTTCAGGCTGGTGCCGTCCTCTGCCGCCAGTGCCTTGTAGGCGCCGCGCGTGTCCAACACCGCGACGACCATCGGCTTCAGCGTGAGGCGCCGGGCCTCGGCGAGGGCGGCGGTGACGATGCTCTGGGCTTGCGCCAGGGTCAGTTCGGGCATGGTTTCTCCTAGAAAAAAGGTGTTTTCCTAATCCGCCTGGCGGATGCGGGCCTGCCAGTCGGCGAGCACGTCGGCGATGGTCTGTTGCCAAGGGATGGCCGGCGCCCAGCCCAGCAATCGCCGGGCCAATGCCGCGTCGCCGGCCGCCAGGGGGATGTCGGTCGGGCGCAGGCGGCCGGGGTCGGTCAGGACCTCGACCTGCACGCCAGCCGCTGCGATCAGCGCCGCCAGGATATCCCCAACCCGGCGCGGCTGGCCGGAGGCCACGTTCAGCACCGTGCCCGGCGCCAGGGCGTCGGAACGGGCCAGGCACAGCGCATACGCCGCGCATACGTCCCGCACGTCCAAAAAGTCCCGCATGGGATCGAGCGCGCCCACCCGCAGCACCGGCGCCTGCAAGCCGGCGGCAACGCGCGCGACCTGCTCGGCAAACGCCGGCACGACGAAACCGGGCGCCTGGCCTGGGCCGGTGTGATTGAACGGGCGCACCCGGATCGCCCGCAAACCTTCGGCCGCCATTGCCCCCAACGCCAGGTCGGCTGCCGCCTTGGTCGCGGCATAGGTGTTGAGCGGAGCGGGCAGCGCATCCTCGTTCAACGGTGTGCCGGCGCGGAACGACGCGCCATAGATGTCGGCGCTGGAGGCGAACAGCAGCGTGCAGGCCGGGGCTTGGGCCAGTATCGCCCGTGCGACGTTCAGCGTGCCGAGCAGGTTCACCCGCCAGGCACGGCCCGGGTCCAGCCGCGCCTCCGGGATGGCGGCGATAGCGGCCAGGTGAACCACGGCGTCAGGCCGGGCCGCGCCGACTGCCGCTGTGGCGCCCGCGTCGTCCGTCACGTCGAACGCCGGCGTATGCAGCTCGGCGTCGGGGAAAGCGGCCCGCAATACCGGCAGCAGGTGCTGGCCCACGAACCCGGCAGCCCCCGTGACCAGGATGCGGCGCGGCGGCATCGCCTATCGCGCCATGCGTGCCCGGTGCCGGGCCAGGTCGGCGTCGACCATCTCCGCCACCATCTCGTTCAACGGCACCTCCGGCGTCCAGCCCAGCCGTTGCCGGGCCTTGCCGGCGTCGCCCAGCAGCACGTCCACCTCGGCCGGGCGCATGAAGCGCGGGTCCTGGCGCACGTGGTCCTCGTAGTTCAGCCCGACATGGGCGAACGCCGCCTGGCACAGGTCGCGTATGCTGGTCGTGACCCCGGTCGCGATCACGTAGTCATCCGCCTGGTCCTGCTGCAGCATCAGATGCATCGCCCGCACGTAGTCGCGCGCATGGCCCCAGTCGCGCTTGGCGTCGAGGTTACCCAGCGGCAGCTCGGTGGCCAAGCCCAACTTGATCCGCGCCACCCCGTCCGTCACCTTGCGGGTCACGAACTCGATGCCGCGCAGCGGGCTTTCGTGGTTGAACAGGATGCCGCTGCTGGCGTGCAGGCCGAAGCTTTCGCGGTAGTTCACCGTCATCCAATGTGCATACAGCTTCGCCACGCCATACGGGCTGCGCGGATAGAACGGCGTGCGCTCCGACTGCATCGGCTCCTGGATCAGGCCGAACATCTCGGACGACGACGCCTGGTAGAACCGCGCCTCGGGGCGCACGATCCGCACCGCTTCCAGCACGTTGCCGGCCCCAAGCGCCGTCACCGACCCGGTCAGCAGCGGCTGCTGCCATGACGCAGCGACGAAGCTCTGCGCCGCCAGGTTATACACCTCGTCCGGCTTGTGCGCCTGCAGGATGCGTATCAGGCTCGACAGGTCCGTGAGGTTGCCGTCCACGAGCTGCACGTGGTCCAGCACGCCCAGCCAGCGCAGCCGTTCACCGATCACGTCCGACGACGCCGACCGGCGCATCAGGCCGATGACCTCGTAGCCCTTTGCGAGCAGATGCTGGCTGAGATACGCGCCATCCTGGCCGGTGACGCCGGTGACTAGGGCTGTGGGCATGAGCGTCCTTGTTGGCTAAGCGCGGCCATAAGTGTCCTCCAGCCGGACGATGTCGTCCTCGCCGAGATAACTGCCGGATTGAACTTCGATCAATGTCAACGGGATGCGCCCCGGGTTGGCCAGGCGGTGCGTGCAGCCGAGCGGCAAGTAAATGCTCTCGTTCTCCCGCACCAGCACCTCGTCGTCGTCACGCGTGACCAGCGCGCTGCCGCTCACCAC
>CAXSGE010000002.1:0-160235 GCA_964236715.1 uncultured Acetobacteraceae bacterium | reverse complement strand
CTCAGCGGGTGTGGCGTAGCGGGTCAGCAGGGCGAGCGGCCCCTTGCAGGTCACGCCGGCGGCTGACGAGCAAGCGCAGGGTGGCCGTGGCGTCGCCTAGCGGCTGGATCGGGCGCAGCTCAGGCCTGGTGCGCGTCAGGTCGGCGATGACGCGGGCGTCCTGCGGATCGGATTTGCGCTCGCCGCCGGCGTAGCCGTGAGCGGCGCGGTTTACCGCTAAGCCGGGCACATGGACGAGCGCGATCCCCTCAGCCAGCAGCACGGCCTGCAGGAAGGCGGCAAGCGAGCCGTCGATGTCGAGGCCGACCAACACGGGCCCGGGCAAAGCGCGCAGCTCGGCCGCGAGCGTGTCCAAGTCGGCCTGTGTGTTCTGCACCGCGCGGCTGAGCAGGACGCGGGCGTCCCGGTCCACGGCGCAGACCCAGTGTGTGTGCTTGGCGACGTCGACGCCTACCCAAGTCGTCATGGTATCCTCCGGCAGCTAGTTGCACTTCGTAGCCCCGGTCTCGCCGGCATCGCCTTACAGAGCCATGATCGGCAGCGAGCAATCAGCGGTCGAAGCCGGGCGGCGATGCGGGTGGCCCAGCGGCTCACGTCATCAACGACAGCAAAGTAGTAGCCATGCCCGCATCGCCTGTGCGCTTACAACCTTGCAGGCCGGTCGTCAGCGCACACCACAGACGTAAGGCAAAGTAGTGGCGTCCTGCTGGGGCGTGCTCCAGCAGGACAACTGCATGAAACACTTTCCAGGTCTCATATGGGTTGTTGCAATCATTCTGAGACGTCAGCGGGAGCGGGTCTAAAACCTACCAAGACGGATTTCGTTTCTACGACCCTCTGGACCCACGGCGTTGCAACCGGTCTTGGCAGGCCAGCCTGTGCTACTTTGCGGCTCACAGCAGCGATGTTGGGTGAGGCCCTACTCCGGGGCGTAAGCTGATCTCTCCCGATAAGGACGTATTCATCGAGGATTCCCATGAAACAGCTCGACCATGACCAAACGGGTTATTTGCCTGTTGCCCGCGGGCGCCGCGTCCGCAAGGGCACAACCTTGCCCGCGGGCTTTGCAGGCGTGGGCAGAGGCTGCCACCCTGCTATGGCACGCACGCATCGCTGTGCGTTCTCGTATTCGGAAATGAGCGGAAAGTGCCGACGTAGCTCGATGATGGCGGACAGCTCGCCCTCTTGGTCGAACACGCGGCGGATAGACTCGGCGGTCGCTTCATCGACGCAGAACATGGCCGCACATTGAGAGGCTTGATCAAAGCCCGCAACCGGCAAGAGCGTGACAAGGAGGAGACGCTCGGCGGTGGCTGCTGACGGCTGCAAATTGGTGCATCGCACAAGATTTCACTTGCGGCAGCGCACAAAGGGCATAGGGTCGCACTCGCAAGATGGTTCTCCCACCTTGCAGACGTTTCCTCCCTAAACTTGGCGGCTTCTTCGGAAGCCGCCTTTTCTTTATTCGGGAGATGGCGACAGGCTCGCAGGTTTTGTCGCGCCTGCGCGGGCTGTTTACGACCTCGGGGGTGTAGAACGCCGTGTCAGCGTCCTTGAAGGCGGCAAGTGCGTGGTCATCAGCACGCCAGATGGAGGGCAGCGCTTCGAAGCAGTCCCAGGCCGTGTAGCGTTGGGCCGACAGGGTTTTGCCGACGCCTGGCGGCTGACCGGCAAACCCATTTCAGGGCTCACCACGGTGTCTCGAAGGCCGAGTTGCCCAAAGCTAGGAGAGCAGCAGGATTTGTGGGGTGGCCATGTGGCTTCCAGCTTTGCCATCCGGCCTGACCACGGCACGGGTGCGGAGTTCAGCCTGTCACGGCGTGAGTACTCCACAGAGCGTGATCCTCTCCGACAGGCCAATTCAGATAAAAGATGTAGGGTCATCGAACGCCATCGCCCTGAACCAAAGTTGCGGAACAGGCATCAATGAGTGCCGGCTGACGGTCTGGACTGATCGAGGCGGCGAGCTTGCGCGCGCAAGCAACCACGGCTGCCGTTGCTTGGGCGATGTCGAGGCCGTCAAGCGCAACGACGCCGAGGCTTGCTTCAAAGCCGAGCGATTCCTGGCTCATACCATGCACAGGGCTGGCCACGCCGATGGCGCCACGCTGGAGTTGGCTGCGGGTCACGCTGAAGCCCTTGCTGCGCGCTTCGCGAACAGTGTCGGGTTCGCCGGGCCGTTCCGGGCGGCCTGCCAGGATGGCGATGCCCGCCGCGCCCAATGTCAGCGAATGGCGGCTTCCGACCCGGTAGGACATGCGCAGCACGCCTCCTTCCGGCTCGGCCACCATGATGGCGACGCACTCCTCACCCTGGGGCACCGAGAGAAAGGCTGCGGCCCGGGTCTCTTCGGCCAATCGGTGCAGCAGGGGCCGCGCGAGCGAGCGGAGCTGCGGCTCGAAGCGCGAGGCCAGGGTCAACAGGCCGACGCCAAGATAAAGCTGGCCGTCCGCGCTCCGCGCGACAAGGCCGTGCGCCTCAAGCGTCGTGACGAGGCGGTATCCGATGGCCCGGTGAACCCCAAGCCGCATCGCGAGGTCCGCGATGGAGATGCCATCTTCCTGCTGGGAGATGATCGTGAGCGTGTGCAGCCCTCGATCGAGAGTCTGGAGCGTGTTCGATTGCTTCGCAGGCGGCGTGCTCTGCCCTGCGCGGACCTGCTTCGACATCCGACTTTTAATCGGAATGCCAAGTCCAGTGTCTGTCATCGTACTTTGTCGTCCTCATCCGCCGCCGTTCTGCACGAGGCGCCCGCGTCGGTCACGCAAGCGGCCCGGATCACAGGATACCAGAATTCAATTCTGCTCGCTATTGGGAACAGAGCGTGCGATATAAGGAGATAAGACGGCGAAGGGGGAATGGACGTGACACACGAGATGCTGCAAGCGGGCGGGCCTTCATTGGGTAAGTGCCCGTTCAACGCCGCTGCGCCGGACGGGAGCGCCCAGGCGCGCATGACCCCGACAGGCTGCCCCGTTTCGGCTGGCGCGGCGGCGTTCGACGCATTCGAGGGGCCTTACCAGGTCGACCCGGCCGAGGCGCTGCGTTGGTCGCGGGACCAGGAGCCGGTCTTCTACAGCCCAAAGCTCGGCTATTGGGTTGTGAGCCGTTACGAGCACATCAAAGCCATCTTCCGCGACAACATCACCTTCTCGCCCGCCAACGTGCTCGAGAAGGTGACGCCGAACGCGCCGGAGGCCAATGCCATCCTGGCCCAATATCAATACGCCATGGACCGCACCCTGGTGAACGAGGACGAGCCCGCGCACATGGAACGGCGGCGCTCGCTGATGCACTCCTTCGTGCCAGAGGAGCTCGCCCACCACGAGCCGATGGTCCGGCGCCTGACCCGGCTATACGTGGACCGCTTCATCGACAAGGGCGAGGCCGACCTCGTCGACGAGATGCTGTGGGAAATTCCCCTGACGGTGGCGCTGCACTTCCTCGGCGTTCCCGAGGAGGACATGGACACATTACGAAAATACTCCATCGCCCATACCGTCAACACCTGGGGCCGCCCGACCCATGGCGAGCAGCTTGCGGTGGCGGAGGCGGTCGGCAAGTTCTGGCAATATGCCGGGCAGGTGCTGGCTAAAATGCGCGCTGACCCGTCCGGGCATGGCTGGATGGAGTACGCCATCCGCCGCCAGAGGGAGCTGCCGGAGGTCATCACTGATTCCTACCTGCACTCGATGATGATGGCCGGGATCGTGGCGGCGCACGAGACGACGGCGAACGCGGCGGCCAACGCCTTGCGGCTGCTGCTGCAACGACGCGACGTGTGGGACGCGATCTGCAACGACCCGTCGCTGATCCCGAACGCCGTCGAGGAGTGCCTGCGGCTGTCAGGCTCCATCGTCGCGTGGCGGCGGCTGGTGACGGCCGACACGCGGGTGGGCGACGTCGAGCTTCCCAAGGGCGCCAAGCTGCTGATCGTCATGGCGTCGGCCAACCATGACCCGCGGCATTTCGAGAATGCCGATGAGCTGGACATCTACCGCGACAACACCACCGACCACCTGTCGTTCGGCTATGGCAGCCACCAGTGCATGGGCAAGAACCTGGCCCGCATGGAAATGCGCATCTTCCTAGAGGAGTTCACCAAGCGCCTGCCGCACATGGAGCTGGTTCCCGGCCAGGCTTTTACCTATCTGCCGAACACTTCGTTCCGCGGCCCGGACCACCTGCGGGTGCGGTGGGACCCAAGCCGCAACCCGGAGCGCCGCGATGCCGCCCGGCTCGGGCAGCATACCCTGTTCCCGATCGGCGCGCCGCCGAAGCACGCGATCGCTCGCCAGGTGCGTATTGCCGACGTGCATGCGGAGGCCGACAGCGTCTTAAGGCTGCGGCTGGAGGACGCGGAGGGCCGCGACATGCCGGGCTGGACGCCGGGTGCCCACATCGACGTGCTGATCGGCGACTACGAGCGGAAGTACTCGCTGTGCGGCAGGAATGACGAGACGCGGCATTTCGAGATTGCGGTGCGCAAGGAGGAGGCCGGGCGCGGCGGCTCCGCCTACATCCACGACATAATCGCGCCGGGCGCACAGATACGCATGCGTGGCCCCAAGAACCATTTCCGGCTGGATGAGGCCGCCGAGCGCTATTTGCTGATCGCGGGCGGCATCGGCATCACCGCCATCATCGCCATGGCCGACCGCCTCAAGCTCGCCGGCAAGGACTACGCGGTCCACTACGCCGGACGCTCGCTCGGGGCCATGGCGTTCCTGGACCGGCTGCGCCGCGACCATGGCGGCCGGCTGCATCTGTATCCCGCGCTGGAGGGCCGACGCCTGGACGCCGCCGCGGTGATCGGCGCCAGCACGGCGGACACGCAGATCTACGCCTGCGGCCCCGAGCGCCTGCTCAGCGCGCTGGAGGCGATCATGCGCGACGAGCCGGCGCGGCTGCATGTCGAGCACTTCTCGGCGGCCAGCACGCGGCTGGACCCGGCGAACGAGAAGCCGTTCGACATCGAGCTGCGCGATTCCGGGCTGTCGGTCCACGTGGCGGCAGACCAGACCCTGCTGCAGGCCCTGCATGCGATCGGGGTCGACGTGCCCTGCGATTGCCAGGAAGGGCTGTGCGGCTCGTGCGAGGTCGGCGTGCTGGCCGGCGAGATCGACCACCGCGACAGGGTCCTGAGCACCGCGGAACGCGCAGGGAACACCCGAATGATGGCTTGCTGCTCGCGCGCCCGCGACAGCAAGCTTGTGCTTGCGCTTTAGACATCGTGCAACCTCAACCCGGGATGCGCCAATGAACGTCCAATCCCCGTCCAACCTGTCCCACCTTGCGACCGGGTCGGGCATCAAGCCCGGCTATATGTCAGGCTTCGGCAACGGCTTCGAGACGGAGGCCCTGCCGGGCGCGCTGCCAATCGGGCGCAACTCGCCGCAGAAATGCCCATACGGCCTGTATGCCGAGCAGCTTTCGGGCTCGCCGTTCACCGCCCCGCGCGCGGCCAACGAGCGCACTTGGCTTTATCGCATCCGGCCCACCGTGGCGAACTGGGGCGAGTTCCGGAAGGTCGACGCGCCGCTGTGGCGCACCGCGCCGTCGCAGGAGGCCGCGGTGCCGCCCGCTCCCATGCGCTGGGACCCGATCGCCATCCCGGACGAGCCGCTCTCGTTCATCGAGGGTGTGCGGACCATGACGACGGCCGGGGATGCCGGCTCACAGGCGGGCCTGGGCGCGCATCTCTATTTCGCGACTCGCTCGATGCAGGACGAATACTTCTACAACGCCGACGCCGAGATGCTGGTGGTGCCACAACAGGGGCGCTTGCGGTTCTGCACCGAATTCGGCGCCGTCGACGTCGAGCCGGGCGAGATCTGCGTCATCCCGCGCGGGGTCAAGCTCCGGGCCGAGCTGAACGGCGGGCCGGTCCGCGGCTATCTTTGTGAGAACTACGGCGCTGCGCTCACGCTGCCCGAACGCGGGCCGATTGGCGCGAACTGCCTCGCCAATCCACGCGATTTCCTCACCCCGGTCGCGGCCTATGAGGATCATGACGCGCCGTCGACGCTGATCGTGAAATGGGCGGGCACGCTGTGGGAAACGGCCATCGGCCATTCGCCGTTGGACGTCGTCGCCTGGCACGGCAACTACGCGCCCTATAAATACGACCTGCGCAACTTCTCGCCGGTCGGGCCGCTGCTGTTCGACCACGCCGACCCATCGATCTTCACAGTGCTCACCTCGCCGTCCGAGACGCCGGGCACGGCGAACCTCGACTTTGTCATATTCCCCGACCGATGGCTGGTGGCGGAGAACACCTTCCGTCCGCCCTGGTACCACATGAACGTCATGAGCGAGTTCATGGGCCTTATCTACGGCGTCTATGATGCCAAGACCGGCGGCGGCTTCGCTCCGGGCGGCGTGTCGCTGCACAACACGATGCTGCCGCATGGACCCGACCAGGATGCGTTCGAAAAGGCCAGCAGCGCCGCTTTGCAGCCGCACAAATTGACCGGCACGCTCGCCTTCATGTTCGAGACCCGGTTCCTGCAGCAGGTCACGGCGTTCGCGGCCGGAAGCGCTGCGCTGCAACGCAATTACGGCGCATATGGCCAAAAGCTCGCCAAGCATTTCGACCCAAGCCGGCCTTAAGCCAGCGCGGGACGTTCCGGCTTGACTGCTCGGACAACCCAATTGGAGAGCTGATCCGGCCGCGCCGCATGCAGAAAAGAACGCCAGCCCGAGAATAGTCCAGAAAGGAGGATGGGATGAAGCGGATCAACCTCATGGTCGCGAGCACCATAGGCACGACCCTCGAATGGTATGACTTCTTCGTCTTCGGCGCCTGCGCGATCCTGGTTTTCGACAAGACGTTCTTCGTTTCCGACAATCCTTTCGTGGCCACCCTGCTGTCGCTCGGCACCTTCTCGGTCGGCTTCCTGGCCCGGCCTGTCGGCGGCATCCTGTTCGGCATCGGCGGCGACCGCTTCGGCCGCAAGAAGATGCTGGTCGTCAGCCTGCTGATGATGGGCTTCGGCACCTTCGCGATCGGCATGCTGCCGGCCTATGCGACCATCGGCATCTATGCCCCGATCGGGCTCGTGGTGCTGCGCATCTTCCAGGGCATCGCGGTGGGCGGCGAGGCCACCGGCGCCATCCTGATCATCGCCGAATCCATGCCGGCCGCCAGCCGCGGCTTCTGGACCAGCTTCACCATGTTCGCCGGGCCGCTCGCCAACGTGCTGACCGCGATCGTGATATCGGTCGTCCAGGGCATCTATGGCGCCGATGCCTTCGTCGAGTGGGCGTGGCGCATCCCGTTCTTCATCTCCGGCCTCCTCGTCATCGTGGGCTTCTGGACCCGGCGCCGCGTCGAGGAGTCCCCGGCATTCCTGGCCTTTGCGCAAAAAAGCCATGAGGTGGAACGCGCGCCGCTCCGGGAGGCGCTGCTGCACAACCGGGTGCAGATGCTGCAGGCCTTTTTCGTGAAGGCGGCGGAGAACACCTATCTGTATATGTTCAGCACCTTCGTGCTGATCCTGGCGACCAGCTTCCTCAAGATGCCTCGCCAGCAAGCGCTCACGGCCCTGCTCTGGGGTTCCGCATTCGAGGTGCTTGTCGTCGTCGTGGCCGCATATGTTTCCGACCGGATCGGACGCCGGCCAGTGCTCCTGGCCGGGTTGGTGGCGGCGGCGATCGCGAGCTACGGCTTGTTCACCCTGGCGCCGGGCGCGACGTATGGGCAGCTTCAATTGGCCGTGCTGGCCTGCCTGTCCTGCCACGGCATCGTCCTCGGCGCCATGGCGGCGTATATGGCGGAGCTGTTCCCGACCAAGGTGCGCTACACGGCGCTGTCCACCAGCTACCAGCTCGCCTCCGTCGCCGGCGGCTCGATCGCGCCGCTGATCGGCACGGTGCTGCTGCAGACGACCGGGGCCTCGGTGACCGTCGCGCTCTATGCCACGGTGGTCGCCATTCCGGCGCTCATCAGCGTGTATCGTTCACGCGAGTCCCGCGGGATCGATTTCTTTGGCCTGGAGCTGTTGGAAGCAGGCATGGGCGGCGTGCCCAAGGCGCAGCCTGCGGAGTGAAGGCCCAAGCAGTTGATCGTCCCGGCCGTTGGACAACGCGAGCCCGCCCGCTAGATTTGGCCGCACGCTGGGAAAGAGGACCTGACCGATGGACTGGACAGACACACGTGTCGTCGCCGCGCCGCCGCAGACGACGGAGCACTTCGACGTGCTTATCGTGGGGGCGGGGATCTCCGGAGTGGGCGGGGCCTACCACCTAACCCAGCAGTGCCCCGGCGCCAGCTTCGTCGTGCTGGAGGCGCAGGACGGCTTCGGCGGCACCTGGCGCACGCATCGCTATCCCGGCATCCGCTCCGACAGCGACCTCTATACCTTCGGCTACCGCTTCAAGCCCTGGCGGACCGCGCCGATCGCCACCGCGGCCGAGATCCTCAGCTACATGGGCGAGGTCATCGACGAGAACGGCCTCGCCCCCCACATCCGCTACCGGCACCGCATCTCGCGGGCGAGCTGGTCGAGCAGCGAGAACCTGTGGACCGTCGACGCCACCCGCACCGATACCGGCGAGGCCGTGCGGTTCACCACGGGCTTCCTGTGGATGTGCCAGGGCTACTACCGGCACGAACAGGGCTACACGCCGGACTGGCCGGGAATGGAGAGCTTCAAGGGCCGGATCGTGCACCCGCAGACCTGGCCCGGCGACCTGCATTATCGGGACCAGCGGGTCGTGGTGATCGGATCGGGCGCCACCGCGGCGACGCTGGTGCCGGCGATTGCGGACGACTGCGCCCACGTGACCCTGCTGCAGCGCTCGCCGACCTTCTTCCGGACCGGGCGCAACGTCATCGAGATCGCCGACGAGCTGCGGGCGCTGGAGATCAAGGAGGAGTGGATCCACGAGATCGTGCGCAAGAAGATCCTGTATGAGCAGTCGGTCTTCACCAGCCGCGCCTTCACCGAGCCGGAAACGGTGAAGCAGGAACTCCTGGCGGGCGTCCGCGGCTTCCTGGGTCCCGACTACGATGTGGAGAAGGATTTCACGCCGTCGTATCTCCCGTGGCGTCAGCGCATCGCCTTCATCCCGGACGGCGACCTGTTGCAGAGCATCCGCTCCGGCAAGGCGTCCGTAGCGACCGACGAGATCGAGCGCTTCGAGGAGGCCGGCATCCGGCTGAAGTCGGGCAAGCTGCTCGAAGCCGACATCATCGTCACCGCCACCGGCTTCAACCTCAGCGTGCTCGGCGACATCGCGTTCACCATCGACGATGCGCCGCTGGTGTTCTCCGAGACGGTGACATACCGCGGCATGATGTTCACCGGCGTGCCCAACCTGGCTTGGGTGTTCGGCTACTTCCGGGCAAGCTGGACGCTGCGGGCCGACCTGGTGGCCGACTTCGTATGCCGGTTGCTGGGGCACATGAAGGCGAAGGGCGCGCGGCGGGTGACGCCGGCGCTCCGTCCCGAAGACCGGGACATGCCGTTGATGCCGTGGATCGACCCGAAGAACTTCAACCCGGGCTATTTGATGCGCGGCATGTCGCTGTTGCCGAAGTCCGGCGACAAGCCGGAATGGCAGCATACCCAGGATTACTGGACCGAGAAGGACACGCTGCCCGCCATCGACCTCGACGACGCAGCGTTCGTTTATGAATGAGGCTGGCGCGCCCGTTGCGCCGGCCAATCACATGCTTTCCGACGCCCCAGCGATGCGCACAACGGCCTTGCCGAAGTTCTTGCCCTTCAGGAGGCCGATGAAGGCCTCGGGCGCGTTTTCCAGCCCCTCGGTGATGTCTTCCCGGTGCTTCACCTGGCCGCTGGAGGTCCAGGCGCCCATCTGGTCCTGGAACGCCTTGTAGGCCGGGCCATAGTGATCGCTGATCATGAAACCCTGCATGCGTATGCGCTTTTCGATGAGCGTGCGGGCGACAAGCGGCAGCCGGTCCGGTCCGGCGAGGGGCTGCGCGTCGTTGTAGCCGGACACCAGGCCGCAGAACGGCACGCGCGCATGGACGTTCAAAAGCGGCAGCACGGCGTCGAACACCGCTCCGCCGACGCTCTCGAAGTAGATGTCTATGCCGTCCGGCGCCGCTTCGGCCAACTTGTCCTTGAAACCAGGGTCACGGTGGTCGAGGCACGTGTCGAAGCCGAGCTCGTCCACCACGTAGCGGCACTTGTCCGCGCCGCCAGCGATGCCGATGGCGCGGCACCCCTTGATCTTGGCGATCTGACCGACGACGGAGCCTACCGCGCCGCTCGCCGCGGCAACGACCACCGTCTCCCCGTCCTTCGGGTCGCCAATGGCAAGTAGGCCGTGCCAGGCGGTGAAGCCCGGCATGCCGAGCACCCCGAGCGCCAGGTAAGGACGATCAAGCCTATACTCGAGCTTGCTCAGGTCGGAGCCATCCGACAGTGCGAAATCCTGCCAACCGGCATAGCCGAGGACGAGATCGCCCTCCGCCAAGTCAATGCGCCGGGAAGCCACAACCCGGCTCACCGTGGCCCCGCCCATCGGGGCGCCGATGGAGAACGGCGGGGCATAGGACGCCGCGTCGCTCATCCGGCCTCTCATGTAAGGGTCGAGCGACAGGTAAAGGTTGCGGAGAAGGACCTGCCCGTCGCCTGGGACCGGCACATCCACCTCATCCAGACGAAAGTTGCCCGGCGCCGGGGCGCCTTCAGGGCGCGAGTTGAGAAGGACACGGCGATTGCACGTATTGTTCATGGGATATCCTCTTTCAGGCTGGTGGACGGGCTTATCCGGCAGACACCGAATGCTGGAGCCGCGACTGCCCGTCTTCGGAAAGGGTGTCGCGCGCAGGGTCACGTTTCAGGTGTCGGAAGAGACCGTCACCAATACCTTGCCGCGCACGCCGCCCTTCGCGAGCGTCGCCTGGGCTTCGGCGACCTGATCGAGCGTGAAGCGGGAGGAGATCGTGAGGCGGACCTTCGCCGCATCGATCAGCGCGGCGATCTCCGTCAGGTCCTCTCGGCTCGGCTCGGCGGTGTACCACTTGCCCGGCAGAGCTCCGACAGCTCTTGCCCGCCCCTCGTCCGGCTGCTGGACCGAGGACATGATCGTGCCGCCCGGCTTCAGCACCGACCAGGAACGCTTCTGCATCTCGCTGCCGACAAGATCGAGAACCAGATCGATGTCGGTCGCAACGTCCTCGAACCGCTCGGCCTCGTAGTCGATCACCGTGTCGGCGCCAAGTTCCGTGAGGAAGGCCTTGTTCTTACCCGAAGCGGTGGCGAATACCGTGGCTCCGGCAGCACGCGCGAACTGGACGGCGAAGTGGCCGACCCCACCCGAGCCGCCATGGATCAGCACGCGTTGACCCCGTTTGAGCTTGCCATGCCGCATCAGCCCCTGCCAGGAGGTCAACGCTCCCATCGGGATCGCGCCCGCGTCGGTCAGCGGCAAGGTAGTGGGTGCGGCTGCCGTCTCGTCAGGCTTGAGCACAATAAACTCGGCGTAGCTGCCGCGATCGAGCGCCGGCATGGCGAATACCGCATCACCGACCTTCCAGTCGATCACACCCTTGCCGACCTGCTCGACCCGACCCGACACGTCCCAGCCAAGCACAAGAGGTAGCTTGTCCTCACCAAACATCTGCGGGATGCTGCCGGTCCGGGCCTTGTAATCGATCGGATTAACGCTGGTCGCGGCGACCCGCACGAGCAGTTCACCCATACCCGGCTCCGGCCGGGTGATCTCTTCGAGCTTCAGAACGTCCGGACCCCCGAACCCGTGCATCACAACCGCTTTCATCTTCGCCATCTTGACCTCCTAAAACTGCTTGCGAAATTTCCGATGCCGCCCGGTTGGGCAGGCCATCCGGTCAGCCTGTGCCTTCAATGGAGATGTTTCGCCAGAAAGTTCAGCACGTCGGGCGTGGCATCTGGGATGAGCGTAAAGTGATCGGCACCGGCATACTCAAAGTATGAGACAGGATCACCAGCGGCGATCAGCTTGTTCGCGAACGTCGTCGTAAACGAGTCCGGCACGAAAACATCGGCCGTGCCCTGAACAATCAGGGTGGGCAGTCGCAGGTTGAACCCAGGTTCCACCGCGGGATCGTTCGCGGCAAGGAACGCGCTCATTTCTGGCACTGCGCTCCACTGAGCTTTGAAGCCCGAAAACGTGCCCGGCGCCTTTGCCGCAACCGCCTGCGTCAAGCCAGCCAACGCGGGGACGGAGCATCTGGTCTTGAAGGCAGCCATCTGTTGCCTGAGATCGTCCCCCATGACGGAACCCACGTCGAACGTGGGAGACTGTGCGACCAGCCCGGTCGTCATCAGGGCCACGTTGAAGTTTTGCCCGACTAGATAGTCGCGGGCCTTGGTGGGGTTACTCGATGCCGGAGGGCCAGCTGCGGAAACACTGGCTGCAATCGACGTAAACGGCGCATAGGCGACCGCACCTTTGAAGGCCAGTTCCGGCGCTTCGGCCGCGAAGGCTTCGACACCAAGCACCGCATGGCCGCCATCCGAATGGCCGACGGCCATCCAACTGCTTGATAGATGAGGGTTGGCTTGGCGGGCGGCGCGCACCCCATTGATCAACGATCGTGCCAAACTGGCCGCGCTGTAATACGGCAGCTGCACGGCGGCGATGGCTCCCAAACCTTCAAAGTCGGGAGAAACCACAGCGTAACCGCCATGCACGAGGGCGGCAGTGATGAAGACATAGTAGCTGGTCCAGCCGTCCGCGGTCAGTCCGCCATCCAGGTCCGGCGACAAGCTGGGCGCACATGTCTTCTGCCCCGGAGTGGTCGTGCCGTGCGCCCATGCAATGACCGGCCATCCGCCCGCTGGCGGTGTCCCTTTCGGGACGAAAAGCAGCGTTGACGCCTGCGTCATGCCACCCCTGACAGCCGGCATGTCATAGACCAGCAATGTTGCATCGGCTTTTACGGCGTCAGGCGCCTTGTAGGGCGTCGACGAAACCAGATTTCCCGGAGTTGGATCGCCTGCCCAGGACGGACCGCTTGCCAAGATAGTGCCGGCTGACAGGGCCAGCGCGAAGCAGATCGAGCGCCAGTCATGCGAGTTATGCGGCTTGCAATCGATTGACCGGCGCTTGCATGAAAACATCACTTGTCTCCAATTAACATCTTATTGCGATCTAACAACATCGTCGACGAAAGAAGGGACTAACCTGGCGCCCTTCTGATCCGCTCAGACCTGGCTCATTCCGCCGTCGACGCACAGCTCGGCGCCCGCGATGAAGCTGCTTTCGTCCGATGCGAGAAACAGGGCCGCCGCCGCGACCTCCTCCGGCCTGCCCATGCGGCCGAGCGGGATCAGGCCGCTGAGCGTTTTCCTGACCTCCTCCGTGGCGCTTGCCATCATCGGCGTGTCGATCGGCCCCGGGCTGAGCGTGTTCACCCGGATGCCCCGGCCCGCCAGCTCGCTGGTCCAGGTCCGCGCATAGGACCGCACCGCCGCCTTGGTCGCGCCATAGGCGGTGTAGCCTGGCGTGCCGATGGAGCCGGCGATCGACCCGATCAGCACGACCGCGCCACCGCCGGCCATCAGCGGCAGCGCCTTCTGCACGGTGAACAGCGTCGCCCGCGCATTGGTGCCGAACGTCTTGTCGAAGTGCTCCTCGGTGATGTCGTCAAGCGTGGCCGCTTCCGAAAAGCCTGAGTTTGCGACAAGGATGTCCAGCTTGCCCTTGCTGGCCATCACCGTCCGGTAAAGCCGGTCAAGGTCGGCCATGCTTGTGGCGTCGCCCTGCACGGCTTCGGCGTGCTTGCCGATGAGTGCCACCGCGCGGTCGAGCGCGGCCTGGCGGCGTCCGGTGATGAAGACGTAGGCGCCTTCCTCGGCGAAGCGCCGGGCGATGGCGAGGCCGATGCCGCTGCTGCCGCCGGTGACGACCGCGATCTTTCCACTCAGTCTCGACATGATGATGCTCCACTGCTTGAGTCATTAGATATACTGCATATATCTAGGATCAATCACGCACCTGAAGTCGCGTAGGTTTACCAAAGGAAACCGCGTTGCCCGAGCTTGAACAGCAGGTCCTCGTCGAGGCTGAAGCGACCCGGCCCATTCTCGACCAGATTGCGGACAAGTGGTCCGTGATGATCCTGGGCGTCATCTGCACGCAGCCCGCGCGCTTCAACGCGATCAAGCGGCGGCTCGGCCGCATCACCCACAAGGCGCTGACGCAGGCACTACGGCGCTTGGAACGGAACGGCCTCGTGACACGGCGCGTGATCGCCAGCTCGCCAGTTGCGGTCGAATACTCGATCACGCCGCTGGGCCTGACCCTGCAGCAGCCTTTCGCCGCGCTTTACGCCTGGACCGTCAGCCATGCATCCGACGTCGAACAGGCACAGACGGCCTACGACCGCCGCACGGGCAGCTAGAACCCGTTCACTGGCGCCGGGGCAAGCCCGGCAGCGGCGCAGTGGATCGTGGACCAAGGCGTCAAGCGGGATGACGGTTCCCTGAGCGGGCCGCCGATGTGAGGTCCGCCGGCCAAGGCCCGCGCGCTGCATGCTGGCGTAGGTGCAAGGCCAGGGCTAGTGTGGGGCGGAGCGGCGGCAGACTTCCAGGTTTCGAGCGGGACCGAAATGCTTAAAGAATGACGCTCATCCGGCGATCATCGGCCGCTCCCGAGCATTTTCGCCTATGATGCGATGTTGCGACGAGTCGATAAACCCCATGGGACGTTGCCTAGCCAGTGTACGAGAGATCGCATAGTGAGGTTCAAGATCGTTCCTTAAGTCAGTTCATTGACCGGCTTATGGGTGCGGTGGCGCGTGAAGAGCCAATAATAGCGGTGCTTGGCACGGACGAGACGGCCGTAGTGGCCGTCGTCGACGAATGCATCACGCTTCTGCAGGGTCAATCAATCCGCACCATTCGCATCCGTGGTGTGCCGGGCCTGCCTTTGACCCTGCGGCGCATTGTCCAAGAGCTTAGCGGCACTGAACAAGGCGGCTTGCCCGTAGATGATGATGAACTGATTGTTCGCGTCCTTTCGCAGCGCAGCGATCGGCAGGACCGGGTTCTCCTGATCATCGAGCAGGCTGGATCTTTGCCCACACGCACCCTCGCGTTTCTGCAGGTTGTCTCGACAGTATTCAGCACGACAGCGCCAAAGCTGCAGCTCCTTTTCGCCGGCCATCCAAAATTCAAGTATCTACTTGAAAATGATGAGTTGGCTAGCATCCGCGACCGGCTCGGAACGACCATTCAGCTTGCAGGCGCGCCCACCGGTGCAAGGCCGAGCATAACGGCGCCACAGCGCACGCATGTCAGCAGCCTGCACAGGAGTGCATCGACCAACGCTGACGTAAGTCATCGTCGGAAAGCATTTTCATCGTTTCTTGCGTCGATCACATTTTTACTTGGCATGACTCTCACGGCCTTTCAGCAGGGTCCGGACGATGCAATCAACGGGGGCGAGGACGCCGCTATTGCGTCTGGCCCAACCGAAGCCGGCGTAGTGGCCCGCCCCCCGTTGCAATCCCCTGAGTCCCAGCCGCCCGCTCCACCCTCGCAAGCTGCAATCCCAGAGCCTCCTCGCCTGTCGGCGCCCTCGCAATCCACCAATAATGAGCCAGACCCTGCAACGCCCGTCCAACCAGCAAAGCGGCAAAATTTGCCAATCGGCGAGCAGTTGGCACGCCTCCGTGGGGAGTTCGAGCATTTCCTCGCTCAAACCGAATGGGGATCAAAGCGTCAAAGCGAAAGTGAGCGTTCGCGTTTGTTCAATGAATTCCTTCAATGGAACTACGGCGCGTCAGGCGCTGGTCCCGAGCCGCCGCCGCAAATCGCGTCCGCTCCACAGCTCTCGCAGGCACGGGTGACGCTGCGCTTCCTTGCGGGTTCAACGGTTGGAAAGGCTATGGCACGTCAATTCGCAGACGAGCTCCGCACGTCGGTAGCGCTCGCACGCATACGTTCTGCCGCCGATGTGCCCAAAGCGTTCGAGTTAAGATACTTCGTTCAGGAAGACGAAGGCCTGGCCGCGGCGCTCGCGCAGTTGCTGCAGGCCCCGGACGTGACGTGGGCGATCCGGATCATGCCGGAAACCCGGGCCATGCCCGCGCCGCACACGATTGAACTCTGGATTCCGCCTCGATGATCAGTGGCGGCTAGCGAACATTTGGGGACGGGACCGCGCTTGCCGAGGCGATCGAATCGTATCCTGCATGGCGAATGTGCGTCCTGCTGGGGCGGACTGTGGCGCGCCAAGTGTCGCCGACCAGGCATTCACCAACGAAACCTGCTCGGTGGACACTGCTTGGGCCCGAGCGGCGCCGGGCAGTTGCGCCAGCACCTTCTGCTGATATGCAAGTGCGCGATCCGGCGTTTTGGAATGATAGTAGGCGGCAGCGAGGTTCCAGTCTTTTGTTTCAGCAAACAACTGGCCAAGGAATTTCATGGCATAACGCACATTCACCGCCGGGTCGAAAGCCTCGTCCAAAGACGCGAACGCCGTCGGATGATACATGAGGTTCACCTGCATGCAGCCAACGTCCACGGATGCGACATTGCGCGCCTGCATCGCGAGGACCGCCGCTATCGCCTCGGCTTTGGTGTTGAACGCATACCCGCGGCCCTCCGCATTCACGCTCCATGGCCATGCCTTGAAGTTGCCGTCGCGTGGATCGAGCCGTCCGCTCTCGACCCGGCCGATGGCGCTGAGCAGGCCGACCGGAGGATGGACTGCCGGCGCGCTTGCCGCGATGGCCCGCTGGCAGAGGTCGCCGGCATAGGCTGCATCGGGGCGAACGGGCTGTGCATGGGCGTAAACAGGCATGATGCAGATTGCGAATACCAAACTGCCCAAACTGCCCGCTCTGCCCATCTCGGAACCTCCCAAAGCCTGGCCGGACATCGGCAGGGCCATTCATGCAGCAAACACGTCTCGCCTTGCAGTCACCGATCAGCGCCATCGGCCCTAGCATCGGCTTCGTTCTCAAAGCATGGCGATAAACGACGCATTGGGCCGCATTTGAATGGTCAATAAGACCTATTGCGTGGATAATCCAGCGAGGTCGGACGTTAGAGGCCCTACAGTCGAGATGGAGACGGAGGTGCAACGATGGCGTCGTTACTACGAAAGTGTTTTACATGGCCCAAGTCGTGCTTCGACGTTGCTTGAACGTGTAAAGCTATTGCCTGAAATCGATCTCGCGAAAGTGATAAAAAATCGACCTCTACTCATTGTGGCGCCCCATCCTGACGACGAGAGCCTCGGCTGCGGCGGGATGATCGTCGAGGCCGGAAAGCTTGGCGGACGGGTCCACATCGTGGTGGTGACTGACGGCGCGAGGTCGCACCCCCAATCGCGCACGCACCCAAAAGATAGGCTGCGAAGCATTCGCCGCAGCGAGGCAATCGAAGCCGCGTCGGTCCTGGGAGTGCCTGCCGACCAGGTAAGTTTCCTCGATGTGCCTGATGGGTATGCGCCACGCTCTGGTGCGGCCGCCCGCGCCATTGGGCAAAGGCTCGCGTCGCTGGCGCGCGACGTATCGGCCAAGACGATCTTCACAAGCTGGAACTTCGATAGCCATCCCGATCATGTCGCGACCTACGCCTATGCGTGCATGGCGGCGGAGAAGGTGGAGGCGCCGCTGTTTTCCTACCCTGTATGGGCCTGGATGCTGCCGCCACGCACCATCGTGCCCAACATCCATTTAAAGGGGTTTTCCATAGACATCAGTGCTAGCATGGCCATCAAGCGCGCGGCGGTATTGCAGCACCGATCCCAGACCACTGCGATGATTGCCGACGATCCCATGGGTTTTACCCTGTCCGACGACCATCTCCAAGCAATGATCACCTCGCGAGAGTTTTTCATCCTCAAACCCGATCAAGCGCCGCACGTTGCGGGCCTTGAATGAAGGAATGGTGACTGCCTCAATGTCTTACATTGCGAAAACTGCACTTCTCGTTCTTCTTATTGGCCCATCGATTGCCGCGAGGGCGCAAGGGACTGGAGACAATCCCGCAACTGCTTTGAAATCATCATGCCGCACCGACTACCGGGCTCATTGCAGCGGAAACGATCCAGCCCCGCCGATCGCTGCGGCTTGCCTCGCCCAATTCTATGTCAACCTATCGAAGGGCTGCAAGGAAGCGCTGGACGCCTATAATGCGCCGCCAGCCGAAGCAGCGTCCGACGACCAATAGTGCGAATGGCGCCATCCGGAGCGCTGCCGCTTGACCCAGGTTCCGCCATCGTGACATGACGAAACCGGCCTAAAGGACGACACCCGCGTGAGTGCCATCCGATCGGTGCAGTCCGTGGAATATGCTCGGGATGCGCGAGCTGGAAGGAAGCCGGGCAGTGCGTTCCAAGCGGGTCATTTCGGTCGTCGGCTGCCATGCGGAGGGCGAGGTCGGCGACGTCATCATCGGCGGCGTGCTGCCCCCGTCCGGCGCCACCATGTTCGAAAAGATGCGGACCATGGAGCGTGAGCATGACCACGTCCGCCGCCTGCTGCTGTGCGAGCCCCGCGGCAGCGTGTGCCGGCACATCAACCTCCTGGTTCCTCCGGTCCAGCCCGGCTGCGACGCCGGCGTGATCATCATGGAGCCGACCGAGTACGTCGCGATGTCAGGCTCCAACCTGATCTGCACGGTCACGGTCCTGCTGGAGACCGGTCTGATCGAGATGCAGGAACCCGAGACGGTGGTTGCCGTGGACACCCCGGCCGGTCCGGTGCGCGCCCGGGCCCGGTGCGACAGTGGGCGCTGCCTGGCCGTCGAGATCGAGAACGTGCCCGCCTTCGTCGCCCAACTCGACGCATCGCTCGAAGTCGCGGGCTTCGGCACGATCAGCGCCGACATCGCCTATGGCGGCATGTTCTACGCCATCGTCGACGCGACCCGGCTCGGGTTCGCAGTCACGCTGGATGAGGCGCGCGAGCTGGCCGTGCTGGGCGAACGGATACGCCTTGCCGCGCGGGAGCAGCTCAGCGTGGCACATCCCGAGAACCCCGGCATCAGCGGCGTCTCGATCGTGCAGCTCAACCGGCCCTTTGCCGGCGTGGGCGCCGTCACGCGCAACACCTGCATCGTCGCGCCCGGACGGTCCGACCGCAGCCCGACCGGAACCGGCACGAGCGCGCGCATGGCGGTGCTGCACGCCCGCGGGCAGATGCGGGCCGGGGATGCGATGCTGCACGAATCGCTCATCGGCAGCCGTTTCCGGGGCCGGATCGTCGCCGAGGCCGAAGTCGCTGGGCGTCCGGCCATCGTGCCTGCCATCGAGGGCCGGGCCTGGATCACCGGGCACCACACCTACTTCCTCGACCCGGAGGACCCGTATCCGCAGGGCTACCTCGTCCCCGACACCTGGGGGGTCACGGGAACCCTGTCCCAATGACCGTCCATCATGGTGCGGGCCGCGCTGGAAGCGGACGACGTGCGATTGCAGGCCTTTGCCGCGAGGAGAATGGCCGATGAACCGCAATGCCGATGACCCGCGCTCGCTGCGGCGGCTGGAGGACGAGCGGTTCCTGCGCGGCGCCGGGCAGTATGTGGATGACGTGCCGGCGTCCGGCCATCTCCACGCGCTGGCGCTGCGTTCGCCCTATGCCCACGCCGCCATCGTCGGCGTCCAAACGGCCGGCGCGGCTGGGATGCCGGGAGTCCGCGGCGTCTTCACCGCGGCCGACCTGCTGGCCGACGGCATCCGCCCGATCCCCTGCGCCATGACGCTGCCGTCCGCAGCGGGGCTGGTTGTGCCGCCGCGCCATGCCCTGGCCTCGGGCCGCGTGCGCCATGTCGGGGAGCCCGTCGCCCTGGTGGTGGCGGACAGCGCCGCCGCTGCCCGGGATGCGTCGGAGCAAGTGGCCGTGGACTACGACGACCTGCCGGCGGTGTCGGCGCTGGGGGATGCCTTGACCGAAGCGGCGCCGCAGATCTGGCCCGAGGCGCCGGGCAACCTGGCCTTCCATTATGAACGGGGCGACCGGGCGGCGGTGATGGCGGCCTTCGGCGCGGCGGCCCACACCGTCAGCCTGGACCTGGTGAACAACCGCATCGTGGCGGCCTCGTTGGAAACGCGCACGGCGCTGGCCGAATACGACCCGGCGACCGGCCGCATGCGCCTGCTGCTGAGCGGCCAGGACGTCCACGGCATCCGGCGCGACCTCGCCGCCTGCTTCGGCGTCGCGCCCGGGATGATCCACGTCGTCTGCCATGACGTGGGCGGCGGTTTCGGCATGAAGAACGTGCTGTATCCCGAGCATGTCGCGCTGCTGTGGGCGGCGCGGCGCCTCGGCCAGCCCGTGCGCTGGATCGCCGACCGCACCGAGGATTTCCTGTCCGGAGTGCACGGGCGCGACAACCTGACGCGGGCGCGGCTCGCGCTGGATGCCGGGGGCCGTTTCCTGGCGCTGCATGTCGAGACGACGGGCAACATGGGCGCCTATGCCTCCGCCCTCGGACCCGGCGCGCACACCGTGGCGCCCGCGACCGCGATGGGCGGGCTGTATGCCATTCCGGCAGTGTTCATGGACGTGCGGGGCGCCTTCACCAACACCGTGCCGCTGGACGCCTATCGCGGCGCTGGAAAGCCGGAGGCGAACTACATCATCGAGCGGCTGGTGGACGCCGCCGCGCACCAGTTGGGGCGGGACCGCGTCGCGTTGCGGGAGGCCAACCTGATCTGCGAGTTCCCCTATCGCAGTGCGCTGGGCATCACGATCGACACCGGGCGGTTCCACGACAACCTGGCCGCGGCGCTGGGGGCCGCCGACCATGCCGGGTTCGCCGCGCGCCGGGCCGACGCCGCGCGGCGCGGGCGGCTGTTGGGCCAGGGCGTTGCCTGCTTCCTGGAAACATCCCGCGGCAAGCCCGGGGAGGATGGCGCAATCCGCTTCCTGCAGGACGGCACGGCCGAGCTGCTGTCGGGCACGCAATCCAACGGCCAGGGCCATGAAACCAGCTTCGCGCAACTGGCCGCCGCCCGGCTGGGCCTGCCGGCCGAGGCGTGCCGGCTGGTGCAGGCGGACAGCGACCGCATCGCGTCCGGCGGCGGCCATGGCGGCGCACGCTCCTTGCCGATGGGCGGCACCGCCCTTGTCATGGCGTTGGAAGCCGCCCTGGCCAAGGCCCATGCGGAAGCCGCCCGCCTGCTCCAGGCGGACCCGGCGCAGGTCAGCTTCGCCGACGGCACGTTCCATACCGCCGAAGGCGGCAGCATCCGGCTGAGGGAAATGATCCGCACCCTGCCCGCCGGCACGCTGGACGCCGACGCCCACAACCCGAACGAGGAGTTCGTCTTCCCAAACGGCGCCCATGTCGCCGAAGTCGAGGTCGATCCGGAAACCGGCACGGTGTCGCTGCTGCGCTACGTCGCGGCGGACGACTACGGCGTCCTGGTCAATCCGCTGCTGACGGAAGGCCAGGTCCAGGGCGGCCTGGCGCAGGGGATCGGGCAGGCGCTGATGGAGGCCGTGCATTACGATCCCGGCGGCGGCCAGCTCCTGACCGCCTCGTTCCAGGATTATGCTATGCCGCGGGCGAGCGACCTGCCTCCGTTGGAAGTCCGCTTCAACGAGCATCCTACCGCCCGCAACCCGCTGGGCGCCAAGGGGGCGGGCCAGGCGGGGGCGATCGGCGCGCCGCAAACCATCATGAGCGCCATCGCCGACGCCCTGGGCATCGCCCACCTGGACATGCCGGCGACGCCGGAACGGGTGTGGCGGGCGTGCCAGGCGGCCGGAGCCAAGGCGCAGGCCACGGCGCAACATTGAACAGAGGGGTTTGAGGATGCAACGCTCCTACGACGTGGTGATCATCGGCGGCGGCGTTATCGGCAGTTCGGTCGCCTACCATTTGTCCGCCAACCCGGACTTCACCGGGCGCATCGCGGTCGTCGAGCGCGATCCGACCTACGCCGCGTCGTCGTCATCGCTCTCGACCAGCGCGATCCGGCAGCAGTTCACCACGCCGGCGAACATACGCATGTCCGATTACAGCATCGGCTTCCTGCGCAGGGTAAAGGAACTGCTGAGCGTCGAGGGCTTTGAGGCCGACATCGGGCTGCGCGAACCCGGCTACCTCATCCTCGGCGTCCCCGGCGACATCCCGGCGTTCGAGGCCAAGAACGCGACGCAGCGGGCCTGCGGCATCAACACCGAGCTGCTCACACCGTCCGAAATGCGCCGGCGGCATCCCTGGCTGAATGTGGAGGACCTCGGCATCGGCTCCTATGGGCCGGAAAAGGAGGGCTGGTTCGATGGCCCGGCCCTGCTGCAGGCGTTCAAGCGCAAGGCCCGCGCCCAGGGCGTCGAGTATATTGCCGGGACTGTCACAGGCTTGGAGATGGCGGGCGGGCGTATCGGCGCGGTGCTGCTTGCGGATGGCGCGCGGCTCGCCGCCGGGGCTGTCGTGAACGCCGCCGGGCCGTGGAGCGGCGCGATCGGCCGCATGGCCGGGCTGGACGTTCCCGTCGTGCCGTTGAAACGCTGCATATTCGTGTTCGACAGCCCGGAGCGGATACCGGACAGCCCCTTCATCTTCGACACCAGCGGCGTCGTCCTCCGGCCCGAGGGGGACCGGTATATCTGCGGCGCGGCGCCACCCGCTGAGAATGCGGCGGGCGATTTCAGCCTGGACGTGGATTATGCGCTGTTCGATGACATTATCTGGCCGGCGCTGGCCCACCGTATCCCCGGGTTCGAGCAATTGCGGATGCTGCGGGCCTGGGCCGGGCTGTACGAGTACAACCTGTTCGACCATAGCGGCATCATCGGCTGGCATCCGGAGGTCGGCAACCTGCTGCTGGCCTGCGGCTTCAGCGGGCACGGCATGATGCACTCCCCGGCGGCGGGCGCCGGCGCGAGCGAGCTGATCGTGTACCGGGAGTCCCGGTCGGTCGAAATAGGGCCTTTCGCCTTCGAGCGGATCGCCGCCAACGCGCCGATCAAGGAGCATGTGTATTGACGGCCGGCCGCAGGTTGCAGGGGCGCAGGTGAGCGTGTGCCGGCCTCAGCGAAGCGGGCGAACCGGGCCGCATGGGGCATGACCGACGCATGATCCAGAAAAAGACCATGGTGACCCAGGTTGCCGACGGAGGAACCTAGTCAAACGTTGCGCTGGATGCCCGATCGCGCCAGGACGCCCGGCTTCAATCGTTCGTCGGGGCCATAGTCTTCCCGCGGGTGGAAGAACAGCCGCGGCGTCGTCTCGATCTCCGTCAGGCGGCGGCGCCACGCCTCGACGATGGCTTCCCGCTCGGCAGGGCTGATCCGACCGGGCATGAAGGCGCAGAACGGCGGCAGCACGTCGAACCCGGTGTAGCGGAGGATGCCGTTGTGAATGGGCCAGAGGACACCCAGGATGTCGCCGTCAATGCCGTCGGGCGCATAGGTCGCCGCGGAGGTCCCGGTGGTCACCGACACCATCGCGAGCTTTCCGGCCAGCAGGCCCGTGTCATACTTCCGGCCCGGCGCGTAGGCGAAGCCGCGCGCGAGCACCCGGTCGAACCAGCCCTTCATGACCGCTGGCATCCCATACCACCACATCGGGAATTGCAGGATCAACAGGTCCGACCAGGCTAGCGTCGCTTGCGCGGCAACGATGTCCTCCGGCTGGGTGCCCTGCTCCACGGCGTGGGTTTGCTCGCGGCTGACGTCCAGCCGGGCCGGGTCAAGCCTTGCGGCGGCGAAGTCATCTGCCTTGAGCACAGGGGCGAAGCCGGATGCATATAGGTCGATGACCCTGACCTCGTGCCCGGCGCCCTCAAGCGTCTGGACGGCTGCATCCTTGAGCGCGCCGTTGAAGGACGTCGGCTCGGGATGGGCATACAGGATAAGGGCTTTCATAGCGGGTCCGCCTGCTGGAGGGCGACATAGCGGGTCGGCAAGGACGCCGCGAACAGAAGCTTTCCCATCGCCACCTCACAATATTTCTATAAACGATCTAAGATGAAAGTATCCGATCTCGTCAAACCGCCGCTGAGCCGGTAAATGCCAGGTTTCCGCACCTCCACAAAGGATGATCGATGCGCGAAACGGCAGATGTCGTGGTGATCGGCGGAGCGGTGATGGGTTCCGCCATCGCCTACGCGCTCCCAGGGAACAAGATTGCAGTTGCGGGCTGCGATGCGGCCACTCTTGCGCCGGCTCACGGGGTACCCTCATGCTGGTTTCCAAACCGGCGTTGCACCTGAGCTTCAGCCTGAGCCAAGATCGCACGCTTTCAGCTTTGCCATAACCGTTCGGAAATAATCCCATGGTCAAACTCGACGTCAACGGCCGCACGCATGAGCTCGATGTGGACCCAGCGACCCCGCTGCTTTGGGTGCTCCGCGAGCAGCTCGGCATGACGGGCACGAAATATGGCTGCGGCATCGCCCAGTGCGGCGCTTGTTCGGTGCACGTGGACGGCCAGGTGATGCGGTCGTGCCAGCTTCCGGTCGGCAGCGTGCCGGGCAAGGTCGTGACGATCGAGGGGCTGTCGCCCGACAGCACGCACCCGGTGCAGGCGGCGTGGCTGGCGCACCAGGTGCCGCAGTGCGGGTATTGCCAGAGTGGGCAGATCATGGCGGCGGTGGCGCTGCTGAACGAGAAGCCGCAGCCGACCGACGCCGACATCAACGAAGCCATGACCAACATCTGCCGCTGCGGCACCTACCAGCGCATCCGGGTCGCGATCCATTCGGTCGCCGGCGGGAAAGCCTGACGCCATGGGCATGATGCAGCGCCGCCGTTTCCTGGCAACGGCCGTGGGCGGCGGCTTCGCGCTGAGCTGGGCGCTGCCCGGCGGCGCGATCGAGGCGGTCGCGCAGACGGCCGCGGCAAGCACGCCGCTGACTCCGGCCTCGGCAGGCGGCACGCCGGTCGGGATCTGGGTCGTGATTAAGCCGGACGACACGACCGTCATACGCATCGCGCGGTCCGAGATGGGCCAGGGCACGCTGACCGGCCTGGCGCAACTGGTGGCGGACGAGCTGGGCGCGGACTGGGGCAAGGTCACGACCGAATACGTGCCGCCCGAGGCGAACTACATCGGCAAGCGCGCCTGGGGCGAGATGCTGACCGGCGGCAGCCAGGGCATCAGGCAGTCGGTGGACTACGTGCGCCAGGGCGGCGCTGCGGCGCGGACCATGCTGGAGCAGGCAGCGGCGGCGCAGTGGGGCGTGCCGGCAGCCGAGTGCCGCGGCCATGACGGCGTAGTGAGCCACACCAGCACCGGGCGCAGCCTGCGCTACGGCGCGCTGGCTGAGGCGGCGGGCAAGCTGCCGGTGCCGCGCGACGTGGCGTTGAAGGCGCCGGCCGATTGGACGATCATCGGCAAGCCGCTGCCGCGGCTGGACACCGTGGAGAAGACCAACGGCGCCGCGCAGTATGCGATCGACGTGAAGCTGCCGGACATGCTGCTGGCGGCGATCGCGCAGTGCCCGGTGTTCGGCGGCAAGGTCGCGGGCTTCGATGCCAAGGCGGTGCTGGGCATGCCGGGCGTGCGGCATGTCTTGCCGGTGGGCGACAATGCCGTGGCGGTCGTCGCCGATACCTGGTGGCAGGCCAAGACGGCGTTGGAAAAGCTGCCGGTGACGTGGGACGAGGGTCCGAATGCCGCCGAGGACAGCAAAGCCATCGCCGCACGGCTGGCCGAAGGGCTGGACGCGCCGACGACGGCGGTCGGCAACCGGGCGGGCGACGCGCCCGGCGTGCTGGCCAAGGCCAAGCACGTCATCACCGCGACCTATGGCGCCCCGTTCCTGAACCACGCGACGCTCGAGCCGATGAACTGCACCGCGAAGGTGGACGGCGACCGGCTCGAGGTCTGGGTCGGCACGCAGAACGGCGATGCAACCTTGGCTGCCGCTGCCGAGGCGGGCGGGGTGCCGCTGGAGAACGTGCGCGTCAACAAGTTCCTGCTCGGCGGCGGCTTCGGGCGGCGCGGGCAGCAGGACTACACGAGGCAGGCGGTGCTGCTGGCCAAGCAAATCCCAGGGCGTCCGGTCAAGCTGATCTGGTCGCGCGAGGAGGACATGCAGCACGGCTATTACCGCCCGATCACCCAATGCAAGCTGACGGCGGCGATGGACGGCGCGGGCAACGTCGAGGCGCTGCATGTCCGCATCAGCGGGCAGAGCATCCTTGCTTACTTGGCGCCGAACCGGCTCACCAATGGCCTCGACATGCTGCAATTCCAGGGGCTGATCCCGGCGGAGTTCGGCTACAACGCCATCCCGAACCTGCTGGTCGACCACGCGCTGCGCGGCACGGGCGTGCCGGTGGGCTTCTGGCGCGGGGTGAACCACAACCAGAACGCCGTCTATGTCGAATGCTTCATCGACGAGCTGGCGGTGGCGGCGGGCAAGGACCCGCTGGAGTTCCGCCGGGCGATGCTGGCGAAAAGCCCGAAGCATTTGGCCATCCTGAACGCCGCCGCCGCCAAGGCCGGCTGGGGCACGAAGCTGCCGGAGGGGGTGTTCCGCGGCATCTGCCAGAACTGCGGCTTCGGCAGCTACACGGCGGCGGTGGCGGAGGTCTCGGTGAGCAAGGTGGGCGAGCTGAAGGTCCTGCGCATCGTGGCGGCGACCGACCCCGGCTATGTCGTGAACCCGGACCAGGTGACGGCGCAGGTCGAGGGCAGCTTTACCTACGGCATGAGCGCGCTGCTGTATTCCGAGAACACCGTCGAGAAGGGGCGTGTGGTGCAGAGCAATTTCGACAGCTACCAGGTGGCCCGGATGGAGGACACGCCGAAGATCGAGACGGTGCTGGCGCCGAGCGGCGGGTTCTGGGGCGGCGTGGGCGAGCCGACGATCGCGGTCGCGGCGCCGGCGGTGCTGAACGCGATCTATGCCGCGACGGGCAAGCGGGTCCGGTCGTTGCCGCTGAAAAACACCGACCTGAGCCGCGCGTGATGAGCGCCGCCCTGCAACGGCGCGCCTTCTTGGCAGCAACGGGCGTCTTCACGCTCGGCTGGACCGTGCCTGGCGGTGTTCTCCGGGCGCAATCGGTGGCTGGACCTAAGGCGGCTGAGCTCGGCATCTGGGTGGTGATCCAGCCCGACGACATCGTCGTGGTGCGGATCGCCCGGTCGGAAATGGGCCAGGGCACGCTGACCGGCCTGGCGCAGTTGGTGGCCGAGGAGCTGGAGGCCGATTGGAGCCATGTGCGGGCCGAGCTGGTGCCGCCGCACGCGAACTTCGCCAATAAACACGCCTGGGGCGACATGCTTACCGGCGGCAGCCGCGGCCTGCGCACGTCGGTGGACTACGTGATGCAGGGCGGCGCAGCGGCGCGGACGATGCTGGTGCAGGCGGCGGCCGAGCGGTGGAATGCGCCCGCCGAGGAGTGCCGGGCCAAGCTGGGCGTCGTGACGCACGCGGGTTCCGGGCGGTCGCTGCGCTATGGCGAGCTGGCGGAGGCGGCGGGCAGGCTGCCGGTGCCGAAGAACGTGCCGCTGAAGGCCGAGGCGGATTGGACGGTCATCGGCAAGCCGCTGCCGCGGCTGGACACCGCGCCGAAGCTGGATGGATCGCTGCTGTATGGCATCGACGTGAAGCTGCCGGGCATGCTGTCGGCGGCGATCGCGCAGTGCCCGGTGTTCGGCGGCAAGCTGGCGGGTTTCGACAGCGACGCCGTGCTGCAGCGCCCCGGCGTGCGGCAAGTAGTGCCGGTGTTCGACAATGCCGTCGCGGTGGTGGCCGACACCTGGTGGCAGGCGAAGACCGCCCTGGAAGCGCTGCCGATCCGCTGGAACGAAGGCGCGAATGCCGGCGTCGACAGCAAGCAGATCGCCGAGCATGTCGCGCAGGGGCTCGATGCGGCGGATGCCGGCGCCGGCAACGTGATCGGCGACGCCAAGACGGCGCTGGCGGGCGCATCGAAGCGGATCGAAAGCGAGTATGGCGCGCCGTTCCTGAACCACGCGGCGTTGGAGCCGTTGAACTGCACCGCGCGGGTGGCGGATGGCGGCGTGGAGGTCTGGGTCGGCACCCAGAACGGCGACGCAACCCTGGCAGCGGCGGCCGAGGTGGCGGGCGTGCCGTTGGAGAAGGTCGTGGTACACAAATACACCCTGGGCGGCGGCTTCGGACGGCGCGGGCAGCAGGACTACGTGCGGCTCGCGGTCGCGGTGGCAAAACAGGTGCCGGGCCGTCCGGTGAAGCTGCTGTGGTCGCGCGAGGAGGATATGCAGCACGGGTTTTACCGCCCAATCAGCCAGGCGAGGCTCGTGGGCGGGCTGGACGAGAAGGGCAACCTGACAGCCTTGCACATGCGGATCAGCGGGCAGAGCATCAACGCCTGGCTGCGCCCCGACGGCAACCTGCCCGGCACCGACCTGCGGCAGTTGCAGGGCGTGGTGCCGGAGGAATTCGGCTACACGGCCATCCCGAACCTGCTGGTCGACTACGCCATGCGCAACACGCATGTGCCGGTCGGGCCGTGGCGCGGGGTGAACCTGAACCAGAACGCGTTCTATCTGGAGTGCTTCATGGACGAGTTGGCGCACGCCGCCGGGCGCGATCCGCTGGAGTTCCGGCAGGCGCTGATGGCCAAGAACAAGAAGCATCTGGACGTGCTGAACGCGACGGCGGAGCGGGCCGGCTGGGGCAAGCCGCTGCCGCCCGGCGTGTTCCGCGGCATCGCGCAGAACTACGGCTATGGCAGCTACACCGCCGCGGTGGCGGAGGTGTCGGTCAGCGATCAGGGCCGGCTGCGCATCCACCGCATCGTCGCAGGCACGGATTGCGGCCATGTGGTGAACCCGGAGATGGTGGCGGCGCAGGTCGAAGGCTCGTTCGTGTTCGGCCTGAGCGCCTGCCTCATGTCCGAGATCACGGTCGAGAAGGGCCGGGTGGCCGAGGGCAATTTCGACACCTACGAGGTGATGCGCATGGAGGACATGCCGCAGGTGGAGACCGTCATGGTCCCGTCCGGCGGCTTCTGGGGCGGGGTCGGCGAGCCGACGATCGCGGTGGCGACGCCCGCGGTCATCAACGCGGTGTTCGCGGCGACGGGCAAGCGCATCCGCAGCCTGCCGTTGAAGCAGCACGACTTGGCCAAGGCTTGAGGGCGCGAATGCGGGCGTTGCTTCCGGCCGTTGCCGTGTTCCTGGCCGCCGCCGGGCCACCAATGCCCGAACCCATGGGCGCCGAAAGCTGCACCGGCTGCCATGTGAACGGCGGCGGCATGGGGGTGCTGCAGGGCCGCCCGGCGCAGGATATCACGCAGCAAATGGAGGCGTTCCGCTCCGGCGCGCGTCCGGCGACCCTGATGAACCGCATCGTCAAGGGCTTCACGCCGGACGAGGTCGCGGCCCTGTCCAACTGGTTCGCCGCGCAATGAAGCGCCGCGTGTTATTGGCTGGCGCGCTCGCTGCGCCATTCGCAGCGCGTGCCCAGGGCGCAGCGCAGGTCGTCGTCGTGGGCGGCGGGTTTGCCGGCGCGACCGCAGCCCGGAAGCTGGCGCTCGCCGGGCACCAGGTCACGATGATCGAGGCGGACGCGCAGTATATGTCCTGCCCGTTCAGCAACCCGGTGGTGGCCGGGCTGCGGGAGTTCGGCCAGCAGCGATTCGGCTGGGACAAGGTGGCGGCGTCCGGCGTGAAGCTGGTGCAGGCGCGGGCGACCGGCGTGGACGGCGCGGCGCGGCGGGTCCGGCTGGATGGCGACAGCATCGCATACGACCGCCTGATCATGGCGCCGGGCGTGGACATGCGCCTGGGCAATGATCCCGGCGCGCTGCCGGGCTACGGCGAGGCGGCGACCGCAAAGATGCCGCATGCCTGGAAGGCCGGGCCGCAGACGACGCTGCTGCGCGACCAGCTCCGCGCCATGCCGGATGGCGGCACCGTGGTGATGTCCGTGCCCGCGAACCCGTACCGCTGCCCGCCGGGCCCCTATGAACGGGCGAGCCTGATTGCTTGGTACCTGAAGAACAACAAGCCGCGTAGCAAGCTGCTGGTGCTCGACGCCAAGGACCAGTTCAGCAAGCAGAAGCTGTTCCAGCAGGCCTGGGCGCGGATGTATCCCGGCATCCTGGAATGGGTGTCGCTGTCCGATGGCGGCGCGGTCACCGCCGTCGACCCGGCGGCGATGACGCTCTCGACCGACTTCGCGGCGCATAAGGCCGACGTCGCCAACGTGATCCCGCCGCAGCGCGCCGGCGTCATCGCCCAGGCGGCTGGCGTCGCGGACCGGACGGGGTGGTGCCCGGTGGACCCCGTGTCGTTCGAGAGCAAGCTGGTGCCGAACATCCATGTCATCGGCGATGCGGCGATCATGGGCGCGATGCCGAAATCGGCGTTCGCGGCCAATGCGCAGGCCAAGATTTGCGCCCAGGCTGTCGATGCGCTGCTGGCCGGGCAGGAACCCACGGTGCCGCGGCTGATCAACACGTGCTATAGCCTGGTGGCGCCGGAGTACGGCATCTCGGTGGCCGGGGTTTACAAGCCGGTGAACGGCCAGTTGACCGATATCGACGGCGCCGGCGGCACCAGTCCAATGGGCGCCGACACAGCGTTCCGGGCGCAGGAGGCGGCATACGCGGATGTCTGGTTTCGCACCATCACGGATTCTGTGTTCGGCTAGCCTGTTGCTGATGGCCGCAGCTCCGGCGCCGGGTGATTCGCAACGGGGCTACGCCGTGGTGATCCGCCAAGCCAGCACCTGCACGCTGTGCCATGCGGGGCCGTTCCCCAATCCCCATCTGCAGGGGACGGTCGGGCCGGACCTGCACGGGGTCGGCGCGCGGCTGACGGCCGATGAAATCCAGGAGCGCCTGATGGACGCCTCGAAACTCAATCCGGATACGGTGATGCCGTCCTTCGGCGCGACCCGTGGCCGGATGCGGGTGGGCGCGCAATGGCAAGGCAAGCCGATCCTGTCGCCGCAAGAGATCGAGGACGCGACGGCATACCTGGCGGGGCTGAAATGATCGGGCGACGCCGGGCGTTGACCCTGGCCGGCATGGCCGTGCTGGCGACGCCCGCATCGGCGACACCGCGGGAGGTCGCGGACCAGATCGCCAAGGTGACGGGCGGCAAGACGCCGCAGCCAGGTCAGGTGAAGCTCGATTTGGCGCAAATGGTCGAGAACGGCAATGCGGTCGGCGTCGTCGTCAGCGCCGACCCGCCGGAGGGCCGCCGGGTCGCCAGCCTGCATCTGTTCGCCGAGGGCAACCCGAACCCCGAGGTGCTGCGCGCCACATTCGGCCCGGCCTCGTTCGCGCCGAAGCTCTCGACCCGCATCCGGCTGGCGACCTCGCAGACCGTGGTCGCCGTGGCGGTGATGGACGACGGGTCGTGCTGGACCGACAGCGTGACGGTGCTCGTCACCCTCGCGGCCTGCCTGGAGTAGCCGGGATGCGCGTGCTGCTGAACGTGCCGAAAACGGCGAAGAAGGGCGAGGCGGTCGAGATCAAGGTCCTGATCAGCCACCCCATGGAGAGCGGGCAACGCCGGGACGAAATGGGCCAGGTGGTGCCGCGCATGATCATCCACGATTTCCGCTGCACCTATAACGGCGCGGAGGTCATCAGCCTCGCTTTGTTCCCCGCCGTCGCGGCCAACCCGTTCCTGGCGTTCTCGGCCCGTGCGGAGGCCAGCGGCGCGTTCGAGTTCACCTGGGCGGACGATAGCGGCGTCACCCAGACCGAGACGGCGCATATCGAGGTCGATTGATGCGGCGATGGGGGGTGCATGCCCTTGTTGCCGCGGCCGTCCTGCTTTTGGGCGCCGCCCCGCATAGCGGCCGCGACGACGCCAGCCCGGCCGTGCAGGCCATGCAGGACGACGACGCCGAGAACCCGGCCATGCTGTGGGTGCAGCAGGGCGCGTCGCTATGGAACCAGGGCTGCGCGTCGTGCCACGGCGCGCCAGGGTCGATGCGCGGCGTGTCGGCCCGCTACCCGCAGTTCGATTCGCATCTGGGCCGGCCGATCACCTTGGCGGGCCGGGTCAACCAGTGCCGGGCGCGGACGGGGCAGCCGGCCTGGACGCCGGACAGCGACGAGATGCTTTCGGTGACGGCGCTGGTCGGCCAGCAATCGCGCGGGCTGCCGGTCGCGGTCGACGGCGGCGGCCCGGCGCGTCCGTTCATCGAACAGGGCCGGGCGCTGTTCACCCAGCGGCAGGGCCAGCTCAATTTGTCCTGCGCGCAATGCCATGACGGCCTGGCCGGGCAGCGCCTGGGCGGGGCGCGCATCCCGCAGGGGCAGCCGAACGGCTATCCGCTTTATCGGCTGGAATGGCAGTCGATGGGATCGCTGGACCGCCGCCTGCGGAACTGCCTGACGGGCGTGCGCGCCGAGCCGCTGCCGTCCGACAGCCCGGAGATGGCGGCGCTGCAGTTCTACCTTGGCTGGCGGTCGAACGGCTTGCGGGTGGAAACCCCTGCTGTCCGGCCGTGAACGCCTCGATCTCAACCATGATCCTTGGTTACGGAATGCGCCGTGCGGCATAGCCTCAGCGCGCTGCGGATCGATGCCTCGGTGTCGCAGGCGCGGGCCAGGTCGGCGTCGATGCCGAAGCCGCCGCGGTATTCCCACACCGCCCAGCCGATCGATCGCGCCTCAAGCGCGCGGCGCACGTCGCGCAGCCACGCCGCGCGTGAGTCCGGCGGCGCGACCGACTTATAGACGCCAAACTCCGTCACCACGAGATGCACATGGTTCTTGGCCGCCCAGCGCGCGGCGACGTCGATCTCGCCCTCGATGCCTTTGGGGGTGGAGTAGTCCTTCAGGAAGTTCGACAACGACCGGTCAGCGGCGGCAATCGCCCGGCTGCGCACGGCCGCGACGTTGCCGGGCTCGGCGAGATAGTCCAACCGTTTGATCGAGCCGAGTTCGGCCGAGCTCCAATCGGCGCCCTGGTGAGTGAACGACATCGGGCTGTAGAAGTGGAACACATAGGCCACCTCGGGATCATCCACCGGGGTGAGGCCGGCGAGGGCTCCGGCGGTGCTGTCCGGCGTCGCCGTGAGCAGCACCGTGTGGTGCGGGGCCTGGCGGCGGATGTGGTCCAGCAAAGTCCGCTGCGCCGCCTCCCAACGCGACCCATCGGTCAACGTCGGCTCGTTCAGCGCCTCGAACATCACGCTGACAGGCGGAAACACGGCATAGCGCGCTGCCAAGTGATCCCAGATGGCGGAAAGATTCCCGAGTGCCTCTGGCCGGCCGGTGTCCTTGAGCACAAGAGGATCTTGAGGCTGCACGACCAGCAGGACTGCGAGGCCCGCCGACACCGCGAGGCACATCGTTTCGTCCAGCCGGTTCAGGCGCGCATCGGGCGTTTCCTGCGTGGGCCAGGCCAATATCGAGGCGGGATCGATGGGCAGGCGAATGTAGTGCAGGCCCAGTTGGCGCATCTGGGCGAAATCCTGCTTCCGCCGCGACGCCGACACGGCAGGCTCGAAACTGTCGGTGTAGTTGACGCCCTTCGACAAGGCGGCAAGGCGCTTCGGCGTGCTCCAGGCTGCGCTCTGATCAGCGCTCGGGTTTGCAGTGCCCCAGCCGGGATAGGCGGCATTCACTTTGCCGACGCAGTTCGCCAGGGCGGCGGAGGATGGCCCGGCGATGCCGGATGCTTGTCCCGACGAAGCGAGCGCCAGGCCGCCAAACAGGGCGGCGGCAAATACCGCCTGTCGTTGCAGACGAGTCAACACTAGGCCGCAACAGCCAGGACTGTGGCGGGTCCTATGGTTATGCGCATTTGAAACGCCTTTCGAATACTACGACCAAAACGCCGTCTGGCCAGAACGTCAAGGTAGGCGTTCGCCGGGGTCGACCAAAAGCCCCGGCCGCTGACCATTGGCGACCAGCACTCCGCAAAACAAGGCGAGCAGGCCCACGGCATAGGGTGAATAAGCTTCCTCCTGGAACACGCCGTTCACCAGGCCAATGCACAAACCTATGAACAGAAGGTCGGTGAGCTTCGGCTTGCGCCATGCAGCGCCGAAGGACCCGGCGCGCAACAGGGCAAGGATTGCAGCGATCAATGCGACGCAGCCGACGCCGACCTGGTAGATCAGCACGCCCACGGCGCTTTCCAGGCCGACGTTCGCCGCGCCGCGTTGCTGGAACTCCTGCCATTTTGTCTCAGCCAGCGTGCCAAGGCTGAGGTTGCCGCCCATGCCGATGCCGTGGCCCAACGGGTTCTCCAGGAAACCGTTCACCCCGCCGATAAACCCAAGCGCATGGAAGTCCCCGGCGGCAAGGCCGCTGCTCACGCCATAACCAGTATAAACGGCTGCGAAGGCGAACCCGCAGATCAGCAAAAGCTTCAAACTCCCCGTGACCCGCCACACCTGGTAGAGCAGGCCGGTGGCGACAAACAGGATTGCCGCCCCCTTCACCCCGATCATGAACAACAGCACGCCGAACGGAACCGCCAGGCCGAAACGTCCGAGCGACAGCAGCATCAGGCCGCTGACCGCCAAGATGTAGCCATAGCTGATCGAGTGCATGTTAGGGCCGCCGAAGCGATACGTGGTGCCCGAGAAGATTTCGCTGAACAGGCCGGTGTTGAACGGCAGGGCGGTCATCGTGTCGATCACGTTCTCGGCGGCGAACAGGTGCGCCTTGACCGATTGGTAGTTCTTCAGGTTGCCGAAATCGGCGCCATGCACCAGCGATAGATACCACGCGGGGTCCGATACCTCGACAAGCGCCAGGAATATCCCAAGCACGCCCGAAGCCAGGAAACAGGTGGCGACGGTGCGGTATCCCCAACGGTCGCCGATATCGAGACCGATGATGATGGCGAACAGCAGGGCGGTCGCATTACGGAAACCCACCACGGCAGGGGTCGGCCCGGCAACGACGGCCCCAAGGGCTGTATAGGCAAGCGCCACGCCGATGGCGATCAGGACCAGCCGCATCGTGCTGGTGATGCCGCGATGGCTGGACCGGAACGGCGGTCCGCCCTGGATGATGCGCAGCACGGGCGCGCTGGCGAGCACGAGTCCGCCGATGAACGACGTGGCCGACACCACCGTGTAGTCGGAGCTGGCCATTGACGGGCTGAACAGGCTGATGACGACGTTCTGATAGAGCAAAAGCTGCAGGTAGACTATGAACCCCGCCAGGGGATTGGTCCGGTGCAGCACCAGCAGCCCGGCCATCAAAAGGACGAAGCAGGCCGCGCTGCCGTCGCGGATCAGCACGACGTGGCACATCAAGGCGATCAGGCCGATGACCTGCCACTGGACCGTAAGCAGCAATGCTTTCGGCGTCGCCAGTTCCAGAAAGGCGGCGCTTTGCGCGCGCGGTTGCCGGGGGAGCAGCCGGTATGCCGCCGCCGACCGCATGACGTCGCTTACCCGCGTGTCGCTCAAAACCTACCCCTATCCAAACAATATCCTAACGAGGTCGTATCAGTTGCCTGCGCCGCCTAGCAAGCATAACCTGCTAAAGAATAAGCACAATTCCTTGTACGGCCTGACAACGCTTCAAAGAACGGTCATGGAGGCGCGGCGCGCTCAACGGCCAAGAGCAGGGACCGCGAGGTGGAGGCGACCACGGCCGTATGGGCAGGCAGCGCCAAATTGAACTGCTGGGGATAGAGCAGCAGGACGAACACCGGGTCGGTCGATCTGGCTTCGGCAAGAAGCTGCTGGGCGTGGTCGATGAAACCCTGCAACGCCGCGGTTGTCGCCACCTGAAACGGCTTGTTGATCTGGTACTGGTAGATCGCCTTGTAAGGCGCCGTGACGGTGATCGGCTGCTGGCCGGCATGGGCGAACGTGTCAGGCACGAAAATGTCGCGTCCCTCCAGCACCGCCAGCGTCGCCACATGCGGCAGCGGCGGCTGCCACAGCCGCAGGTCGATGTCTTGAAACGAGGGCACGTCGGTTTCGCTGGCGATCAACAGCACGCTATGGGCCGGCAGGGCCGTGAACGCGGTCCTGAACTCCTGGATCACGGCATCATAGCCAAGCCAATCATACGACCGGATGGCGGACTGGCCGACCGTCGCCACTGCCAGGATCGCGACGAAGACGGTGTTCCACCACCGGTCGCGCAGCACGGGCCGGACGGAGGCGATGAGGACGAACACGATGACCAGCGGAATGCGGGTGTCTGCGCCCCAGCCGCCAAAAAGCTCGTGCGGCATAGCCAGGAAGCTGAAGGCAAGCAGGATCAAGGGCAGCGCCATCGGCCGGGCCAAAACCAGCCGGCCGCGCCAGACGAGGATGCCCAGGCAGGCCGCGACGGCTGCCAGGGATACGAGGTCAACGAGATAATCCCCGGACAGCAGCGCCCGCACGAAGATCGGCGGCGTCCGAAGCAGGTTGACGAGGCTGTGGCTGGTCTTGTTGCCGGCCTCTCCGACCGTGGCGGAGGCGAAGAACAGTCCGATTGGCAGGATGAAGATCGACGCACCGACCACGAGGCCGCGGATTGCGCGCGCAGTTTGCCGGCGCAGCATCGGAAAGGCGCGCTGCAGCTCGTAGCCGGCGACGATCACGGCGAACAGCCCGCAGGCGATCAAGTGGGAGAAGAACAATACAAGCGAAAACGCCGTGCCCCACAGCAGCTTGGCGACGATGCCTGGACGAGCGGCAAGATCGATCCAAACCGCCGTCGCCCACAGCAGGACCCCGACGCCGAACAGGTAGTTCAGGAAGCCGAACAGGAATATCCAGTTGTAAAGGAACAGTCCTGCGGCCAGTGGCCATAGCCCGTATCGGCCATGAAGCGTCCGATACAGCGCCATGCAGCCCGACAATTGCAATGCGAGCGTCAGGCCGATGAAAACCCGGCCGGCCAGCTCGAGCGGCATGACTTGGGCCAACAGCGCCACGATCACGTCAAAGGCGATGTTCGGCAGGATGAACGAGCCGATCACGTAGTGCGCTTGCAGGGCGGAAGACCCCTGCCAATGGTTGAGGATGTGGATGCGCGCGATATGGAACATGTAGTCGTGCAGCGGCGGGTTCTGCACCAGCAGCAGCGGCACGAGATACACGGCATAGACCGCCGCAAGGGCAAGGGCCGCATGACGGAGCGATAGCGCCCGAGCCGGCGATGCCTCGGGCGCCCGCCCTGCGGCTATGGTGAGAGCGGGCATCCCGGCTACCTGCGCCACGTGTAGAGGGCGGTGACAGCGTAGTTCCAGACGGCTCCGATCAGGATGCCGGCGACCGCCGACACGACCCACTGGAACTTCATGTCATACATGAATGACGAGATGCCGACGTTGGCGACCGCGCCGATGCTGCAGGCCAGGACGAACGAAATCCAGCCGCGCAGCAGCCCCCAGCCGCGAAGCTGCCGGTCACGGTAGGTCAGCACGTTGTTCAGGAAGAAGTTGGTGGTCATCGCGGCCAGCGCGGCGGTGGTTTGCGCCACGAGGAACGATGCCTCGAACGTCGCGAATGCGAAGCTCATGACCAGCAGGTGGACCAGGACGCCGAGCGCCCCCACCAAGGTGAAGGTGACGAAGCGGACCGGGACGACATGGCCGACCTTCTTGTCCGCGATCAACATCAGGAAGTCCCAAACCGCCTGGTTGTCGAGCTTGCTCTCGCCGGCGTGGCGCTCCCTGAACCCGTAGGGAAGCTCAAGGAACCGAAGCGGGTGCGAGGCCGACGCGAACAGGTCGACCAAGATTTTGAAACCGATCCCTGAAAGGCGCGGGAAGATGTCCGACATGGCGGCCCGGTTGAACATGAAGAAGCCGCTCATGGGATCGGCGAGGTCGCCGCGTACCACGATCCGGCTCAATTTGGTGGCAAAACGGCTCATCGACGCGCGTTTTTCCTGCCAATCGCCGATGCCGCCGCCGGAAACGTAGCGGCTGCCGACCACGATATCGAGCGCGCCGCCGCGCAATGCCTGCAGCATGTCCGGCAACAGGGTTTCATCGTGCTGCCCGTCGCCGTCGATCACCGCGACGTAGGCGGCGGAGGACGACAGGAATCCCTCGATGCAGGCCGAGGACAAGCCCCGCCGTCCCAGGCGTTGCAGGCAGCGGACCTGCGGATGACGGGCAGCGATGCCACGCACCACCTCTGCCGTGCGGTCCGGCGAGTTGTCATCGACGAAAATGACCTCCCACGCGATGCCGGCAAGGCAAATCTCCAGCCGGCGAACCATTTCCGCGACATTGCTGGCCTCATTGTACGTTGGCACAACGACGGTCAATTCGACGCCGCTGCTCGCGGCGCGAGGCGGAGCCATGCTGGACGGCGCGTCCATCAAAGTCTCTCGTGCCGTGAAATTCGTTATTTCAGCCTCCTTATCGCACCAGCGACGCATAATCTCTGACGGTTATGGCATCGAAGGCCCTTTTGGTAGGTCATAAAGGTCCAGGCCGTTTGTTCACTGCCCGGCAGCACGGCAGAACCCAGGACGCTTCGGTCTCAGTGCACTTGCTGGAAGCGACTTGGATCGGCGCCTTGCGGTCACCGTCCGGATCGAGGCGCTGCTGCCAACACTGTTCGCAAATTTGCCGCTCTGTTCCCTCGGTCTGACAATTCCAAATCCTTTCAAGCTCTTCCCGGCAATCATATCGCTCACGAATATGTTACCTCTCGGAAACGTGATAAACACGAAGTCCGGAGAAGTCAGCATGGCCTCGAATCCAGTCCCTTCCTTCGACAGCGAGTTCAACGATGGTTCCATCGACCTGTCCGGCAATGGCCAGTGGCAGGTCAACATGCCATGGGCAAATGCCTCGGGCATGAACCAAGTCGCGGGCGACCTGGCGACTTTCTCCGTCAACCCGAACTACGGCCCGACAGCCGCCGCCAACCCCTTCTCCGTCGCAAGCGGCGTGCTCAGCATCGGCGAACACCCGATACCCAGCTCCGTCAACCCGGCCGATGTCGGCAACAAGCCCCTCGCCGGCGGCACCCTCACGACCGCGCAGTCGCATAGCCAACTGTATGGCTACTTCGAGGCGCGTATGGAGCTGCCCGCCGGACAAGGCGCCGGTTCGGCCTTCTGGCTGCTGCCGTCGGATGGCTCGTGGCCGCCGGAACTGGATGTCGAGGAAAGCCTCGGCCAGGACCCGTCGACGGTTTACCAGACCATTCACCCGACCGGCGGCGCGAACATCGAGCAGACCTACGCCGCTGTGCCCGGCGGCAACTTCGCCACCGGCTTTCACAACTACGGCGTCGACTGGGAGGCCGACAAGATCACCTTCTACGTCGACGGCAAGCAGACTGGCCAGTATGACACGCCCGCCGGCATGCACATACCGATGTATATGATCCTGTCCTCGCAAGCCGGCAACGCGAACAACAACTGGCTTGGCCCAGTCAACGGTTCCACCCCCGCCTCCAACGCGGTCAAGGTCGACTACGTCCGCGCCTACGCCTCGATGCCGGACCTATCGTCGGGCGGCTCGCCGACCCCAGGCGGGACGGTCACCGCGCCAGCCGCGCCGCCCGTCGTCGCGCAGCCTGCTCCTACGCCATCCGTTCCCCCAGTCTCTATGCCGGCCACGCCCCCCACGGTTGGCTCCGGCGTGGACACCCTGGTGCTGAACCTGTCCGAGGACGCCTACCTTGGCGACGCGCAGTTCAGCGTGGCCGTCGACGGCACCCCGCTTGGGGCCATCCAAAGTGCGACCGCCTCGCACGGCCAGGGCCAAACCCAGGCATTCACCTTCAAGGGCAGCTTCGGCACCGGGCCGCACACGGTCGGCGTCTCGTTCCTCAACGACCGCTGGGACGGTTCAGGCGCCACCGACCGCAACCTGTATATCGACAGCGCCACCTTCAACGGCGCCAAGGCCCAGGGCGCGGCGGTGCTTGCCGGCAACGGCACCGTCAGCTTCGCCGTGACGGGCAGCGCCGCCGCGCCCGTCCCCGTTTCCCTGCCGGTGGCGCTGGCGACCGACACGCTTCAGCTCAGCCTGGCCGAAGATGCCTGGCAAGGCGACGCGCAGGCCGTCATCACCGTGGACGGCAAGACAGTCGGTGGCACGGTGGCCGTCACCGCCCTGCACGCCCAAGGCAAGTCGCAGTCCGTCGTGCTTACCGGGCAGTGGGGCGCGGGCGCGCACGACATCGGCATTCAGTTCATCAACGACGCCTACGGCGGCACGCCGACGACCGACCGCAACCTGTATGTCAATGGCGTCACCTATGACGGCCAGGCTTCGGCCACGCCGTCCGCCGCCCTGTATTCCAGCGGCACCGCCCATGCCGCGACCGCCACCAGCCCGCTCGTGCTGCAGTTGTCCGAGGACGCCTACCTCGGCGACGCGCAGTTCAGCGTCGCCGTCGACGGCAAGAGCCTGGGAGCGGCACAGTCGGTGACGGCGCTGCATGGCTCAGGCGCTGTGCAAGACTTCGCCTTTGGCCAGGCCATGGCCGTCGGCACGCACGACGTCGCGGTGTCGTTCCTCAACGACGCCTGGGGCGGCACTGCCTCGACCGACCGCAACCTGTATGTCAACGGCGTCGTCGCCAACGGGGCCACCATGCCCGGCTCCGCCGCAACCATGCTCAGCGCAGGCACCCAGCACCTCACCATCGTCGTCGCCGCACATGCCTGAAGCATCGAACGACTAGACCACCAGCGGCGGTTCAAGCCCTGCACTTCGTCGTTCGCGGCGGAGTGCGGGGGCAATCGGGTTGGCGGTGTCGACTTGTCCGGCAGCCGCCGCGATAATGCTCATGGACGGCCGGGCACGCTGGACGGGAATGGGGCATGACGCGACCGCAGATGCATCTGGGTTTCGATTTCTCCTACACCCACATGGGCGGGCGGTGGCGGTTGCCGGGATCGTGGCCCGGGCGAACCTTTCCCGACGTCGAAATGTATGAGGAGATCGCCCGCATCGCCGAGCGCGGCCTGTTGGACATGATCTTTTCCGGCGACGGCACCGGGGTGCCCGACACCTGGCGCGGCTCGCGCGACGCCGCGGTCGAGTGGGGCGTGAACTGGCCGCGGCAGGACCTGAACCCGATCATGGTCGCGATGTCGCGGGTGACGAAGCATATCGGCTACGGGCTCACCTATTCCTCGACCTTCATGCACCCGTACTACACGGCGCGGCTGATGAACTCGCTCGACCACATCACGGGCGGGCGGATCGCCATGAACCTCGTCACCTCGACCCGGCGGTCCGACGCGGCCAACTTCGGCTTCGACGAGCTGATGGAGCACGGCGCGCGCTACGACCGGATGGAGGAGTTCACCGACGTTTGCCGCAAGCTGTGGGACGCCACCGAGGCGGACGCCATGCTGTGGGACCACGCCAGCGGCCGGGTCGGCGACCCCCGCAAGGTGCACGGCATGAGCCACCACGGACGGTTCTTCAACGTGGAGGGGCCGCTCAACACGCCGCCTTCGCCGCAGGGGCGCCCGGTGCTGATCCAGGCCGGCGGCTCGCCCCGCGGCATCCGGGCCTCGGCGTATGTGGCGGACCACGTGTTCGGCGCCGACATGGCGCTGGCGTTGCAGGTGAAGCAGCGGGCGGCGCTGGACGCGGCGTTGACCGGGCTGGGGCGCGACCCTGCGGCGGTCGGCATCTTGTGGCAGACGCCCATCGTCGTGCGCGAAACGGAGCGGGAAGCGCAGGCGCAGCGGGACCTGCTGCTGACCGCCATCCCGCCGGAGGCTGTGGGCGCCTATCTGTCGTATAACGCCGGCTACGATTTCTCCACCTTGCCCGAGCGGTTTTCGCTGGGGGAGCTGCATGCCGCCATCGTCGCGTCCAGTGCGTCCCCCGCCGGGTTCGTGCACGAATTGGCGCTGAAACTTGGCGCCGGGACGACGGTCACGCGGGCCGAGTTCTTCGAGCACGGGCTGCGCAACGCCACCTCGTATGACACCACAATCGCCGGCACGGCGGCCCAGCTTGCCGACCGGCTGGAGGAAACGTTCGAGGCAACCGGCAGCCGCGGCGGCTTCATGCTGGGCCACATCGTGTCGCTGCCGGGCGACCTGCGGGCGATCGTGGACCTGCTGGTGCCGGAGCTGCAGCGGCGGGGGCGGTTCCGGACCGAGTATCGCTACCGGACCTTGCGGGAGAACCTGCTGGATTCGTAAAGGCCGATCCGGCATTGCCGTCAGGCGACCACCTCCGGCACCTTGTCCGCCGGCGGCGTGTTGCGGGAGCGTCCGATCCGCGGCATCCCATCGATCACCACCATGCCGACGCCCGGCAGGTCGCCCAACTGCACGCATTCCAGCAGATCGCGCCCGGCCGAATGCTGCGCCCGGTCCAGCAGCACGAAATCCGCCGCCCGGCCCACCTCGATCAGCCCGGTGTCCAGCTCGCGCATCCGCGCGGTGTTGCCGGTGCCGAAGCAGAACGCCACCTCCGGGGCGACGTCGCCGAGCGACGACAGCATCGCGATCATGCGCAGGATGCCGAGCGGCTGCACGCCGGACCCGGCCGGCCCGTCGGTGCCGAGGATGACGCGCCCCAACTGCCCCATCTCCCGCGCCGTGCGCATGGCAAACAGCGCCGCGCGCTCGTTGCCGTTATGCACCAGCTCCAGCCCGCGCTGGCAGCCCTCGCAGATGCAGCGTATCTCGCGGTCGGGCAGGGCGGTGTGGCCGCCGTTGACGTGGCCGATCACGTCGGTGTCGGCTTCCAGCACTACGTTCGCGTCGATCAGGCCGGAGCCGGGAATCGACGGCCCGCCGGTGTGGATGGTGGACTGGATGCCGTATTTGCGCGCCCAGCCGACCATGCGCCGCGCCGTCGGGCCGTCCTTCACGCCGCCGAGCCCCACCTCGCCCAGCAGGCGCACCCCGGCCTCGGCGAGTTCCTTGAAGTCGTGCTCCTCCATCTCGGGCTCGATCACCGGGGCGCCGGCATGGATCTTCATGCCGCCGGGCCGGAACGCGGTGAAGGCGCGCTGGGCGAACACCGCCATCGCCTTCAGCCCCACCACGTCCCGTGGACGGCCCGGCGTGTGCACCTCGCCGGCGGAGATCATCGTCGTGACGCCGCCGTGCAGGGTCGATTCGATCCAGTTCAACTGGCTTTGCCGTGGTGTCCAATCGCCCGCGACCGGGTGGACGTGGCTGTCGATTAGCCCGGGCGCCACGCCGCAGCCATGCGCGTCGATGACGGTCGTGGCGCCGGCGGTGTCCATCTCGGCGGCGCGGCCAATGGCGGTGATCCGCCCGCCGACGGCGACGATGGCGTCCGCATCGAGGATCGGACGCCCGATGTCGCCGGACAGCAGCAGCCCGATGTTGCGTATGACCAGCTTTGCGCCGGGATCAATGGGGATTGCCGCGTCCTGCGCCATGGGATGTTCCTCCTGCCTGCATTCAAACTGCGAGATAGCGTCCGTGCGTGCCGGTGTCCGCCTGCAGCGCCGCCACGCTGCCCGTCCACACCGCCTGCCCGCTCTCCAATATCACCGCCTGCGTCGCTACGGCCGCCGCGAAATGCAGGTTTTGCTCGGCCAGCAGGATGCTCAGGCCCTCCTGCCGCAGCGCCTCGATAGCGGCGGCCATCTGCTCGACGATCAGTGGCGACAGGCCCTCGCTCGGCTCGTCCAGCAGCAGTAGGCGCGGGTTGCCCATCAGGGTGCGCGCGATGGTGAGCATCTGCTGCTCGCCGCCGCTCATGCGCCCGCCGGGCCGCTGGCGCATGGCGCCGAGGTTGGGGAACAGGTCGAACAGTCGCTGCGGCGTCCAGGGCCGCAGCCCGTCCCGCGCCGGCTGCCGGCCCACGTCCAGGTTTTCCATGACCGTCAGCTCAGAAAAAATTCTGCGGTCCTCGGGCACGTAGCCCAGCCCCAACTGCGCCCGGCGATACGGCTCCAGCCGCGCCACGTCGCGCCCGGCGAACTGCACGCTGCCGCTCGCCGGGCGGACCAGGCCGATCAGCGACTTCATCACCGTGCTCTTGCCGGCGCCGTTGCGGCCCAGCAGCACAACGACCTCGCCGGGGCCGACGCCGAAGCCGACATCGTGCAGGATATGCGCCTGGCCGTAGAAGCTGTTGAGGCCATGCACCTGCAGCATCAATGCCCCCCGCTGGTGACGCCGCCGCCGAGGTAGATCGCCCGCACCCGCGGGTCGGCCCGGATGGCGGCGGCGTCCCCGGACGCGATCAGCTCGCCGCGCGCCAGCACCGCGATGCGGTCGGACACGCCGAACACCACGTCCATGTCATGCTCGGTGAACAGCACGGCCAATCCGCGGCCGGTGGCGATGCCGCGCACCAACTGCATCAGCGCGACACGCTCCCGCGGCGCCATCCCGGCGGTCGGCTCGTCCATCAGCAGCAGCCGGGGCTCGGCGGCGAGCGCCATGGCCAGTTCGAGCCGCTTGAGGTCGCCGTAAGCCAGCACGCCCGCGGCCCGGTCCGCCTGGGCAGCCAGCCCCACCTGGTCCAGCAGCGCTTCGGCCGCCGGGGCCTCGAACCCCGCCGCAGCCCGCCACCAGCGCCCCGTGGCGCGCCGATATGCCGTGACCGCCACCTGGACGTTCTCGCGCGCGGTCATGGAGGCGAAGGTGGCCGTGACCTGGAACGTCCGCCCCACGCCCAGGCGGCAGATCCCGCGTGGCTTCATGCCGCCGATGTCCCGCCCGGCGAGCCGCACCGTGCCGGCGTCCGGACGCAACTGCCCGCCCACCATGTTGAAGCACGTCGTCTTGCCGGCGCCGTTCGGGCCGATCAGCGCGAGCATCTCGCCCGGCGCCACCGCGAACGACACGCCCGCCACCGCCGCGACGCCGCCGAACGATTTGCGCAGGCCGTCCACGGCCAGCACCGTCACGCGCCCAGCACTTTCACGCCCGCTGCCAACGGCGCTGGACTGCGCCCGCGATCCCCTCCGGGAAGGCCAGCACCAGCACCACGATCGCCAGCCCCAGCACCAAGCGCCACAGCTCGGTCGCCCGCAGCAGGCCGTCATACAGCCCGGTATAGGCCAGCGCGCCGACGATCGGCCCGGCCATGGTCTGCACGCCGCCGAGCAGCACCATCAGCAGCGCGTCGATCGAGCGTGGGATGCTGACGAAGCCGGGGAACACGCTGCCCTTCGCGTAGGTGAACACCGCGCCTGCGAGGCCGGCCGAAGCGCCCGCCGCCACGAACGCCGCCCAGCGGATGCGCCTTGTGTCGAGGCCGATCGCCTCCGCCCGCAGCGGCGAGTCGCGCGACGCCCGCAGCGCGTAGCCGAACGGGGAATACAGCACGCGCTGCAGCACGAACGCGCCGCCGGCGCACAGCGCCAATGCGCCGAGGTAAACGGCAACCGGACCGGACGCCCAGGCGGGCGGCCACACGCCCAGGATGCCGTTGTCGCCCCCGGTCACCGCGACCCACTGGAACGCCACCGCCCAGACGATCTGCGCGAAGGCGAGCGTCAGCATCGCCAGATAGACGCCGGACAGGCGCACGACGAACGCGCCGAACAACGCCGCCACGGCGCCGGCGGCCAATGGCGCCAGCAGCAGCCCTACCGGCATCGGCGCGCCCAGCCATTGCGCGGACAGCCCAGCAGCGTAGGCGCCGATGCCGAACCAGGCGGCGTGGCCGAAGCTCGCCATGCCGCCGGGTCCCATGACGAAGTGCAGGCTGGCGGCGAACAGCACGGCGACCGCCGCCTCGGTGAGGATGGACAGCGCGTAGGGGCCGGCCAATAACGGCGCAGCCAGCGCAGCCAGCAGCAGCGCCAGCCAGCCGAGCAGCAATCCCCGCGTCGGCGGGCGCACCAGCGTGGCGACGCCGGCCAGGGCGGACGGCGCGGCGCTGCGGCCCAGCAGCCCGTTCGGCCGCACCACCAGCACCGCCGCCATCACGACGAACACCAGCACGAGCGTCGCCTTCGGGATCAGCACGATGCCGAATGCCTGCAGCAGCCCGATCAGCACGCTCGCGAGGTACGCCCCGGTGATGCTGCCGAGCCCGCCGATGACGACCACCACGAAGGCGTCGGTGATGACGGACAGGTCGATGCCAAGGTTGGCCGACCCGTCCGGCAACGCGAGCGCCCCGGCGAATCCCGCCAGCCCGGCGCCGACCGCGAACACCGACGTGAACAGCATCCGCTGGTCCACCCCGAGTGCGGCGACCATGTCCCGGTCCCACGTCGCGGCCCGCACCAGCCGGCCCCACCGCGTGCGGTTGAACACTAGCCAGAGCAGCACCAGCACCACCGGGCCGATGGCGATCAGCGCCAGGTCGTAAACCGGAAAACGCTCGCCGGCGATGCGCACGAAGGCGCGCAGCCATGGGGGGCGGGAGATGGTGAGGTCGTCCGGCCCCCACAACGCGAGCGTCGCGTCCTGGATGATCAGCACGACGCCGAAGGTTGCCAGCAGTTGGAACAGCTCGGGCGAGCGGTAGAGGCGGCGCAGCAGCCCCATCTCGATCAGCGCGCCGAGTGCCGCCAGCCCGGCCGCGGTGCCGGCGACGCCGAGCGCGAACCACGGCAAGTCCCGCGGCAGGTGGGTGAGGATGGTCCAGCCAAGGTATGCGCCCAGCATCGTAAGGCTGCCATGGGCGAAGTTCACGACGCGGGTGACGCCGAAGATGACCGTCAGCCCGGACGCGACCAGGAACAGCGACGATGCGCCGGCAAGCCCGGTGAGCGCATGGACCAGCAAGAAGCCCATGCGGCGCTTAATGCCGCAGCTTGCGCACCTCGGCATCCGGCGGCTGCGCGTCCTGGCCGGGAACGTAGTGCCAGTCGACCATGATGCCCTCGTTGCCCTTCAGCGCGGTGCGGCCGACGAAGGCGCCGAACGTGCTTTGATGGTCGATGGCGCGGTATTCCGCCGGGCCGAACGGCGTGCCGAACGACGCTCCGGCGAACCCAGCGACTAGCTTTTCCGTCTCCATACTCCCGGCCCTGGCGATCCCGGCGGCAATCGACTGGATCAGCGCGTAGCCCACCACGGAACCCATGCGCGGCGCCTGCTTGAAACGGTCCTGGTAGGCGGCCTCGAAGGCATGGGCGCTTGGGACCTGCCCGACGGGATAGCCGGTGACCAGCCAGCCCTCCGGCGTCTCGTCGCCGAGCGGAATGAGGTATTCCGGCTCGCCGGTCAGCACGGACACCACGTCTTTCCCCTCGAACAGCCCGCGCGTGTTGCCTTGGCGGACGAAGTTGGTGAGGTCGGGGCCGAACAGGACGTTGAAGATGCCGTCGGGCTTCGCGTCCGCCAGCGCCTGCACCGTGGCCCCAGCGTCGATCTTGCCCAGCGCCGGCAGTTGGTCGGCGACGAACTCCACATCCGGACGCCGCGCCTGCAGCAGCGCCTTGAACCATTTCACCGCCGACTGGCCGTATTCGTAGTTCGGCGCGACGGTCGCCCAGCGCTTCGCCTTCATCTTGGCGGCCTCCGGCAGCATCATCGCGACCTGCATGTAGGTGGACGGGCGCAGCCGGAAGCTGGTCGGGCTGCCGCGGTCCCAAACCAGCGCGTCGGTCAGCGGCTCGCCGGCGATGTACAGCTTGTTGTTGCGCGCGGCGAAGTCGCTCAACGCCAGGCCCACGTTGGACAGGAAGCCGCCCGCCAGCAGGTCGACCTTCGCGTCCGACAGCAGCTCGCCCGCCAACTGCGTCGCGGTCTGCGGCTGCCCGGCGTCGTCCCGGCTCAGCACTTCGAGCTTGCGCCCGGCCACGCCGCCGCGCGCGTTCAATTCGTCCACCGCCAGTTGCCAGCCGTTGCGGTAGGGCACGGTGAACGCTGGCGCAGCGGTGTAGCTGTTGATCTCGCCAATCCGGATCGGCGTGCTGCCCTGGGCGCGCACGATGGCCGGCGCTGCCAGGCCCGCGGCGGCAGCCCCGAGCAGGACCCGTCTTGTCAGCATGCCTGCCCACCCGTGATGCAGAGGTTCGGTAAATTCATTGGTATGCGTGCAATCCACCGAGTGCCGCTGGCGCTGTCAAGCGAATATGGGCGTGCCGGTGGAAAAGCCGCTTGGCCCCGCGTAGCGCCGCCACAGGCCGGAACCGATCTGGCAGCCGCTTCGTTTGGGCAACCAGACCCCCTGGGGACCATCGTGCCAGAAGCTCGTGCCAGAAACGGCGACAGCATCGCGACCATGATATGCACGGGTCCAGCCCAAGCCAACGGAGCATGCGTGAGCACCCCCGTCCACACCGATGCCGCGCTTCACGCCATGGCTCCTGTCGCGTCGCCCATAGCGTCGCCGGCTGCCCACGAGGTCAACGTTCCAAGCGCCCATTTGCGGACCGTGATGGCCGGGGCGCTGCTGACGATGGTGCTTGCAGCCCTCGACCAGAACATCGTCAACACCGCCCTGCCCCGGATCGTCGGCGACCTCGGCGGGATGGCCCATATCTCATGGGTGGTGACGGCGTTCATGCTCACGGCCACGGCGACGACGCCGCTTTATGGCAAGCTTTCGGACATCTATGGCCGGCGGAGGCTGTTCTTCGTCGCCATCCTGCTGTTCCTCACGGGGTCGCTGCTGTGCGGCGCGGCCCAGTCCATGGGGCAGCTCATTGGGTTCCGGGCGCTGCAAGGGCTGGGGGCGGGCGGCCTGCTGGTGCTGGCGCAGTCGGCGATCGGCGATGTGGTCTCGCCGCGGCAACGTCCGCGCTACCAGGGATTGTTCACCGGCACGTTTGCGCTGGCCAGCATCGCCGGCCCCCTGCTGGGCGGCCTGATCACCTCGGCGCTGTCCTGGCGCTGGGTGTTCTACGTCAACCTGCCCATCGGCATCGTCGCCATGGCCATGATCGCCATCGGCCTGCGCAAGCCGCCCTCCGGCCAGGCCAGGCCGATCGACTACGCCGGCGCGCTGCTGCTGACGGGCGCCACCGCCGCGCTGCTTCTCCTGCTGGCCTGGGGCGGCGCCGAGTTCCCATGGGTATCGCGCGATAGCGCCGGGCTTGCGGTTGCCACGGTGACGCTGGTCGGCCTGTTCATCTGGCGGGAAGCGCGTGCGCCGGAACCGCTGATCCGGCTTTCCCTGTTCCGCAACCCGATCTTCGCGCGCGGGGTGGCGGTTGGCGGGATGATGGCCTTCGCCATGCTGGGATCGACGGTGTTCCTGCCGCTCTACTTCCAATGGGTGCTTGGAATGGACCCGGCGGTCGCTGGGTTGATGCTGCTGCCGCAGGTCGTGGGCATGGTGCTGACCTCGATCATCGGCGGACGCATCGTCTCGCGGCTTGGGCGCAACAAGCCGTTCCTGCTGGCCGGCTTGGGGCTGGAGGCCGTGGCCCTGGCCAGCCTCGCCGCCTTCGCTTTCGTTGGCGCCGCCCCGGGCGCGTTCCTGGTCTCGATGGGCGCGCTCGGCATGGGGATGGGCATGGGGATGCCGAACCTGACCACCGCGATGCAGAACGCCGTGGCGCATCGGGAGCTGGGCGGGGCCACCGGAGCCTTGACCTTCGCCCGGTCGTTGGGCGGCGCAGTGGGCGTCGCGGCGTCGGGGGCGATCATGTCAGCCCGGCTTGCGGCCACATCCACGGGCACGGGCGGCACGTTCAACATGCGTGCGCTGACCGGCGGCATGCAGGCGGTGTCGCACCTCACGCCCGCCCAGCAGGCAGGGATCAGCGCGGCCTACCGCACGGCGCTCACTGGATGCTTCCTGCTGAGTGCGGTGGTGATGACGGCAGCGTTCATCCTGGTGCTCGGCCTGCCGGAGCGGACCCTGCGCAGCGACATCGAGGAAGCGCCGGCCGCATAGCGCCCGTCCGCTGGGAACACGGGCTTCGGCCTGTGACACCCCATGTTTTCAGGCTGTGGCCCGGGCGCCGAAGATGGCGCTGCCGACACGGACATGGGTGGCGCCGTGGGCGATGGCGCACTCATAGTCGCTGGACATGCCCATCGACACCGCCGCCAACCCATGATGGGCGGCGCAGGCGGCAAGCCAGGCGAAATGCGGCGCCGGGTCGCCTTCGGCGGGCGGGATGCACATCAATCCCGCGAGGGCGTCGCCGAACCGCGCGCGGCAGTCCCGGATAAAGGCGTCCGCGCCGGCCCGGGGCACGCCGGCCTTTTGCGGCTCGTCGCCGACGTTCACCTGAACAAGCAGGCGCGGCAGGCGGCCCTCCTTGCCGGCCGCCTCGGCCAGGGTTTCGGCCAGGCGTGGGCGGTCGAGGCTTTCGATCATGTCGGCCAGGCGCACGGCGTCGCGGGCCTTGTTGGTCTGCAAGCCGCCGATCAGATGCAACGACAACTCCGGATGCGCCGTGCGCAGGCCGGGGAACTTGGCAGCGGCCTCCTGCACGCGGTTCTCGCCGAATACGGCCTGGCCGGCGTCCATCGCCTCCCTGATGGCCTCGACGGGATGGGTCTTGGACACCGCGACGAGCGTGACGCAGCCCGGCGGACGTCCGGCGCGCGCCACGGCTTCGGCGATGCGGGCCTGGACCTCGCGCAGGCGGTCGGACACGGTGGCCGCGGCCAGGGAAGCTTCAGAGGCTAATAGGGCAGGTTCGGGGGTTTGCATGGATCATAGGCTTGCCGCATGGGCACGCGAGGTCAAGGCGCGGGGGCGCCGGCTTGGGCCGCCAGCACGCAACGAGCCAGTGCTGTGGCTGTTCACCGACGCGCTGCGCCTGCCTAATCCGCACGCAGTGATCGCCGCCCTGCCCCGGCGGCTGTGCGGCGTGGTGTTCCGTCATGACGGCGTTGCCGGACGCGCCGCGCTGGCCAAGGCGGTGGCGCGGCAATGCCGGATGCTGGCGATCCCGTTGGTGGTCGCCGGGGACGCGCGCCTCGCGGCGGCGGTCGGCGCGGGCGTCCACCTCCGGGATGGACGCCGCACGGGGGATCGCGGGCTGAAACGCTGGCTGCGGCCGGCGGCGCTGGTCACCAGTTCCGCCCATTCCGCGGCCGACATGCGCCGGGCTCGTGCGATGGGGGCGGACGCCGTGTTCCTGTCGCCGGCGCTGCCGACCCGGAGCCACCTTGGCGCCCCGGCACTCGGTGTCGTGCGTTGGGCCGCGCTGGCCCGGCTTGCGCGTGCCCAGCTTGCAGGTGGCCGAAGCATGGCGTTGGGCGGCGTGGACGGGCGCATGGTGCGCCGCCTGCCGCGGTGGTGCCGCGGCGCGGGGGCAATCGGGGCGTTGATGGCGGCGGGCGACAATCGCTCTTGTTGCCGGGCGCCCTTGTTGCCGAGACGCCACAGTGTTCCGCGATTGCCATAATTCGAGACATCCGGCGATTGCGGCAGGCGGGCTGGCCCGGCAATAGTCTTTTCAGGCCTGGCTGCCCTTGCCCGTGACCCGCTCAGGCGGTTATGTCGTGGGGACGGGCGAGGCCCTGAATGTCAGCCGGGAACCGGCGTTTTGAGGAGAAGTTTCATGCGTAAGCTCCTGCTGGCCTCGGTGGCCGCACTGGGCGCATCGATGGGGGTGGCCACCGTGGCGGACGCCCAGACGTCGTCCCCGGACCCGGGCACCGTGACCGTCCGCCTGAATGGCCGCTTCCGGTTCTACGGCGCGGTTATTTCCCAGAGCGAGGCGAATAACAACGCTTCCGGCACCGCCACTGGCAACGTCAACGTGGCGACTGGCCAGGGCACGGCCACCGGCACCAACAAGCTGAGCAACTACACGTTTGGTGAATACGCGCGGCTGTTCCCGGGCTTCGACGGCGTCGCCGCGAATGGCCTGAAGTACGGCGCCAGCCTCGAAATCCGCCAGGACAACGCTTCCGGCGCCGGCGGCGGGTCATTCGGCGGCATTTCGCAGTCGAACCGCGAGCGTGGCGCGCTATATTTCCGTCGTGAGTGGGGCTATATCGGCACCGACAAGCTCGGCACGATACGCCTTGGCTCGACCGACCAGCCGAGCAGCTTGTATATGACGGGCAACTTCGAAAACTTCGACGCCGGCGGCTTGAACGGCGATGCTCCCGCCCTCATTGCGCAGAACCTATATATGACGTGGCCTTTCGCCGACGTCGGCAACTATTACACCACGTCCAAGGCGGTTTACCTGTCACCGCAGCTCTATGGCTTCGACTTCGGCGTGTCCTACGAACCGAACACCGGCGCGGTCAACATCAACAGCAACTGCGGCACCGGCAGCGGGGTCGGCGCCAACTTCGTGAACCCGGCCGGCAGCTTCGTGCAGGCGGCGGGCGCAAACGGCAACGGCGTCGCCGGCCCGGGCTGCGACCAGCTCTCGTCGTCACCGAACAATGCGGAAAGCGGTCGCCGCAAGAACACGGTGGACGCGCTGCTGCGCTACCGCGGCACCTTCGGCGCATTCGGCGTCGCGGCGACTGCCGGCTATATCGGCGGCGGGCACGTCCTGGACAACTCCGGAGCCGTGTTCACCAACAATCCGTTGGCTGCGGGCGGCCTCCGGCCAAACTATGACGGCCTGAGCATCGGCGACTTCGGCGTGGCGGTGACCTATGGCGGCTTCAGCGTCGGCGGCAAGTATATGTATGGCCGCTACAACGGCCAATGGTCGCTTGCCCCCAAGGGCACTCGTCCTGGCGAGGCGTTCCTGATCGGCGCGTCCTACACGGTCGGCCCGTTGGTCTTCGGCGCACACTACCTGGACTACCGGAGCGCCGGCGACATCGGCAACGCCTATGCCGGCCGTAACCGTCGCGAGCAGGGCATCGCCGCGGGCGCCACCTACTCGCTGGCGCCGGGCCTGTCGCTGTTCGCCTCCTACTTCATCAATCAGCGCAACCAGCCCGGCTACGACTTCATCACCGGGCAGGGTGTGTCCGCTACAGCGCCACGCGGTGTCAGCTTCAACAACAAGGTCACCGGGCAGGTCTTCGCGCTCGGCACGGGCTTTAGCTGGTAGTCTCGCAAAACCCTGGCGATCAGCCAGTGCGATGAGGAGGGGCGGTGGGCAACCACCGCCCCTTCTGCGTTTGCAAGGCTTGCCACTCAACGGATGCGCCGCGCCTCGCTTGGCGCGGCGGTGCGGCCGGAGTATGACAGCGTGCGGCGCAGGCGGCGCCCTCACTCGAATAGGTTCCCCATGGTCCATCGCACGTCCACAGCAGCCATTGCCCTGATCGCATTGCTGGGGTTGGCTGCGTGCGACTCTGTAAAGACGCGCCCGGTCGCCGAAGACGAATACCAGGACTACCGCAACAAGGGCGGCGGGCAGGGCAAGCTGTTCGGCGACCAGGGCTTGGTGCTCGGCATCGGCAAGGGCGTCGGCAACGCTGGCCAGTCGGACGGCGGCGGCGCGCTCGGGGTCAACGCGTATCTCTGGCGCGGTGCGCTGGACACGCTGGCGTTCATGCCGCTGGCCTCCGCCGACCCGTTCGGCGGCGTCATCATCACCGACTGGTATCAACCGCCGTCCGGCAATGGCGAGCGGTTCAAGGCGACGGCTTACATTCTTGGGCGGCAGCTCCGCGCCGACGGCGTCAGGATCTCGCTGTTCCGGCAGGTCGCGCAGAGTGGCCAGTGGGTCGATGCACCGATCAGCGCGACGACGACGAGCGAGATCGAGAACAAGGTGCTGGCCCGCGCCCGCGAGCTTCGGTCGCAGGTGGCGGCGCAATAGCAAGCCGCCGATTGCCGCATCGGCGGGCTTGGATGATATAACACGCGGTTCCCCATTGCAGGCTGCGCCCAAAATGAACGACATCCCCGTCCTGGCCGCCCCGGTCGCCGCAGAAACGACGCAGAGCTACGATTTCCAGGCCGCCGAGCCGCGTTGGCAACAAGCATGGAACGAGGCCGGGTGCTTTCGTGTCGCCGACGTGCCCACGGACGGCAAGCCGAAGTACTACGTGCTGGAGATGTTCCCGTATCCGAGCGGGAAGATCCATATGGGACATGTGCGCAACTACGCGCTCGGCGACGTGGTGGCGCGCTACAAACGCGCCCGCGGGCATTCGGTGCTGCATCCCATGGGCTGGGACGCATTCGGGCTGCCAGCCGAGAACGCGGCGCGGGAGCGTGGCGTGCACCCGGCCGAATGGACGCGCGCCAATATCGTGGCGATGCGCACCGAGCTGCAGCGGATGGGCCTGTCGATCGATTGGTCGCGCGAGTTCGCGACCTGCGAGCCGGAGTACTACGGCCACCAGCAAAAGCTATTCCTGGACATGCTGCAGGCCGGGCTGGCCGAGCGGAAGGAGAGCTGGGTCAATTGGGACCCGGTGGACGGCACCGTGCTGGCGAACGAGCAGGTCATCGACGGACGCGGCTGGCGGTCGGGCGCCACCGTCGAGAAGCGGAAGCTTTCGCAATGGTCCCTGCGCATTACCCAGTATGCCCCGGATTTGCTGGCGGCGCTCGATGGGCTGGACCGCTGGCCCGAGCGGGTGCGGACCATGCAGGCCCGGTGGATCGGGCGAAGCGAAGGCGCCAGGGTGCGGTTTCCTTTGACGAGCCAAACCGGGGCTGTCGAGTCAATTGATGCAATCGAGGTGTTCACCACCCGGCCGGATACGCTGTTCGGCATGTCGTTCATCGCCGTCGCGCCCGAGCATCCGGTCGCCGCTGCCGCTGCGGCGGGCAATCCGGCCGCAGCGGCGTTCGTGGCGCACTGCCGCAGCATGGGCACCAGCGAGGCGGTGATCGAAACCGCGGAGAAGCGCGGCTTCGACACCGGCCTGCGGGTCGCGCATCCATTGATGCCGGGCGCGACCTTCCCAGTCTGGATCGCGAACTTCGTGCTGATGGAGTATGGCGCCGGCGCGATCTTCGGCTGTCCGGCGGGCGACCAGCGGGACCTGGACTTTGCCCGCAAGTATGGCCTGGCGACCCCGGCCGTCGTGCTGCCGCCGGGCGCGTCGGCGGACGGCTTCGTTGTCGGCGCCGATGCCTATGACGGCCCCGGGCAGATGATCAACTCGGGATTCCTGGACGGGCTGGACACCATGGGCGCCCAGCGTGCGGCGATCGAGGCCCTGGAGCGTGCCGGTGCGGGGACGGGCGTCGTGAACTGGCGCATGCGGGACTGGGGGGTGAGCCGGCAGCGGTACTGGGGATGCCCGATCCCGGTCATCCACTGCGCTGCGTGCGGCGTGGTTCCGGTGCCGGACGCCGACCTGCCGGTGCGGCTGCCGGAGGACGTGACGTTTGACCGGCCCGGCAACCCGCTGGACCATCATCCGACCTGGAAACACGTCTCCTGCCCGCGTTGCGGCGCGGCGGCCGAGCGGGAGACCGACACCTTCGACACCTTCGTGGACAGTTCCTGGTACTTTGCCCGGTTCTGCAGCCCGGAGGCGGACGTGCCGGTGGTGCGTGCGGCGGCGGACCATTGGCTGCCGGTCGACCAATATATCGGCGGGGTCGAGCACGCGATCCTGCATCTGCTGTATTCGCGGTTTTTCACGCGGGCGATGCGGGTCACGGGCCATCTTGGGTTGAATGAGCCATTCGCCGGGCTGTTCACCCAGGGCATGGTCACGCATGAAAGCTATAAGGGCGCCGACGGACGCTGGCTGTATCCCGAGGAGGTCGAGCGCCGGCCAGATGGCACTGCGCTGCATGTGACGACGCAGGAGCCGGTCGAGGTGGGCCGGATCGAGGCGATGTCGAAGTCGAAGCGCAACACCGTCGACCCGGCGGAGATCATTGCCCGCTTCGGGGCCGATACGGCGCGCTGGTTCATCCTGTCCGACAATCCGCCGGACCGGGATATCCAGTGGACCGAGAACGGGGTCGCCGGCGCGTCGCGATTCATCCAGCGGGTCTATCGCCTGGCGGCCGGGGTAGCGGGAACCCCATGCCCTCCGGCGCCGGACGCGATGAGCCCGGCCGCGGCCACGCTGCGACGTGCGGCCCACCGGGCGATCGCCGCGGTGACCGAGGCGCTCGAAACCTTTGCCTTCAACGTCGCGGTGGCGCGGCTGTATGAACTGGCGACGGCGCTTGGGGAGGCCGAGCGCGTGGCTGCGTCCGACGCCGCGGAGGACGGCCTGGCGTGGGCCCGGCATGAGGCCGTCCTGACGATGGCGCGGCTGATGGCGCCGATGGCCCCGCATTTGGCGGAGGAGGTGCAGTCGATGCTGGACCCCGAGTGCCAGGCGCTGCTGTGCGACCAGCCGTGGCCGGAGGCTGATCCGGCGCTTGTTGCGGTGGAGACGGTGACGCTGGCGGTGCAGGTGATGGGCAAGCTGCGCGCCACGGTGGCGCTGCCGCCGGGCGCCGATGCGGCGGCGGCGATCGCGGCGGCGGAGGCCGACCCGAACGTGGCCCGGCTGCTCGCCGGGCGTCGCATCGTGCGGCGCATCCATGTGCCGGACCGGATCGTGAATTTCGTGGTGGCGGGCTAGTGGTGCAAATCAGACGGAGGAGTCCGTCCGATTTTCTCCAGTAGCCTTTGTTTGGTGGACCGATTCACCTTACGCTTAGGAACCAAGCGTAAGGATCGGACCACTGGCATGAGCGATGGATGGGGGATGATTGGCCGTCGGGCGGCGCTGCTGGGGGGCGGCGCGGCGCTTGCGGGATGCGGGTTCCGCCCGCTTTACGCCCCGGCGGCGTCAGGCAAGCCGGGTCCAGCGTCGGCCGAGATGGCGGCGATCTTTGTTCCGGTGTTTGCGGAACGGCCGGGCCAGTTGCTGCGGCAAGCGCTCCAGCAGCGGTTTGAAGGAAGCGGCAGCGGCGTGGCGAAGAAGTATGAGCTGATCGCCTCGATCTCAATCAATGCCGAGCCAGTTGCCATCCAGCGCGACAGTTCGGCGTCCCGCGTGCGGCTGATCGGGTCGGCGCCATGGTTCCTTAGGACGCTGTCGTTGGAGCATCCTGTGCTGGCGCAGGGCAGCAGCCGGGTGCTTGACGGCTACAACATCATCAATCAACAGTATTTCGCGGCGGATTTGGAGAACGAGACGGTGGACCGGCGGGTTGCGTCGGCGCTCGCGGACCAAATCACGTACCAAGTCGGAGCGTTCTTCTTGCGCCGGGCGACCGCAGCGACGGCATGAAGCTGGACGCCCGCCGCGCGGCTGCGTTCCTGCGGGAACCCGGCGCCGCGCGCATCGTGCTGCTGCACGGCGATGATGAGGGGACGGTGCGCCACCGGGCGAATGCGTTGACCCAGGCGGTGACGGGTCAACGCGACGACCCGTTTCGCGTCGCTTGGCTGTCGCGCGAGGATCATCCACGCCTGATGGAGGAGGCTACAGCGATCGCCATGGTCGGCGGACGCCGTGTGATACGGGTGCGCGACGCTGGCGACAGCCTGGCGAGCCTCGTGAAGCAAGTGGCGGCGGGTCCGGGCGACAGCTTGGTCGTGCTGGAGTCGGGAGCGTTGCCCGGGCGGTCCAAGCTGCGCGCCCTCGTTGAGGGGCTGGAGAACGGTGCCGCGATCGCCTGCTACCCGGAGGAAGGGAAGGCATTGCAGGACGCGATCGAAGGCGGGCTCAGCACGGCTGGCGTGCGGCTGGACGCCGACGCGATGCGATGGCTGCTCGACCACGTGGGCAGCGATCGCGGGTCGACCCGGGGCGAGGTGGAAAAGCTGGTTTTGTATGCCGGCGCGGAACGGCGGCTCGATTTGACGGCGGTGCGGGCTTGCGTGGGCGACCTTGCGGCGGTGTCGTTTGACGATGCGATATTTGAGGCAATGGCGGGGGAGGTGGCACAGGCGGACGCATCGATCGAGCGCACCTTGGCCGAAGGCATGGCGCCGGTTGCGATCACCCGGGGCGTGCTGGCGCATCTGGGCAAGATGCATGTGGCGCGCGGGCATACGGCGGCGGGGCTGTCGGTTGCCGATGCGGTGCGTGCGCTGCGGCCGCCGGTGTTCTTCAAGCGGATCGGGCCGTTCAGCCAGTCCCTGCAGCTATGGAACGCGGCGAAACTGGTGCAGGCGATGGCCGAGGCGCGCCGGGTCGAGTTGGCGTGCAAGCAGACGGGAGCGTTGGATGCGTTGCTGGTGCGGCGGATGCTGCTCGGGCTGGCACGGCAAGCGGCGTCCGCGCGCGCGAGGGCATAGGCTGGCTGGGGTGCAGCAAGGTTAGTCAATCCCGCTTGAGCAGCGCCAGGATCCCGTCAAGTTGGTCCAACGTCCGGAATTGGATGCGTATGCTGCCAGCGGTGCCGGCCGAGTCGATCTGCACAACAAGGCCCAGCCGCGCCATCAAGTCGCGTTCGAGTGCAACGATTTCCCGGTCCTTAGGTTGGGCCGATTTGGCTGGCGGCGACGGCTGCAGGCTGCGCTGGGCAAAGGTCTCGGTCTGGCGCACGTTCAGGCCACGCGCCATGACTATGCGCGCCGCCGTCTCGGGCGAGGGATGCGCCAGCAGCGCGCGGGCGTGCCCAGCCGAAAGCCCGCCCGATTGCACATGAGCCTGGACGCCGTTCGGCAGTTGCAGCAGGCGAACCGTGTTGGCGACATGGCTGCGGGACCTCCCAATCAGCCCGCCGAGTTGATCCTGCGTCAGGCCAAACTCACCAATTAAGCGCTTGTAGGCCTGCGCCTCCTCAATCGGGTCGAGGTCCTGGCGCTGGAGATTCTCCACCAGCGAGGCGGCCATCGCGTCCGTGTCGGAAAGCTTGCGGACCAGGACTGGGATGTCGTTCAGGCCATTGGCCTGCGCAGCGCGCCATCGGCGTTCGCCGGCGATGATCTGGTAACGGCCGGGCTCGGTGGGATGCGGGCGGGCCAGGATGGGCTGCAGGATGCCCTGCTGCCTGACAGACTCGGTAAGCTCCGCCAGCCGCGCCGGGTCCATTGCGGTGCGAGGCTGGAACGGCCCAGGCTCCAGCAGATTGGTGGGCAGGGTTGCGCGCGGCGCGAAGTCCGAGCCGGCGGCGGACGATGCGTCCTCGAACAAGGCGGCGAGGCCTCGGCCAAGGCGCGGCGTTGCGTCGCGTGCGGTCATGGCCGGGCGCGCTCGCGGCGCAGCACCTCGGCGGCGAGGCGGAGGTAGGCCTGCGCGCCTGGGGAGCGGAAGTCGTAGAGCATGACGGGCTTGCCGTGGCTGGGCGCCTCGGAAACGCGCACGTTGCGCGGGATGACGGTTTCGTAGACGCGCTCACCGAAAAAGCTGCGGACGTCGGCAGCAACGAGTTCCGAGAGGTTGTTCCGGCGATCGAACATGGTGAGCACGATGCCCTGCAGGGTGAGCTTTGGGTTGAGATGCTGCCGGATACGCTCGATGGTCTGAACGAGTTGGCTCACTCCTTCCAGGGCGAAGAACTCGCACTGCAGGGGCACCAAAACGGCGTCCGCGGCCACTAGCCCGTTGACCGTGAGCAGGCCAAGGCTCGGCGGACAATCGATCAGTATAAAGCTATGCTGGCCGGCGTTGGCAGTGAGCGCATGCTGGAGTTTGTATTCGCGTTGACTGAGGATGGTGAGTTCGACTTCAGCCCCGGCGAGCTCGGAGTCTGCGGGCACCAGACTCAAGTTGGGAATGCCGGTCGGCACCGAGGCGGCGGTGATGCTGTCGCGGCCCGTAATTGCAGCATAGGTGCCGCGTCCCCGTTTAGACCGGTCAATCCCAAGCCCGGTCGAGGCGTTGCCCTGAGGATCGAGGTCGACCAGCAGAACCTGTTCCCCAGCCGCAGCAAGGGCCGTCGCGAGATTGATGGCCGTCGTTGTTTTGCCAACCCCGCCCTTCTGGTTCGCGATGGCAAGGGTCCGCGAAGCACTGGCGGCAGTTTTCGGGACCGGCATGTCCTGGCTGCTCAATTGATCAAGCATGGGCGAGGCCGGAAATGGCGAGAATTGTCGACTCTGGGTGCTGCGCGTCGTCGAAGCGGTTGACGTGCATGCGCCAGTGCCGTTCTGCAACAGCGACCTCTTGAGCAGCGCGCGCGCCTTTCGGGAACAGGGCGGTGCCGCCGGGCAGGAGCAGTCGGTGCGCATAGGCAAGCAGCACTGTAAGCGGGGCGAGTGCGCGTGCGGTGACCAATGGGGCAAGAGGGAGGCGAACGTCTTCGATGCGGGCACAGTGGATTTGCACCGGAGCGCCGGTTACACGTTGGGCCTCGACGAGGAAAGCAGCCTTGCGCCTATCGGACTCGATGAGATCAAAGGGAATGCCTGAGGCCAGTGCGAGGACAAGGCCAGGGAAGCCGGCGCCTGAACCGAGATCGATGCCGTGTGCGGCGTCATTGGGGATCAGGGGAAGCAGGCGCAGGCTGTCCAGCACATGCCGCGACCAGATAATTTCATGGTCGCCTTGGGAAACGAGGCTGATCGACCGGTTCCATTTCTGCACCAGTGCGCAATAGGCACTCAGCCGCTCGAACGTTTCACGTGAAACACCCGGCGGAGTGGTTGGCGCATTACCGCCCAGCAACGCGTACTGTGGCATGATGGCATCCTGCCCGGCTGCAGTGACAGGGTTTGCGCGACGCAGCATAACTGATTGCCTAGCATGACTGGGACCGCGCTGCTACGTGGCATCCCGCTTGACAGCCGCCGCAATAAAGATTGCGATTGCCCCGCTCTCCTGTCGAGGACCCGATTGCCTCAACTTTCGCTGCATACTCCACTCGGCGCCGTCACGCTCTCGGAGGACGATGGAGCGATTGTCGCCCTTGATTGGGGATGGGGCCGGGACCAAGACGAGACCGAACTACTGGCGTGCGCCCGGGTCCAGGTGCATGAGTACTTGGACGGCGAACGGCGACGGTTTGAATTTCCAATCAAGCCCGCTGGCACCACCTATCAGCAGCGGGTGTGGGGCATCCTATCGTCAATTCCGTATGGGCAGACATGCACCTATGCGGAGATCGCGCGCATGGCGGGAGGCGGAGCGCGATCGGTCGGCCAGGCAAACCGGGGAAACCCGGTGCCTATCCTGATCCCATGTCACCGAGTCGTTGGGACAGGCAATATCGGCGGTTATTCCGGCGCCGATGGATTGGTGACAAAGCGGTATCTGCTGCAACTCGAGGCACATCCCACGTGATGGGCCGCTGCCGATCTGATTTGTGCTTGGCAGCGCGCTAGGCACGCCCGGGTCATTGCACAGAACGCGATAGCGCGCTTCAGGTAAAACCATTTGGGTGAATGTTCGCCTTGGGGAGACAATCATGACGAAAGCGATCCGCATTCACGCCTACGGTGGGCCCGAGGTAATGCGATGGGAAGACGTGCCGACGCCGGAGCCCGGGCCAGCCGAAGCCCTGATCCACCATACTGCTGTTGGATTGAACTATATTGACGTTTATTTTCGGAATGGCCTTTACAAGGCTCCAGCATTGCCCGCGACGCTTGGCATGGAGGCCGCCGGGGTTGTCCGTGCCATAGGGGCGGATGTCAGCGGCGTCGCAGTCGGCGACCGGGTTGCCTATGCGACGGGTCCGATTGGTGCTTATGCCACCGACCGCATCGTTTCCGCGGACCGGCTTATCAAGCTGCCCGATGGCATCAGCGACCAGACCGCTGCGGCCATGATGCTGCAAGGCATGACAGCACAATACCTGCTCCGCTGCACGCATCCGGTGAAAAGCGGCGAGACGGTCTTGATCCATGCTGCGGCCGGTGGTGTCGGATTGATCCTTTGCCAATGGGCGAAACATCTGGGCGCCACGGTCATCGGTGTGGTCTCGACGGACGAGAAGGCACAGTTGGCGCGTGAATACGGTGCGTCGCATGTCATTGTGGGTCACAACCGGCTTTCGGCGGAGGTCAAGCGGCTGACGGCAGGAGCTATGGTCCCCGTCGTTTACGACAGTGTCGGCAAAGACACGTTTGGCGTAAGCCTCGACTGCCTTGCCCCCTTCGGCCTCATGGTGAGCTTTGGCAACTCGTCCGGCCCGGTTCCCCCCGTCGACATCGGCGTGCTCGGCGCCAAGGGCAGCCTGTTCCTAACCCGCCCCTCGTTGGCGACCTACACTGCGTTGAGGTCGGACCTGGAGGGATCGGCCCAAGACCTGATGCAGGCCGTGCTGTCGGGCGCGGTCCAAATCAAGGTGAACCAAACCTTTCCCTTGAAGGATGCCGCAGAAGCCCATCGTGCGCTTGAAGCGCGCGAGACCACTGGCTGCACTGTGCTCATTCCCTGAGCGTCGTTGTCTCGGACGTGGCTGGGCCGCCGGCGCCCAACCCGGCGCGGACTCGGTTGACTGCGTTGATTGTCGCCTGCGCATTGTTCATGCAAAACGTAGACGGGACGGTCATTGCAACCGCGCTGCCTGCAATGGCGAAGGCGTTCGGCGTCGACCTGTTGCATATGAACGTGGCATTGACCTCTTATCTGCTCAGCCTCGCTGTGTTCATCCCCGTAAGCGGATGGGTGGCCGACCGGTTTGGAACCCGGACCGTGTTCCGGGCAGCGATCGCTGTATTCACGATCGGATCGGTCCTATGCGGGCAGGCTACGGGCTTATGGGAACTCGTCGGCGCACGTATTCTCCAGGGCATCGGCGGAGCCATGATGGTTCCAGTCGGACGCCTCGTTCTGCTGCGGTCGGTGGCGAAGTCGGAGTTGGTGGCAGCCATGGCGTGGCTGACGATGCCGGCATTGATCGGCCCGGTTGTTGGGCCGCCGCTCGGGGGCTTTTTGGTAACCTACGCCGACTGGCGCTGGATTTTCTATGTCAACATACCCATTGGCATTCTCGGCATCGTGCTGGTGACGCGCTTCGTGGAAGATATAAGGGAACCGACGCCCAAACGGCTCGACGTTGCGGGCTTGCTGCTTTCGGGTATTGGGCTGTCCGGCCTACTATTTGGACTGGAGACGCTGGGCAGAGGCGTCCTATCGCCACTGATCGCAGGAGCAGCAGTGATTGCTGGCGCAATAGGGCTTTTGGGCTATTGGCGGCATGCCCGCCGTGTTGCGGATCCGCTTCTGGATATTAGCTTGATGCGGATTCCGACCTTCGCCGTTTCAGTCGTTGGCGGATCATTGTTCCGTGTCGGCGTTGGCGCCGTGCCGTTCCTGCTGCCGTTGATGCTGCAGCTTGGGTTTGGCCGCAGCGCTGCGCAGAGCGGGCTCATCACGTTCGCCGGGTCGCTTGGAGCCATCGTTATGAAGCCGGCGACACAGTTCGTGCTGCGCTGGTTCGGCTTTCGAATGACCCTTTTGTGGAATGGCGCATTCTCCGCACTGTTGTTAGGCGCCTGCGCAGCATTCAGTCCTGCATGGCCCCTACTGCCAATCTATGCAGTTTTGATCATAGGCGGGTTTCTGCGCTCGTTGCAATTCACCGCATACAATACCATCGCCTATGCTGACATCAGCCGAATGCGCATGAGTGCCGCGACGAGCCTCTACGCCACTATTCAGCAGGTCTCCCTTACGCTCGGGATCACCATAGGCGCAGCCGCGCTGGAAGCATCGACACTGCTGTCCCATCGCGCCAACCCGGCAATCAAGGACTTCGCGGTGGCTTTCCTTGCGGTATCCGCCATAGCTTTAGCCGCTGCACCGCTTTCCCTGTTTCTCCCGCGTGATGCTGGATCGGAATTGAGCGGACACAAGCCATACTCCACGAGTTAACGTAACTTCCTGGTCACCGGCCGAACGTGGCTATCAGCTCCCGTGTTCGTGCAGAGTCTGATTGCAGCAAGACTTGTCGAATCAGGCGCTGACATTCGTCGATTGTAGTTCCCCGCACAGCCTGTTTGACACGGGGCACAGCGGACGCGTTCGTGCTGAAGCTTCGCAGCCCCAAGCCCAGCAGCAGTGGCGTCATATCTGGATTTGCCGCCATCTCTCCGCATACTGAGACCGGAATCTGATGACATGCTGCGCCTTCAATAGTCATTTGGATAAGGCGCAGCACTGCGGGATGGAGCGAGTCGTAAAGCTCAGCAACCTCCATTTCGCCACGGTCGACGGCGAGAGTGTACATGCATAGGTCATTGGTGCCGATTGCAAAGAATTCGGCCTCTGATGCAAGTCCACTCGCACAAAGCGCGGCTCCTGGCGTTTCGACCATAATCCCGAGCGGCGGCAGCGCAGCGGGCAATGTTTGGCCACGCTGGCGCAGACGGTCTGCGACGCGGTGATACACTGCCTTTGCCGCGCGGATTTCGGCGACGTTGGTCACCATCGGGAGCAACACGCGAACCGGGCCAGCAAGCGCTGCCCGCAGGATAGCGGCCAGTTGAGTCTCAAATAAGTCGGGCTGCCTCAGCAGAAGACGTATGCCCCTCAAGCCAAGCGCCGGGTTTGTATCGACCAGCTCGGGAACGACCCCAGCCGTCACCAATGCCTCGATTTCCTTCTCACCGCCCCAGTCCAGGACGCGGATCGTTACGGTATCCCCGGCCATTGTCTCAATGACATTGCGGTATGTCTCGGCCTGCTCATCCTCGGTCGGAACGGTGTCGCGGTTCATGAACAAGAATTCGGTACGCAACAGGCCAATGCCGCTTGCGCCGGATTGTGCAATCATTGGAAGTTCGACAGGCAATTCCAGGTTGGCCTGTAAACTCACCGTCTCTCCGTCCAAAGTCACAGCGGCCAGGCGGCGCAAGCGCGACAACCGCTGCCGATCCCGCGCGAAGGTAGCAACCGCCCGGCGTGCGCCGGCGAGACTGGCCGGCCCCGGATTTAGAATGACGGTGCCAACGACGCCGTCGACCACAATAATGCCTCCCGCACGCAAGCCCGTCATCAGACCCGGCGCGCCAAGCACAGATGGGATTCCAAGCGCACGCAAAAGGATGGCGGTGTGGCCGTCCGTCCCGCCCTCCTCGGTAGCCACGCCGGCGATCTGTGCCGGATTTATCAAGGCAGCGTCGGCAGGACGAAGGCTTTCGGCAATCAAAATTGCGCCTTGCGCTGCTCCGGCAAAGCTGCGGAACGGCGCACGCGTAAGATTTCGGACCAGCCGGCGACCGACTTCCCGTATCTCGTCTGCTTGGCGCTGCGAAACTGCTCTATCGCCAGTCGGCGACATCGTGAGCGTGTTGGAGATTGAGTTGGCTTCCTCCATGACTGCCGTCTCAGCCGAGACAAGCCGCTCTTGAATGCGTTGCCGCACCCCGCGGATCAGCCGTGATGGACCCAACATTTGAACGTAGGCGTCCAACAACGGTGCAATCTCGCCCTGGCTTTCCTCAGGGAGTACAACAAGACGGTTCCGCAGTTTCAGTAGCTGCTTGCGGGATTGAAGGATCGCAGCATCGAGCCGGGCTGCTTCCGCTTGCATATCCGCGGCTTGAATTTTGTGCCGGGTGACTTGAGCAGGCGGCTCGACGGTTCGAAATACTGGACCGATTGCTACCCCGGCACAGGCGGCGATGCCAAACAAACGTCGTTCAGCCAACTGCGCGTCAGATCCCGATTGCTGCGCCAGTCCTGCTTTATCCGTCTCAGTCCCGCTCATTGAAGCCGGCCTCGACCAGGGATGCTAAAGCGTCCACTGCCTCCTTGGCGTCCCAACCGTCTGCTTGCAGTTCGAGTTGCGATCCTTGGCCGGCTCCAAGCATCATCAAGCCCATGATCGAACGTGCCGACACAGTCTGTCCGTCCCGTATTACGTCGATCAAGGCACCGTACCGCTCTGCAAGCGTTACAAACTTTGCTGCAGCCCTGGCATGCAACCCACGCAGGTTTGAAACCGTGACAATCCGGGTGACCAGCGTCGGACTGCTCGCCGGTGTCTCATCGGCGCTCATCGTATTATTCGCATGCGCCAGATTTCTTGCATGACGGCAAGACGTGCGACGCGGCCGCAATATACTTTCGGCCTGCGGCCTGCGCGCAATCGACGCACTCGCCAAGCGTCTGGCTTGATCGCACCTTGGCTAGTTTGACGAGCATCGGTAGATTGACGCCTGAAATGACTTCGACGCCCTCGCGACTCATCATCGAGATAGCAAGGTTGCTCGGTGTGCCGCCAAACATATCCGTAAGCAAGACTACGCCATCGCCAGTATCGACTTTTGCGATACTCTGACGTATCTCTGTCCGCCGACCCTCGATATCGTCATCGGGACCGATACAAACGGTTGCTACATTTCGCTGGGCGCCGACGACGTGCTCCATTGCTAAACGCAATTCATCCGCAAGACGCCCATGTGTCACCAGCACGAGGCCGATCATTGTGTTACCCTAGAACTCCCTGGCCACCGACGCGGATAGCACCGCAGGACTACTTTGCCGTTTCATGTCCGGGCTGGACTTACTTGCCGTCAAGCTGGGTTGAGCAAGCCCCTCTCGCTCTAACTCACGGTGCGTCACGGTCACCTGCCAATTGCGCTCGCTTCCAAACAAAGAGGGCAAGTCACGCGCAAGATGTTCGATGATACGAACCGATCGGTGCCGCCCACCCGTACAGCCTACCGCGATTGTGGCGTATTTCTTTCCTTCATGCACGAAACGCGGCAGGACGAGAGTCAATAACGCATTGACAGCATCGATAAACGGATTGTAGTCGGCATCAGCAGCGACATACGCCGCCACCACGTCATCTAATCCTGTCCTAGGGCGCAATATAGGGTCATAATGCGGATTACGCAAAAATCTCGCGTCGAATACCATGTCTGCCTCACGGGGCAGCCCTGCGGGAAATGCAAATGAAATCAGTGATACAACCAGTCCTGGTTGCTTTGCACCAGCCGAAAGCTCGGGACGGAAACGAGCCTCGATGATCTTTCGCAACTGAGCCAGTGGAAGTTCAGAGGTGTCGATCACCAAATCCGCCCCATCGCGGAGTGGCTGAGTTAACGAAGCTTCTTCAGCAATGCCGTCCACGACCCGGCCCTGAGGCGCCAACGGATGGCGGCGGCGGGTCTCGGTGAAGCGGCGGAGAAGTGCCGTTTCATCAGCCCAGGCGTAGATCAGCTCGGGCTGCAGAGCCGGATTTTTTGCAAGTGACGCGAGTGTGGAGAGGACGAGGTCCGGGTCAAAGCCCCGGCTGCGAGCATCAAGCCCAATTGCGAGTGGACGCTCGCTGCGGATGACGACGTCGGTAACCATGGTAAGCGGCGGATTATCGACCGCTTCATATCCAAGGTCTTCCAGCGCGCGTAGAATTGATGCCTTCCCTGCGCCAGACAAGCCGCTCACCAAAACGACGCGCAGCTTCGTCATGCGAAGGCCCCAGCAATTTGACTGACCCGATGCAGGGCACATTCAAGCGCAAGTGCCACTCGGGCGGGCGCAGAGCACAATGCCGGGTCGATTGAGACAAGTGGCAGGCCCGTATCTGAATGCTGAGCAGGCTGGGGTATTCTCGACGCATTCGCAAGCTCAACGGCAAGTGCGAGTTGAACGCGTTGAACGAAGGGCAGCTTGAAAATGCCAAGCCCACGCACTTCAAGCAAGCCGGCCAAAGCTGCTGGGGCATGGGCAAACCCGCCCGCAATGCAAACTCGGTCGTCTGCGACCAGCGCAAACCCACGGTCGAGCAAGCGCAGCAGCAGGTCGGACTTTCCTACTCCCGGCGGCCCTAGTAGCAACACACCATGCCCCTCATGGGCGGCGCAGCTTGCATGGATTTGCATCGCCGACCTGTGTGGCCTGTATCAAAGCCAAATGGAAGCAATTACCGCCAACACGCGCGAACTTTACCTTACGACATCGACGCGCACCCTTTTGCGAACTGATGTTTCACGTGAAACACAAGCTTCAGGAACGCGGAAGGTGCACAACAAAGCGCGCCCCAACCACCTGATCTTGCCCATTCATTCGATTTTCCGCAGCGATGCGCCCCTTCAAGGCCTCGACAATTTGCCGGCTGATCGAAAGGCCCAATCCGGAATGCTGCCCGAATTGCTCACCCGCTGGACGCTCGGAATAAAATCGGTCGAATACATGCTCCAACTTGGCCTCGGGAATTCCCGGCCCATCATCGGAAACGCTGATTTCAACCATCTTTCCCGTCTCTCGCGCTTGTAGGAGTATGGTCCCGTTCTCCGGGGAAAAGCTGCGCGCATTCCCGATCAAATTACGCAAAACCTGGACCAGGCGCCCTTCCACGGCCTGCACCAACAATGGCATATGAGGAACATCCAACGCGATTATCGGCTCTCCGTCCACTCGGGTCGCATCGTGAATCTCCGCGAGTATTGCGAGAATGGACCCGACATCGAGCGGCTCCGTCGCTGTCCTCGACAATTCCGCATCAACGCGGCTGGCGTCGCTGATGTCGCTGATCAGGCGATCCAAGCGGATGACGTCTTCCGAGATGATCGCCAGCAACCGCCGCTGCTGATGGGGATCCTCAATCCGGCGCAACGTCTCGATAGCACTGCGGATGCTGCTGAGCGGGTTCTTGATCTCGTGCGCGACATCCGCAGCGAACCGCTCCGTTGCATCCATGCGCGCCCATAGCGCCGCGGCGCTTTCGGTCAGCGCATGGGCCAGCTCGCCCACTTCATCAGTGCGGTGCATCAGCGTCTTCGGGACGGTCCCGGATCGGCCGCGGCCCTCTCTCATCTCATGCGCAGCACCCGCAAGCCGTAAAATCGGCCGGGCTATTGTCAGCGACAGATACCACGACAGTGCGACCGTGAGCACCAAAGCCAATGCAAACAGCCCTAAGATGCTCATACGAACCGTCAGGAGGCTATCATCCACCTCCCGTGCCTCGCGGGTCAGCAACACAATCCCCACAGTATTCCGGTTTCGCATGACAGGCTCGGCAACCGTCACCAGCAACCGGTCATCCTGGGTGCGACGGATATACGGCGGCATCTCACGCCCTGAATTGGAGCCTGTCATGCGCAGCTCCTCCTTGACGTTCGGCTGCCAGTCGATCCCAGCGCCGTTGGGATTGACCTCCACGAACGGACTCTGTGATTTGCGCGGCAGCAGCGACATCAGTTTGTCATACACCGTGCCGATCGTGCCCAAGACGGGGCTTCGCATAGCAGCCGGCGGCAGCGGCTCGGTGACGACGGCGCCGCTCGCTCCCTCACGCACCCGGCTGTCTGCGATTAATTGCCCATCCGGCGCATAAAGACGCGCCTGGGCATTCGGCGTTGGCTCCGTAAGCCGCCGCAGCAACGGCCGGGCCAGGTCCGGTTGCAACGTTGGATCGTCCGGATTCTGCTCACGCACCGCGCTCTCGCCAAGCGCGCCGGCAAAGATGCGCGCCTGTTCCCGCAGAGCCTGCACCTCAGCCTCCAGCAATCCACTCTGATACTGGTCCAAATAGAGCAACGCAGCCACCAGTAATGCCAGCGGGAGCGCATTGACGAGCAAAATCCGCCGCAGCAACGGGGATACCCACCGTCGCCGAGTGCTCCGGATCGCGCCGGCAACCGGAGCCGTCGGCAGGACGCCGCTATCAGGCATACCGAGCCATCACCTCACTATTGGTCCTTGTAGCGGTAGCCGATGCCATACAACGTCTCGATATGATCGAAGCTGTCGTCTGTCGTCCGGAACTTCTTGCGAACCCGCTTGATATGACTGTCGATCGTGCGGTCGTCGACATAGATGTTCTCTCCATAGGCAGCATCGATCAACTGGTCCCGGGATTTCACCATGCCCGGCCGCGCCGCAAGCGCTTTGACCAGCAGGAACTCCGTCACGGTCAACTGAATGTCTTTGTCCTGCCAGGTGCACTGATGCTTTGTTTCATCAAGCGTCAGCTTGCCCCTTACTAAAACCCCGCCCGGCGCCGCGCCGGAGCCCTCGGCTCGGCTGGTTTCGTTGCGGCGCAGCAGTGCGCGGATGCGCTCGATCAACAAGCGCTGGCTAAACGGCTTTGTGATGTAGTCATCGGCGCCAAGACGCAGGCCCATAAGCTCGTCGACTTCCTCGTCTTTGCTGGTCAGGAAGATGACTGGTATCTGGCTTCGCGTCCGCAGCCGCTGCAGCAGCTCCATCCCGTCCATCCGCGGCATCTTGATGTCCAGCACGGCCAAATCCACCGGCTTTGCAATCAGGCCTTGCAAGGCGCTCTCGCCGTCCGTGTAGGTCCGGACGAGAAATCCCTCCTGCTCCAGCGTCATCGAAACCGAGGTAAGGATATTGCGGTCGTCATCGACCAGCGCGATCGTTTGCTTCATGCGTCTGCTGCCCTCGCTGGCCGGGCGGCAGTGGACGCCCGGCGTATCAACTCCATGTGGGAGTGAATTGTGGCAGAATGCAGGGAGCACCGAAATCAATGTCGATGACCAACGAGCCCACGACGACCCCAGTCCCCGACGCCCGGGCCCTGCTTCGCGCCGCGCGGGCTGGAACGCTGGCCACGAGCGGCGATGGCCAGCCGTTCGCCTCCCTCGTAACCCCGGCCGCCACCCCCGACGGTGCCGTGCTGCTGTTGCTGTCCGGCCTGTCGGAGCATACCCGCCATCTGCGAAACGAGCCGCGCTGCGCCGTCATGGTCGCCGGGCCGCAAACCGACGCGAACCCACAGACTGCCCCGCGCCTGACCATCACCGGCATTGCCGCCCCCGAGCCCGATCCCGCTCTCAAGGCGCGCTGGGTGGCGCTGCACCCCTATGCCGCGTTCTATGCCGGCTTCGCCGACTTTCAGCTCTGGCGCATAGCGCCCAAGGCTGGCCTGTATATTGGGGGTTTCGCCAGCGCCACCCGCCTCCGCCAGGCAGACCTGGCCTGGGACCCAGCCGCCGTGCAGGCAGTGGCCGCAGCCGAGGCCGGCGTCCTGTCCCATTGCAACGACGACCACGCCGACGCGCTCGACCTGATCGCCGCCGCGCATGGGAAAGCGGGAACCGGCTGGCGGATGGTGGCCTGCGACATGGATGGATGCGACCTCGCCTGCAACGAGATCGTCCTGCGTGTCCCCTGGTCGGCCCCGGTCGTGAACGCTGGCGGTATCCGGACCGAGCTGGTTCGCCTCACCAGCGCCGCACGGGATTGGCATAAAACGGCGCTGGACGATGCACGACGCCTCGCCTAATAGCCCTAGTCATTAAGTAACAGCCACTTGCAAGCCTGCAAGTGGCGCTCCAGGGAGCACCTCAGTGACCGTCCAGCCAAACGCCGCTGCCTTAAACGCTGCGTCTGCTGCCTCCGCCTTGGCCGGAACTGGCGTGGTGCCGGGTTCGGCGGTGCACGCCAATCTTACGGCGTCGCAACTCGTGGCTCAGGCGCTCCGCCGCAACGAGGGCACGCTTTCGGCCGATGGCGCCCTGGTGGTCAAGACGGGCGTGCATACCGGCCGGTCGGTCGCCGACAAGTTCATGGTCGACGAACCTGAAATCTCGTCCGACGTGTGGTGGCGTCACGGCAACCAGAAGCTCGCGCCGCAGCACTTCGCCACCCTCAAGGCTCGCGTCCAGGCCTACCTGCAGGGCCGGGAATTGTTCACCCAGGACCTTTACGCCGGCGCAGACCCCGCCTATCGCGTCCGCGTCCGCCTTGTCAGCACCGAGGCCTGGCACACCCTGTTCGCCCGCAACATGTTCATCCGCCCCGACCCGTCGGAACTCCCGGCCTTCGAGCCGGACTACGTCATCCTGCATGCCCCGAACTTCCAGGCCGACCCGGCCATCGACGGCGTTCGCTCGACCACCGCCATCGCCGTATCCGTCGCGCAACGCACCATCGTGATCGCCGGCAGCGAATATGGCGGCGAGATCAAAAAGTCGATCTTCGGCATCATGAACTGGAAGCTGCCGGCGGACGGCGTGCTCCCCATGCACTGCTCCGCCAACGTCAGCCGCACCGCCGACGGAACGCCGGGCGAGGTCGCGGTGTTCTTCGGCCTGTCCGGCACCGGCAAGACAACGCTGTCGTCCGATCCCAACCGCCCGTTGATCGGCGACGACGAGCACGGCTGGGGACCGAACGGCGTGTTCAACTTCGAGGGCGGCTGTTATGCCAAAGTGATCAATCTTAGCGCCAAGGCCGAACCCGAAATTTATGCCGCCACCCATCGGTTCGGCACCGTGCTGGAGAACGTGGTGGCCGACGCGCATGGCACGCTCGATCTCGCGGACGGCACGCTCACCGAGAACACCCGATCCTGCTACCCAATCGAATTCATCCCGAATTGCGACCTGTCCGGACGCGGAGGCCAGCCGCGCAATATCGTGATGCTGACGGCGGACGCGTTCGGCGTGCTGCCGCCCATCAGCAAGCTCAGCCCCGCCCAAGCCATGTACCACTTCCTGTCCGGCTATACCGCCAAGGTCGCCGGCACCGAAAAGGGCCTGGGCCGCGAGCCGCAGGCGACCTTCAGCACCTGCTTTGGCGCCCCGTTCCTGCCGCGCCGGCCCGAAGTTTACGGCACCATGCTGTCCGACCTCATTGCCCGGCACGGCGCAGATTGCTGGCTGGTCAACACCGGCTGGACCGGCGGCGCGTATGGGACCGGCACCCGCATGAGCATCCAGCACACCCGCGCGCTGCTGAATGCCGTGCTGGACGGCAGCCTGAAGGGCGCCCGCTACGTACGCGACCCGTTCTTCGGCCTGATGCTGCCGCAAGACATCCCCGGCATCCCAAACGAAGTCTTGGACCCGCGCCAGTCTTGGTCCGACAAGGCCGCATACGACCGTGCCGCCGCCGACTTGGTTGGCCGGTTCGAACAGAATTTCGCCACCTTCCAGGGCGGCGTGACCGACGACGTCAAGGCCGCCGCAATCCGCACCGCCGCTTAGCTCTGTGACCGACCAGCCCGGCGTCGCTCCGGACCACTTCGACCGGCTGTATGCCAATGACCCGGACCCCTGGAAATTCGCTACGAGCGACTATGAACGGGACAAATACGCTGCGACCCTGGCCGCCTTGCCTCGTCCGCACTATGCCCGCGCGTTCGAGGTTGGCTGCAGCATCGGTGTCCTGACCCGGCAGCTCGCTGCGCGATGCGACGAAATCCTGGCCGTCGACGTTGCTGAGGCCGCGCTGCAGAACGCTGCGGCCCGGTGCAGCGGCCTTCCCGGCGTGCATTTCGCCCGCATGGTGGTCCCGCAGGACTGGCCCAAGGGCCGCTTCGACCTGATCCTGTTCTCCGAGGTGCTTTATTACCTCAGCGGCGCCGGGCGGCTGGCAGCGGCTCGCCTCTCGCTGCAGAACCTACTGCCAGGCGGAACGATCGTGCTGGTCAACTGGCATGGCCCGACCGATGGCGACTGCCCCGGCGACGACGCGGCCAAGCAATTCATCACAGCCTGCGCCCCGGTCCTACGGCCCACCTTGCAGCAACGGGCCGAGAAATATCGCATCGACGTGCTGACTGCTTAGAGAAGCATCGAAACTGACGGTGCTTTCCGTTAGACGCGCATCACTATGGCCGCAACGGCCGGAAGAAGGCGCGGATTTCATCCGCCAGGCGCTCCGGCTGCTCCATGGCGGCGAAGTGCCCGCCCTGCGGCATCACGGTCCAGCGCCGGATATCGGTGTAGGTGTGCGCCGCCAACGACCGTGGCGGACGCACGATCTCCTTGGGGAACGCGCTGTATCCCATCGGCACGTCCACGGTGCCGAGCGGCCAAGGCCCATGCAGGCGGGCATAATACGGCCAAAACGACGAGCCGATCGCGCCGGTGAACCAGTATAGCGCGATGTTGGCGAGCATATGGTCCTTGCTGAACACCGCCTCCACATCGCCGCCGCAATCGGACCAGGCGCGGAATTTCTCAACGATCCACGCCGCCAGCCCCGCCGGCGAGTCCGTGAGGGCGAACGCAAGCGTCTGCGGCCGCGTGCCCTGGATGGACTGGTAGCCGGTTTCCTCCTTCAGCCAGGCGTCGAGCTCACCCAGGTAGTGCTGCTCCTCCGGCGTTGGATTAGCCAGGTTCGTCCTGTCGCGCCGGACCGCCAGGAAGTTCAGATGGATGCCGACCAGCTTGTCCGGATGCGCAGCGCCAAGCAGGGAGGTGATGGACGCCCCCCAGTCCCCGCCCTGTGCCCCAAAATGCTTGTAGCCGAGCACGGCGGTCATCAGCTCGGCAAAGCAGTCGGCCATTGCCTCGACGCCGAAGCGCCGCTGCCCCGGCTTGAACGAAAACCCATAGCCCGGCAGTGACGGCGCCACGACGGTAAAGGCGTCCGCCGGGTCGCCGCCAAAGCGCGCCGGGTCGGTAAGACGCGGGATTATATCCAAGAACTCGAACACCGAGCCGGGCCAGCCGTGCGACAGCAGCAACGGCAGCGGCGCTGGCCCTTTGCCGGGCACATGCAGGAAGTGCAGGTCGATGCCATGCAGCGGCACCGTGTATTGCGGGAAGGCATTGAGTCGCGCCTCCTGCGCCCGCCAGTCGAACGCCGTGCGCCAGTGCTCGACCAGGCCCCGCATATAGTCCAGGTCGGCGCCATAGGCCCATGCGGCGTCGGGAGCCTGGTCCGGCAGCCGGGTGCGGCCCAGGCGTTCGCGCAGGTCGGCGATCGCCTCGTCGGCGACCTTCACGGTGAAGGGAATAGGCGTCGGCATGATTAAGCTCCAGTCTCGACGGTGTCGGTCAGCAGGTCCAGCAGCGCGAGCGCAAACGCGCGCATGTTGGCAACGCGGTCCCGGCTTCCGGTCTCGATGGTGATGACCCTCTCCACGGGGCCGCAGATGGCGACACAGGTGTGGCCGGCCTTGTCGCCATAACGGTTGCCGGTCGGCCCGGCGGCTCCCGTCTCGGCGATGCCCCAAGTGGTGGCCAAACGCTCGCGGAGCGTGCGGGCGAGCAGCCGCGCATAGGGTTCGGAGGACGACCGCAAGCCGGCCATTTCCTCGGGGGTGACGGCCAGGAACGCCTCGCGGGCCGCTTGGGTATAAATCACGGCGCCGCCCATGAAGTATGCGCTGGTGCCGGGCATCGCGAGCAGGGCCGCCGACACCAGCCCGCCCGAGGAGGATTCGGCGACGGCGACGGTCTCCTTGCGCGCCTTGAGCAACGCGCCAAGCCGTTCGGCCTTCGGCAGCAGGTCCTGCATCGAATGTCCTCCGGCTGGTGCAGATCAGGCTGCCCGACCCCGGCGGCTGGATCAAGAGGTTCTCATACTGTGGGCATTCAGGCCTTGGCGGCGTGGATGCCGGAGCGCTAGATATAATCCATGCATCACTGGTCCCAGAACGCGCGAATTACCGCCACGGCTGCCTAGCCGGATCGGCGCTATGCGCCGGGGTTCGGCAGCCGGCTCCGCCGTCCCGTCCTGAACCCGTCCTAAGAGGTGCCCCATGTTTGCCCAACTCAACGATCCCCCCTGTCGAACCGTGCGCTTTGAACTGTTGGCCGATGCCGAGCCCGGCCTGCTCTGCCGCGCCCTCGGCCCTTTTGCGCGCCGCAATCTCGTCCCCGACCGGATACGCGCCCGGCGCGAGGGCCTGTCCATGCTGATCGAGATCGGCATGGACGCCATGCCGTCGGAGATGCTGCATCTGGTCGAGGGCAACCTGCGGCAGATCGTGGGCGTGCAACGCCTCAGCGTCGTGCTATGCGCGGTCCAGCAACAGGCTGCCTGAGCCGAGCACTCCACGAAAGGACCTACAATGCGCGCAGTCGGCTACTTCGAGCGCGGGCTGCCGATCAGCGACGAGAACGCCCTGCGCGACCTCGAATTGCCGGACCCGCCAGCGCCCGCCGGGCGCGACCTGCTGATCCGCGTCCACGCCGTGTCGGTCAATCCGCGCGACGCCAAAAGCCGGGCCGTGTTCAAGGCGACGCCGGAGCGCCCGATGGTCCTGGGCTACGACGCATCCGGCGTCGTCGATGCCGTCGGCCCCGAAGCGACGCTGTTCCGCCCCGGCGACGAAGTATTCTACGCCGGAGTGCTGAACCGCCCAGGCTCGAACGCCGAGCTGCAGCTCGTGGACGAGCGCATCGTCGGGCGCAAGCCCGCGTCACTGGACCATGCGGCGGCGGCCTCCCTGCCGCTGACCGCGTTGACCGCCTATGAGATGCTGTTCGACCGGTTGGAGATTCCCCAAGGGCAAGCAGGCGCAGGCAACGCCGTGCTGATCCTGGGCGGGGCCGGCGGGGTGCCGTCCATCGCGATCCAGTTGGCGCGTGCGCTCACCGCGCTCACCGTGGTGGCGACGGCATCGCGCCCCGAAAGCGAGCGCTGGGTCCGGGAACTCGGCGCGCATCACGTGCTCAACCACGCCAAGCCGCTCAAGGCGGAGGTCGAGGCGCTCGGCCTAGCCGAACCGCTGCGCTACGTGTTCTCGACCCACACGGATGCAAAAAGCTGGGCCGACATCGCTGTGTTCATCGCGCCGCAAGGGCGTTTCGGCCTGATCGACGACCCGGAGCCGTTGGACTTGCGGCTGATGAAGTTGAAAAGCGTCTCGATCCATTGGGAAGCGATGTTCACCCGGCCAATGTTCGGCACGGCAGACATGATCCGGCAGTACGAGATCCTGACCGAAGTGGCGGCATTGGTGGACCGTGGCGCGGTCCGGCCGACGGCGACACAAAGCCTGGGCGTAATCAACGCCGCCAACCTGCGGCAAGCCCATGCCGCAATCGAGGCCGGAAGCGTGATCGGCAAGCTGGTGCTGGCGGGCTTTTAGCAATTTAGGGAGTGCAACGATGCGCAACCGGCTGCAGCGGTTCCATTGGGGTCGATGGATGTCGAGCGGGCTTTGCTTGTTGACGGCCTGTGCGCTCGGGCTATTGGTCCTGACCCAACCGGCCATCGCGGCGCTCGGTTGCCCCGCCTGCTTCGGGTTCGAGCGCTTGTCTGGGCGCATCCATGTGGACCCGCGCATGCCGGGCGAGACCCGGGCCATGCTGCTCCAAGCCGACGCCGACGCCACCGCCCACCTGGTCCCATTCTTCGGCGCCGCCTCCGCGGACCCGGTGATCCTTGCCTGCTCGGATGAGGACTGCCAACGCCGCATCGACGGCGGCGGCGCGCGCGGCATGTCCTATGTTTCCTATGGACTCCGCCTGTCGCCGCGCGGGTTGAACCCCGCCACCGTTGTGCACGAACGAACGCTGATCGAGCTGCAGCACCGCCTGGGCCTGCTGGGCTTCGTGCGCGGCGATATCCCAATATGGTTCCAGGAGGGAGTTGCGGTCGTGGCGTCGGGCTACTCGCGCGACCTGTTGCCAGAGGGCACGGCGGGCTCGCGCTGCCGAGCCGAGCCAACCGGCGCCATGCCAGCGGGCGACGCGGAATGGCGGCACATGGGGGCGACGGACAACCGCATCTACGCCCGCGCGGCCTGCCGCGTGCTCAATTGGATGAACGCAAACGGCGGTCGCCAGGCAGTGGGGCGCCTTGTGGCTGCCGTGGCCGGCGGCGAGCGGTTTGCCGACCTGTATCGCGATCCGTCCGACTGATCGTAGAGCGAACCCAGCATACTTACGTCGGTCGGTTACTCGGCATAGATCATCTTGCGCGTCATCCCGCCGTCGATGACGAATTCTGCGCCGGTGACGAAGCCGCTCTCCGGCCCCAACAGCCAGGCGATCAGCGCCGCCGGGTCGGCGGGACGGCCGACGCGCCCGGCCGGATGCTGGGCGTGGTCCTCGGGGCGCAGCGCCTCGCCCCGTACGTCGATCCAGCCGGGGCTGACGCAGTTGGCCCGGACATCCGGCCCAAGGCTGACCGCCAACGCATGGGTAAGCGCAAGCAGCCCACCCTTCGAGGCGCTGTAGCTCTCGGTGTTCGACTCCGACTGATGCGCGCGGGTGGAGGCGACCGTGACGATGGCGCCACGCGCGGCCCGCAGCAGGTCCTCGGCCGCGCGCACCAGCAGGAACGTGCTCGTCAGATTGGCGCCGAGCACCGCCTGCCACTCCGCAAGGCTCAGCTCGCGCAGGGGCTTGCGGATCATGAAACCCGCGTTGCAGACCAGGCCGTCGAGCCGTCCCTCCTGCTCGCGGATGCCCTCGATCAGCCCGGCCACCGCGGCTTCGTCCGAGATGTCGGCCCGCACGAAACGGGCAGGAAAGCCCGCGGGCGGCTCGTCACGGTCTGCGACGACCACGCGCCATCCATCGACGGCCAGCCGCGCCGCAGTCGCCCGCCCGATCCCGCGCGCGCCGCCAGTCACCAAGGCCACACGCCCATCCGCCATCGCCTTCTCCTGTCCCGCAAACGCCGCCGAGTTCAACGCTCCGGCAGCCCCGCCCGCGCCGTCTTGGCGAGATGCCGCGCGATGATCAAGCGCTGGATGCTGTTCGCGCCCTCGTAGAGTTGCGTCACCTTGGCGTCGCGCATGAACCGCTCGACCGGGTAGCGGCGGCTGTAGCCGTTGCCGCCGAACACGTCCACGGCAACGAGCGCCACCTGCATCGCCACATCCGACGCAAAGCACTTGGCGACCGAAGCCGCGTGACCCGCATCCGGCGCACCCGCGTCGAGCGCCGCGTTGGCCTCATAGGCAAGGTGCCGCGCCGCCCTGATCTTCATGTCCATGTCGGCAATCTGGGCGCCAATGGCCTGATGCTCGATCAGCGCAACGCCGAAGGTCTTGCGCCGCACTGCATAGCCCAGCGCCGCGTCGAACGCCGCGCGCGCAATCCCGAGCGCCTGCCCGGCCACGGCGGCGCGCGTGCGGTCCAGCGTCCGCATGGCGAGCACGAACCCGCCGCCGACCTCGCCCAAGCGGTTCTCATCGGGCACCCGCACCCGGTTGAGCGCAAGGTTATAGCTCGGCGAGCCGCGCAGCCCCATCGCGGGTTCCGCCCCCAGCACCTCGAAGCCCGGCGCGTCGGTCGGCACGATGAACGCGGTCAGCCCGCGGTGCCCACCATCGGGCGAGGTCCGGGCGAACACGACGCAGAAGCCGGGATGGCGCACGTTGCAGATCCACGACTTCCGCCCGGAAATCAGCCAGTCGCCACCCTCGCGCTCCGCCCGGGTGCGCAATGCCCCCACATCCGACCCGGCCTCCGGCTCGGTCAAGCCGTATGACGCATAAAGCTCACCGCGAGCCACCGGCGCGGCCCAGCGCTGGCGTTGCGCGGCTGTGCCCAGGATCGCAAGCGGGGTGCAGCCGAGTTCGTTCACCTGCGGGATCATCGAAACCGCGGCCGAAACGCGTGCGGTCTCCTCGATCAGCACAGTGCGGCCGAGATAGCCCAGCCCAAGGCCGCCGCAGTCGTCCGGCACGATGGCACGCAGCAGGCCCTCCTCCGTGAACCGGCGATGCAGGTCGTAGGGATACTCGCCCTCTGCCTCGATGGCCTCCGCACGTGGCCGGACATGGGCGTTGCAGAAGGCGACAACGCGCTCCCGAAACGCCTCGACGTCCGGCGGCAACCGGAAACTCGCAAAATTGCCGGGGGTCATAATGCCTCCGCTGCCGCCCGCATGGCCGCCCAAACCGCCGCAACGTCCTCGCGCTCCGTCGGCTCGGCGCCGATGGAGACGCGGACCATCCAGCGCCCATCGATCGTCGCCGGAGTAAGGTAGGCGGCGCCGGACCGGTTGATACGGTCCGCCCATGCCCGCGTGTGCGCATCGAGCGCGTCCGCGTCGAGGCCCACCGGCTCGTGGCGCACGCACACCGTCTGCAGCGGCACCGGCGCCACCACACGCCAGCCCGGCGTCGCAGCGACCTCGGCCGCGAGCCAGGCCGCGTTGGCGATGTCGCGGCGCAGCCGGGCCGCCAGCCCGTTCACCCCCTGCTCGCGGATCAGGCACCACAGCTTCAACGCACGGAAGCGCCGGCCAAGCGGGATGCCCCAGTCGCGCAGGTTCCGCACCCGGCCGTCGACGCCGCTCTGCAGGAAGCTGGGATTGGTCGACATCACCCGGACCAAATGCTCGGGGTCGCGCACGTAATACATCGAGCAGTCGAACGGCGCGCCAAGCCACTTGTGCGCGTTGAGCACGAGGCTGTCGGCACCCTCGATGCTGTCCCAGAGGTGCCGCATCTCCGGCAGGACCATGGCGCTGCCGGCCATCGCCGCGTCGACGTGCAGCCACACGCCCTGACGCGTGGCGACATCGGCGATGGCGGCGACCGGGTCGATCGCGGTCGTCGCCGTCGTGCCGGTCGTGGCGACAACCGCGGCCGGCACCAGCCCTTCGGCGCGGTCCGCCGCAATCATCGCCTCCAGCGCGTCGGCACGCATCGCGTAGGCGTCGTCGCACGGCACCAGGCGCACGGTGTCACGGCCGAAGCCCGCCAGCAGTGCCGCCTTGTCGACCGAACTGTGGCTCTGGCCCGAAACATAGACGGCGAGCGGCGACGGCTCCGCCTGCAGGCCGCCGCGCGCCAGGGCATAACCCGTCGCACGTTCGCGGGCGCAGATCAGCGCAACCAGCGTGCTGGTCGAGGCTGTGTCCTGGATGACGCCGGTCCATGCGGGGCTGAGGCCGACCATCTGCCGCATCCAGTCGGTCACAACCTCCTCGAGCTCGGTCAGCGCCGGGCTGGACTGCCACGACAGGCCAAGCACCCCGAGGCCCGTGCTGGCCAGGTCGCCAAGCACGCCGGCGAGCGACGCATTGGCGGGGAAATAGCCGAAAAAGCGCGGGTGCTGCCAGTGCGACAGGCCCGGCATCACCAGGCGTTCGAGGTCCTCGATCACCCGGTCGAACGGCTCGCCGGCGCCGGGCGGTTCGGCGGGGAACAGCGCCCGGATCGCGCCGGGTTCGGACGGCGCCATGACCGGACGCTCCGCGATGCCCGCGCGGTAGTCGGCGATGAGGTCGATCATGCGGTGCCCATGGGTGCGGAACTCGTCAGGCGTCATGCTGTCTCCGGCTTGTGCATGCCCGGCCTAACCTGCCGCCGCCGCCTGCCCGCGTCGAGTCCGAACGGCGTCCTTGCCCGGCGGAGCGCCAAGCCGCTACGCTCGCGCAATACGCCGGGGGCAACCCGGCCGAGGCAGAAGGGGGAACGATTGATGCAGCATCACCTGGCAGGATTGGCGGTTTTATGCGGCGTGCTGCTGCTGCCGATGGCCAGCACGCGGTCGGCCGAGGGGAAACGCTTTCCGCAACTGACGGTCGAGCAACTCAGCCCCGAGCAGCACAAGGTCGCCGACGAGGTGCTGAAGGTGTCGAGCCTCGGCATCCAGGGACCCTACAACGTCATGCTGCGCAGCCCAATGATGGCGCAGCGCATGGTGGCGCTGCTGGACTACCTTCGCTTCAATACCTTGGTCCCGCGCAAGCTGAACGAGTTTGCCATTCTGATCCAGGCCCGGCTGTGGACGTCGCAGGTGGAGTGGAAGGCGCACTATCCGCTCGCGCTGAAGGCGGGCCTGGCGGACGCGGTGGCGCTGGACCTGCAGGCCGGACGCCGGCCCGCCGCCATGCAGCCGGACGAGGCGGCGGTCTATGACCTGTGCATGGAGCTGTCGACGCAGCATGCGATCTCGGACAAGGCCTTCGCCGAGGCGAAGAAGTACCTGAATGACCAGCAGGTCGTGGACCTGGTGACGCTGTCGGGCACCTACGTCACGGTTGCGATGCTGCTCGCCACCGGGGAGGAGCCCACGCCCGACGGGTCCAAGCCGCTGCAGCCCCTGGCGGCGAACTAGCCCTTCGTGGCGCCAGCAGTAAGCCCCGCGATGTAGTAGTCCATCAGGAACGCGTAGATGATGACCGGGGGCGCCGCGGCCATCAGGCTGCCGGCCATGATCTTGCCCCACTGGAACACGTCGGCGCGTATCAGGTCGCTGACGATCCCCACCGTCAGCACCATCTGGTCCGAGCTGTACAAATAGGCCATCGGATACAGGAACGTGCCCCAGCCGACGGTGAAGGCGAAGATGGTGGCGGCGATGATGCCGGGCATGGCGACGGGGATGAAGATGCGGAACAGCATCTGCATCCACGACGCGCCGTCGATCAATGCGGCCTCGTCCAGCTCCTTGGGGATGCTGGCGAAGTAGCCGATCATGATCCAGGTGCAGAACGGCACCGACAGCGTGAGATACAGCGGCACCATGGCCCAGGCGTTGTTGGTCAGCCCAAGCGCGCTGATGATCTGGAACAACGGGATGAACAGCAGGCTTTCCGGCACCAAGTAGGTCAGGAAGATGCCGGTCGCCAGCACCGAGCTGCCCCAGAACTTCATCCGCGCCAGGCTGAACGCCGCCAGCACGGAGATGCACATCGTCACCGCCACGACGCAGGAAGTGACCTTGATCGAGTTCCAGAAGAAGCCGCGGAAGTTCGGCGCCTGCAGCAGCTCGACGTAGTTGGACAGCGTGGGATGCGTGACCAGCCACGGGTTGCCCGACATGCTCGACACCTCGGCCGAGCCCTTGAGGCTGGTGACCAGCATGTGGAACGGCGGGATCAGGAAGAACACGACGAACACGCTCAGCGCGGCGTAGCTGCCCCACAGCGCCCATTTGCGGTCCCGCGCCAGCCAGCCCGGGCGGCGTGCGGCCCGTGCGCCCGGTGCGGCGGTAAGGGCGGTCGTGCTCACATCGCCTCCTTCGAGCGCTGATTGACGCCGCGCAGCACGAAGAAGGCGAACACGGCGAGGATCGGGAACATGAACAGGCTGACCGCAGCGCCGAGCGGGATGTCGCCCGACTGGATGCCGACCTGGAAGGAATAGGTGGCAAAAAGATGCGTCTGGTCCTGCGGCCCGCCGTTGGTGAGGATGCGCACGATGTCGAAGTTGGCGAAGGTGATGATGAGGCTGAACAGCACGGTGATCGAGATCACGTTGCGCATCATCGGCAACGTCACGTGCCGCAGCTTTTGCCAGAACCCGGCGCCGTCGATGCTGGCGGCCTCGTAAAGCTGCTCCGGCACGGATTTCAGCGCCGCCAAGTACATGATCAGGAAGAACGGCGTACCATACCACACGTTCACCAATATGACGGAGAACCGCGCCCACCATGTCGCGCCCAGCCACGGGATGGACGGCCCGCCGAACGCGTTCAGCACCCAGTTGAATGCGGAGTACGAGGGGTCGAACAGCCACCACCAGCCAAGCGTCGACATGGCGAGCGGGATCACCCAGGGAATCAGCAGCAGCCCGCGCCATACCCGCTGACGCCCGCTCGGGATGTTGTGCATGAGGTGGGCCAGCGCGAAGCCGATCAGCGCCTTCAGGATCACCGCGGTGACGGCGAAGAACACGCTCTGGAAAATGACCATCTGGAACGTTGGACGGCTGAGCAGGAAGGTGAAGTTGTCGAGGCCGACGAACTTCGTCATCTTCTTGTTCAGCATCGAGAGATAGACTGCATAGAACGCGGGATACACGACCAGGCCCGCCACCACCGCCAGCAGCGGCGCGCACATGGCGACCGCCACCGTGGACCGGTGCCGGACGAACCGCCGCATGCTGCCGGGGCGCGACGCGGACGCCCGGCCCGCGCCCATTGGTAGAACCGTCCCGTCTGCCATCACACGTCGTCCCGGTTTAGCGGCTGAAGCCTTTCAACTCGCCCTCGGCCCAGGCAATGGTCTGCTCGATCGACTGGCCCCCCTGCGTGCAGCGCGCCACCATCTTGGTCATGGTCGCCTGATTGTAAATCTGCACCGCGATGTCCGGCGGCGCCGGGAAAGCGGCGATACTGGCCGTCGCCTTTTGGCCGGGCTTGAGCTGGTAATTCGACACGGTGCCCTTCGGCGGCCCCTCGTTCGCCCACACCGGGAAGTCCGACATGCTCTCGAATGGCGGCGTGTCGTAGCCGTGCGACGCGGTGCACAGCACCTCCGCCTGCTCGCGCTCGCTCAGCCACTCGATCAATTCCTTGGCGGCCGGCTTGTTCTTGCCGAACTTCCATGCGCCCCAGAAATACGGCAGATACGGCAGGAAGCGGCCCTTGACCCCGGCGGGATTCGGATGAGTCCAGCACTGCTCGCCCACGGACGGGTTGTCGCGCACCGCCACGGCCCAGGCCGAGGGCGGATTCATGATCAGCGCGCTTTTGCCCGAAATCAATGCGCGGTTGTTGGAGGCGTCGTCCCAGCTATACACGTCGGGCGGCAGGTTCGGCATCAGGCGCTTGAACCACTCCAGCACCTGGCGCACCGCGTCCGACTTCACGGTGATATTGCCCTTCGCGTCGACCAGTTCGGCGCCATAGCCGGTGAACGTCGCGCCAACCCAGTCCACCGCGTCGGGGAACTGCCCCATCGGCATGCCGAACGGAAAACCGGCCTTGTTGCACTTCTCGGCGGCGGACAGGAAGGCGTCCCACGTCCAATCGTCGTAGCCCGGCCCCATCGTGGCCGCCGCCGGGAACACCGCCTGCAGGTCCATGCCGACGTGCTGCTTGAACAGGTCGATGCGTGAGCAGCACGGCTTCACCTGGCTGCCGGAGATCGCCGGGACCGCCCGATACGAGCCGTCGATCTTGGAAAGGTAGTCGACGATGGAGTTCACCGGGCCGTACTTGGCCGACAGGCGCTTCACCACGTCGTCCATCGGCTCCAGCAGGTCCGCGTTGTTGTGCACCTCCCAAGTCGGGAATGCCTGGATGTCGTGGCCCGACTTCGCCTGCGCCTCGGCGGCGAGCGTCAGCAGGTTCTTGTTGCCGACCGAGGTGATGTAGTCGATCGAGACCTCGGTCTTGGTCTTATCGCTCCATTGCTTGACCAGCTTGGTCATGACGTCGTTGGCGCCGGGCACCCAATGGTCCCAGAACCCAACGCTGAGGCGTCCGGCGGCGGCCGCGCCGCGGATGTGCACCAACGGCAAAGCGGCTGCGGCCGTCCCCAGCTTCAGCGCGCCGCGGCGTGAGATGTCCATTGTTGCAGCCATGGCTGATGTCCCCCAAATCGGCGCGTTGTCCGGCCGATCGCTGCTGTGCAGCCTTATGGGGTCAGAGTTGCACGAAACGCAGGTTAGCTCAATTCAATTAACAACGGGCAAAGATCGGCTATCGTTGAGGCCCGCACCTTCTGTATGGTACGGGGCGACTACCCGAGGCTAGGAACAAGGCTGCCGCCATGGACGCACACGCTGACGTCCTCGACCGGACGACGGACCCGCTGCTGAGGCCCTACCAGCTAAAGCACCTCACCCTGCGCAACCGGGTGATGTCGACGGCGCACGAGCCGTACTACAGCGAAGACGGCATGCCGAAGGACCGCTACCGGCTGTATCACGCCGAAAAGGCGCGCGGCGGCGTGGCGCTGACGATGACGGCCGGGTCCGCCGTGGTTTCGCCCGACAGCCCGCCGGTGTTCGGCAACCTGCTGGCCTACAAGGACGAGATTGTCCCCTGGCTCCGCCGCCTCACCGACGAGTGCCACGAGCACGGGTCGGCGGTGATGATCCAGATCACCCATCTCGGCCGCCGCACCGCCTGGAACAAGGCCGACTGGCTGCCGGTGCTGGCGCCGTCGCCGCTGCGCGAGCCCGCCCACCGCTCGTTCCCCAAGGAGGCCGAGGACTGGGACATCGACCGCATCGTCGGCCACTACGCCGCGGCCGCGCAACGTATGCAGGCGGCCGGGTTGGACGGCCTCGAAATCAACGCCTACGGCCATCTGCCGGACCAGTTCTGGTCCCCCGCCACCAACAAGCGCGAGGACGCGTTCGGCGGCAGCCTTGACGCGCGCATGGCATTTTCGCTGCGGGTCATGCAGGCGATGCGGGACGCGGTCGGCCCGGGCTTCCTGCTCGGCCTGCGCATGGTGGCGGACGAGGATTGGGAGATCGGCCTGTCGCGCGAGGAGGGCATCGAGATCGCCCGGCGCTTCAAGGCGTCCGGCTTGGCCGATTTCCTCAACATCATCCGCGGCCACATGGAAACCGACGCGGCGCTGATCGACGTCATCCCCATCGCCGGCATGCGCTCCGCCCCGCATCTCGACTTCGCCGGCGAGGTCCGGGCAGTGACGCAGTTCCCGGTGTTCCACGCCGCCCGCATCAACGACGTCGCGACCGCGCGCCACGCCATCGCCGCCGGCAAGCTCGACATGGTCGGCATGACCCGCGCCCTGATCGCCGACCCGCACATCGTCCGTAAAGTAATGGAGGGGCGCGAGCACGGGATCCGCCCCTGCGTCGGCGCGAGCTATTGCATCGACCGCATCTACGACGGCAACGAGGCGCTGTGCATCCACAACCCGGCCACCGGGCGCGAGGCATCGATGCCGCAGGTGGTGGCGCGCACGCGGGGTCCGCTGCGCCGGGTCGTGGTGGTGGGCGCTGGGCCGGCGGGGCTGGAGGCGGCGCGGGTGGCGGGAGAGCGGGGCCACGCGGTCGTGCTGTTCGAGGCGACGGAGCGGGCCGGCGGCCAAATCCTGCTGGCCGCACGCTCGCCGCGGCGGCGCGAATACATGGGCATCGTGGACTGGCGCCTGGCCGAGCTGGCCCGGCTCGGCGTCGACATCCGTTTCGCGACCTGGGCCGAGGCGGAGGAGGTGCTGGCCGAGACGCCGGACACCGTGTTCATCGCCACCGGCGGCATTCCGAACACGCATATCCTGGAAAGCGGCAATGATCTCGTGATCTCGACCTGGGACCTGGTTTCGGGCGAGGTCAAGCCGGCCGAACGCGTGCTGCTGTATGACGACAACGGCAATCATCCCGGCATGCAGGCGGCCGAATTGGTCGCGGCTGCCGGCGCAGAATTGGAGGTCGTCACGCCGGAGCGGATGCTGGCGCCTGAACTGGGCGGGCTGAACCACGCCGGCTATGCCCGCATACTATCCGGCGCCGGCGCCCGCATCACCATCAACACCCGCCTGCTGTCGGTGCGGCGCGAGGGCAACACGCTCGTGGCGACGCTGGGCAGCGACTACAGCGCGCGGCGGGAGGAGCGCCTGGTGGACCAGGTCGTCGTCGAGCACGGCACGCTGCCGCTGGACGCGCTGTACCACGACCTGCGGCCCGGCTCGGTGAACATGGGCGAGGTCGACCACGCGGCATTGCTTGGCGGCCGGCCGCAGACGGTGACGCGCAACGCCGGCGGCGCGTATCGCCTGATGCGCATCGGAGACGCGGTGGCCAGCCGCAACATCCACGCCGCCATCTTCGACGGCCTGCGCCACGCCAAGGACCTCTGACGATGACCGCGATCACCCACTCCGGCCTGGACGCATTGATCGCCCGGCGGCGTCCCGGCTACAGCCTGGAAGCCGCGTTCTACACCAGCCCCGAGGTGCTCGACCTCGACCTGCGGCTGATCTTCGGCCGGCACTGGATTTTCGTCGCCAGCGAACCCGAGCTGCCCGAGCCCGGCGATTTCGTCACCGTGGACATCGGCCGCACCCCGGTCATCCTAGTGCGCGACGACGACATGCAGGTCCGGGCGTTCCACAACGTCTGCCGCCACCGTGGCTCCATCATCCTGCGCGAAAAAAGCGGCTTCGTCGGCAACCTGGTCTGCCCGTATCATCAATGGACCTACGACCTCGCGGGCCAGCTTATCCATGCCGAGAACATGCCGTCCTGCATCGGCTCGCCGGGCCATGCGCTGAAGCCTGTGCACGTGCGCAGCCTGGCCGGGCTGCTGTTCATCTGCCTGGCCGACGAGCCGCCGCTCGACTTCGACGACATGGCGGCGCAGGTCGGCCCCTACCTCGCGCCGCACCGGCTGCAGGACTGCAAGGTGGCGGCGCAGATCGACCTGGTCGAGCACGGCAACTGGAAGCTCACGATCGAGAACAACCGCGAATGCTACCACTGCGGCGGCCATCCGGAGCTGCTGCGCAGCCTGTTCCACTTCTTCGGCTACTCCGCCGCCGACGTGACGCCGGCGCAGCAGGACGACTACGAACGCTTCCAGCGCACCCAGGTCGAGTTCGAGCGCATCTGGGACGCCGCCGGGCTGCCCTGGCGCGCAATTGAGGACCTGCATGGACGGCCGACCGGGTTCCGCACCGAACGCCTGGCGCTCGACGGCCCCGGCGAGAGCTACACTATGGACGCGCGCCAGGCCTCGCGGCGCCTGGTCGCGGGCTTCACCCAGCCGCGCATGGGCGCGCTGCATCTGCACACGCAGCCGAACTCCTGGCACCATTTCCTGGGCGATCACGCCGTCACCTTCGCCGCCCTGCCCTTGGCGCCGGATCGCACCTTGGTCCGCACGACCTGGCTGGTGGCGAAGGACGCGGTCGAGGGCGTGGACTACGACGTGGACCGCCTGACCGAAGTATGGCGCGCGACCAACGAGCAGGACGCCGCCTTCGTGACCATGGCGCAGGAAGGTGCAGCCAGCTCCGGCCACGAGCCCGGCCCCTACGCGCCGGCCGAATACATGGTGGACGCCTTTTGCACCTGGTATATTGAGCGGCTGCGGGCGGGTTTGGGCGGCTAAGGAGACGCCGGATCAGATGTCCCGCGCGCCACTGGCCCGGGCGCCTAGGTCCACCGGCGCGGCCCGGCCGCTATCTGTGAAGGCCCGTTTCAACGCATCCACGTTCGGCCCGAAGATCGTCTTGCGGTTCGACACCACCCAGTCGTAGGACTCCTGCACCGTGTCCAACGACTGCTGGAACCGCGGCATCACCCAGCGCGCGAATAGCTCGTAGCTGCGCCAGGTTTGCTCGCGGTTCGCCCAGTCGTGCGCGCGGAACAGGAAGCCGCCGAACCCGCCCTCGCTGTGCCGCACCAGGTTCTCGATCCCGCGCGCGACCGTCTCGGGCGAGCCCACCAGCGTCGTGCCCGCCGCGACGCCATCGGTCAGCGGGTCCTCCGAACGCCCGGGCGGGCGGCCCAGCGCGTCCTCGAAATACGTCACCGTCTCCAGCCGCTCGCCCACCCGCACGTCGGCCATCGCCTGCTCGTCGGTTTCGGCGACATGCACGTTCATCACCATGCGCCACTGCGCGCGGTCCATCACCTTGCCGTGCTTTGCCGCCTCCTCCTCCGCGATCCGCCACTGCCCGGCGATCGCCGCCAGCCCGCCCGGCGCACCGGCGCCCAGCGAAAGAATGCCGACTCCGTGCCGCCCGGCCACGACCGGGCCGGCCGGCGTCAAGGTGCTGGCGACCGAGATCGGGAAATGCGGATCGCTGTACGGGCGTAGGTGCAGCCGTGCCTCGCGCATCTCGAACCAGTCGGTTTTGCGCGTGACAGGTCCGTCGCAGCGCAGCAGCGCCATGATCGCTTCGAGCGCCTCGTCCATGCGCCGCCGCTGGGTGGCCGCGTCGATGCCCAGCATGTAGGCGTCCGACACCAATGCGCCGGGTCCGCAGCCCAGCATGGCGCGTCCGCGCGTCATATGGTCGAGCTGGACGAAGCGCTGCGCCACCAGGAAGGGATGGTGGTAGGGCAGGCTGGTCACGCCGGAGCCGAGGCGGATGTGCCGGGTACGCTCCGCCGCTGCTGCGATCACCAGCTCGGGCGAGGCGATGACCTCCCAGCCGGCGGAATGGTGCTCGCCGATCCAGGCCTCGTCGTAGCCGAGCCGGTCGAGCAACTCGATCATCTCGATATCGCGGGCGATGGCCAAGGTCGGATTGTCGCCGCGACGGTGGAACGGGGCCAGGAAGATGCCGAACTGCATGCCGCGCCGGGCCATGGGGATATCCTTTGGAGGTTTGCGCCCATGGTTGCCCAAACGTCCTCGCAAGCCAAGCCGGGCCCTGCGCCTCCAGCCAACAGTTGCCCGGCGTTAATGCACCGAGAAGTCGGTCGGCTTCAGAATGCGGTTCTCCTGCGCGAGCAGGAATCCGGCCTCCTCCGATTGGCGCAGATACTCGCCCCAGGCTGGATCTGCCGCCATGGCGCTGCGTTTAGCCTCGCGATCGCCCTGATTGTCATAGGCCCAGAGATGCACCACCTGGTTCAACGGCCCCTCGACGGTGGTGTACCAGCCAAGGCAGCGGCCTAGGTACTTCTGCTGCAGGTCCCATGCATGATCTTTATACAGCATGACGAACGCGGCCAGCTTGCCCGGGCGGGTAGTATAAATGCGCATATCCACGATCATAGCCTGGCGACGTCCCCTGTGCGTGGCTTTGACCGCCCCGCTGACCGGCTTGATTGCCGAAGTCCAAACGTAATGTCATCAAATGTGAGCCGAACGTCAAATTACATCGCCCTCATTTATTTGGCGTTTATGCCGACAAAAGCGGGCAAAGCTGGGCCGGCGGCGTTCGTTTGTAGAAAGGATTGAAGGATGCCCGATACACCTCAAACAGCCGAAACAAACCTCGATCCGACCAATCCTTATGCCCGTGCGGCGCAGGTCGACCCGCGCCTCACGCCCGAAATGGCCGGGCGGATCGCTGGATACGGCGCCGAGGAACGGCTGCCACGGGGCAGCCTCGTGTTCGAGCACGGGCAGCGCGGCGTCGACCTGTTCTTCATCCTCGACGGCAGCATCGAGGTTTTCGACGCCGACGAGCACGGCCGCCCCAACGTCTTCACCACCCATGGCGTCCGCCAGTTCACCGGCGAGATGGACCTGTTCAACGACCGCCGGATTCTCGTCTCCGGTCGGACCGGGACCGACAGCCGGGTCGTGCTGATCGGCCCGGGCCATGCCGGCGACACCCTGCGATTGCAGCGCTTCATGACCCGCAACGGCTATCCGCACCGGCTGCTCGACATCGACGCCGATCCCGACGCCGCCGGCCAGGCGCTCAGCTCGGCGTTCACGACCACGCGGGCCGGCATCTACGCCGCCGGCGACATCCGCTCAGGCTCGGTCAAGCGGGTCGCCTCCGGGGTTGGCGAGGGTTCGGCGGCCGTCCAGGCGATCCACGGCTTCCTGCACCCCATCGTGGCCTGAACGCAATGGACGCAGCGCATGACCTGCTATGGGCGACGCAGCCGGTCATCGTGCTGCTGGCGCTCGGCGTCGCAGCCGCGGTGGCGAGCCGGGCGGCGGGCCTCAGCCCGATCGTCGGCTACCTGGCGCTGGGCCTGGCCCTGCACGCGAGCGGCCTCGGCATCGTCTCCGACAGCGGGACCGTGGCGATCCTGGCCCAGCTCGGCGTCGTCTTCCTGCTGTTCGACATCGGGCTGCACTTCTCGCTGGCCCACGTGCGCGAGCAGGCGCGCGACATCTTCGGCTTCGGCCCGGTCCAGGTGCTGTTTGGCACCGCGGGCCTCGGCGCGCTCGCGTGGCTCATGGGCCTGCCGCCACTCGCCGCCGCGTTCGTGGGCGCCACGCTGGCGCTGTCCTCCACCGCGGTCGTCGCCGGCATCATCGCCGAGCGGCACCAGCAGAACTGCCCGGTCGGCCTGACCGCCACCGCCATCCTGGTGTTCCAGGACGTCGCGGCCATCTTCCTGCTGATCGTCGCCAACGCGCTGGGGGGCGGAGCGGCGACGATCCTGCCCGCCGCCGGCCTCGCCTTGGCCAAGGCGGCGGCGGCGTTCGGCATCGCGGTCCTGCTCGCACGCCTGGTCGTGCGTCCGGTGTTCGACCTCGTGGCGCGCGGACGCAACGAGGAGGTGTTCACCGCCATGGCCCTGCTTGTGGCGCTCGCCGCCGGCTGGGCGACCGGGCTCGCGGGCCTGTCCGTCACCCTCGGCGCGTTCCTCGGCGGCATGATCATCGCCGAGACGCCCTATCGGCCCATCATCCAATCCGAGATCAAGCCGTTCCGCGGGCTGCTGCTCGGGTTTTTCTTCATCTCCGTCGGGCTCTCGCTCGACCTTGGCGCGCTCGCACGGCAATGGCTGGCGGTGCTCGGCATCGCAGTGGCGCTGATCGCCGCCAAGGTCGTGCTGAACGCGGCCGCGAGCCTGGTTTTCCGCTGGTCGGTGCCCGGCTCGACGCAGCTCGGCTTCCTGCTCGCGCAGGGGTCGGAGTTCGCCTTCGTCGTGCTCGCCCTGCCGCCCGTGCACGCGATAGTCGGGTCGGCCGAGACCTCCGTCATTATGGCCGCCGTGGCGCTGAGCCTCGCCGCGACGCCGACCCTCGCGGAGACCGGGCGGACCCTGGCCGGCCGCCTGCGGATGCAGCGGAAGCAGATGGCCGACGATGAGTTGCAGCCGCGCGGCCTGGTTGCCCCGGTGCTGATCGTCGGCATGGGCGCCGTCGGACGGACCCTGGCCGACGCCCTGATCGAGGCGGACATCGGTTATGCGGCGATCGAACGCGACCAGCGCCGCTTTGCCGACGCGTTGGCCGACGGCTACAAGGTGGCGTTCGGCGACACGGAGGACACCCGTATCTGGGAGCCCGTCGCGCTGCACGGACGCCGGATCAGCGTGCTCACCGCGCCAAGTTTCGAGATCGCGAGCGCGCTGACCCCGACGGCGCAGCTTCTGTATCCCGGCCTCAAGCGCATCGCCGTCGTGCGTGACGAGGCGGAGGGCCAGCGCTTCCGTGCCGCCGGCATACAGGCAGTGGTCGACCGGGGCGAGCCGCCGGGCATCGGCGTCGCCGCGACGGTCCTCATCGAACTGGGCGTCGAGGCCAGCGTCATGGACGCCTGGATGCGCCGTCAGCAGGCCCGCGCCCTTAGCACGATGCCGGTGGAGACCGTGACGGCATAGCTGCCGCAGGTGGCCTACCCCGCTCCAGTCCGGGCCAGCGCGGCGCGCCCGATCTGGCCGAGCGCCAGGTCGTCCTGCGGCGGCTGGAACAGGCCGGCGCGCGCGTCGCGGAAATACCGCTCCAGCGGCAGCTCCTTCGTCAGGCTGAACCCGCCGGCCACCCGCAGCGCCTTCTCCGTCGCCTCGCAGGCTGCGTTGGTGCACAGGTACTTCGCCATGCCGATCCGCGGCCCTAACTCCGGGCGCAGCGCCGGATGGTCCACCCAGGCCCGCGCCGTCTCGTGCAGCACGGCGCGCGCGGCGGACAGGACTGCCTCCATTTCGCCGACCCATTGGATGATGTGCGGCTGCTCGGCGATCGGACGGCCCAATGACGGCGGCACACGCTCCCGCGCATAGTCGCAGGCGGCGTCCAGCGCAGCCTGGCCCACACCAAGGTACACAGCGGCAATCGGCAGCGCCCAACCGTTGGTGCCGGGCCGGTTGCGCCCCCCGGCGCCGATCACCACGCGCTCGACGATGCGCTCGTCGGGCACGAACACGCCGTCGTAGTAAACGTCGCCATTGCCGCAGCCGCGCAGGCTCAGGCTGCCGGCCCAGGTGTCCACGATCCGCAAGCCCGGCGAGCCGCCCTCGACGATGGCGCTGCACATCGTGCCCTGCGGCGCGCCGTCCTCCGGCGGCAGCACGGCGGCCGTGACCAGCCAGCGCAGCGCCGGGGCGCCGGTGACGAAAATCTTGTGGCCGGACAGCCGCCAGCCGCCCGGCGCACGCTCCGCCCGCATCGACGGCACGCCGCCGCGCGAGATCGACCCCAGCTCCGGCTCGGTGACGCAGTTGTTCACCATGCCGCCATCGGCGATCACCCGGCGCGAGATGTCCTCCAGCACGTCCTCCGGCCAGGAGCGGCTTTCATAAGCACGGCCCAGCACGCTGATCAGCATTCCCGTCACCAGCGCGGTCGAGGCGTCGCCGCGCGCCAGCACCTCCTGCGCCAGCACCATCTCGAACACGTCCGCGCCCAGGCCGCCATACGCCTCGGGGATCATCAGGCGGTCGTAGCCGGCGGCGTGCAGCTCCGGGTAGTTCTCGTGCGGGAAGCCGCCGCTGTTCGCCCGCGGGCTGAACCGGGCGGCCAGGCCCTCGGCCAATGCCATGATCTCGGTTTGGCGCGGCGTGGGCGCCAGCAGTCCCGGCATATGCGTCACGCTGCGGTTTCCTTTGCATCCGATCCGCCTAAATACGCCTCGCGGATTTTCGGGTTGCGGGCCAGTTCGGCCGCCGGACCTTGCAGGATGATGCGCCCGGCCTGCAGCACGTAGGCATAGTGGGCGATCTGCAAGGCGAGGCTCGCGTTCTGCTCGACCATGAACACCGTCACGCCCTCCTTGTTGACCGTGCCGATCAGCTCCAGCACCCGATCCACATACAGCGGCGACAGGCCCATGGTCGGCTCGTCCATGCAGATCAGCCGCGGCCGGCCCATCAGCGCGCGGGCCATGGCGACCATCTGCTGCTCCCCGCCCGACAGCGTGCCGGCGCGATTGCCAAGGCGCTGGTGCACGCGGGGGAACAGCTCCAGCATTTTTTCCAGGTCGCGCGCGATCTCGGCCCGGTCGTCGCGGGCGAACGCGCCCATCAGCAGGTTCTCCCGCACCGTCATGGCGCCGAACAGCCGCCGGGCCTCCGGCACGCTGCCGATGCCGCGGCGGATCACCTGCGGCGTGGGCAGCCCGGTGATGTCCTGGCCGTCGAACCGCACATGCCCGGCGCGCGGGCGCAGCAGGCCCAGGATGACCTTCATCGTCGTGGATTTGCCGCTCGCGTTGCCGCCCAGCAGGCAGACGACCTGTCCGGCGCGCACGGCGATATCCAGGCCGAAATGCACCTGCACGGGACCGTAGAACGTGTCCACGCCCTGCAGTTCGAGCAGCGGCCCAATCAAAGGTCCGGTCATACGAGCTGCTCCCCCATGGCGCGGTGGCCGAGATAGGCTTCGATGACCGCCGGGTCGGAGCGCACGGCGGCGGGCGGCCCCTCGGCGATGACCAGGCCGTCATCCATCGCGATCACCCGGTCGGACAGCCGCATGACCAGGTCCAGCTTGTGCTCGATCAGCAGTATTGTGCGGCCCTCCGCCTTCAGCCAGCCGATGATGGCGGCCATCTCCGCCGTCTCGCTCTCGTTCATGCCGGCGGTGGGCTCGTCCAGCAGCAGCAGGCGCGGATGCAACGCCAGCGCGCGGGCGATCTCCACCCGGCGGCGGTTGGCATAGGATAGCGAATAGGCGGGCTGCTCCAGCCGCGGCGTCAGCCGGTCGCCGAACAGCGCCACGATGCGTTCGACCTCGGCATTCAGCGCCGCCTCCTCCCGCGCCACCGCTGGCGGACGAACGAGCGCCGCGAACAGTTCGGCGAGCGCGCCCAGGCCGGGTAGGCGCGGCTTGGCGGCGCGCAGGCGGTGGTGCGCGCCCACCAGCACGTTGTCCCGCACCGAAAGGTTGCCGAACACCCGTCCGTGCTGGAAGGTGCGGGCCAGCCCGAGCGCCGCCACCCGTTCCGGCGCCCAGCCGGCGACCGCAATGCCGCCAAACACGATGCTGCCGCCGTCCGGCGCGTCATGCCCGCTCAAAAGGTTGAACAGCGTGGTCTTCCCCGCGCCATTCGGGCCGATGATCGAGAGGAACTCGCCCTCGCGCAGAACCAGGTCCACGCCGGCCACCGCATGCACGCCGCCGAAGCTGCGGGTGACGTTGCGCGCCTCCAGCAGGGTCATACGGTGCCCAGCACGCCCTGCGGACGGAAACGGATCAGCAACAGCAGCGCCGCGCCGTAGATCAGCATGCGATACTCCGCCGTGCCGCGGAACATCTCCGGCAACGCCGTCAGGGCCACGGCGCCCAGGATGGCGCCCAGCACGTTGCCCATGCCGCCCAGGATGACCATGGTCAGCGCCGAGATCGACACGGCCGAGGTGAAGGTCTCGTTGTTGATGTAGGAATACAAATGCGCCGCAATCGCCCCGCTGATCCCGGCGGAGAAGCCGCCCACGGCGAAGGCGATCCCCTTGTAGCGGTCCAGGCTGACGCCGTAGGCGCGCGCCGCCACGTCGTCGTCGCGGATGGCCCGGAAGGTGCGGCCCAGATGCGAGCGCAGCAGCCGCGCCTGCATGAGCGCCAGCACAACCAATATGCCCAGGCATAGCCAATACGACGCCTGCGGGCTGTCCAGCTCGACCGTGCCCACAGCCAAGGGCGGGATGTTGGACACGCCGATCGGGCCACGCGTCAGGCTCTCCCAGTTCAGGATCACCAGGCCGACGATCTCGCCGATGCCGAGCGTCGCGATGGACACGTAATGCGAGCGGAGGCGGAATGCGGGCGCCACCAGCGCCGTGCCGATCAGCGCGGTCAGGATGCCGGCGGCGGGCACGCTGGCCCAGACCGGCCAGCCGGAGTCGAGCGCCAGCAATGCAGAGGCGTAGGCGCCGATCAGCAGCAGCGCCGCCTGCCCCAGTGAGACCTGCCCCAACGTCCCGGCCACGAGCGTGAGGCTGATGGCCAGCATGGACGCGAGCCAGGCGTTGGTCAGCACCTGGAGCACGTAGGGGATATCCGGCCATAGCGGCAGCGCGGCGGCAGCGACGACGGCGGCAACGACCACCCCTGGCGGCACGCGCACGACCCGGCTGGGGGCAATGAAGGTGCCAGTCATCGGCTCCGGCGGCGCGGACCGGGCGCTGGCGAACAGGCCGTTCGGCCGCAGCACCAAAATCAGCAGCAGCAGTGCGAAGCTGAACAGGTTGCGATACGACGACCCGAACAGGGCGACGCCGTAGCTCTCCGTCAGCCCCAGCAGCAGCGACCCGGCGATGGCGCCCGGCACGTTGCCCATGCCGCCGATCACCTGGGCGACGACGCCCTTCAAGGTGGCCTGGAAGCTCATGGCCGGGTCGATGTGGTTGAAATACATGCCGACCAGCAGCCCGGACAGGCCGCCGAGCGCGGAGGCGATGGCGAACACCGTGCGGTTCACCGCGTCGGTGTCGACGCCCATCTGCCGCGCCGCGTCGCGGTCCTGCGCCGTGGCGCGCACCGCCCAACCGAGTTTGGTGAACCGCAGGAAGCCGAACAGCACGGCGGCGCTGCCCAGCCCGGTCGCGGCGATCAGCAGGTCGAGCGCCCCGATCGTGCCGCCGCCGACGGGGATGCGCCAGTTCGGCAACGGCGACGGCAGCGCCCGCGGGTCAGGGGTGAACAGGATTTGCAGGACCTGGTCCAGCACGAGGCCAATGCCGATGGTCGCCAACAGCGGCGCGATCCGGGGCGCTCCGGCGAGCGGACGCAGCCCCAGCCGCTCGATCGCGACGCCCAGGACAGCGCAGGCGACGACGACAACCGCAGCCGTCAGGGCGAGCGGCGCGTGCAGGTAGGTGAAGCAGGCCCAGCCGACATAGGCGCCGACCGCATAAACGGAGCCATGGGCGAAGTTGATCAGGTGCGACACGCCGAAGATCAGCGCCAGCCCGACCGCGAGCAACGCGTAGATGTTGCCGATGATCAGGCCGTTGATCGTGTAATCGAGCCAGGAGGACATTCAGGTTATTTCTGGCAGGGATTGCCGGGCGATGTCACCCGGTTGCCGCGCGCTGGCCGTCCCAGACGGTGAACTTGCCGTTGCGCACCAGCAGCAGCGTGTAGTTCGCCCCCTGCACCCGGCGCGTCTTCGGATCGAACGACACCTTGCCGTAGATCACGCTCGGCACGTCGCGGATTTCCGTCAGGCCGGTCTGCATGGCGTCGCGGGTCGTGCCGTACTGCTCGCACAGCGCCGCGAACAGCGCCATGGTGTCGTAGGCTCCGGCGCTGAAGCTGTCCGGCTCCGCCCCGTACTTGGCCTGGTAGCGCTTGACGAAATCCTGCACCTCCGCCCGTGGATCGCCGGGGAAGAACGTCGACATCACGTAGTCGCCCTCGACTCCGGCGCCGCCCAATTCGATGAACTTGGGCGAATAGTTCGAAGTTCCGGCCAGGATCGTCATCGTCAGCCCGGTGTCGCGCGCCTGCCGGCTAATCAGCGCGCCGTCGGCGTAATACGACAGCAGCACCAGGCCATCCGGCTTGCTGTCGCGCGCGCGGACCAAGGTGGGGCGGAAATCCTGTTCGGCGGACAAATAGCCCTCGACGGCCGCGACCTCCATGCCGAAGCCTGGCGCGGCCTTCAGGAACGCGTCCTTGGCGGTGCGGCCCCAATCGGTGTTGAGGTGCAGCACCGCCGGGCGCTTGAACCCCAGCTTGGACGCAAACTCCGCCAAGTGCGGCTGCTCCTCCGCCTGGTTGGTGGAGTTTGACCACATATGGTCGCCGCCCTTGGTGAAATCCGGGTGCGAATTGGTGAAGCCGAACTGCACCAGCTTGGCCCGCTGATAGATGGGCGACGCGGCCATGGACGCCGGCGACGAGAAATCCCCCAGCTCGATGATGACGTGCGGGTCGGCGACGAGCTTCTGCGCGACGGCCACCGATTGCCGCGGATCGGACTGGCTGTCCTGGAACTGGTACTCGATCGGGCGTCCCTTGACCCCGCCGGCGCCATTGATGCCGTCGAGCGCCAGGTCGAAGCCCCGCTTCCACTGCGCGCCGTACTGCGCGTTCGGCCCGGTCAATGGGCCGCTGACCCCGGCGACGATGGGTTCGGCGGCGTGGGCGCGAATAGCCGGCAAAGTCGCTGCGGCGGCGAGCAGGGTGCGGCGGGTAAGGAGCATGGCCGGCCTCCGGGGTTGCTGCGGTGCGATAAAGCTACGGCAGAGCGGGGCGGATGCAATAGCCCTTCCGGAGGTTTGCTCAGCTAGGCAAGCTTGCGCCTTGTATCGGGCAACAAGGCCGTGAGCAGGCCGATCGCCGGCAAATAGGCGCACAGCGCATAAACGTGCTCGATGCTCGTGGCGTCGGCCAACCTCCCCAGCACCGCCGCCCCCAGCCCGCCCATGCCGAAGGCGAAGCCGAAGAACAAGCCGCCGACCAGCCCGACGCGACCGGGCAGCAGGTCCTGCGCGTAGACCAGGATGGCCGAGAAGGCGCTGGCGAGGATCAGCCCGATCGGCACCGTCAGGATGGCCGTCCACATCAGGTTCGCGTGCGGCAGCGCCAGGGTGAACGGCAGCACGCCGAGGATGGAAATCCAGATGACCCGCTTGCGTCCGAACCGGTCGCCGAGCGGGCCGCCGACGATGGTGCCGACCGCGACCGAGCCCAGGAACACGAACAGCAGCAATTGCGCCGTATCGACCGCCACCTTGAACCGGTCGATGAGGTAGAACGTGTAGTAGGTCCCCAGGCTGGCCATGTAGAAGTACTTGGAAAAGATCAGCATCAGCAGGATAGCCACCGAGGCGATCACCCGTCCCCGCGGCAGCGTCGCAGCGGCCGAAGCAGCAGCCGGAGTCCGGCGGCGTTCGACGACCCGGCGGCCGTACCAGCGTCCGACCACCGCCAGCACCGCCATCGCCAGCAGCGCCAGGATCGAGAACCAGGCGATGCTGGACTGGCCGCGCCGCACCACCACGAAGGCCGCCAGCAGCGGCCCGATCGCCGAACCCGCGTTGCCGCCGACCTGGAACACGGATTGCGCCAGGCCGTGCCGCCCCCCCGACGCCATGCGGGCGACGCGGGAGGACTCCGGATGGAACACCGCCGATCCAAGGCCGATCATTCCGGCCGCCAGCAGGATCATGTGGAAGCTGCCGGCAACCGACAGCAGCAGCAGGCCGGCGAGCGTCGCACCCATGCCGGTGGCTAGCGAAAACGGCATCGGGCGCCGGTCGGTGGCCAGGCCGACCACCGGCTGCAGCAGCGACGCCGTCAGGTAGAAGGTAAGCGAGATCAACCCGACCTGGCCGAAATCGAGCGCGAACTTCGATTTCAGGATCGGGTAAACCGCGGGAACCAGCGACTGCATGAGGTCGTTCAACAGATGCGACAGGCTGATGGCTAGCAGGATGCCGGCAACCGGACCCGCTTTGGCGACGACCGGGGCAGGCGGCGGCACGGCCAGCGTTTCCCGCTCGATCGATGTCTGGCTCATGCGTCCCCCGCGAATGCTGACATTCTAACAGATAATCGAAGATAAGGTGGTGTCGGCGGCGTTTCCCGGCATGGCTCCTATGCCGGAGCTGCCCTATCCCGCCGCGTTTAGCTAATCTCGGCCCAACCGCATCCGAAAGGGCACCTGAATGAAGCTGATCAGCGCCACGCCAAGCCCCTACGCGCGAAAGGTCCGCATCGCGCTGGCCGAAAAGTCAGTGCCGTTCGAACTGCAGACCGAGGTGCCGTGGAACGACGACACCAGCCTGCCCCAACATAACCCGTTGGAGAAGCTGCCGGTCCTCATCCTCGATGACGGAGCGACGATCTGGGAGAGCAGCTTCATCCTGGAATGGATCGAGCGGAAGTTCCCCGATCCGCCGCTGCTGCCGCCGGACGACGACGGCATCCTCGCGCACAAGCGCATGGACGCATTGGCGACCGGCGTGTGCGACGCCTTCTTGCTGGTGTTCTTCGAACGCATGCGGCCCGAGGCGCACCGAAGCCAGCCCTGGATCGACCGCCAGATGCGCAAGGTCCGCGGCGGCCTCGCCGAAATCGCCCGCGTAGCCGGCGACCGGCCCTATGTCGTCCGCGACGCATTCGGGATTGCCGACGTCTCAGTCGGCAGCGTGCTCGGCTATCTCGACGTCCGCTTCCCGGAGCTTGGCTGGCGGGAAACGCACCCCAACCTCGCCCGCTACATGGACGGCCTGGCCGCCCGGCCCTCGTTCCAGGCGACCATGCCCTATCCGCAGAACATCACCAGCGCCGTCGTATAACTCGGGCCGCTGGCCGGCGTTACTGCGCGCGCGTCAACTGGCCCCTGATCTCGCCTGCGGGGTTCGCCGCGGTGTGCACGTTCGCATACCACTTGCCTGCCATCAGGTCGGTCATCTGCGCGTCCGTCAGCGTGGCCGTGCCCTGGATCGGGCTGGTGGGCGTCGGGAACGGCATGACGACGGGGGCGTTCGCGCCGGGTTCAGCCGGGCCGTGGAAGTGCGCCGCCGTCGCCGGGCCAGACAGCCCGGTATACTGCACGCCATAGGTCAGCACCTTGGTCGTGGTGTCGAGCGAGGCCGAAGCGGTGCCCTTGCCATCCGTCGTCTTTGGCGGGACCTCGGTTGCGCCATTCATCGTGGCGTTGAACGCCACCGTTTCGGCTTGGGCCGCCCCACAGAACAGGCACGCGACACTTAGCATTAGAGCCGTACGAAGCATTGGATTCCCTTTATAACGTATTTGCCTAGGTAACATGGTCCGTTTTGGCGATCCTGTCGGGAATTGCACCGGCGGCTGCCTAGCCCGGCGCAGACTTTTGCCGCCGTACATCGGGCGCTTTCGTCATCCGCTCCCGTTCAGTTCGCGCCGCCTCGGTCTGCGCGGCCAAGACCCGGCGTTCCTGTGCCAGGCTGTCGCGTTCCTTCGTCAGCGCCTCGGCGGTCGCCGCCGCTGCCTTAAGCCGGGCCACTTCTTGGGTCAGCCGGTCGCGCTCTGCCTGCAGCACGCGGAGCTGCTCTTCCAGCACCCCCATCTCCGCCGAGGCCGCCCGCAGCTTCAGCTTGATCGAATTTTGCTCCGAGCGAAGGCTATCGCGCTCCGCTTCGAGGCGTTGGACCGCTGGCACCATTTGCAGAAGGCGAAAGAGCGAGCTCAAGCAGATATCCCTTCCTGCTGGCAGCCGTGCCGGGCACGGCCGTTTATACCCAGCACCGGCCGGGGCGGCTATGGATCGAATGAAAGCCGTCGCATCCTATAGCCGCAGGCCAGCAAGAGCCATCCCCGTTGCAACTGCGAAAAGCGCCGCTACGGCGCGGCGCTTACCTGGATCGCCGCTACTGGCGCCGCGTCGTTGCCAGCCTTCATTGCAGGCGCCGGCGGTTCAGATCGGACGCGCTGCGCATTCAGCATCGCGCTGGCGGCGGCGTAGGTGTTGCCAATGGTCATCGGTCGGCCATCGCGCGCCAGCAGGCCGGCGTTGCGCATCACATCATAGCTCACGACCTTGGTGCTCGGCTCCGACGGATGTCGGGCGACAGCAGTGAGGAACCGTTCCGCCCCGGTAGGGCCAAGCACATGAAGCAAGTACAAGTCCGCAGGCCTAACGTTCCGCCCGAGCCGGTCCTGTATCGCCGCGCACCCCTGGCTCATGCTATCGGCAGCCAGCTTCGCCGACAGCACGGGATCGTTGCGCAGCCGCAGGATCGCTGCCCGCACGCCCTTCTCCGGAACCACGAGCACTCCGGACTTGTCCCTTTTGATCGCCGCGGCATAACCGCCGAGGTCATGCTGCGCTCCGTAACTCCGCACTGCCTGCAGCCATGTTCCCGTGGTGAATTGCAGCAGCCCCTGTGCCGAGGAGTGGCGGTTGCCCGCATCCGGATCGAACCGGCTCTCGCGCCAAGCAATCGTAGTGAGGAGGTTGGGGTCGACCCCGGACTCGCGCGCCGCGGTCTGTATGGCTTCGTTGACCGCCGGGGAAACTTTCGGATTGTCCCACGTGGTGTTGGCAAGCGGCACAACGTCCCTGTGCACGGTCGCAGCATGGCGGGTTGCGCCACGGAATGAATGGTTGCGCGCATACGTCCGCTGATGGTGTCCCCGCACTGCGCTGCGCATGGGCTTGAACACGGCCCGTATGGCGCCGCCATGCCCGTGATGCGTCCTGTGCCGCGCCCCAGCGGATGCCGGAGCGCTGTATGCGCCAGTAGCGCCCATTGCCACCACCGCCGCCAGCAGAACAGGCAGGCGCCCGAACCTACGAAGCATAGTGGCTACATGGCCGGGCGGAGTGCCACTATCTCGGCGCATCATGTCCTCGCTTCTGAATGGTCGAGCGTGCGTCGCGCGAGCATTGGCGCTGCACAATAAGTGATTCGGTGTCGGAAGGAGATAGAAAGACGCTGCAGCCAGAGACCCGGTTGCATTAACATTTGGTAAAATAGTGTTTGCACTTCTACAATCCGAGCAAGTAAGGCAGCAAGTGCGGGCAGTGCAATCAACCTAGACGTGATGCAGTCGAATAGTTTCACTACCGACAGGTTCGTCATTGCGCTTTCGTTCTAGAAGTTCGCTCAATGGCTTATCATCGTACGACAATGTTGGGCGCGCCATCGTCTCGTCAACCAGTTGCTGATCGGGATGCGGCTTGTTCTAGCCTAGATGACGCGGTTGTGCCGTCGGAGGGACATATTTGCTTCACGCCGCTGTTGCTGCCACAGCAGGCCGCTCCCAGCACAACGACCCAGGAAGGCCAACGCCACCCCCGGATCATCCCCGGTCAACCCGACGGGGTAAACAACTAAGCGGCGCGGGCGTGCGTCGCATCGGCGTAGACGGCCTGCTCAAACTGGTCAAGCAGCGCCAGCACGCGCGCATCCGCGAACGGCAGGATCTGCGTCATCAGCACGCCGGCGACGCCGCGCTTGGGGTCGATCCAGTAACAGGTGTTGGCCAGGCGCTGCCCGCTCGCCGCTTCGACCGCCCAGTCGATGCCGATGCCGTATTCCCAGGCGTCGCCGGGGTCGGCGACCAGCGGGGTCTCCAGCGCGGCGTTCTTGCAGGTCAGGATGCCCGGCGTCCCTTCATGCGCCATGTAGCGCACCATGTTGGCGCGCCACATGTCATAGGCGTAGGATCAAAAAGTGGAAGCGGGCAATGCAGCCGGACTCGTCGCGGTATAAATCCAGCAGGCGGCATCGAGCGATAGCCGTCCGCCGCCCGCCCGCTCGCGCAGGGCTTCGCGCACCGCGTCCACCGCACGCTCGCGCGTCGCCGCATCGATGTCGCGCAACAACCCTGAGGCAGGGCCGACCTCGGCGACGAACTGGACGGCTGTTTCCAGCGCCGCCTGATCCGCGCCGCCTCCGCTGATTTCCAGGGGCGCGTCGACCGCGACGCTGGCGATCTCGGCAAAGCCTGCCTGCGCAAGGATGGCGCCCACGCGCGCCGCGTCCGCGAAAGCGAACGGACCCGGCGCGTCCGGCGGCATGGCGGCCGGAGCCGGCACCGCGGGGAGCATCGCCGCGCGCGGAACCGCCACCCAGGCATTTTCCGGCATCGGCCGCCAGCACAGCATCGCCAACCGGCCACCCGGGCGCAACGCCCGGCGCAGGTTCCGGAACGCGCCGACGGGTTCCCCGAAGAACATGACGCCAAAGCGGGACACGAGCAGATCGAACCCGGACGCCGCAAACGGGGCCACGGCCGCGTCCGCCTGCTGCCATTCGATCTCCGCCTGCCCTGCTGGCGCCGCCTGGCCCGCCTGCTTGCCGCCCGCCGCCTCCGTGCGTGACCGGGCGCGGTCGAGCATTGGCCGCGACACGTCGACCGCCAATATGCGCCCCTCGTCGCCGAGCAGCCCCGCCAAGGCAAGGCTGAGTTCGCCGCAGCCGCAGCCGACATCGACCACGCGCTCGCCCCGGCGTGGCGCTGCCCGTTCGATCAGGGCCGCGGTGAACGGTCGGAATGCCCGGTCGAGACGCTCCTGACTGGCAGTCCATTGACGCCCGACGTCGCCGTTCCAATACTCGACCTGGTCGATGTTGCCCGGTGCTGTCGCGGTCATGGCTCGTCTCCCCCGTGCTCTGATCCGTTCAGGTGAGTCACAACGGTCTGCGCTCGTGCGGTTCTGCGGGCATGGCACAGACGGTATGCGTGATCCTGCGTTCGTGGGATAGACAAATGCTTGAATCGGCGATCGCCGACCTCATTCGGGCGCAAAAGCATATCGAGCACGTCCCAGGCTAAGCCGCCTGAGGCTCCTCCTCAGCCAAGACTTGCTCCGTCGCCGGCGCTTCCAACTGCCAGGGGACCACCAGCACCGAAGCATAGTGCCCGCCGTGCCTCAGCACCTGGGTGCGCAGGCGCTGGGTGCGGCGCGTGTGCAGCAAGGCCTCCCACCAACGTCCGCCGGCCAGCTCGCTCAGCACCACGATCACCGGGCGGTCCGGACAGCGGCGCCGCAGCGCCTCCATCTCACGCAGCAGGGGCGCCAAGACGCTGCGGTAGGGCGACGGCTCGATCAGCAGGCGCGGGTGGGGCAGCCCGGCCGCCGCCGCGGGCTGCTCGACAAACCGCGCCCACTCCCCGCGCAGCCGCGTCTCATGTTCCTCCGCGTCCGGCCCCTCCAGGTCGGTCAGATGCAGCGCCACCACGTCCGGCGACAGGCGGGCCGCGACATGGATCGCGCGGTGGGCCATGTGGTCCCAGCGCTCCAGCGGGACCACGACCGCCGGCGGCGCGTGGTCCCCCAGGTCCAAGCTGCGGCGGCTTCCCGCCAGCACCTGCCGCTCCAGGTCGCCGTAGTAGCGCCGGGTCAGCTTGAGCAGCAACAGGGTGAGCGGGATGACCAGCAGCGTGAGCCAGGCGCCCTCGGTGAACTTGGCGACTAGGATGATGGCGAGCGCCATGCCGGTCGCGAGCGCGCCGAGGCCGTTGATCCACAACCGGCTCCGGTCGGCGTGGCCCTGCCCCTTGCGCAGCCAATGCACGGCCATGCCGGCCTGGCTGAGCGTGAACGACAGGAAGGCGCCCACGGCGAACAAGGGGATCAGCCGGTCGGTGATGCCGCCGAACACCGCCAGCAGCCCGCCCGCGCCCACGGCCAGGAACAGCACCCCAGCCGTATAGACCAGCCGGCGGCCCGGTATGGCGAAGGCCTTGGGCAAATAGCTGTCGCTCGCCACCAGCCGGCACAGCCGGGGGAAGCCGACGAAGCTCGTGTTGGCCGAAAGGCACAGCACCGCCAGCACGCTGCCGATGGTGACGTAGTAAACCCAATCCCGCCCCCACACCGCGCCGACGAGCTGGGACAGCACGCTCTGGTAGTCGTCCGCGGTCTGGTCCATGGCGCTCACGCCGTAGCTGCGGGCGAGGTAGGCGATGCCGAGCAGCAGCGTCCCGAGCACGATGCAGATGGCGGCGAGCGTGCGGTGGGCATACTTGACGGTCGGCTCCTTGAAGGCGCCGACGCCGTTGCTGACCGCCTCCACCCCGGTCATCGCCGTGCAGCCGGCGGCGAAGGCGCGCAGCACCAACCAGACCGTTACGCCCGCCCCGGCAGCCTCGGCCACTTCCGGCGGCGGCACCACGGGTTTCGGATGGCCGCCCCCGGTCCACGCCGCCCAGGCGCCGACGCCCAGGATGAAGAACAGGCTGGCGATGAACAGATAGGTCGGAACGGCAAGGGCCATGCCGGACTCCTTGGTGCCGCGCAGGTTCACCAGGGTGATCACGACGAGGACGCCAAGGCATAGCGGCAGGGTATAGGGGTGCAGGGCCGGCGCCGCGGAGGTCAATGCGCCCACCCCGGCCGATATGCCGACCGCCACGTTCAGCATGTAGTCCACCATGAGCGCCGCCGCCGCCAGCAGCCCGGCGTTATGGCCCAGGTTCTCGCGCGCCACCGTGTAGGAGCCGCCGTTGCTGGGATAGGCGGCGATGGTCTGCCAATATGAGAAGCACAGGATCGCCAGCAGCGCCAGGATCGCCCAGGTGATCGGCTGCACGACGCCGAGCCCGGCGGTGCCCACGGCCGCCAGCACCGTGAGCATCGCCTCCGGGCCATAGGATGCGGAGCCCAGGCCGTCGAGGCCCATGGCCGGCACGCCCTCGAACGCGCCGATCTTGCGTCCCTCGGCCTCGCGGTTGGCGAGCCGGCGGCCAAGCAACAGGGTCGTCAGCGACATCGGCGTCCTTACGAATTGGGGAACTCTGGCCAGAGTTAGTCCCTGCGCAACGCGCCAATGCGTGATTGGTTGTGGGGCCGGAAGTACTCGCGTCCCATTAGTAAGACTTCGGCAGCCCGAGGACGCGCTCGGCCAGGAAGGAGAGGATCAGCTCCTCCGTGACCGGGGCGATCCGGGTCAGGATCGCCTCCCGGAACAGGCGCTCCACCTGGTACTCCCGCGCATAGCCCATCCCGCCATGGGTCATGACCGCCCGCGTCGCACTGTCGAACGCGGCGCGGCCGGCGAGGAACTTGGCGGCGTTCGCCTCGGCGGCGCAGGAATGGCCGTTGTCATAAAGCCAGCCCGCGCGCAGCACCATCCAATAGGCCGATTCCAGGTACGTCCAGCACTCCGCCAACGGGTGCTGGATGCCTTGGTTCTGGCCGATCGGGCGACCGAACACCACCCGGTCGCGCGCATAATGGGCGGCGCGGCGCAGCGCGTCGCGGCCGATGCCGATCGCCTCGCTGGCCACCAGGATACGCTCGGGGTTCAAGCTGTCGAGGATATACTTGAAGCCGCTGCCCTCCTCGCCGACCCGGTCCTCGCCGGGCACGAACAGGTCGTCGATGAACACAGCGTTCGAGTCCACCGCGTTGCGTCCCATCTTCTTGATGCGGCGCACCTCGATCTTGGCGCGGTCGAGGTCGGTATACAGCAGCGTCATCCCGTCGGTCGGACGCTTGCACTCCTTCTTGGGGGTCGTGCGGGTCAGCAGCAGGATCTTGTCGGCAACCTGCCCGGTCGACGTCCACATCTTGCGGCCCTTCACGCGATAGCCGCCCGGCACGCGCGTCGCGAAGGTCGCGAGGCTGGTGGTATCCAGCCCGGCATCCGGCTCGGTCACGCCAAAGCACGCCTTCTGCTCGCCCCGGATCAGCGGCTTGAGCCAGCGTTCCTTCTGCTCCGGCGTGCCGTGCACCACGATCGCGTGCGGGCCGAACATGTTGATGTGGATGGCGGACGCCGCCGAGTATCCGCCGCCGCTCGACGTCACGGCCTGCATCATCACTGCCGCCTCCGTGACCCCAAGCCCGGCCCCGCCCAGCGCCTCCGGCATGGTCATGCCGAGCCAGCCGCCCTCCGCCATGGCGCGGTAGTACTCATCGGGGAACCGGGCCTTCTCCTCGCACTCGGTCCAGTATGCGTCATCGAAACCGGCGCAGACCTTCCGCACCCCCTCATCGATGGCGACGTGCTGCTCGGTGAGTTGGAAATCCATTGCTGCTTCCCCGGCATGGTTGGGCGCTGGCGCAGCCCGTGCGATTTGGCCAAATAGTTACCTTAGGTGATATAGGCCCCCAGGTTTTTTCACAATTGGGCGGCAGGCCCTTCGTTGCCGCAAGGGAGAGGCGCATGAGCCAGCCGACCGACATCCCCGAGCTGTATGCGGGCAAGAACCGCGGGAAAAAGCTGATCTACGCCGGGTGACGCCGGCCTAAAGCCGCGCGCGGACATCCCGCCATGCGTCGGTCAGCGATGCACGGAAGGCGGGATCGGCGACCTCGATCAGCGCCTCCGCCCGGCCGTGCACGCAGCGCCCCCGCAGGTCCGCCGCGCCGTGCTCCGTCACCACCACGTCGATGTCGATGCGCGACAGCGACGCGATGCCGTCGCCGAGCCGCGGGACGATCCGGGACCGCGTGCCGCGCTCGAAGCTCGACGGCAGCGCCACGATGCTGAGGCCGCCGGGCGACAGCCGTGCGCCGCGCGCGAAGTCGGCGGCCCCGCCAATGCCGCTCACCGCCTGGCCGTCGGCGATCTCCAGGTTGGCCTGGCCGAACAGGTCCACGCTCAGCGCCGAGTTCACCGCTCGGAACCGCTCAAACGACGCCAGCAGCCGCAGGTCATGCGTCACGTCGCAGCCCAGCACCGCCGGCCCGTCCCGCCCGCGCAGGCGTTCATACAACGCCGCCGACCCCACCCAAACGCAGCTCGCATGGCGGAACCCGAGATCGAGTGCGCCCGCGTCCCACAGGTCGAGCGCGCTGTCGGCCAGCATGCCCGAATGCAGGCCCAGGCCGCGGCGGCCGTGCAGCATCGCCATCAGCGCGTCGGGCACCCGGCCGAGCCCCACCTGCAGGACGCAGCCATCCCCCACAAACCCGGCGATGTGCCCGGCGATGGCGAGCGCCGTCCGGTTCGGCGCGCCGACGACATAGCCCTTGGGGGCGAATTCCACCTCGGCCACGGCGTCAAACCCGGCAAAGTCGAGCGACACGGCGCCGGGCATGGCCGGCAGGAGCGGATTGACGAGGGCGACCGTGCGCCGGCTCCTGGCCTGGACCAAGGCGGTGAACTCGACGGCGGGACCCAGCGAGCAGCGGCCGTTGCTGTCCGGCGTCGTCACATGGACCACGCAGGTGTCGACGCCCGGATGTTCCTTTAGATGACGGACGAACCCCGAATATCCCAGGGGAAGGTGGCGGAAGCGGCCCGCCGCCTGCACTGCCTGCAACGAGGGCTGCATGAACAGTCCGATGACGACGGCGCTGGAATGCAGGCGGTCCACGTCGAACGTGTTGATGCCCGGCACGAAGCTCGTGAGGAACTGGACGCCCCGGGTCCGGTCCGGGTTATCGAGCCAAAGGTCGAGCAACGGCGTCGGCTCGCCGGCGGAACCCGGGACATAGACCAGCTCCCCCGGCTCCAGGGCGTCCGCGAGCTGATCGAGGGTCAGCCTACGCGGCATCGGCCCGGCGGTCAGCCCCGCGCCGCATAGGCCGCATGCAGGGCCAGCACGTGCCGGGCCTGCTTGAGGTGCGGCATGTCGAGCATCATGCCGTCCAGCCCGACCGCGCCCGCCTCCGGATTGGCCTCGAACACGGCGACCACGCGCTGCGCGTGCGCCACCGCCGCCTCCGACGGCATGAACGCCGCGTTGATGACGCTGACCTGGTCGGGATGGATGGCGATCCGTCCGGTGAACCCTTCCTGCGCCGCCGCCGTGCACGACGCGCGCAGCCCCTCGGGATCGCGGAAGTCGGTGAACAGGGTCTCGATCGCCTCGACCCCGGCCGCCTTGGCGGCGAGCAGGCAGGCCGACCGCACCATGCGGTAGGTGAACGCCCAGCCGCCCGCCGGGTCCACGTTGGTGCTGGCGCCGATCGCCGAGCTCAGGTCCTCCGCGCCCCAGGTCAGGCCATACAAACGCGGCAACGCCACATCCGCGAAGTCGCCGAGGCGGAACGGGGCGCGGGCGGTTTCCGTCGCGACCGGCAGGATACGGATCGGCTTGGCGACCGCATCGCGCCGCTCAAGGCTTTCGAGATAGTGCCCAAGGCGCAGCACGTCTGCCGGGCCATCCGTTTTCGGGACGACGATCCCGTCCGGCGCGGCCCGCACGACGGCCGCCAGGTCATCGATGCCGCCCTCATTGAGCGGGTTGATGCGGACCCACAGCTCCGGCGCGCGATCGGCGGCGTGGGCGGCGAGGTATTCGGCCACCATCCCACGCGCCAACGGCTTGCGGGCCGGGGCGACCGCATCCTCCAGGTCCAGGATCAGCGCGTCCGCGGCCGACGCCTTGCCCTTGGCCAGCTTCCGCTCGCTGTCGCCCGGCACGAACAGGAACGACCGGATCGCCATCAGTCCGGCTTCCGCTTGAGCTGCAGCCCCGACCGTTTGCAGTGCGCGACCAGTTCATTGCGCTGGTTATAGGCGCGGTGCATGAACGTCACGATCCCCGCATTCGGCCGCGACTTCGACGAACGCAGCTCGATGACCTCGGTCTCGATGCGCAGCGTATCGCCGTGGAACACGGGTTTTGGGAAGCGCACCTCGTCCCAGCCGAGGTTGGCGACCGCCGTGCCGAGCGTCGTGTCGCCAACCGAAATGCCGACCATCAGGCCAAGGGTGAAGCAGCTATTGACGAGCCGCTGGCCGAACTCGGTCTCGGTGCGGCAGTACTCCTCGTCGAGGTGCAGCATCGCCGGGTTGTGGGTGAGGCAACTGAACCAGACGTTGTCCGCCTCCGTCACGGTGCGCCGGATCGGGTGCTTGAATAGCTGGCCAACCTGCAATTCGTCGAAATAGAGTCCGGCCACGCTCGTGTCTCCTGCCCTGGTTCGGCTTGATCCGCCGTTATTCAGCCGCTCTGGCCGGCCTCTGCTCCGTCCATCTAAATCGCTTGCCCAGCGTATGCCAGCGGTTTAGTTCTGTCATGGCCGCCAGCCAAGGCAGGGAATGCGCGGGAGGGAAACAGCCTGATGCCGGCCACGTCGCCGCAGCCGCGACAATCCGATGCGGCACTTAAGACGGACATCGACCGTGGCGATCCCGAGGCCGAGCTGTTCGACTGGGTCGCAGAGGTTTGCGGCGGACGCATCGCACGCAGCACGCAGACGTCGGGCGGCAACCGGTGCTGGTCATGGGCCATCGATGTCGCCGCCGGCGATGGCGAGGTGACTGAGGTGTTCCTGCGCTACGGGCCGCCGCGCCCGCCGGGTGTCGAGCCCTACACGGTGCATCGCGAGGCCCAGGTTTACCGCGCGATCGCCGGGGCTGGCCTCCAGGCGCCAAGGCTCCTCGCCGAGCACCCGCGGCATCAGGCGATCCTAACTGATCGCGCCCCGGGCATCGCCGAGTTCCGCCGCCTTTCGGACCCGGCCGTCAAGCAAGCCATCGCCCGCGAGATGATGGATAACCTCGCCCGCCTGCATCGCACCGGCGCCGCCGGCGTTGCGCTCGATGGCGGCGTCCGTGGCGTCAGGATTGCCGACCATGTCCGCGCCGAGCTGGGCATCTGGCGGGCGATGTATGACGAGGCCAGCCCGCCCGATGCGCTGCTGGACCTCGCTTTCCGCTGGCTTGAGGGCAACATGCCCGACCCGGACGGCCCCGTCGCGCTCGTGCACGGCGACGCAGGGCCGGGCAATTTCCTGTTCGAGGATGGGCGCCTGACCGCCCTGATCGACTGGGAACTCGCGCATCTCGGCGACCCGATGGAGGACCTCGCCTGGTTCTCGATGCGCTGCGTCATGGAGCCGGTTCCCGACTTCGCGGCCAGCCTGCGGGACTATGAGCAGTTTTCCGGCGCGCCAGTCGACCGGGCGCGCATCAGGTACCACCGTGTCTTCGTCTCGACCCGCGTCGTGGTCATTCGGCACCGCAACGTCACCGGCGAGCCCGCCCATGCCATCGTCTCGCAGGCGCTCAACCGCCGCCTGCTGATCGAGGCGCTGGCCGATGCGAGCGGCTGCCGGGCCGCCACGCCGGCGCCGGTCGAACGGCCGCCGACGGCGCGGTCCCGGCTTTACGACCACATCCTGGACGACCTGCGCGATGTCGTCGTGGCGCGCAGCACGGACGGCCAGGTCATCGCAAAGGCGAAGAACGCCGCCAAGGTCGTCAAGTACCTGCAGGCGTTCGACCGCTTCGGCGACGCGCTCGAACAGGCGGACCGGATGGCCCTCACCGAGCTTCTGGGCAGCAGCACAGCGTCGGCCGAAGCGGGGGAGGACGCCCTCGCCGCGGCATTGCAGGCCGGACGCATCGCCTTTCCAGCAGCCCTCGCCTATTTTGCCGGCCAGGCCGCCCGGCAGGCGCAGCTCGCCGCCAGCGCGTCCGGCGGCATCGCCGACCGCCACTACCCAGCGCTGTGAACGCCGCAGCAATGCCGCCGGAGACGCCGATGACCTTCACGCCCGCCGACGACAAGTTCCATTTCGGCCCCATGGGCGACCGTTGGTGGATGACCGAGACGAGCTGGTTTTCCTTCTGCCATCCCGGACGGAAGCTGGGCGGCTGGCTTTATACCATGGCGCGGCCCAATATCGGCACGGTCGCCGGCGGCGCATGGATCTGGGACGACACCGCGCATCTTCCGTGGGAGGTCGCGTATTCGGCGAACTACTCCGCGTTGAGGCTGCCGCGGGACCAGGACCTCACCGACATCACGCTGCCGACCGGCGTATCGATGCGGATGGTCGAGCCCTGCACGCGCTACGAGCTCGGCTTCCAGGACGGCGACCGCTGCCGGATCGCGCTGCAGTTCGACGGGATCATGCCGCCGCGCCCTTTGCGCCGCGCGGGCTCGCCATTTGGCGGCGCGAACCACTTCGACCAGTTCGGCCGGGTGACGGGCGAAATCAGCCTGCATGGCGAGCGGATCGCCATTGACTGCCTGGCGATGCGCGACCGCTCCTGGGGGCCGCGCCCGGAGCACCGCCCGAAAAAGAGCGCCTATGTGACCGGCATCGCGTCGAAGGACGACGCATTCCTGGCCGTCACCAAATGGAACGGCGATGTCGAGGAGATCGCCTACGGCTTCATGATCCGCGACGGCGAGACGGCGGACCTCGTATCCGGCCGCCGCGTGGTCGAGCAGGACCCGGCCGCCGGCTGGGTCAACCGCATCACCATCGAAGGGGAGGACGAGCGCGGCCGCACCCTGCACGCCGTCGGCACCAGATTGAGCGGCATGATCATCAACCGGCACAGTTTTATCGACTCGAACGGCCTGATCGCGTGGGACATCAACGGCCATGCCGGCCATGGCGAGGACCAGGACATGTGGCCGGTGCACGAATGGGCGGATTTCCGCCGGGCCGCCGCGGCGCGCACCCGTGCGGCCGGCTGAGCGGACAGGGACAGCAGCCTTGGCACTCCCGCTCGACGGCGTGACGGTCATCGACCTCAGCCAAATCTACAACGGCCCCTATGCGACCTTCCTGCTCGCGACCGCGGGCGCCGCCGTCATCAAGATCGAGCCGCCCGGCGGCGAATCGCTGCGCCGCCGCGGCGTGGTGGGCGGGGCGGCGCTGCCGTTCGCGATGCTGAACGGCTGCAAGCAGAGCATGATGCTCAACCTGAAAAGCGAGGACGGCAAGGCGATCCTGCGCGACCTCGTGCGCACCGCCGACGTGCTGGTGGAGAACTTCGCGCCGGGCGTGATGCAGCGGCTTGGCCTCGGCGCCGACACGTTGCAGGCGATCAACCCGCGGCTGATCTACGCGCAAAGCTCCGGCTTCGGCAGCACCGGCCCCTATCGCGACTACCCGGCCATGGACCTCACCGTGCAGGCCATGGCGGGCGTCATGAGCATCACCGGCTTTCCCGACCGCCCCCCGGTCAAGGCCGGGCCGGCGCTGTGCGACTTCTTCGCCGGCGTGCACCTGTATGGCGCCATCACGACGGCGCTGTATGAACGGGAAAAAACCGGGGTCGGACGGCAGGTCGAGGTGGCGATGCTGGACGCCGTGTATCCATCGTTGAGCTCCAGCCTCGGCATGCATTTCGGCAGCGGCGGCGACGTGCCGCCCCGCACCGGCAACCGCCACGGCGGCTTGGCCGAGGCGCCCTACAACGTTTATCCCGCGAACGACGGCTACATCGCCATCATCTGCGTCGGCGACACGCACTGGCGCTCGCTGCTGGCCGCGATGCAGCGGCAGGACCTGGCGGACGATCCGCGCTTCGCCTCGCTTGGCGACCGCGTGGCGCATATCGACGCGGTGGACGCGCTCGTTGGCGACTGGACCCAAACGCAGTCAAAGGAGGCGCTGTTCGCGCATTTGCTGGCGCATCGCGTGCCCTGCGCGCCGGTCCGCAGCTTGGATGAGGTCGTGCATGACCCGCACATGCACGAGCGCGGCTCGCTGCAATGGCAGGAGCATCCGCAGCTCGGCCGTATCGTCGTGCAGCACTCGCCGCTGCGTTTTGCCGGGACCGAGCCTTGCGAGCTGGTGCCCAGCCGCCCGCTCGGCGCAGATACGCAGGCCGTGCTGGCGGACCGGCTGCATCTGTCGCCCGAAGCGATCGCGGCGCTCCGTGATGCAAAAGTCGTTTGAGCCAAGGGGACCGGGCAGCATGGCCGGAGTGGTCGGGATCGACGTCGGCGGCACCTTCACCGACCTGTTCTACTCGCGCGACGGCATGAGCGTCGACCGCGTGCTGAAGGTGCCCTCGACCCCGGACGACCCGGCGCGCGGCCTGATCGACGCCTTGGAGGCGGCCGACATCCCGCCGCATAGCCTCGGCCTTATTTTGCACGGCACGACAATCGCGACCAACGCCGTCATCGAGCGCAAGGGGGCACGCTGCGCGCTGGTGACCACGCGCGGCTTCCGCGACATCCTGGAGCTCGGACGCCGCGACCGGCAGCGCATGTACGGCCTGACTGGCGTGCAGAACCCGCTGATCCCGCGCGAGCTGCGCTGGGAGCTGGACGAGCGGCTCGACCAGCATGGCCAGGTCCTCCGCGCGCTTGACGACGACGAGGTCCGCCGCCTCGCCGCCGTGCTGCGCGAGCTTGGCATCGAGGCGGTGGTCGTCTCGTTCCTGCACGCCTACGCCAATCCGGCGCACGAGGAGCGCGTGCGCGACTTGATGCTGGAGGCCGAACCCGGCTGGCAGGTCGTCACCTCCAGCAGCGTCGTGCGCGAGTACTACGAGTTCGAGCGCACCAGCACCGCCGTCGTGCAGGGCTACCTGCAGCCGCTCGTGTCGCGCTACGCCGCCAACCTGCAATCGAAGCTCGGCGAGCGCGGCTTTGCCAGCCAGACGCTCGTCATGCAGTCGAACGGCGGCCTGGTGCCATTGAAGCTGCTTGCGAACCGGGCGGCGAACATCGTGCGCTCCGGCCCGGCCGCCGGCGTCATGGCCGCGGCACGGCTCGCCGCCGAGGCCGGGTTCGACAACGTCATCACCGGCGACATGGGCGGCACCAGCTACGACGTCTCGGTCGTGATCGGCGGCGTCCCGCGCGTCGCCGACACCACCGACCTCGATTTCCGCGTGCCGCTGCGGCTGCCGATGATCGACGTCCACACCATCGGCGCTGGCGGCGGCTCTATCGCCTACCTCGACCGCGGCGGCATCCTGCAGGTCGGGCCGCGCAGCGCCGGTGCGGTGCCGGGGCCGGTCTGCTTCGGCCGCGGCGGCACGGAGCCGACCGTCACCGACGTGAACGCCACCTTGGCGCGGATCAACGCCGACCATCCGATCGGCCTCAAACACCTGAAATCCCTTGATCTCGACGGCGCGCGACGGGCCATCGGCGCACTAGGCGAACAGATCGGCCTCGGCGTCGAGGCGACCGCGGAGGCGATCCTCACCGTGGTCAACCAGCGCATGGCCGGGCGCACACGCTTGCTATCGGTCGAGCAGGGCCACGATCCCCGCGATTTCGTGCTCGTCGCGTTCGGCGGCGCCGGCCCGCTGCACGGAGCGGCCATCATGCGCGAGGTCGGCGTGCGCACCATGCTCATCCCGCCGCATCCCGGCGTGCTGTGCGCGCTCGGCTGCGCCATCGCCGACATCCGCTACGACCACTCGCAGACCGTGGAGCGCCGGGTCGGTGAGCTCGATCCCGCCTGGGTGCTGAACGTCCTGCAGGACCAGCGCCGCGAAGGTGAAACGCGGCTCGCCGAGGGCGAAACCCCGGTCGACCGGGTGGTCGTGAGCCACGCGGCGGAGATGTCCTACACCGGCCAAATCCATACGCTGCGGGTGCCGGTCGAGGCGGACTGGACGCCCGCCCGCATGAGCGAAGCGTTCCAGCAGGTCTATCGCCGCGAATACGGCAACACGCTTGGCGACATCCCGGTCATGATCGTGAGCCTCAAAACGGCGGTCCGCGGCGTCCGGCCCGGCCACGAGCGGCGCGCGGCGTTCGCCGTCGAACCCAGGCGGGCGACACCCTCCGGCACGCGCCCGGTGTATTTCGGCGGCTGGATCGACACGCCGATCTACGACCGCGCGGACCTGCAGCCCGGCTGCAGCTTCGACGGCCCCGCCATCGTCGAGCAGGCCGACACCACGGGCGTCATCGAGCCCGGCATGACCGCCCGCGTCGACTGCTTCGACAACATACTGGTCGAGATGGCATGATGGACCCCGTCACCCTCGCGGTCGTCCGCGGCGCGCTCGAACAGATCGCCGACGAGATGGACCTGCATCTGATCCGGGCGGCGATCTCGCCGATCATTTCGGAAACCAACGACTGCGCCCATGGCATGTACGATCCCGACAGCGGCGAGACCATCGCCCAGGGCGGCTACGGCCTGCCGCAGTTCCTGGCGAACATGCAGTGGACGGTGCAGCGGGTGATTGCCGCAGCAGGGGCCGAAGGCGGGTTCAAGGACGGCGACCTCTGGATACTGAACGACCCTTACCTCAGCGGCACCCACCTGAACGACGTGATCCTGGTGTCGCCGGCCTTCGTGGACGGGCGGCTGTTCGCGCTGTTCGCCAACACCGGGCACTGGATGGACATGGGCGGCAGCGTGCCCGGCGGCTGGGCGCCGTCCGCCACCGAAATCCACCAGGAGGGTATCATCATCCCGCCGCTCAAGCTGTTCGAGCAGGGGCGCTACAACGCCGCGCTTGTCCGGCTGATCACGGCGAACGTGCGCCTGCCGCAGCAGATCGAGGGCGACCTCGCGGCCATGATCAACGTGTTCAACGTCGGCCGGCGCGGCCTCGAGGCGCTGATCGGCAAATACGGCGAGGCGACGCTCAAGGACTGCATCCGCGAGATGATGGACCGGTCCGAGACGCAGATGCGCTCGTATATCGCCGAAATCCCGGACGGGACCTATGACATCGTCGATTGGTTCGACAATGACGGCGTCGAGGACAAGCCGCTCAAGGTGGCCCTGTCCCTCACCGTCGCCGGCAGCGGCCTGCACTTCGATTTCACCGGCACCGCGTCCGCCGCGCGCGGGCCGATGAACATCTCCGACAGCACCACGAAGTCCATGTGCCTGGTCGCCCTGAAGCACGTGTTCCCCGAGGTGCCCGTCAACGGCGGCGCGTTCCGGCCGACGCGCTTCACCATACCGGACCGCACGATCCTGGCGGCGCAGTATCCCTCGCCGGTCGGCGGCACCACCGACGTGACGCAGCGCGTGGTCGACGTCGTGTTCGGCGCATTGGCGCAGGCGATCCCCGACCAGGTGCCGGCGGCGCCGTTCGGCACCACGGGGGTTGCGACGGTATCGGGGCGCAATCCTGCCAGCGGCGGCTACTTCGTCGCCGTGTATCCCTACCCCGGCGGGTATGGCGCGAGCCGCGCGTCGGACGGCCTGGTCAATGGAACGCCGCCGGGCTCGATGGCGAAGTTCATGTCGGTCGAGATGTCGGAGCACCGCTACCCGCTACGGTTCGAATACTACCGCATCCGCGAGGGCTCCGGCGGCGACGGCTGGCACCGCGGCGGCTGCGGCACCGCCTACGGGATCACGGCGTTGTCGGATTGCGTCGTATCGGTTCTTGGCGACCGGGTTGACCATGTGCCATTCGGGATCGAGGGCGGCCACCCGGCGGCGGCGAACGAGGTGCGCCTGCAAACGGATGGGCGCGAATGGGTTCCGCCGCTGCGCAGCAAGGTCGAACGGATACAGTTGGGCGCAGGCGACAGCGTCCGGCTGGCGTCGCCCGGCGGCGGCGGCTTCGGCGATCCATTAGGGCGCGACCCGGCCGCGGTCGAGCAGGACCTGAACGCCGGGCTGATCGGCCGCGACGTGGCGGAGACGGTCTATGGCGTGGTGATCGCCGAAGCCCGCCGCACCGGCGACCGCTTCCGCTACACCCTCGACCACGACGCGACCGCGGCGAGGCGCGCTGCCTTGCAGGAGGAGCGGACATGAACGACCCGGCGGTTGTCGACTGGCTCGGGCTGCGGGATCGGCCGCGCCATCGCGACGAGGCCAAACCATCATGGGCCTGATCCCTCGTCTGGGCTACGAGCGGTCTGCCGCCCTAGTCGCCGCCCTGCCGTGCCCGGAAGGGAGCGCGCGGATAGACGCCCAGCACCCGAATTTCCGCCGTGAAGAAGCCGAGCTCCTCCAGCGCACGGGCCAGCGCCGGCTGCTGCGGGTGTCCGTCCACGTCGCATAGGAACTGCGTCGCGATGAACTCGCCGTGCAGCATGTAGCTCTCCAGCCTCGACATGTTGATGCCGTTGGTCGCGAACCCGCCCAGCGCCTTGTACAGCGCCGCCGGCACGTTGCGGACCCGGAAAACAAAAGTCGTCATCAAGCCCAGGGTGTCTGGCGGCGGCGCTTGAGGCTCCCCAGCCACGACATAGAACCGCGTCGTGTTGTGCGCAGCGTCCTCGACATTGGCGCGCAGCACGTCCAACCCGTAAATCTCCGCCGCCAGCGCCGAAGCGATCGCCGCATCCTCGCGCCGGCCCCACTCGGCCACCAGCTTCGCCGACCCGGCGGTATCCGCCTCCACCACCGCATCCGCCCCCAGCTCGTGCAGGATCGCCCGGACCTGGCCCAGCGCCACTGCGTGCGAGTGGACGCGACGCACGTCGCCGATCGTCGCCCCGCGCGGCCCCAGCAGGCAGTGCTCAACCCGTTGGAAATGCTCGCCGACGATCGAAAGGCCACTGCCGGGCAGCAGCGCGTGGATGTCGGGCACGCGTCCGGCAAGGCTGTTCTCGCACGGCAGCATCGCCAGCGCCGCAGTCCCCGAGCGCACCGCATCCATCGCATGCTCGAAGGTGTGGCAGGGCAGCGGCGTCATGTCCGGGAAGCCGGTGCGGCAGGCGAGGTCGGAATAGGCGCCGGCCAAGCCCTGGAAAGCAATCTGGCCTTGGAAGGCGATCTGGGTCATGGGGCCTCAAGGATGGCGCGGGCGTGGGCGAGGTCGGCGGGCGTGTCGACGCCGAATGGCCCGTGCTCGACCCGGGCGCAGGCGATGCGCATCCCTGCCTCCAACGCACGCAGTTGTTCCAACTTTTCCCGCCGTTCAAGCGGGCTCTCCGGCAGGCTGACGAACCGGGCCAGCGCGGCGCGCCGGTAGGCGTAGATGCCGATGTGGTGCCACAACGGCCCATCCCCGGACGGAATGGCGGCGCGGGAGAAATACAGCGCCGGCGACACGGCCCGGCCCCGCTCGAAGGCACAGGCGGCCTTGACGACCGACGGCGCCGCAGCCTCCTCCGCCGTCAGGATCGGCGCAACCAGCGTGGCGATGTCGACCGCGGCGTCATCGAGCGGGGTGATCACGGTCCGCAGCAGCAGTGCCGCGATGGTGGGGAAATCGCCTTGGAGATTGACCACGACGTCGTGCGCGTCCTGCGGATCGAGCGTCGCCAACGCCGCGTGCACCCGGTCGGACCCGGAGAGCAACGACGGATCGGTCATCACTGCCACCCCGCCAGCCGCTTGCACGGCATCGGCGATCTCCGCATCGGCGCAGGCCACCGCGACCGGGCCGATGTCGGCTTCGCGTGCGCGATCCAATACGTGCAGCACCATGGGACGCCCGGCGATCAATGCCAGCGGCTTGCCGGGCAGGCGCGTGGACGCCATCCGGGACGGGATCACGATGATTGGGTTCACGCGATAGCGCGGGGTTGATGCGGGGCGGACGTTTGCATAGCGTGCGGCGCACCTTAGGTAGGCGGACCCGCCGGCGCAACGCCCGGCATTTTGGAGGACTACCCCATGCGTCACGCCCCGATTGCTGTCGCCGCCGCGTTGGCGCTGTTCGCCGCTGCCCCTGCCTGGGCGCAGGGCCAGCAGATGACCCAGCCCTCCGCTTCGCAGAACCAGTCGCAGATCCTGCAGAACAACGGCCAGCAGCCAGCCAATGCCAAGGAGGTCAGCCCGACCGCCCCCGTCGCCACCGAGAACGGCGTGACCAAGCCGCAGGGACCCGTCACCGGCCCCACTAGCCAGAGTCCGACGCGGGGCGTCAGCCAATAGGCGCATCATGCAGGACCTGATCGCGGCGGCAGAGGCGGCGGTCGACGTCGCCGCTGCCGCGATCAGGCCATTCTACCGGCAAAACCTGAACGCCGAGTTAAAATCGGACGCAAGCCCCGTCACCCTCGCCGACCGCACCGCCGAACTGGCGATGCGCGCCGTGCTGTCCCAGCGCTTCCCCGGCCATGGCATCCTGGGCGAGGAATTCGGCCTCGACCGGCCCGAAGCCCGGCTGCGCTGGGTGCTGGACCCCATCGACGGCACCCGCGCCTTCATCACCGGGCGCCCGACCTTCGGCATCCTGGTCGCCCTGCTCGACGGCGATGTCCCGATCCTCGGCGTCATCGACCAGCCCATCACCGGCGAGCGCTGGATCGGCGTGGCCGGGCAACCGACCCGATTCCGCGGCGCCTACGGCCGGGCGGGCTGCCGGACGTGCCCCGAGCTGGACCAGGCCGAGCTGTCCTGCACCGCCCCCGAAATCTTCACCCAAGCCCAGGCCGCGGCCTGGCGACGCCTTGCCGCCGCCACGCGCCGGGTATCCTGGGGCGGCGACTGCTACGCCTATGGGCTGCTGGCGCTGGGCGCCATCGACATCATCGCCGAGCCTGGCCTCAAGGTTTGGGATTGGGCCGCCCTGGTCCCGGTCATCGAGGGCGCAGGCGGACGCATGACCGATTGGCTGGGCCGCAAGCTGCACCCGGACGGCGACGGCAATGCGCTCGCGGTCGGCGACCCGGCGCTGCTCGCCCCTGCGCTGGCGATGCTCGCCGATTGATGCAATCCGCCGCGCCGCCTGCTATGGCCTGACCGACTTTGGAGGCCCGTCATGCTGCGTTGCCTGTTGCTACTGTTGCTCGCCACTATCCCCGCCCAAGCCCAGGTGGCCCCGCAGGTCACGCGCAGCCATGCGCTCACCATCCTCGGCACCCCGGCGCTGCCGGCCGATTTCCCGTACTTCCCTTACGTGAACCCGCAGGCGCCGAAGGGGGGCGAGGCCGTGTTCGCGATGGTCGGCAGCTTCGACGGCTTCAACCCCTATATCCTGCGCGGCAATGCGGCCATCGGCACCGGCGCGTCGTGGCAGCCCGGCGTCGGCGGCACCGCTGCCGGGTCGGCTGGCGGCCATGTGTGGGAAAGCCTGCTGATCGGCTCGGCGGACGAGGTCGCGACCGGCTACGGCCACCTCGCCAAGACGATCGAGCTGCCCGCTGACCGCATGTGGGTCGCCTTCGAGCTGCGGCCCGAGGCGCGGTTCTCCGACGGAACGCCCGTTACCGCCGCCGACGTCGCCTGGACCTTTAATACATTGATGGAGAAGGGTCGCCCCTCGGTCCGCGTTTCACTCGCTGACGTGCAGGACGCGGTGGCCGAGAGCGAGCGCCGGGTGGTGTTCCACTTCAAGTCGAACCAGAACCGTGAGCTGCCGCTGTCCGTCGGCGGCCTTCCGGTGCTGTCGGAAAAATGGTGGTCGACCCGCGACTTCACCAAGCCGCTGACCGAGCCGCCCATGGGCAGCGGCCCGTATCGAGTAGAGAAGTTCGACCTTGGACGCAGCGTGACCTATGTGCGCGACCCGAATTGGTGGGCGCGGGACCGGCCGACCGGCATCGGCTTTCACAACTTCGACCGGGTGCGGATCGAGTATTTCCGCGACCCGACCATCGCCATGCAGGCGTTCAAGGCCGGGCAGATCGACTACCGGCAGGAGAACATCTCGAAGGAGTGGGCGACCGGCTACGACTTCCCGGCCGTGCGCGACGGGCTGGTGCGCCGCGACGAGATCGAGCACCACCTGCCGGTCGGCATCCAGGGCTTCATCATGAACACGCGGCGGCCGATGTTCGCCGACCCCCGGGTGCGGGAGGCGATGGGCCAGGTGTTCGACTTCGAATGGATGAACAAGAACCTGTTCTTCAGCAGCTACGTCCGCAGCCACAGCTATTTCGGCAACACCGCCCAGGAGGCGATCGGCCTGCCGGGCGTCGATGAGCAGGCGCTGCTGGCGCCGTTCCGCGGCGAGCTGCCGCCGGATTTGTTCACCGAGGCGTTCCGCCTGCCCGTCACCGATGGGTCCGGCAACAACCGCGAAGGGCTGCGCCGGGCATTGGCGCTGCTGAAGGATGCCGGCTGGACCGTTCGCGACCGCAAGCTGGTGGATAGCGCCGGCAAGCCGATGGCGTTCACAATCCTCCTGCATGACCCCACTTTTGAGAAGGTGGCGCTGCCGTACCAGCAGTGGCTGCAGCGCCTCGGCATCGAGGTCGGCATACGCACCGTCGACAGCGCGCAGTACGAACGGCTGACGGACGACTTCGATTTCGACATGACGACGATGGTCTATCCCGGCTCCGACCTGCCGGGGAACGAGCTGCGGGACTATTATTCCTGCATCGGCGCGAAGACGCCCGGCGGCGGCAACCTGGCCGCCGTCTGCGACCCGGCGATTGACGCGCTGATCGAAAAGGCCGTGGCGGCGCAGGACCGCGGGACCCTCGCCACCGCCGGACGCGCGCTCGACCGGCTGTTGCTGCGCGGGTGGTACATGGTGCCGAACTGGCACAACGAGCGGTTCAACATCGCGACCTGGAACCGGTTCGGCCGGCCCACCCAGCCGATCCGCGATGGCTTCGTGCTGGATGACTGGTGGATCGATCCCGGCCTGTCCGCCAAGGCCGATACGGCGCGCAAGCCGGTCAACTAAACTTGGCCGGCTATCTGCTGCGCCGCCTGCTGCTGCTGGTCCCGACGCTGCTGGGCATCATCGCCATCAACTTCGCGGTCGTGCAGTTCGCGCCCGGCGGACCCGTCGAGCAGGCCATCGCCGAAACCCGCGGACGCGGCACCGAGGCGACGGCCCGCATCACCGGCGCCACCAGCGACAGTGGCGCCTATCGCGGGGCGCGTGGCCTCGATGCCGGGCAGATCGAGGAATTGAAGCGCCAGTTCGGCTTCGACAAGCCGGCCGGCGAGCGCTTCGTATCCATGGTCCGCGGCTACCTGACCTTCGACTTCGGCCGCAGCTTCTTCCGCGACCAAACGGTGGTCGCGCTGATCCTGCAGAAGATGCCGGTCAGCATTTCCATCGGCCTGTGGTCGACCCTGCTGATCTATTTCGTCAGCATCCCGCTCGGCATCGAAAAGGCGGTGCGCGACGGCAGCCGGTTCGACGTCGCGAGCAGCGCCTTCGTGCTGGTGGGCTATGCGGTGCCGGGCTTCCTGTTCGCGCTGCTGCTGGTCGTGCTGTTCGCCGGCGGCAGTTTTTTGCAGATCTTCCCGTTGCGCGGCCTGACGAGCAGCGGCTCCGAGGCTTGGTCATGGCCCGCGCGCATCGCCGACTACGCCTGGCACATGGTGTTACCAACGGTGGCGCTGGTCGCGGGCGGGTTCGCCGGGCTGACGATCCTGACCAAGAACTGCTTCCTCGACGAAATCCGCAAGCAATACGTCGTCACCGCCCGGGCCAAGGGCGCCGGCGAGCAGCGCGTGCTGTATGGCCACGTGTTCCGCAACGCCATGCTGCTGATCGTCGCCGGCTTCCCCGCCGCGTTCATCGGCATCCTGTTCAGTTCGGCGCTGCTGGTCGAGATCGTGTTTTCACTAGATGGCCTGGGTCTGCTGGGGTTCGAGAGCGCGATACGCCGCGACTACCCCGTCATGTTCGGCACGCTGTATATCTTCACCCTGTTCGGCCTGGTGCTGCAGGTCGTGGGGGACCTGCTTTACACCGTCGTCGACCCGCGCATCGACTTCGAGGCGCGCCAATGACGCCAACATCATGACGCCGATCACCCGGCGGCGCATCGCCATCTTCCGCGCGCACCGCCGCGGTGTCTGGTCGCTGGGGATTTTCACGGTGATCTTCCTGCTGTGCCTCGCCGCCGAGCTGCTGGCCAACGACCGCCCGCTGCTGATCCGCTTCAACGGCCAGTATTTCGTCCCCGTCCTCCACGACTACAGCGAGGACACCTTTGGCGACGACTTCCTGCCGACCGAGGCGGACTACACCGACCCGCAACTCGCCGCCGCCATCAACGCCCATGGCTGGATGCTGTGGCCCGCCATCCCGTTCCGCTACAACACCGTCATCAAGGACCTGCCCACCCCCGCCCCGGCGCCGCCGTCGTTCCGCAACCTGCTGGGCACCGACGACCAGGCGCGCGACGTGCTGGCCTGGGTCATCTACGGCTTTCGCCTCTCGGTGCTGTTCGGGTTCACCCTGACGCTGATTTCCTCGGTCGTGGGCATCGCCGCCGGGGCCGTCCAGGGCTTCTACGGCGGCCTGACGGACCTGCTGTTCCAGCGGTTCATCGAGATCTGGTCCGGCATGCCGCAGCTCTATTTGCTGATCATCCTGGGCAGCATCGTGACGCCGACGTTCTGGACCTTGCTGGCCTTCTTGCTGGCGTTCTCCTGGATGGCGCTGACCGGCGTGGTGCGGGCCGAGTTCCTGCGCGGGCGCAACCTCGACTACGTGCGGGCGGCGCAGGCGCTGGGCGTCTCGAACGCGGCCATCATGGCGCGCCATATCCTGCCGAACGCGCTGGTGGCGACGCTCAGCTTCTTGCCGTTCACCTTGTCAGGCTCGGTGACGGTGCTCGCCACCTTGGATTTCCTGGGATTTGGCCTGCCGCCGGGCTCGCCTTCATTGGGTGAGCTGGTGGCGCAGGGCAAGAACAACCTGCAGGCGCCGTGGCTCGGCATGACCGCGTTCGTCGTGCTGGGCGGCGTGCTGACCTTGCTGATCTTCATCGGCGAGGCGGTGCGCGACGCCTTTGACCCGCGCAAGCAGCCATGACGCCGGGTCCGCGATGCTGGAGGTAGACGGCCTTTCGGTGGCGTTCGGCCCGCGGCGCGTCGTGGATGACGTGAGCTTCACCGTGGCGCAAGGCGAGACGCTGGCACTGGTCGGCGAAAGCGGCTCCGGCAAGTCGTTGACTGCGCTCTCGATCCTGCAACTGCTGCCGGCGGGCGCGGCCTGCACCGGCCAGGTGGTCCTGGACGGCAAGCCCATGCTGGGCGCAACCCCAGCGGCGCTGCAGGCCGCGCGCGGCGACACCGCCGGGATCGTGTTCCAGGAGCCGATGACCAGCCTGAACCCGCTGCACACCGTCGGACGCCAGGTCGCCGAGGCGCTGTCGCTGCACGGCAAGCGGCCCGCCCGCGGCGCTGTCGCCGGGCTGTTGACGCGCGTTGGCTTCCCCGACGCCGCGGACCGGCTGAACGCGTTCCCGCACCAGCTCAGCGGCGGGCAGCGGCAGCGGGTGATGATCGCCATGGCGCTGGCGAATGACCCGAAGCTGCTGATCGCCGACGAGCCGACCACGGCGCTGGATGTCACGATCCAGGCCGGCATCCTGGACCTGCTGGCGCGGGAAAAAGCCGCGCGTGGGCTGGCGTTGCTGCTGATCAGCCATGACCTGAACGTGGTGCGCCGCGTTGCCGACCGCATCTGCGTCATGAAGGACGGACGGATCGTCGAGGCCGGCCGGGTCGAGGACGTGTTCCGCGCGCCGCAGCACCCCTACACCCGCATGTTGATCGCCGCCGAGCCAAGTGGCCAGCCCCGCCCCATGCCGGTGAGCGCACCCACCATCGCCGCCATCCGCGATTTGCGGGTGGTGTTCCCGGTGCGCCGCGGGCTGCTGCGCCGTGTTGTCGGCGAGGTCCGGGCGGTGGACGGGGTAAGCCTGGCGGTCCGGAAGGGCGAGACGCTGGGCCTGGTAGGCGAGAGCGGGTCGGGCAAGAGCACGATCGGGCTCGCCTTGCTGCGCATGCAGGCCGCGGCTGGCCAGGTGAGCTTTGCCGGGCAAGACATCACGCATCTCTCGCAATCCCGGCTGCGCCCGTTGCGACGGGCGATGCAGATCGTGTTCCAGGACCCCTATGGCAGCCTGTCGCCCCGCATGAGCATGGGCGAAATCGTCGCGGAGGGCCTGCGCGTCCATGAGCCGCGACTGGGCCGGCGCGAGCGCGCCATGCGTGTGGCGGCGGCGCTCAATGAGGTCGGGCTGCCCACCGAGGCCGCCGGGCGTTATCCGCACGAGTTCAGCGGCGGCCAGCGCCAGCGCGTCGCGATCGCCCGCGCCATCGTGCTCAAGCCGCGACTGCTGGTGCTGGACGAGCCGACCAGCGCGCTCGACCGCTCCGTGCAGGCGCAGATCGTGGACCTGCTGCGGACGTTGCAAGAGCGGCACGGCCTGGCATACCTGTTCATCAGCCACGATTTGGCTGTGGTGCGGGCGCTGGCGCACCGCATCGTGGTGCTGCGAGCCGGCCGTGTGGTCGAGGAAGGGCCTGCGGATGAGTTGTTCGCCCATCCGCGCGAGCCCTACACGGCCGCGCTGATGGCCGCGGCATTCCAGACGCTTGCTGCTGGCACCCTGGCCGTCTAGCCGACGAAGACCCAGGCATCGTGGGTAGCGCCCGCGGTCGCCACCCGATTCTCGTTGCTGTCGGCGAATCCGGCCAGCACGTGCGCGCGGGTGGCTCCGCCGGCCAACGCGCTAAGCCATCCCTGCTGCCCCGCCGCGTCGGGCGCGCGGTGCAGGACGTTTGAGTAAAGCTGCGTCACAAACCCGTTCGGGTCGAGATTGCCGTAGGTTTGGGCAAATTCAGCCGAGCCCACAAACGCCTGCGCCACTTGGTCAACCGCAACGCCCTGGTGCAACTGGCCCGACCACAACGCAAGCCCGGCGCCGTCCGGAGCACGGTTGAATGCAGCTTGATACAGCCGGGTCGCCTCCGCGTCGCTTGCGCTTCCTGCGATGGGCAAGGTCTGCCGATGGTTCTCGAAGCTGTCCGAAAATGCCAGGAGAGCGTCGCCGCGGGACGTTGCGTTGGTATAGTTGACCCAAAGCTGCTGCCCGGCGGCATCCGGGCTGCGATGCAGCACATTGAGATAAAGCTGCCGAGCGAAGCCTGCGGTGTTGGTCTGGCCGTAGCGGGCATTGAACTCCGGCGAGGAGGCGAAGCTGGCGGCCAGGGCTGCAAGGCTTATGCTGTTGCTGGTGATCAAGGCCGTGTTGTCGTCCAGTCCTTGCAGGTCCGGAGCACGGCCGAACGCACCTTGATAAAGCCGCGCCACGTCCTCTGCCACGCCGGTCGGATCGAACAGGGCAGAGCCGTCGGCGAAGCTGACCCGCCCGAGGTTGGCGACCGTCTGCACGCCGTCGCGGCCGGGCTTGGTGTCTTGGATATAGGCTAAGCCGCCGGAAACGAGCGCTATGACGTAGTCGGTATGGACGCCGCGGAGGTGGACTGACGGCGCTGGATACAGCGCCCGGATGCCGGCTTCGTCCGACGCGCTCAGGTCGGTGTTCGCCGCCGTCGCAACGGGATACATGACGTCGGTCGCGGCGGCGGAATGGTCCATTCCCAACGCGTGCCCGAATTCATGCAGGGCAACCTGGTAGAAAGTCGAGCCGCCGGGCCCGCCATAGACCAAACTGCCGTTTGCGGAAACTAGCGGAACCTCGCCCGGATCTTCCAATGCAATGAGATTATCGTTGGCGAAGAGCTGACTGGATTTATAATATCGATAGGCCGTCTCGCCGATGGTCTTCGTAGTAGCGGTATTGAGTGTTGCAAAGCCGATGCGGATATCGGCGGCATTACTGGAGTCCGGCGTATCGGCAACCTGTTGGAACACCAGGCCGGAAACGCTTGCCCATTTCTGGATGGCCTGGACGACGGTTGCCTGGTAGGCGGCGGTTATGGGGTTGCTGAAAGCAAGCCGAGTCTGGTCAGCCGCGTAGGTCGTCGCGGCAAAGCTCCAGGTGATGGTGCCGGGCTGCCACTTCGGGCCTTCATATGCATAACTCACCATAGGTCAACCGCTCTGCTATCGTTGCGAAAACCTATCGTACTAGCCGCGAAAACGCTAGATAAAAAGACGGCAGGCGCTTTTTTGTCGTCCAAGCGCCTGCCGCACTGTTTTAGACGACCTTCAGCCGCACCGGAACATTGTTGCGCGTCGCGTTGGAATACGGGCAGACCTGGTGCGCCTTGTCCACCAACGCCTCCGCCTCTGCACGGTCCATGCCCGGCAGCGACACCGCCAACTCGACGTCGATGCCGAACCCACCCTCGGAGCGCGGACCCATGCCGACGATCGCGTTCACCGACGTGTCGGCTGGAACTTTCGGACCGCCCTGCGAAGCCACGAACTTCATGGCGCCCAGGAAACAGGCGCTATAGCCAGCAGCGAACAACTGCTCCGGGTTGTTGCCGGGGCCGCCGCCGCCGCCGAGCTCCTTTGGCGTGGACAGCTTGACGTCCAACGATCCGTCTGCGGTCTCGGCGTGGCCGTCGCGCCCGCCCGTCGCCTTGGCAGAGGTCGTATAGAGAACATTAACCGACATTGTTCAATCCTTGTTAACATAACAGGGCGGCTTACCCGCCAGAATAGATCGCCGAACCGCGGGGCCGGCACAACCCGGCCCCGCGCATCATAACCAGTCGGCTTGACTACTCCGCAGACGCTACTCAGCCGCCTGGGCCACCGGCGCCTTCGACGCCGACACCGGATCGGAGTTGGCCGGGATGTGGGCGCGCGCCACCGCCAGCGCCACGCCCTCGGCATAGGCCGGGTCGACCTTACGGAAATGCTCAAGCTGCCGGTCGATGATCTCCCGCGGCACGCCCTGCATCGCCGCTGCGATGTTGCCGAACAGCCGCTGCTGCTGCTCGGCGCCAAGAACCTTGAACAGCGCCGCAACCTGGCCGTAATCGTCGTTGCCGTCGCGGTGGTTATAGCGGTCCGCGTCGCCGTCGATGTGCAACGGCGGCTCCTTCGCCGACGGCTGCTCGACCGGGCCGTTGAACGAGTTCGGCTCGTAATAAGCGTCGGTGCCCTTCGGCGCGTCGAAGCGCATCGGGCCATCGGCGTGATACGTGTTCTTCACGCTGCGCGGCGCATTGACCGGCAGGCTCTCATAATGCGTGCCCACCCGGTAGCGGTGCGCGTCCGCATACGAGAAGATGCGCGCCTGCAGCATCTTGTCCGGCGAGAAGCCGATCCCCGGCACGATGTTGGACGGCGAGAACGAGGACTGCTCAATCTCGGCGAAGTAGTGTTCGGGGTTGCGGTTGAGCTCGACGACGCCGACCTCGATCAGCGGAAACTCCGAATGCGGCCACACCTTCGTCAGGTCGAACGGGTTGTAGCTTGTCTTCTCGGCGTCCTTCTCCGCCATGACCTGCACGCAGAACTTCCACTTCGGACCCTGGCCGCGCTCAATCGAGTCGAACAGGTCGCGTTGGGCGCTCTCCCGGTCGACGGCGATGATGGCGTTGCCCTCGTCGTTCGACCAATGCTTGTGGCCGTCCATGGTCTTGAAGTGGAACTTCACCCAATGCCGCTCATTGGCGGCGTTGATGAAGCTGAAAGTGTGGCTGCCGTAGCCGTTCATGTGCCGGTAGCCCTGCGGCAGGCCGCGGTCGCTGAACAGGATCGTCACCTGGTGCAGGCTCTCGGGGCTGAGCGACCAGAAGTCCCACATCGCCGTCGCCGACCGCATGTTGGACTTGGGATGACGCTTCTGGGTGCGGATGAAGTCCGGGAACTTGATCGGGTCGCGCACGAAGAACACGGGGGTGTTGTTCCCAACCATGTCCCAGTTGCCCTCCTCGGTGTAGAACTTCATCGAGAAGCCGCGCACGTCGCGCTCCGCGTCCGCGGCGCCACGCTCGCCGGCGACGGTCGAGAAGCGCATCAGCAGGTCGGTCGTTTTGCCGACCTTATCGAACAGCTTGGCCTTGCTGTATTTCGAAATGTCGTTGGTGACGGTGAAGGTGCCGTAGGCGCCGGAGCCCTTGGCGTGCACCACGCGCTCGGGGATGCGCTCGCGGTTCTGATGCGCCAGCTTTTCCAGCAACTGGTAGTCCTGGATCAGCACCGGGCCGCGCGGGCCGGCGCTCAAGCTGTTCTGGTTGTCGGGGATCGGCGCGCCAGCCGTGGTGGTCAAAATGGGCCGTTGGTCTGCCATGATTCTCTTTCTCCCTTTGGGGCGGATGCGTTCTAGCAGGAGTGCCCGCCTTAGGTATAGTCGAAGCTTCCGAACGATGGGTTCGGTGATGCCGATTGGATGCTATGACCATAAACCTCGCTGGCCTGTCCCTGCGCGACCTCGAATACGCCGCCGCGGTGGACCGCACCCGGCACTTCGGACGCGCCGCCGAGGCCTGCGCCGTCAGCCCGGCGGCTTTGAGCGAGCAGGTCCGGAAACTGGAGGACCGGCTGGGGACCCGCCTGTTCGAGCGCGGCAACCGCCGGGTCGAGCCGACGCCGCGCGGCGCGGCCCTGCTTCGGCAAATCGAGATGGTGCTGTCGCACGCGCATGGCCTGATGGAGATGGCGCGGACCTCCGAGGAACGCCTGGCCGGCCCGTTGCGGCTGGGCGCCATCGGCACGCTCGGGCCGTACTACCTGCCGCATCTGCTGCGGCAGGCCCGGGAGGCTTTCCCGAAATTGGCGCTGCAGTTGATCGAGGGCCAAACGGACGAGCTGATGGACCGGCTGCGCCGCGGGTCGCTCGACGCCGTGCTGCTGGCACTGCCAGCGCCGGGCGACTGGTGCACGACGGATGCATTGTTCTTCGAGCCGTTCCGCCTGGTCTGCCCGGCCAGTCATAGGGTGGCGACGGTCAATTCATTAGAGTTGGCGGACCTCGCCGGGGATGGCCTGCTGTTGCTGGAGGAGGGCCATTGCCTGCGCGACCAAGCCCTTTCGCTGTGCGCCAACGCCGTGCAGGGCCGGCTGGCCACCAGCCTGGAGACGCTGTGGCACATGATCGCCGCAGGGGAGGGCTATTCGGTGCTGCCGGCGCTGAGCACGGCGGGGCGCGACGGCTTGGCCGGGCTGGTGGCGGTGCGCCCGCTTGACGACGCGACGGCCGGGCGCACGGTGGCGATGGCGTGGCGCCGCACCGACCCGCGCGGCCCTGAGCTCGCCGAGCTTGCCGCCATGCTGCGCAGCCGGCTGCCGGAAGGGGTGAGCTTGCCGGGTTAGCAAGCCTATGCATCATGTCGTTGGGTTTGGGGAAGTGGGCGGCGTGACGGCGGGCTACGTCGTGCAGTGGTTCGGCTATTGGTCCGGGTTCCTCTACCTCGCAGGGATCGCCGTTTGCGCGCTGATGTTCTTCGCCGTGCTCATGCCGGAAACCAGGGGGCGGGAAGCGGCATGATGGGCGCGCTCGCCGCCTCGCCCTGGACGACCTGGGCTATCGCTGCCATCGCCACGGCCGGCGTCATCGCCCGGCCATTCTCCGCGCCCGAGTTCGTCTGGGCGGCGGGGGGAGCGGCCTTGTTGGTGCTGTTTGGCCTGCTGCCGGTGCCCGACGCGCTCACCGGGATCGCCAAGGGCATCGACGTTTACCTTTTCCTCACGGGCATGATGCTATTGGCCGAGCTGGCGCGGCAAGAAGGGCTGTTCGACTGGCTTGCTGCCCAGGCCGCACGGATGGCCAAGGGTTCGGCCATGCGGCTGTTCACCCTGGTATTCGCCGTCGGCACGGTCGTGACGACGTTCTTGTCCAACGACGCGACGGCCGTCGTGCTGACCCCGGCCGTCGCCGCCGTCGCCCGCGCGGCGGATGCGAAGGAGCCGCTGCCCTATTTGTTCATCTGCGCCTTCATCGCCAACGCGGCGAGCTTCGTGCTGCCGATCTCCAACCCGGCCAACCTCGTCATTTACGGCAGCCACATGCCGCCGCTGCTCGCCTGGCTGCCGCGCTACGCCCTGCCGTCGCTGCTCTCGATCGGCGCCACCTACGTCGTGCTGCGCTGGACGCAGCGGAAGCATCTGCAGGGCAGCATTTCGACCGAGATCGAGACGCCCGAGTTGTCCGCCGCGGGCAAGATGGCTGCCATTGGCATCGCTGGAACGGCGGGCGTGCTGCTGGCCTCGTCGGCGTTCGGCATCCAGTTGGGCCTGCCGACCTTCCTTGCCGGCGTCGCCACAGCGCTGCTGGTGCTGCCCCGGTCGCAGTCCGGACCGCTGACGGTGCTGAAGAACATCTCCTGGGGCGTGCTGCCGCTGGTCGCCGGGCTGTTCGTGCTGGTGGAGGCGCTGGAAAAGACGGGGGTCTCCAATGACTTGGCCGGGCTGCTGCAAGGCGTGGTGCAGCGGTCGGCGACGCTCGCGGCCTGGGCTTCGGGATTGGCGCTCGCTGTGGGCTGCAACCTGGTGAACAACTTGCCGGCCGGCCTTCTGGCGGGCCGCGTGGTCGAGATCGCAAATGTGCCGGAGCACGTGCGCAGCGCGGTGCTGATCGCGGTGGACGTGGGGCCGAACCTTTCGGTGACCGGATCGCTCGCGACCATCCTGTGGCTTACGGCGCTGCGGCGCGAGGGGCAGAGCGTCGGCGCATGGGCGTTCCTGAAACTTGGCGCGCTGGTGATGCCGTCGGCACTGGCGCTGGCGCTCGCCGGGGCGTTCGCGTTCTCGGACTGACACGCACGCAAAGCTTTGCGCGTGCGCTTCGCGTCTGGCGGCTGAGTTCAATTAGCTTGGAGAACAACCTCGTGGACAACATTGGCTCTATCCGCTGATCCTCGCCGCGGGGGCGCCAGGCGCATTGCCGGCGGCGTGCTGATGGTTGCGGGCATCGCGCTGATTTCGTTCTTCTAACGTGGCGGCAACAGCTCGACGCCAGCCTCCTGCGCCGCCGCGGCCAGTTGTTTGTCGCTGGTCGCGAGCGGCAGGCCGCGGCGCAGGGCGAGCTCGAGGTAGGCAGCGTCGTATGCCGTCAGCCGGTGCTGTTCGGCGAGTTGCGCCGTTGCGGTCCATGCTTGGCTCGCGGTCTCGTCGTCGATGCCGATTGGCAGTTCCCGCAGGAAGCCAGCCAGGCGCTTTCGCACGGTGCCGCTGATCCGCCCCTTCCGCTCGGCCGTCAGCAGGCCGTTGAACGCCTCGATGGGCCAGAATTGCGGCGCCACGGCGCCGGTCTCGGCGACACGGTCGAGCAATCCCATGATCGCATCGGTCTGCTCGTCTTCGAAGCACCAGGTGAGGGCGATGGAGTTGTCGACGACAAAGCTCAACGCCGGCCTTCGCTGATAAGCTCTTTGAGCGAGAGGCCGCCGAGCGTCTGGCCCTTGCTGGCGTTGCGCAGGCCCTCGGCCGCACGGCGCGCCTTCATGCGGTCAAACCCGAGTTCGGCAGGGACCAGCCTGGCGATGGGCTTGCCGCGGCGGGTGATCAGCACCTCGCCACCCTCCTCCACCTCGTCAAGCAGGGCTGTGAGCCTGTTCTTCGCCTCGAACACGCCAACGGTTTGCATCTTGAATCCTATCGAACAGCTAGGTTGTTAGCTAGCTTACTAGGCCACGGTGGTCAACTCCACGCTTTACGTTTCCGGCGATCAAACCTTGCCCATGCCACAAGCTCTGGCGCGTCGGCTGCCCTGCGGCTGTCACGCAGAATTCCTGGCCCATTGATCTACAGCCTTGCAGCCCGCACAATCCTGCACTACGCGGAGCGCAGCCTTTAAACCCCGCAATGGAGACCAGCCTATGAAGCAAACTATTCTTTCGAGCGCTGCGCTGCTCGGCGCCGCCCTGGCGTTGGCGGCGCCGGCGATGGCGCAGGGCAGCGGGTCCGCCACGATCGACGCCATCAAGGCCAGGGGCCAGTTGGTGTGCGGCGTCTCGACCGGGGTGGCCGGGTTCTCGCTGGCGGACAGCAAGGGCGTGACCCAGGGCATCGACGCCGACACCTGCCGCGCTGTCGCCGCGACCATACTGGGCGACGCAACCAAAGTGCGCTTCGTGCCGACCACCACCACCAACCGGTTCACCGCGCTGCAGTCCGGTGAGCTCGACCTTCTGGTGCGGTCGACCACCTGGACCCTGGCCCGCGAGGCCAACCTCGGCCTGCTGTTCGCTGGCATAAATTTCTACGACGGCACCGGCTTCCTGGTGAAATCGTCGGCCGGCGTGAAGTCGGTGAAGGACCTGAACGGCGCCACCATCTGCGTGCAGCCCGGCACCAGCACCGAGCTGGCCATCGCCGACTACTTCCGGCTCAACAACCTGAAGTTCACCCCGGTGCTGATCCAGGACCTCGCCGAAATCCAGAACACCTACCTGTCCGGGCGCTGCGACAGCTATTCGACCGATGCATCCGCCCTGGCCTCCTTCCGCTTCCAGCAGGGGTCCAAGGCGGAAGAACAGGTGCTGCTGCCCGAGATCATCAGCAAGGAGCCACTTGGCATGATGGTGCGCAAGGGCGACGACAAGTACTTCGACGTGGTGCGCTGGACCCTGTTCGCGATGCTGCAGGCCGAGGAAAGCGGCGTCACCAGCAAGAATGTCGACGAGATGATAAAGTCGACCAACCCCGACATTCGCCGGCTGCTGGGCAGCGAGGGCGACCTGGGCAAGGCCATGGGCGTCGACAACAGATGGGCCGTGAACATCGTGAAGGGCGTCGGCAACTACGGCGAGATGTGGGACCGCGACATCGCCCCGCTCGGCATTCCGCGTGGGATCAACAATCTGTGGAACAAGGGCGGCCTGCATTATCCGCCGCCGATCCGCTAAGCCGCACACAATTTAAGCTTTTGTGCTCAATTAAGGGGCTGCTCCGGTATGGGCGGCCCTTTTTTGCTGTGTTTGGCCCGCCCAAGCCATTGATCCCTGGGCTATAAACAAGGCAGATTGATTACATGCAGCCAGGTCATGCCTCCATGGCCATGGCCGCATGGCTAATGTATTACGGCCCCGAGCCAACCCTCGTGGCCTGCCCCCCTTGAGGAACCGCCCATGTCCGGCGCCGTCATCGACCCTCGCCATACGCCCCTGCGGGCCGCACCCAAGAAGGCGTTGAGCTTCAGTTGGTCCGACCCGCGCTTCCGCAACATCGTCTGGCAAGTCGTGGTCCTGGGCACGCTGGCGGCGATCGTCTGGTACTTGGTGCAGAACACCAACCGCAACCTGGCCGCACGCCGCATCGCCACCGGGTTCGCCTTCCTGGGACGCACCGCCGGCATCCCGATCGGCGAATCGCTGATCAACTACGACCCATCCATCAACACCTATGGCCGCGCCCTGTTCATCGGCCTGCTCAACACATTGAAGGTCGCGGTCGTCGGCGTCGTGCTCGCGACCATCCTCGGCACGGTGATGGGCGTCGCCCGCCTGTCGAAGAACTGGCTGATCGCGCGGCTGTCGGCGGTCTATGTCGAGGTCATCCGCGATATCCCGCTGCTGCTGCAGTTGCTGTTCTGGTACACCGCGCTGCAGGGGCTGCCGGCGCCGCGCAACTCCTTCCATCCGCTGCCGGGCGTGTTCCTGTCCAACCGCGGCATCAAGGTCCCGGTGATCGAGTGGTCGGCGCCGTTCTGGTGGGCATTGGCCGCCCTCGCGCTCGGCATCGCCGGGACCGTGGCATGGTCGCGCACCGCCACCCGCAAGCAGGAGGCGACCGGCGTGCGGCCCAAGGTCTGGCCGGTGGCGCTCGCGCTGCTGGTCGCCTTCCCCGTCGCCGTCTGGGCGGTGCTGGGCGCGCCGTTCGCAGTCGAGATGCCGGAGCTGCATGGCTTCAACTTCACCGGCGGCGCGACGCTCAGCCCGGAATACGGCGCGCTGACGATGGGCCTGGTGATCTACACGTCCACCTACATTGCCGAGATCGTCCGCTCCGGCATCCTCGCCGTGCCGACCGGGCAGTGGGAGGCCGCAGCCGCCATCGGCCTCCGCCCCGGCACCACGCTGCGCAAGATCGTGCTGCCCCAGGCGCTGCGGGTCATCATCCCGCCGATGACGAGCCAGTATCTTAACCTGACCAAGAACAGCTCGCTGGCGGTGGCGATCGGCTACCAGGACATCGTGTCGATCGCCAGCACGACGCTGAACCAGACCGGCCAGGCCATCGAGGGCATCGCCGCCATCATGGCCGTCTATCTCGTCATCAGCCTGTCGATCAGCTTATTGATGAACTGGTATAACGCCAGGATCGCCTTGGTGGAGCGCTAGGCCATGTCCGAAACCACTGCCCGGACCACCGCTCAACTGTCCGAGGCCGCGCGCGAGCCGGTGTCATCCATCGCCGGCATTCCCGCCGCCCCGGAGGAACGCGGCCGCCCGGCAGCAGCGGCGTTTGCCCCCGTGGCATGGGCGCGCTCCAACCTGTTCAGCGGCTGGATTTCGACTGCCGTCACCTTGGCGCTGATCTACCTGATCGTGCGCTGGGCCATCAGTTTCTTCGATTGGGGCATCGTGCACGCGGTGTGGTCGGTGCCGCAGACCGCGACCGGGCCGGACGCGTCGGCCTGCCGGGACGCCAAGGGCATCGGCGCCTGCTGGGCCATGATCGGCGACAAGTACCGGTTCATCCTGTTCGGCCGCTACACCTATGAAGACCAGTGGCGCCCGGCCATCGTCATCGCGCTGTTCATCGGGCTTTATGCCATCTCGGCCATGCGGCGGTTCTGGCGCAAGGAGCTGGTGCTGATCTGGGTGGCGACGCTGACCGTCATCGGAGTGCTGATGTGGGGCGGCGTGCTGGGCATGGAGTATGTGCCGCAGGACAGTTGGGGCGGCTTGCCGATCACGCTGATCCTGTCGACCTTCGGCCTCGCTTTGTCGTTCCCGCTTGCCGTGCTGGTGGCATTGGGCCGCCGTTCCACACAGCTTCCGGCGGTCAAAGCGCTGTGCGTGATCTATGTCGAGCTGATACGCGGCGTGCCGCTGATCACCCTGCTGTTCATGGCGAGCGTCATGTTCCCGCTGTTCATGCCGGAGGGCTTCAACCCGGACAAGCTGCTGCGCGCCCAGGTCGCAATCATCCTGTTCGCCGCCGCCTATTTGGCCGAGGTCGTGCGCGGCGGCTTGCAGGCGCTGCCCAAGGGCCAGTACGAGGCCGCCGATGCGCTGGGCTTGTCCTATTGGAAGAAGACCGGGCTGATCATCCTGCCGCAGGCCTTGCGGCTGGTGATCCCGCCCTTGGTCAACACCTTCATCGGCTTTTTCAAGGATACCTCGCTGGTGCTGATCATCGGCATCTTCGACCTGCTGCAGTCCGGCAAGGTCGCGATCAGCGACCCGGTCTGGCAGGCCTACAGCACCGAGCTCTATCTGCTGCTCGCCGCCATCTACTTCGCGTTCTGCTACGTCATGGCGCGATACAGCCGCGGCCTCGAGCAGGAATTCAGCCGGACCGTCCGGCGCTGACCCAGCGCTAAAACAGCATCAAGGGATCAACCATGAGCCAAGCCGCATCGATGGAGCGCCCCGGCGCCGCCACCAGCAACCAACCGGCGATCCTGCTGGACAAAGTGAACAAATGGTATGGCGCCATGCACGTGCTGCGCGACATCAGCCTGAGCGTGGGGCAGAAGGAGCGCGTGGTGGTCTGCGGACCCTCAGGCTCCGGCAAGTCGACCATGATCCGCTGCATCAACCGCCTGGAGAGCCACCAGGAGGGCCACATCTTCGTCGATGGCACTGAGCTGACCGACGACCTGCGGGCGCTCGACGTCATCCGCCGCGACGTCGGCATGGTGTTCCAATCGTTCAACCTGTTCCCGCACCTGACGATCCTGGAGAACTGCACCTTGGCGCCGATCTGGGTGCGCAAGATGCCGAAGGCCGAGGCGGAGGAATTGGCGATGAGCTACCTGACCCGGGTGAAAATTCCGGAGCAGGCGAAGAAATACCCGGGCCAGCTTTCGGGCGGCCAGCAGCAGCGTGTGGCGATCGCGCGGGCATTATGCATGAAGCCGAAGATCATGCTGTTCGACGAGCCGACCAGCGCGCTCGATCCCGAGATGATCAAGGAGGTGCTGGATACCATGATCGGCCTCGCGCATGACGGCATGACGATGGTCTGCGTGACGCACGAGATGGGGTTCGCGCGGCAGGTGGCGGACCGGGTGGTGTTCATGGACCGCGGCGAGATCGTTGAGGCGGGTCCGCCGAACGAGGTGTTCGAGAACCCGCAGACGGATAGGTTGAAGCTGTTCCTGAGCCAGATCTTGCGGGGGCATTGAGGCCAAGGCTGTTTCGCCGGACTAAATCGAACAAATTCAGCAATGGCCGAATCGGTGGCACCGGTATTATGCCGCCATGCCGAGCTTCACTTTCCTGCATGCCGCCGACCTGCACCTCGACAGCCCGCTTCGTGGCCTCGACGCCGACGCGCCGACCGAGCGCATCCGCGGCGCGACGCGGGAGGCCCTCGACAACCTGGTGACCCTGGCGATCGAGCGCCGGGTCGCCTTCGTGCTGCTGGCGGGGGATCTTTACGATGGCGACCAGAAGGATTGGCGCGCCGGGCAGTTCCTGGTGCAGCAGCTTGGCCGGCTCACACGCGAGAAGATCGAGGTCGTGGCAATCAGCGGCAACCACGATGCGGACCAGGTGCTGACAAAAAAGCTGAATTTTCCTGGCATGATGCGGGCCAGCAAGCCTGAGACCCGGCGGCTTAATGGCGCGCCGGTTGCGGTGCATGGCCAGAGCTTCGCCACCCAGGCCGTCACCGAGAACCTCGCACTGGGCTATCCTGAGCGGGTCGACGGCCTGTTCAACGTCGGCCTGCTGCACACTGCTTGCGGCTCAGGGGACCATGTCAACTACGCGCCGTGCAGCGTGGCCGACCTTGCGCGGCACGGCTACGACTATTGGGCGCTGGGCCATGTGCACACCCGCAGCGTCGTGTGCCGGGATCCCTGGGTCGTGTTCCCCGGCAACATCCAGGGCCGCCACATCAAGGAGGAGGGTTCCAGGGGCGCAACGCTGGTGACCGTCGACGGCGGCCGGGTGGCGGTGGAGCACCAGGCGCTGGATGTGCTGCGCTGGCTGCGGCTGGACGTGGAAGTGACCGGCGCGGCTGGGCAGGAGGCTGTACTGAACCGGGTGCGTTTCGCACTTGACCGCGCGGTCCTGGAGGCGGAGGCGCGGATGCTTGCGGTCCGCGTGACGCTGGTCGGCGACTGCCCGGTGCATGCGGACCTCGCCCGCTCGCCGGACGCGACGCTGCAGGAGGTGCGCGCGGTCGCGACCGAGGTCGCCGGGCCGGAGGCGCTGTGGATTGAGGACGTCCATATCGGGACTCGCCCAACGCTCGACCTTGCGGCCATGCGCGCGCAACCGGGGGTCGTGGGCGCGTTGATCCAGGCGCTCGACCTGCCGGTGGCGGTGGATCCTGGCCTACAAGCCTTCGTCGCCGACCAGCTTCGCCGGGCCGACGGCGTGCTGGACTCGGATCATCCTGCACACGCCATCGCCGAAGGGCAGGTGCCTGAGCACCTGGTTGAGCGTGCCCGGGCGCTGCTGCTAGCCGAGCTGGCGCTGCGCTGATGCGGCTCCGGCGCCTGCTGATCGAGCAGTACGGCTGCTTCGAACGCGCCGACCTGCGCTTCGCCACCGAGCCCGGGCGCATCACGCTGGTGGTGGCGCCGAACGGGGCTGGCAAGTCGGTGCTGCGGCAGGCGTTCCACGATCTGCTGTTCGACATCCCATTGCAGAGTCCCATGCAGTTCCGCTTCGGCTATCCCGGGATGGCGCTGCACGCTGAGGCGATCGCTGGCGACGGTACGTCGTTCGACTTCGGCTGGGTGCGCCAGGGCAAGCCGCAGCGCACCACGACTGACCCGGCCCGCTACGCCGCGCTCCGCAAGGACAGTACGCCGCGGCAGCTTGAGCAGCTCTTTGCGCTCGACACCGGGCGGCTGCGGAAGGGCGGCACGGACCTGAAGGGCGGGGAAACACTGGCTGGCGCGCTGCTGTCGGGCACCGGGGAGCTAGCGCCGGCCCAGGCAGTTCGGGCCGAGATAGCGGCACGGCGTGAGGCGAACTGGGGACGGGGCAAAAGCAAGCCGCCGCTCAACGCGGCGCTCGCTGCGCTGGTCCGCACGCGCGGCAATGCCCGTTCAGCCGTCCAACGTCCGGCGCACCGCGAACAGCAAGAGCGCGACCTGGAGGCGCACCGGGCCGTTCACGCCACCGCCAAGAAGGACCATCAGGACGCGCTGGCCGCCACGCGGCGGCTCAACCGTATCGCCCTCACGCGTTCGCATCTCGAGGCGTTGTCGACCGCTGAGGCGTGGTTCGAGGCCAATCCGGACGCACCAGCGCTGCCACTCGGTCTCGATCAGCGGCTTGCGGACGCCCGGGAGGACATGGCTCAGGCAAAAACCGACAAGGCAGCGAAGCAGGAGGCAGTCGACGCTGCGGAGCAGCAGGCCGCGGTGATCGAGCGCGATGCGGCCGCCGCAGAGCACGCGGTGGCGCTGGGCCGCTTGCCGGGCATGTTGGGCGAGGCGGAGAAGACCGCAAAGGACATCGCCGACCGCCGGATAGAAAGGGCGGCGACGCTGGCGCAGGTCGGCACTGCGCTCCGCGACATAGGCGCGGCGGTGCCAGTGGAGCAGGCGGGTTCGATTATCCCGTCGGTCGCAGCAATGGCCGCCGCACGGGCCGCGATCACGGAGCAGGCCGGACACCGCAAGGCATGGGAGCTGGCCAGCGTCCGCGCGCGGGAGGCGCAGCGGGCGTTGACGGAGGCGGAGGCGGAGCTTGCCACGGCCACGCCAGCGCCGGATGGCCTATCTGTGCTGTTGCGGGAGGTTCGTTCGGACCGCAATCCAGTCCAGCACGCCATTGCCGCCGCTGATGCCGTGTCGGCCGCGCAGGCGCAGTTGCGCGCGGCGCTCGCGCAGGCGCCAGGCTGGGCAGCCGGCGCTGCGGCCCTGCGTGCGCTTGCGCCGCCGTCCGAGGCGACGTTCGAGCGGCTGGATGCGGCGCGCGCCGTGGCGGTAGCGCTGGAGCAGGATCGCGCCACCTTGCAGGACCGCCTCGCGACGGACCTGAACGCGTTGCAACGCAGCCTGGCGGTGCTGCATGAGCGGTCGCTGCCGGACGCCGCCGCGATCTCGGCCGCCCGGGCCACGCGGGATCATGGCTGGCGGCTGATCCAACGGCGGGTGTTCCCGCTGGGCCAGCCCGACATGGAGGCGGAGCGCGCCTATGCCGGCGACGAGCCGCTCCCGCTGGTGTTCGAGCGGCAGGTCCGCGCGGCCGACGACCTGGCGGACCGCCGGATCGCCGAGCTTGACCGGGTCACTGAGGCTGAGCGGCTGGCCCGGCAGGCGGTGGACCTCGAGGCGCAATGGGGAGCGGCCTGCCAAGCCACTGCGGCAGCGGCCACTGCGGCGACAAGGGCCGGGGAGGCTTGGGCCGCAGCCTGCGCGCTGCTTGGCCTCGGCCCAGACGCGACCATCGCGGACCTGCGCGGCCTGCTTGCAGCACGGCTGCGGGTGATCGAGGCGATGCAGGCCGTCGAGGTGGCAGAGGGTGCTGCGGCCACCGTCGCCGAGGCGCATATGGCCTGGGCCACGCGGCTCGCTGCGATGCTGGATGTCCCGGTGCAGCCATTGCCGGCGCTGCTGGCGCTTGGGGATGCGCGGCTGGACGCGGCGCTGCGGGCCGAGCGGGCGTCGACTCTCCAGCAAGCCCGGCTGGATGCTGCACGACGAGAGCAGCAAGCCGCAAAGGATGCGCTCGACGCTGCACGGGCTGAACTGTCCGCTTGGGAGACCGGCTGGGCAGCGACGCTCGCGCAGTTGGGTCGGCCAGATGCAGAGCGCCCGGACGCGACCGCAGCGGTGCTCGAGCGGCTCATGGTCCTCGACCAGCTCGACCAGAAGGCGGCGGCACTCGGTGGGCGGATCGCCGACATGCAGGCGGACCTCGACGGCTTCGGCGTGGTGGTCCATGGATTAGCCGACGCGGTGGGGGAGGCAGTCCAGCCGGACCCCGTCATGGCCGCCCGTGCACTGATCGCCCGGCGCGACCAGGCCGCCAAGCTCGACAGCGGGTGGGACCAGGCGCAACTGAGCCTAGATCAACGCCGGACGGTGCTGGAGGCTGCAGTAGAGCGGCTGCGCCAGGCGCAACAGGCGATGGACGCGGTGATCGCCGCCGCGGGCGCTGGAACCGCTATAGAGGCCGATGCCCGTATCGCAGCCGCGCGGGAGCACACCCGGCACGCGGCCATGCGGGATGCCGCCCTGTTTTTCCTGCGGGAGCACGGCGATGGCCTACCGCATGACAAGCTGCGGGCAGAGGCAGCGGCGATGCCGGCCGAGGCGATGGCCGGCGAGCGCGATGCCGCCGACGCTGCAATGACGGATGCCGGGGGACGGGCCGAGGCTGCGGCGGTGCAGCTTGACAAGCTGCGGATCGCCTTCGATGAGGATGCCAACAAGACTGCGGCAATCGAGACGCGGGCCGAATACGAGGCAGCAGCCACGCTCTATGCACGCCGGCTTGAGGAGCAGCTTGTCCTGCAGGTCGCATCCAGCATGCTGGCGCGCGCGATGGCGGCGGTGGAACAAGACGCGGGCGGCAGCGGCCTCCAACGAATCTCAGACGCGTTCGCTACGGTGACGGACGGCGCGTATGGCATTGCGACGGCCGAGGACAGCCCGGATGGCGCGGTGCTCCATGCGGTCGAGCATCGCTTCCCGCAGGAGCGCAAGGAGCTGCAGCAATTGTCGGAGGGGACACGGGACCAGCTTTATTTGGCGCTGCGGCTAGTGGCGTTGCGCGACCACTGCACCGTCGCGCCGCCGCTGCCGTTCATCGCGGACGACATCCTGCAGACTTTCGACGACGACCGTGCGACCGCTGCGCTGCGGGCGCTGGTGGAGCTGAGCGCCGATCTGCAGGTCATCGTGCTCACGCACCATCAGCATGTGGCGCGGCTGGCGGAGGGCCTGGCGCCGGGGTGCGTGGCCATCCAGCGGCTTTGACAAGCCTAGAACAACTGGCGGAACACGAAATACAGCGCCCCCGCCAGCAACGCCGCCGCCGGCAACGTCAAGACCCAAGCCATCGCGATGCTGCGCACCGTGCTCCACTGCAGGCCCGACCCGTTGGCCGCCATGGTGCCCGCGACGCCGCTGGACAGCACGTGGGTCGTCGACACCGGCAGGCCATAGGCGTCCGCCGCGCCGATCGTCGCCATCGCCACGAACTCGGCCGCCGCGCCCTGGCCGTAGGTCAAATGCGTCTTGCCGATGCGCTCGCCCACCGTCACCACGATCCGCTTCCAGCCGATCATGGTGCCGAGGCCAAGCGCCACCGCCACCGCCACCTTCACCCAAAGCGGGATGAACTTCGTGCCGGAATCAAGCTCGCCTTTCCAGGTCTTCAGCACGGCCGCCTCGTCGGCATTGAACGCCACACCCTGCTTTTCCATCTGGCGCACGGCCTCGGACGCCAGGAACATGTCGTTGCGGACGTTCTGCACCTGTGCGGCGGGAACGCGCTTGATCGCGCCATACCCCTGCACCTGCGCCGCCATGTCGTGCGCCAGTCTCGACATGGCTGCAAACACGTCGGGCTTGACGAAGCTCTTTTCCTGCACCGCTTGGGTGACCCGGCCCCGTGCCTGCTCGGCCGAAATGGCGTGGTTCTGCGCACGGGCGGCGAACACGCCCTCGACCCGCTGCGTCGCCTGGATGAACGCCGGCGTGCTGCTGTCCGGCAACGCGCGGTTCAATGCATAGGCGGTCGGCGCCACGCCGATCAGGATCAGCATGATCAGCCCCATGCCCTTCTGCCCGTCGTTCGAGCCATGCGCGAACGACACGCCGGTGCAGGTCAGCATCAGCAACCCGCGTATCCAAGTCGGCGGCTTGCTGTTGCCTTGCGGCGCCTCATAGAGCGCCTTCGATTTCACGACCGCCTTCATCAGCAGCAGCAGAAGCGCTGCGCCGACGAAACCGACGATAGGGCTGACGAGCAACGCCTTGAACACGCCCCACACCTGGGACCAGTCAACGCCCGACACGGCCGAATTAGTGCTAAGAAGTTGGTTCGCCAGGCCCACCCCGATAATCGAGCCGATCAGGGTGTGCGACGAACTTGCCGGCAGCCCGAGGAACCAGGTCCCGAGGTTCCAGATGATCGCGGCGATCAGCAGCGCGAAGATCATCGCGTAGCCGGCGCCGCTGCCGACTTGCAGGATCAGTTCGACCGGCAGCAGGCTTACGATGGTGAACGCGACGGCGCCGGAGGACGTGAGCACGCCGAGGAAGTTGAAGAACCCCGACCAGACAACCGCATACTGCGCCGGCATGGTGTGCGTGTAGATCACCGTGGCGACGGCGTTGGCGGTGTCATGGAAGCCGTTGACGAACTCGAACGCCAAGGCAATCAGCAGCGCCAGGCCCAGCAGCACGAAAGCGCCGATGGCGAGCGGCGGTCCGCCGGCCTCGGAGATGTCGTGCGTCAAGCCTTGCACGACGAAGCCGATGCCTACGACCAGCAGCCCGATGAAGATGACGAGAACCGACGCAGGAGGCTTGGCGTTCAGGTTTACGCCACTGCTTTGAGCCGGGCCGGCGGAAAACCCGGCGGAGCTTACGGTGGTGTCTGGCATCGGCTTGTCCCACAAATTTTGGGGGACCCTAGCCAACCGGCACGCCTATTCCACGACAGCTATGTGACAACTCACGAGCGTTCAATCACGAATTCTGGAGGGCCGCCCGGTTGCGACCAGGGCGGCCCTGCCAGCATCAGTGGAACGGTCAGTAGCGGTAGAGGTCGTGCTTGAACGGGCCGGACACCGGGGCGCCGATATACTCCGCCTGCTTCGGCGTCAGCTTGGTCAGCGCCGCGCCGACCTTCGCCAGGTGCAGCGCCGCGACCTTTTCGTCGAGCTGCTTCGGCAATGTGTAAACCTGGTTCTCATATTTGCCCGGCGGCGCCGTCCACAGCTCAATCTGCGCCAGCACCTGGTTGGTGAAGGACGCGGACATCACGAAGCTCGGGTGGCCCGTGGCGTTGCCGAGGTTCACGAGGCGTCCCTCGCTCAATACGATCAGGCGCTTGCCATCGGGGAACACGACCTCGTCCACCTGCGGCTTCACGTTCTCCCACTTGAAGTTGCGCAGGCCCTCGATCTGGATCTCGCTGTCGAAGTGGCCGATGTTGCAGACGATGGCGCGGTTCTTCATGGCGCGCATGTGGTCGACCGTCAGCACGTCGATGTTGCCGGTCGCCGTCACGAAGATGTCGCCGCGCGGGGCCGCATCTTCCATGGTCACGACCTCGAAGCCCTCCATCGCCGCCTGCAGGGCGCAGATCGGGTCGACCTCCGTCACCAGCACCCGGCAGCCGCCGTTCTTCAGGCTGGCGGCCGAGCCCTTGCCCACGTCGCCGTAGCCGGCCACGACCGCGACCTTGCCCGCCATCATCACGTCGGTGCCGCGGCGGATGGCGTCGACCAGGCTCTCCTTGCAGCCATACAGGTTGTCGAACTTCGACTTCGTCACGCTGTCGTTGACGTTGATCGCGGGCACCTTGAGCGTGCCAGCCTTCGCCATCTCCCACAGCCGGTGCACGCCGGTCGTGGTTTCCTCGCTCAGGCCCTTGATGCCGGGCAGCAGGTCCGGATGCTTCTCGTGGACCAGCTTGGTCAGGTCGCCGCCGTCGTCCAGGATCATGTTCGGGACCCATCCATCGGGTCCGCGCACGGTCGCCTCGATGCAGTCCCAGAACTCCTGCTCGTTCATGCCCTTCCAGGCGAACACCGGGGTGCCGGCCACGGCAACGGCCGCGGCGGCGTGGTCCTGAGTCGAGAAGATGTTGCAGGAGGACCAGCGGACGGTGGCGCCGAGCGCGGTCAGGGTCTCGATCAGCACGGCGGTCTGGATGGTCATGTGCAGGCTGCCGACGATGCGGGCGCCGGCAAGCGGCTTCGACGCGCCGTATTCGGCACGCAACGCCATCAGGCCGGGCATCTCGTCCTCGGCCATGAGAATCTCCTTGCGGCCCCATTCGGCCAAGGAGATGTCGCGGACCTTGTAGTCGTGGGGGATATTCACGTCGGGCATGGTTGGGGTTCCTCGCTTTGCGCGGCGGTATATAAGGATATCTTTAAGTGTGCAATGTCGAATGGACAGCAACGAGGCTGATGATCTGGCGATGCATCTGTGCTAGTTTTGGAACATGGTTGCAGTCGCAAAAATCCCCGTTCGTATGTCCTTAGAAGAGTTCCTGGATTGGGAACCCGGTGATGGCCGGGCATGGCAGCTCGTCGATGGCGAGCCGCAGGCTATGTCTCCGGCCAAGCGCACGCATGGTATGTTGCAAAACGAACTAGGCGCCTTGCTACGGAACCATCTACTTGAGCGAGGTGGACCATGCGCCGTCGCGGCCACTTCCGGCGTCGTCCCGCACGTGCAAGCAAGCTTCAACATGCGGGTTCCGGACTTAGCGGTGACATGCACCGAATATGAGATTGAGGAGGCTGCCCTCAGCAATCCGGTATTGATTGTTGAGATCCTTTCGCCAAGCAACCAGGCCGAGACCTGGGCCAACGTTTGGACCTACACGACTATTCCAAGCGTGCAGGAAATCCTGGTGCTGTTCAACATCAAGATTGGCGCCGACCTGTTGCGTCGCCGCAAGGATGGCTCGTGGCCGCAGGAGCCGGAACGCATAATCGATGGCGACCTGATCCTCGAAAGCATCGGCTTTCGAACGCCGTTGGCCGACGTTTACCGGACAACGCGCCTGCGCAGGCGGTCAGGCTGATAGACCGCCAGGCCCGTCCGTGCGTTAGGTATTCATCGCGTCGAAGAAGTCCTGGTTCGTCTTGCTGTACTTCAGCTTGTCCAGCAAAAAGTCCATCGCGTCCGTCATGCCCATCGGGCCCAGGATGCGGCGCAGCACCCACATCTTCGACAGCGTGCCGCGCTCGACCAGCAACTCCTCCTTGCGGGTGCCGGACTTGGTGATGTCGATGGCGGGGAAGGTGCGCTTGTCCGACAGCTTGCGGTCCAGGATGATCTCGGAGTTGCCGGTGCCCTTGAACTCCTCGAAGATCACCTCGTCCATTCGGCTGCCGGTGTCGATCAGGGCGGTGGCGATGATGGTCAGGCTGCCGCCCTCCTCGATGTTGCGGGCCGCGCCGAAGAACCGCTTGGGCCGTTGCAGCGCGTTCGCGTCGACGCCGCCGGTCAGCACCTTGCCCGACGACGGCACGACGGTGTTGTAGGCGCGGGCCAGCCTCGTGATGCTGTCCAACAAAATCACGACGTCGCGCTTGTGCTCGACCAGGCGCTTGGCCTTTTCCAGCACCATTTCAGTCACCGCGACGTGCCGGGTGGCGGGCTCGTCGAAGGTGCTGGCGACGACCTCGCCCTTCACGGTGCGGGACATGTCCGTCACTTCCTCGGGCCGCTCATCGATCAGCAGCACGATCAAGAAGATCTCGGGGTGGTTGGCCGAAATGGCGGTGGCGATGTTCTGCAGCATCACCGTCTTGCCGGTGCGCGGCGGCGCCACGATCAGGGCGCGTTGCCCCATGCCGATGGGCGCGATCAGGTCGATCACCCGCGGCGTCATGTCCTTGCCCGGCCCTTTGGCGACCGATTGGAAGTTCTCGACCTCCATCTTCAGCTTACGGTCGGGATACAGCGGAGTCAGGTTGTCGAAGTTGATGCGGTGGCGCACTGCGTCCGGCGGCTCGAAATTGATGGTGTTGACCTTGAGCAGCGCGAAATAGCGCTCGCCGTCCCGGGGGGCGCGAATTTGGCCCTCGACGGTGTCGCCGGTGCGCAGGGCAAACCGCCGCACCTGGTTCGGGCTGATATAAATGTCGTCCGGCCCCGGCAGGAAGTTGGCCTGGCTGCTGCGCAAGTAGCCGAAGCCGTCGGGCAGGATCTCCAGCGTGCCTTCGCCGTAGATCGCCTGGTCGTTGTCGGCGAAGTTCTTCAGGATCGCGACCATCATGTCCTGCTTCCGCAGCGACGACGCGTTTTCGACTTGTAGGGATTCGGCGAAGCTCAGGAGATCGGCCGGGGATTTGGCCTTGAGTTCGGCGAGGTGCATGAGGCTGCCTCAGTGTATCTGGATGTGCGGGGATAAAGCGTGATGCCAGCCGATACCCGCGGATGCGGCGGCTAGCGTTATCCCTTTGGGGGAAAAGAACAGGGCCTGAAAGGCCGCCGGTTCCTGAGTATGGCGTCAAAGGGCCAGCCTTTGCCGTTGGCAGTCAGTTGGCATCAGCAACTCGCGGCGTCAAGCCATTTTCGCGTGGCGCGTCAGAATGGCTTCACGATGACCATGATGACGGCAACGATCATCAGCAGCGTCGGCACCTCGTTGGCATAGCGGAAATAGCGGTGCGGCTTCTGGTTGCGGTCTTCCAGGAAATTGCGCCGCCACTTGCCGGCCGCGCCCTGGAAGCCCGTCATGAGGAACACCGCGGCGAATTTCACATGCCACCAGTTGAACGGCGACCACGCCACGATGCCGGGCGTCAGCACCAGCAAGATGCCGAACAGCCAGGTGCTCAGCATTGCCGGCAGCATGATCTGCTTCAGCAGGCGGCGCTCCATGACCTTGAAGCGCTCGCTCTCGATCGTTCCGCGCGCCAAGCCGCAGTGATAGACGAACAGCCGGGGCAAATAGAACAGCCCGGCCATCCAGGCGATCACCGAGATCACGTGGAGGGCCTTGGTCCAGGGATAGACATAGGCCAGCGCCGCGATCGTCATTCCCGAGAGGTCATGCGGCAGCGCGCATCGCGGCCCGGAACAGCGCCGGCAGCTCGGACAGCGCCCGGATTGGATGGGCGCCGGCGGCCCGCAGCGCGTCACCGGGTCCGTGCGGGTCGAGCCCGATGCAGGTCATGGGGGCTGCCAGCGCGCCGCGTATGCCGGGCAGGCTGTCCTCAACCACGATGCAGGCCTGGGGCGGCACGCCTGCAGCAGCGGCCGCCGCCAGGAACACATCAGGCGCGGGCTTGCCGGCCGCTACGTCGCGGGCGCTGTGGACCCGGCCTTCGACCAGGGGCATCAAGCCGGTCCGGGCAAATTTCACCGCCATCTCCTCATGCGAGGAATTGGAAGCGACCCGATACGGCAGGCCGAGCGCGGCTGTCGCCTGCAACACGGCCGCAGCACCTGGCATCGGCTCCACCTGCGTGGCAAGCGCCTCGATCAACCGGGCGCGCATATGCTCCACCCAATCCGGCGGAACCGGACGCCCGGTATGCGCCGCCACCAGCGCCGGCATATCGGACAGGCGCAGGCCAATGAACCGCGCCATCGCCTCGTCCGCCGTCATTGGCCAGCCCAGCAGGCCGACCTCGCGCGCCGTCACCTGCGCGGCCGGCCCCTCGCTGTCGACCAGCACGCCGTCGCAATCGAAGATGACCAGCCGCAGCGGGCTTGGCGTCACGAGACCTGCGCCAACGCGGGCGCGAGGCGGGGCGCACCGGCGCGGGCATGCGGACAGTCGCCGAAAGGCCGCGGGCAGGTGCGTCCGCCGACGAAGCTGCACAGGCCGGGGCCGCGGCCAAGCGTCATGCGGACCAGCTCGGCCAACGCCTCGATGAAGCCGGGGTCGCTGTTCTGCGCCGGGCAGCGGAAATAGCCGGGCACGCCCTCTTTCTCGGCAAGCTCGCGGTATTCGACATCGAGCTCCACCAGCGTTTCCGAATGTTCGGAGACGAAGGCGATCGGCACGACCAGAACGGCGGTCTTGTCGTGGGCGGCCCGTTCGATCTCGACCTCGGTGCTGGGGTCGATCCATTTCTGCGGCGTGGCGCGGGACTGGAAGCAGACGGTGTAGTCAAGGTCCGGCATGTCGAGGCCACGCACCACGGCAGCCACGGTGCGCTCGACCTGGAACTGGTAGGGATCGCCGGCCTTCACGATGGCTTCGGGCAGGCCATGGGCGGAGAACAGCACGCGCAGCGGGATCGCAGGGTCGAGCGTGGCGCGGGCTTCGGTGTAGGCACGGCGCACCATGGCGGCGGTGGCCCGGGCATAGCCGGGGTCCGAGTGGTAGCAGCACAGGGTGCTGACCGGTTTGATCAGCCCGGCCTGCGCCGCCGCCTCGCGCCAGGCGGACAGGCTGCTGCCGGTAGTGGTGGTGGAGTATTGCGGATAGAGCGGCACGAGCACGACCTCGTCCGGGTCCCACGCCTTCACGTCGCGGGCGGCGGCGATGCTGAACGGATGCCAATAGCGCATGGCGACGAAGCAGCGGGCGTTCATGTCGGACAGCGCGCCTTCCAGGGCGCGGGCCTGCTCCTCGGTCAGCTCCAGCAGCGGGGATTTGCCGCCCAGGATGGCGTAGTTGGCGCTGGCGGCCTTGAGCCGGGCGTGCGCGATGATGCGGGCGAGCAGGGGGCGGACGAAGAACGGCACCCGCAGGATGGCAGGGTCCTTGAACAGGTTGACCAGGAACGGCCGGACCGAGGCCGGTTTGTCCGGGCCGCCGAGATTGAACAGGACGACGGCGATCTTACGCTGGGGCATGGATGCCAACTTGGCCAGTAAGGGGCCGCAGTCAAGCGGGAGTCGGGGGCAATGGCGAAACGACGCGGCCGGAGACGCTAAACCAACATCGGTTGCCGTTCGGACCTGAGCGCGACACTCTCGTGTTCGAGCAGCCAGCGCTTGCGGTGCAGGCCGCCGCCGAAGCCGGTCAGCGCGCCGTCGGAGCCGATCACGCGGTGGCAAGGCACGACGATCGAAACCGGGTTGGCGCCATTGGCCAGGCCCACGGCACGCACGGCGGTTGGCCGGCCAATCATGGCTGCGAGCGCGCCGTAGGTGGTGGTGACGCCCGGCGCGATACGGCGGAGCGCCGCCCAGACGGAGCGCTGGAACGGCGTGCCCCCGGTCTCGACCGCAATCGCCGCGAGTGCCGCTCGGTCGCCGGCGAAATAGGCGCACAACGGCATGGCGACAGCATCCGGCGCGGGTGCGCTCGTCAGCTCGAACGCTCCGTAGTGCAGCCGCAGCAGTTGCCGCATCCGATGCTCATAATCGTGGAAGTCGAGCGAGCGCAGGCGGCCCTCCTCATCGCAAACCAGCAAGATTTCGCCCAGGGGCGACATGACGCGGTCAAGCTGCAAGCGCATTGGGAACCTCCATTCAGGCGGCGCGGACTTGTTTCACCAGGTCCGCCACGTGTTCCGGCGGCGTCTGCGGGACAATGCCATGGCCGAGGTTGAAGATATGGGGGCGGCCCCATGCGCCGGTCAGCACGCCGCGGACCTCCGCCGCCAGGGCCTCGCCGCCCGCGACCAGCGATAGCGGGTCGAGGTTGCCCTGAGTCGCAACGGTGGCGGGCACCAGTTTGGTGGCGATGGACAACTCGGCGCCGGTGTCTAGCGCGACGGCGTCGACTCCGGTCTGCTCGGCATAGGCGCCGACCAGCACGCCGGCCAGGCGGGGGAAGCCGATGATGGGGGTGGCGGGGTGCCGCGCGCGCAGGGCAGCCACGATGCGCCGGGTCGGCTCGATGACGTGTAGCGCGAACAGCCGGGGCGAGAGCACGCCGGCCCAACTGTCGAACAGCATGACGGCATCGGCGCCCGCGGCGATCTGGGCAGCAAGGTATTCGACCGTTGAGTCGGCCAGCACGTCGATCAGCGATTTGAACAGTTCGGGCTCGCCGTGCGCCATGCCGCGGATGCGGGCGAAGTCTTTCGATCCGCCGCCCTCGACCATGTAGCAGGCGACGGTGAACGGGCTGCCGGCGAAGCCGATCAGCGCAGTCGACTCATCAAGCCCTGCCTTGGTGCGCTGCACGGTTTCGAGGATCGGCGCGATGGCCGCCTCGACTCGGCCCGGGTTCAGTGCCGAGACCTCTTGCCCAGTGGTGAGTCGGGGCAACACTGGACCCTCTCCCTCCTTGAATGCCAGGCCATAGCCGAGCGCCCAGGGCAGCATCAGGATATCGCTGAACAGGATCGCAGCGTCGAAGCCATAGCGGCGGATCGGCTGCAGCGTCACCTCGGACGCGAGCGTCGGCGTGGTGCATAGGCTGATGAAATCGCCGGTCTGGCCCCGGAGTTCGCGGTATTCCGGCAGGTAGCGCCCGGCCTGGCGCATCAGCCACATCGGCGGCGGCCAGACCGCTTCCCCTGCCAGGACGCGCAGCAACGGCTTTGTCATTGTGTGCCTTACTCTTAAGAAGATTAAGTCTAAGAGTCTTGATGGGGGAGTCATAGGGGCTGTGAGTCGGGGGGTACCCGGTTATCCCCAAGTTATCCCCGCCGTGCCCACAACCTCGAACCCCGGCAAGTCATTGTTTTTGGCTCAGGGCTTCCGGGGTACCCCATTCCAGTACACGATGCATCCGCGTACTATCCCCAGTACGCTCCATTCCACCAACGATCCCCGCTTCCATGACTCACGACGCCGCCTAAGCCGCCAAAACCGAGTTATCCCCAGCTCTCCCACAATACGGAACCGCCGCGCATGAACCTGCATCTGGTATCCGACGCCACCGGAGAGACGCTGAACAGCATCGCCCGCGCCACCGTCTCGCAGTTCGAACAAGCGTCGATCGTCTACCACCGCTGGAGCCTGATCCGGACCCGCTTCCAACTGCACCGCGTGCTGGAGGGGATCGAGGCCGAGCCCGGCCCGGTGCTGTCCACCGTCATCGACAAGGCGCTGCGCAACGACCTGGAAACCACGTGCCTGCGGCTTGGCGTGTCGGTGCTGAACGTGCTGGAACCGGTGCTGGTCATGCTGCAGGAGCATATCGGCACCCAGGCACAGTCGCGGCCAGGCCGGCAATACGTGCTGGATGCCGACTATTTCCGCCGGATCGACGCGATGCACTATGTGCTGGCGCATGACGACGGCCAGGCGCAGGCGGGCATCGCCTCAGCAGATGTGGTGCTGGTCGGCGTGTCGCGCAGTTCGAAAACGCCGACCTCGTTCTACCTTGCCAACCGCGGGGTGAAGGCCGCCAACGTGCCGCTGGTGCCGGGCACGCCGGACCCGCCGGGGCTGGAGGCGCCGGTCTGCCCGGTGATCGGACTCACGCTCGACCCGCCGGCGCTGATCGAAATCCGCCGCCACCGGCTGAAGCTGATCGCCGCCGGCAACGACACCGGCCGGGTGCGGCAGGACACGAGCGACTACGTGGATGTCGAGTCGGTGCGCGGCGAGCTGCTGTGGGCGCGGCGGCTGTGCACCAGGCGCGGCTGGCCGGTGATCGACGTGACCCGGCGGTCGATCGAGGAAACCGCCGCCACCGTCATTCAGCTTATGGACGCGTGGCACGAGCGGCGGCGCAAGGAGGCGCTGGCCGTTGCGTCCGCGCCGCCTTCGGCATGATCCAAGCGCCGTTTCCGCCGCTGGTCCTGGCCAGCCAGTCCGCCGCCCGGGCTGCGTTGCTGGCCGCGGCGGGCCTGCGGTTCGAGGCGCGGCCCGCCCGGGTGGACGAGGCGGCGATCAAGCAGGCCTGCCGCGCGGAGGGCGTCGACGCTGCCGACACCGCGCTGACGCTCGCTGGGTTGAAGGCGGAGCGCATCCGCGACCCTGACGCGATGGTGATTGGCGCGGACCAGTTGCTGGTGTGCGGCGATGCGTGGTTCGACAAGCCGGCCGATATCGACGACGCCCGCGCCCATCTTCTGGCGTTGCGCGGGCAAACGCATCGCCTGGTCACCGCCGTGGTCTGCCTGCGTGGCGGCCGAGAGGTTTGGCGTCATGTGGCCGCGCCCCGGCTGCATATGCGCGGGTTCAGCGATGCGTTCCTGGAGGACTACTTGGCCGTGGAGGGCGACGCCGTCCTGGCTTGCGTCGGGGCGTATAGGCTGGAGGGGATGGGCGTTCATTTGTTCGACAGCGTTGAGGGCGAGCACGCCGCCATCCTGGGGCTGCCGTTGCTGCCGCTGCTGGGATTTTTACGCCAGCATGGGTTGGTCATGGGCTAGCGGGCGCTTTTGCCGGGCCGACTCGTATGCGATAGGGTCGGCGATACGGGCCAACAAAAAGGGGTGAGGAATGGCGGTCAGCAAAATCTATCCGGATGCGGCGGCGGCGCTGGACGGGGTGCTGCGAGACGGCATGGTAATTATGGCCGGCGGCTTCGGCCTATGCGGCATCCCGACGGCGCTGATCGAAGCGATCCGCGAGAGCGGCGTCAAGGACCTGACCTGCGTGTCGAACAACGCGGGCGTGGACGACGCCGGGCTGGGCTTGCTGTTGCAGACCCGGCAGATACGCAAGATGATCTCTTCTTACGTCGGCGAGAATGCGACTTTTGCCAAGCAGTACCTGGCGGGCGAACTGGAGATCGAGTTCAATCCGCAGGGCACCTTGGCCGAGCGCATCCGCGCCGGCGGCGCAGGCATCCCGGCCTTTTACACCCGCACCGGCGTGGGCACCGCGATCGCAGAGGGCAAGGACGAGCGCGAGTTCGACGGCCAGCGTTACATCATGGAGCGTGGGATCGTCGCCGACCTCGCCATCGTGCATGCCTGGCGCGGCGACCCCGAGGGAAATCTCGTTTACCGGATGACGGCGCGGAACTTCAACCCGATCATGGCCACCGCCGCCAAGATGGTGGTGGCGCAGGTCGAGGAGCTGGTGGAACAGGGCGCGCTGGACGGCGACCACATCGTCACGCCGGGCATCTTCGTGAACCGCATCGTCGAGGTGAAGAACATCGTGAAGCGGATCGAGCAGCGGACGGTCCGCAAGCGCGACACAGCCCCCGTTCCGGCCGCGGCCGGCACCGACTCCCTTCCGGCGTAAGGAGACGCATCATGGCTTGGACCCGAGACGAAATGGCGGCCCGCGCGGCGCGGGAGCTGGAAGACGGCATGTACGTGAACCTGGGCATCGGCATCCCGACCCTGGTTGCCAACCACATCCCGCCCGGCATCAGCATCCAGTTGCATAGCGAGAACGGCATGCTGGGCATCGGCGCCTTCCCGTTCGAGGGGGAGGAGGACGCCGACCTGATCAACGCCGGCAAGCAGACGGTGACCAAGCTGCCGACCACGAGCTTTTTCGACAGCGCCGCGAGCTTCGCGCTGGTGCGTGGCGGGCATATCGCGATCTCGATCCTGGGCGCGCTGCAGGTGGCGGAGAACGGCGACCTGGCGAACTGGATGATCCCCGGCAAGATGGTGAAGGGCATGGGCGGCGCCATGGACCTCGTGGCCGGCGTGCCGCGGGTGGTGGTGCTGATGGAGCACACGGCCGGCGGCAAGCCGAAGCTGCTGCGGTCGTGCACGCTGCCGCTTACCGGGGCGGGGGTGGTGAACGTGGTGGTGACGGAGCTTGGCGTGTTCGATGTGGGGCGTCCAGGACTGACGTTGGTCGACATGGCGCCGGGCGTGACAATGGATGAGCTGAAGGCGAAGACCGAGGCTTCGTTTGCGGTGCATGAGGGTTTGAAGGCCGCGTAGCCTCTTGATGTCGGGCGCGGGGGGGGCTATTACCCGCGCCTTCCGTAGCCGGGCTCGCCGAGCCCGGCGCTGGCGGGGCTGTAGCTCAGTTGGGAGAGCGCCTGAATGGCATTCAGGAGGTCAGCGGTTCGATCCCGCTCAGCTCCACCATTATCCCGTTGTGTTATCGCAGATTTTCTACGTTGCCATGATCGGCCGCAGCCGACTCAAATCCTTTGTCCGCTCTGCGTCCGCGTTCACCATATCCGACCATCAGTGAACGACGGCCCCTTACACTCCCGCATGACGTAAGCTGGCTCATCGGACTCGAGAAAGTGTCCCGGCGCGTCCAAGGGCAGCCTGGATGGTGGGCGGCCCCATCGTGCTTGCGCGTTACTGGCGGCCATGGGACCGGAGCTGTCCGAAGCTCAAGAGGGGTCTTTGCTCGCTCCTGAACGCCGTCTTGGCGGGCAAGCTGTTCCTACTTCCGTCTAGATTGCCCGAGGAGCGCTAACCGACACTGCCCGTCTCCCTTGTGTCGACTGGGGATCGGGTTTTCCCCCCGCAGGCGGGTTGGATCGACCGTGCTGACCAGGTATGTTCGTCAACAGCGGCTCCTCCCTGTGTGCAGGGCCGACCGCCTCCCAAATCACATAAGCGAGGTTGAATGCCGCGGTTCGTTGTGGCTAAGAGAACGGTCGCAAGCACGGGCGAGGAGGCTGACCTACGATCCCGCACTGCGTTTCCGAGCAAGGTCGATGCTGCGGCGCCAATGGGGATGCCTGTCGTGTCCGGCCCCGTTGCCCGACTCGGGTTACGCGCTGAGGTCATTGAGGCCGATGCTTCCTTTCTGATCTCGCCACCGCCGGGATCGATCGTCGAGGAGGAGATCCTCCACTGGCCGGACATCATTCCCCCGCCAGACCTGCCCCTCGACCGCGCGGCAACACCGCTGGCGCTTGGCACCGGCCTGACGGAACCGTTTGCCCTGCACGTGATGGGCGGGGGCAGGCCACTTCCACATGTTTCCATCAAGCTCTATGCGCGATGGTCAGATGGCCTCGCCGAGTATTCCGGCGTGACGGATGCCGGCGGCCGATGCACCCTCAGCCTTGCGCTCGGCCATGAACCCTTCACGGCCCTGATTGATCCGGCGGGCGGCTTCTGGCCCATGGTCGTCCGAGGGCACGCAATCGCGGCCGGGATCGAATGTCCGGCTTTGCCCAACGACGGGCCGCTCGGCTGGTGGCACGGCGTCCTGGGCCTGGACGTCCACGATCCGGATCTTGGGAAAGGCATCCGGGTCGGTGTCATAGACACTGGCGCCGGGCCGCATCCTTGCCTTTCCCACCTTATGTCCATTGGCGCCTTCCTGGGCGGCAACGCCTATCCACCGGGCTCCGGGTCGGACGTGGCTGCGCACGGCACCCATGTCTGCGGCACGATCGGTGCGCGCAGCGTTGTGACGGGAACCTACGCCGGCATTGCCCCAGGTTGCGACCTCCTGGTCGCCAGGGCGTTCTCGGGGCCGGCGAGCGGCGCGAGCAACGCCGACATAGCCAACGCCATTGACGCCCTCTCGCGCGACCATGGGGTCGACCTCATCAACCTGAGCCTGGGCGCCGACACGCCCTCGTTAATCGTTCAATCCGCCATTCAGGACGCCGCAGACCGGGGAACGCTCTGCATCTGCGCGGCAGGGAACAATGGTGGCGCCGTCCAGTATCCCGCGGCGTTCCCTGAAGCTGTTGGCGTCGCTGCCCTCGGGCTTGCAGGTTGGGGTCCCCCGGGCAGCTTGTCCGCCTCCAGGCTGCCCCTCGACGCCGCCTTGTTTGGCCGCGAGAACCTCTTCTCGGCAAGCTTCTCCTCTCATGGCCCTGGCGTTGACTGCTCGGCTCCAGGCGTAGGGATATTGGCGACGGTGCCCGACCGTCATGGCACGACCCCGCTCTTCGGGGCCATGGACGGCACGTCGATGGCAAGCCCGGTGGTTTGCGCTGCGCTGGCCGCCTTGCTGTCGCGGGATGCAAGCTACAAAGCTCTACCACGGAACTCCGAACGAACCGACGCTGCCCGCCAGATGTTGATGGGTGCGCTACGGTCGATCGGCTTGCCTTCCGAACATGAAGGTCGCGGAATGCCGCGACTGGGTGTAGAGACGAGCTAGGGATGAGGAGGCTGCTTTGACCACGTACGTGATTGCCCTGCGGCGGGGTGTTCGGCCGTGCGATGCCACGCCTGAGGAGCAGGTCCGGCAGGTTCCCGGTGTTCGGGTCAAGGGCTCAACCAATCCGAGGCGAATCGTGGTTGAAAGCAGTCCGCAAGCGGCCGCGGAGATAACCCGCCGATTCGGGGAGCGGCTGATCGTGGAACCCGTGATACTCCATCACTATTGACGGTGGCTCGATGTCGGCATGATCAGCCGATGTAGGCTTCCAGCAAAGACATCGTCTCAGCTGCTTTCCTCGCACGTATCTCTACCACTTGGTCGCACGCGCGCCTGAGGGCATCGACCTTTTCCCTGGTGCCCAAGAGGCCGAGCAGGACGTCGTCCCCGGTCGCAACGACGCGGTCGGGTTTGCCGAGACCTGATGCAGCAAGCAGTTGGTATTCGGCACGGCTGAGCGCGGCTCGCGCCTGGCCGGCAAGATCGGCAACGGCTCCGCCAACCCCGAACTCGAGCCTGACAAGAAGCCGATCCAGGCGCTCCCCCAGAGGAAGGCCGGGGTGGAGCAGGGCCGCGACCCTCGCGACCATCGGCAGCACATCGCGTGTCCTGGCCGTGGTTTGGCGCACTGGTCCGGAGATCCCATCGCTCGTCCTACCGTGCTGGGTCAGGAACTCCTCAATCTGCAGCATATTCAAACCTTGGACATAGAGGAGACAGGCGACGGTCCTCTTCGCCCGCATCAGGTCCTGCCCCGGTTCAGTGAGGTCGAAGCGGAAAGCCGCCAACACCGGCCGAGCGATGCCCTGCCTCATCAACTCCCCAAACCAGGTCATCGGCTCGGCGTGGTGGGGCTGCACACTCCTCTTGTTGAATGGCATCCGCACGCCGTCGGCCTCGTCCGTAACCTGGGACACGGCGAGCAGCACAGGGTCCGTGATGAGGTCGGGCGTAAGCGTGCGCAAGCAGGATGCCACGCGGACTACTGAGGCCACCTCGGTACCAGTCTCACCGCAAAGCTCGCCTAAAGGCGTCAGGCTGTAATGGCCCTCGGCGTCCGCTTCGAGCAGCCCGGCCGATGTGAGTGAGGCGAGGTTGCGCTCGACATGGTCGCGTTCCCACCGCCACGCCCCACCACAGGCCCGTGCCATCTGAAAAGAGGCGAAGCTGGCTTCAAGGAAGTCGATGATCTCTTCGGCCGTCAGGCCGGTGGCCTCGCGTCGAAGCGCCCGTCGAGTGGCAGCCACGACCCGCACGATCATCGTTCGGACGTCCGCCTCCATGAAGCGGGATCGGACGTCCTCGGGCACTGCCGTCACGTAGCGCCGCCACAGGTCATGCTCCTCGCGTCCGGTGGTGGCGAGCAGGTATGACGTGCCGCGTCCGGCGTAGCCCAGCCGTCCGGCCCGGCCGGCCAGGTTCTTATATTCGGCCACGCTGTAGGACTTCTGCTGTGGATGCTCGAGGCCGACGACGACTACCGCTTCAGCCGGAGTGTTCACGCCCATCGCCAAGGTCGTCGTCGCTGCGAGGACCCGAAGGCCTCCTCCTGGTTTCCTGAAGTGTTCCTCGACAACCCGGCGTTCGCCAGGGGAAAGATGCGATATGTGGAAGGCGACCCCTCCTTGCAGACAGTCCCGGAGGGCCGCCGATGTCCTCGACGGGTCACCAGGCGGAAGCTCCCCGAGGGCCTCGGCGGCCGGCGGAAGCTTAAGGTTCCCCGCAAGATACCTGGCACAACCGCGAGCCTCGCCAGTCTCCTCCCGGAACACGATGACCCGCTTCCCGTCGCCGACGAGCTTGCGGACGAGGGGGATGACCCAATCCTGGCTGGAATCGCTCAGCATGTTGCGCCTGATGATAGGGTCCGATACCCGCTCCTCCTTCGTCGCACCATCGATGAACCGGAACCGGCCGTCTCCCAGCAGCAGACCCTCGTCGAGTGGCACAGGCCGGTCGGCCCGCCGCAGGAGGCGCGCTCCGAGCCAACTCTCCAGGCCGTTGGTGTCGCCGATCACCGCGGATAGTGCGATCAGCTGCGGCGCTTCCCCGCCTCGCTTCCGCATGACAAGGAGGGTCATCAGGAACTCGAGGTTCCGACCCCTCGACTCGTCGGCAATCATCTGCACCTCGTCGATGACGACCGTTCCTGCCTGATCGAGGACGTGCGAGTAGGTGATTGCGATGGCGAGGAACTTCTCATAGGTGAGCAATGCGATGTCGAAGCGACCCCGGAGCAGCGGCCCGATGTCGTCCGTCTCGCCCGTCGCCTCGAGGGTCACGACGCCAAACCGCCCGTAAACGCGGTCGAACTGCCGCTTTTTGTCGTAGACCAATGCCCTAGTCGGCATCAGGAAAATGGCCCGCCTCCGGCGCAGCGCGCCGTGCAGCGCCGCTAATTCTCCCACCATTGTCTTGCCTGAGGATGTGGGGGCCGAGACGACGAGGTTGTTGCCGCCGAACACTCCGAAGGCGTTGATGGCATCCACCTGCAGCTGATTCAGGGAGCTGACCTCGCCGGCCCAAGCAGCGATGACCTCTTCCGGGAAGCCGAAAGTGGCCAGACTCTGCAAATCGGCGGTCGCCGGCGTTGCCGCCATTTCCGGGCAGGCGTCTCGGTATCGCGGGCCGGCGCTGAAGACCGGCCAGGCAACCTCGCCGTTCAAGCTGCCTCTCATGGTCGGGGTCTGGGCGCGGCCCTTTCCGCGTGCCTCGTCCGCGACCCGCCTGGTCACATAACCGAGCAGCCGGTAGAACTGAATCCTGCCGTCGGATATGACCTCCGGCGCCCCTTGCAGGGCGGCGAGCAGATGGAGGGTGAGCAGGCCATGGCCGCCCGACATGCTCTCAAACGCCTCCTCATCTGCGCTGGCGGCGGTCAGGACGATGCGGCCCGTCCCTGCAATCTGCTGCATGGGCGGCGTCACCGAAGTCAGGGAACGCGGCAGAAGGTCCACTTGCATGACCTTTGCGCCGACGCCGCCCGCGAAGCAGCAGTCCAAGACGAGCAGGAGATTGCGGGCTGGGATCGCCGAGATCCAGCGCGACAGGTCTGCCGTGGAGATGAACGTTTCCATAGGGCTATGCCCATCAGCATCGTGAGGGGCCAATTCATGGGTCGTCGTGCCATGTCCCGAAAAAGCAACGACCACGATGTCGTCGGGGTTTGCTTGCTGGAGCGTTCTGAAGGGCGTTGTCAGGTTGACGGGATAAGGGTGTCGATGACCTCAGGCCGGCTTCGGTGTCTATGCGACATCAGCAACCGCGGTGACCTCGCGCCAGGTGCGGAAGGCGGCGTCGCGGGCGGTCCGGTGCTGGTCGGCGGTGAGGCGATGGCGGCGGGATTGGAAGTGGTTGTGGATGCAGGCGTGGGCGGAGAGGAGCTGCTGGGCGTGGCGCGCTGACTTGAAACGCTGCATCTGCCGCTCTCGTCGGCGCGTCGGCTGGTGCGAGACCTCGGCCCGGTTGTTCAGGTGTTTGCTTTGTCGGTGGTCGACATGGTGTCGATGGCGGTCAGAAAGCGCGTAAATCTGGCGCGGGGCAAAAAGTTGGCA
>CAXSGE010000001.1:214556-225572 GCA_964236715.1 uncultured Acetobacteraceae bacterium | reverse complement strand
GGAACTCGCCGACGACCCGGCCGAACGAGCCGCCATACAGCGCCGCCTCGCCGCCATGATAAGTGAAGCCGTTCTTGAGCTGCACGCTCAGCGACCCGCCCAGCGCATTCAGGCCGAACACCGGGTTGGGGCCTTCCAGGTTCAGTTGACCGATGGCGATGCTAGGAATCAGGTCCCAGTTCACCGTGTCGCCAAAGGGGTCGTTGAAGCGCGCGCCGTTCACATAGACCGCCAGCCCCTGCGGCGTGCCCTGCAGGGGCGAGGCCTCGAAGCCATGATACAGCAGGGTCGGCTGGTCGGGATTGCCCGACGCAGAGTTGAGGTTCACGCCGCCGACCTGCTCGTTGAGCGCCCGGATTGCGTTGGGCGTGCCGTCGCGGGCGATGTCGCCGCTGTTCAGCACGCTGGTCGCGGCCGGCAGCTTGTTGCGGTCGATGCCGGACCCCAGCAACGGGCTGCTGCCGATGATGTTCACCGTCGGCAGGGCGATTTCGGCAGTGGGCGCGCCGGCGGTTGCGTCACCCGGCGCAGCGCCGCCTTGCGCAAGCGCGATCAGCGGCATCAGCGCTGCGGCGGACGCCGCCACAGCAAAGGACACGGCCATGCGCCGCGGTACTGCGCTCTTCATCCAGGACGTCCTGCCGGCCAGCTTCGGGTTATCTGCAATCCGTGAGGTCGCTGTCCGAAAGGGAGAACGCATACTTGCCCCCACCTTTCAGCTCGACGTTGCGGACCGTGCACACACGTCCGGGCTTCGTGGTCAGCCGCACATCGTAGCGGCCGGGCATGACGCCAATGAGCCGCAGCCGCTCATCGTGGTCCACGCTGCCGTCGCGGTCATTGGCGCATTGGTTCGCGCCGAAGTCGGCACTGCCAGCCGGCGCCATGACCAGGTTGGTGATGGTGAAGCTGGTCAGGTTCCAGAACGCCAGCCGTTCCTGGGCCGTAGCCGGGCGCACGACGCCGCACAGCGCCAGAAGGACAAGCAAGGCACGCACCGGACTACCCCAGCAACTGGCGTGCATGGTGCGCGAGATGGTCGCCGACGAAGGTCTGGATGAACCAATAGCTATGGTCGCCGGGCTGCCGCCGCAGGGTCAGCTCCTGGCCGGATGCCGCCGCCGCCTGCTCCAGCGCCTCGGGATGCAACTGGCTGGCGAGGAACTGGTCATCCTGCCCTTGGTCGACCAGGATCGGGCCGGGATACGCGCGCTCGCGCATCAGCAGGCTCGCGTCCCACGCCGCCCACGCCGCGCGGTCGGGTCCGAGGTAGCCGCTGAACGCCTTCTCCCCCCATGGCGCCGCGACCGGGTTGGCGATCGGGGCGAACGCCGAAACCGAATGCCAGCGCGAAGGCTCCCGCAACGCGGTGACCAATGCGCCGTGCCCGCCCATCGAGTGGCCGAACACGCCGCGCCGGTCGGGCCGAACTGGTAGATTCGCCTCGATCAGCGCCGGCAATTCCTGTGTCACATAGCTCGCCATGCGGTAATGCGCGGCCCAGGGCAGAACCGTCGCGTCCAGATAGAACCCGGCGCCGACGCCGAAATCCCAGCTCGCCGCCTCGCCAGGCAGATCGAGGCCGCGCGGACTGGTGTCGGGCATCACCAGCGCCAGCCCGTGCTCCGCCGCCAAACGCTGCGCGCCGGCCTTGATGGCGAAGGTTTCCTCCGTGCAAGTGAGCCCGGCGAGGTAGTACAGCGCCGGGCATCGGCTATGCTGCGCTTGCGGCGGCAGGAAGACGGCGAAGCGCATGTCCGTCCCGGTGGCGGCCGAGGCATGGCTGTAGAAGCCCATCGTGCCACCGAAGCAGGCGTGCTGGCTCCGGGTTTCAATGGACGCCGTCATTGGTCACGTCACCGTTTCGTAGAAGCCGAGCGCCGGCGAGCCGTCGTAGAAGTTTGGGATGTCGCCAAAGAGCTCGGCGCCGTGCGCGTCGGCTGCGGCCTTGAAGCTGTCCATCGAATCGAAGGTCAGCAGCGTCGTGACCACGTAGGCGGGCGCCGCGCCGTCCGGCCCGGCCACGCCGCGCGTCACCTGGTCCTGCTGCAGCCCCATCGGGTTCCAACGGCGGCGGACCATCGGCATGTGGCTGTCCGCGTAGTAGGCGTGGTCGAACCGCGCGCTTTCGCCGCCCGGATACATGACAGTGACGATCAGCATATTGTTTCCCCCTCCAGGTGCCTTCGTGGCGCCTCATGCTAGGGTGTCAATGGCGCATTAGGAAAGGGGCCGCAAGCCGATGCCCTCCGCGACATGACCGGTTTCCAGGCCATTATCCTGGTCTGCCTCAACGCCGTGCCGTCGGACCAGTGCACCGAGGCGACGGCGACGGAGGTCCTGTCGAAGCATGTCGAAACGGAACTCGGCTGTGCCAGCAGATGGCAGGAGGTGATCGGCCGGTCCGCCCAAGCCTATGAGATCGGACGCGACGCCTATGTGCGGACAATCTGCCGCTGGTCCCGCGTAACGACGCCGGGCGAGGGGCAGTAGGCGTCTCGACAATCGCCGGCATACTCCCATAATCGACCGAAGCAAGCGTGGCCAAGCGAAGGTGGGCATAACGCGGCGTTGGGGAGGCATGATGCGGTATCTACTGGGATTGGCGACAATTGCGGCCATTGGGATGACGGCCGGCGCGGCACGGGCGGATGGCGACCCGGCGCTGGGCAAAACCGCATTCAACAAGTGCGTGGCTTGCCACTCGATCAAAGAAGGCGAGAACAAGATTGGGCCCAGCCTGCACGGCGTCGTCGGCCGGCCGTCGCACAGCATCGAGGGGTTCAACTACTCCGAGGCGATGAAGGCCTATAACGTGACCTGGGACCCGGCGACGCTCGACCACTACCTGGCGGACCCGCGCGGCGTGGTCAGCGGCACCAAGATGATCTTTGTCGGACTGAAAAAGGACGATGAGCGGGCGAACGTGATCGCCTACCTCGAAACGCTGAAGTAGGCGTCTAGGCAAGTGCCGCAGCGACGCGGGCGCCCTCAGCGATCCCGCGTCGCCGGCTGGCTTCGGGCACCACGAATTCTTGAACGATGCGGGCGGGGCTTGCGGACAGCAGCAGGATGCGGTCGGCGAGCGACGCGGCCTCCGCCTGGTCGTGCGTGACCAGCAGGGCGGCGCATCGTTGGGTCCGCCATGCCGTGGCCAGCACCGTCCGGCCCTGTTCGGCCATGGCCGGGTCGAGCGAGACGAAGGGTTCGTCGAGCAACAGCAGTGCCGGTTCGACCGCAAAGGCGCGGGCGATAGCGGCCCGGCGTGCCATGCCCAGCGACAGCGCCGGCGGATACAGGCCGCCATAGTCCGCGAGGCCAAGCAGCGCCAGCAACGCCTCCGCGGCGGCCGGGTCCGGCGGGCGGACCAAGGCGAGGTTCTGCCGGATTGTCCGCCAGGGCAGCAGCCGCGGCTCCTGGAACACCGTGCCGATCCGCGGCGCGCTGCCGCTGCTCCAGGCGATGCGTCCGTCGTATTGCGTGTCCAGGCCGCCAATGATGCGCAGCAGCGTCGTCTTGCCGCAGCCGGACGGTCCGACCAGGGCGACGATCTCGTTCTGCTTCAGGGTGAAATGCAGGTCCGCCAGTACGGTGCGCGGCCCCTCGCGGCCCCGCACCGCCTTGCGGTCGATGTCGACGGCCAGCATCACCGCCATTGGTTGGCCCGCCGCTCCAGCGGCTGCAGCGCCAGCCACTCGATCAATTGCACCACGACGATGAAGGCCAGGGTGTAGGCGAGGATGCCGGTCACGTCGAACAGTTGGAAGTACATCTCGATTTGAAAGCCAACGCCGTCGCTACGGCCCAGCAGCTCGGCCACCAGCACGATCTTCCAGATCAGCGCCAGTCCGGACCGTGCGGAGGCGAACAAGTAGGGATAGAGCTGCGGCAGCACGACGTGGCGCAGAATTGCGCCACGGCCCATGCGGAAGCTGTGGGCCATGTCGATCAGCCCTTGGTCGAGCGCCCGGGCGCCCTCGCGCAGCGTCACCGCCGTGCTCGGCAGCTTGTTGAGCGCGACGGCGGCGATGGCGGTGGCCTCGCTCAGCCCGAACCACACGTAGATCAGCACGATCGTGACCAGCGCCGGCATGTTGAGCAACGCAGTGAGCAGGCTGTCCAGCGCGCGGTCCAGCCATCGCCAGCGCCCCATGGCCACGCCGAGCACAGACCCCAGCACCATCGCGACGATGAACGAGCAGGCGACCCGCACCAACGTGATGCCGAGTTGGCGCTCCAACTGGCCGGACGCGGCCTCGTGCCACAAGGCGGCCAGGACGGTGCTGACGGGTGGGAACAGCCGGTTGCCGATCAGGCGCGCGCCGATCTCCCAGCTCGCCAGCAAAGCGAGCACCGGCCAAACCCGCGCGGCCCAGCCCCAGCGGATGCGTTTCAGCTTGGGGTCCAGAACGTGCCGGGCGCCAGATGGGCGGCTGGACCGACGAGCGCGGGGCCGCCGATGGCCGCCAGGATGTCGTAAAGCCGCGCCGTCGCCGCCAGGTCCCAATGGCCCAGCGCGCCACGCCGATACCAGGACCGCAACCGCGCGAGTTCGTCCGGTCCCGACGTGCCGGTCAACGGCGCGATGCGGTCCCACTCCGCATTCGAGTCCACCAGGATCGACCGCGCCTTAGCGGATGCGTCGATGAGGCCCTGCACCGCTGCGCCGTTGCGCGCCGCAAAGGCGTCGGAGAACACCCAGCCCAGGAACGGCACGCCGGGCGGAATGCCCAGGCCCTCGACCGCGTCCTCCATCGCCAGCACCCGGCGCTGCCCGGCGGCTTCGGCCCGGGCGGCGAACGGCCAATAGGTCAGCACGGCGTCCAGCCGCCCCGCCGCCACTTGCTCCGCCAGCAAAGGCGGCGGGCCGAAGCTTTTGCTGACGGCCTGATCGAGATCCAGGTCCAGGGTCCGTTGCGCGTAGGCCCGCAGCAGCAGCCAGCTTTTGTCGAGCGGGCTGCCGGCGATGCCGAGCCGCCGGCCACGCAGGTCGGCAACCGTCTGCACCGGCGACCCTGGCGGCGCCATGACCGCGCCGAGCGAGCCGAAGGTCGGCGAGAGCGTCCAATCGGCGCCGGAGGCCCGCTGGCGCGACACCCACAGCCAATCCTGCACGGCCATGTCGACGCGCCCGGCCTGCAGCGCCACCTGGGCCGCTTGCGTCGCGGCGAACTCGACCGGCTCGACCACGACGCCGGCTGCGGTGTCGAGGCCATGCGTCCGCATGACGTCCAGCTCCCACGCCACGCTGCCGAACCGCAAGGTGCCGATGCGTATGGGCGGACCGGCTGCGTGCGCCGCACCCGGCGGCAGCGCTGCCATGAGCGGCATCAGCAATAACGCGCGACGTCCGTGGTGCATCCGGCCCCTCCCCAGGCGGTCTCGATTGCGGCCATGCGCGCACACCGCGGGCCAATGTCAATCGCGCAGCGCGACAGGCCCATTGATGTGACGTTTCAGGAGGGGCTGACAAGCCGGCAGGCGCGGGCCACAATTGAGAGACGCTGCGAGCAAAACGTGGCGCTTGGGAGAAACGGATGCCGGCCCTTTCCGGTCCAATCGCACTGGCCCTGGCGTTCCTAATGGCCGCCCCCGCGTTCGCAGCGGACCCAGTGACGGTGGGCATCGGCTACCTCGCCTTGACGCCGAAGCGAGTGGGGCCGCAGGTGGCGCTCGACCCGCCGTTGACCGACGAGGGCGTGCAGGGCGCTCGGCTGGCGCTGACCGACGACCAGACGACCGGGCGGTTCCTCAACCAGACCTATGCCCTGCACGAATCGCTGCAACCGGACGCCGACGCCGTGCTGACGGCCGCGCGCGCGATGCTGGCGTCGGGCGAGCGGGTGATCGTCACCGATCTGCCCGCGCCCTTGCTGCTGCAGGTCGCCGATCTGCCGGAGGCGCGCGACGCCATATTCCTCGATGCGACCTCCGAGGACGACAGCCTGCGCGGCGTGGATTGCCGGGCGCGCGTGCTGCATCTGCTGCCCAGCCGGGCCATGCTGGCGGACGCGCTGATGCAGTTCCTCGCGGTCAAGCGCTGGCGCAACCTGCTGCTGGTGCAGGGGCATAGCACCGCCGATGCGGCCTACGCCGACGCGCTGCGCCGGTCCGCCCGTAAGTTCCAGCTTCGCATCGTCGCCGACAAGCCCTGGACCTTCGAGCCCGGCGCGCAACGCACCGACACCGGGCACGTCACCATCGGCGCCGAGGTCGCGCGCTTCACCCAGGGCCTGTCATACGACATGCTGGTGGTGGCCGACTCCGCCGATGAGTTCGGCGACGACCTGGCGTTCCGCACGACCGACCCGCGTCCAGTCGCGGGCACGCAAGGCTTGGTCCCGTCCGCCTGGGCACGCCCGTTCGAGCAATGGGGCGCAACCCAATTGCAGGCCCGGTTCCAGAAACAGGCTGGACGCCCGATGACCCCGCACGACTTCGGCGCATGGATGGCGGTGCGCGCCGTGGGCGAGGCGGCCAGCCGCGGACCCGGCGCCGACCCCGCGTCCATCATCGCCTATCTGCGCAGCCCAAAATTCGAGCTGGCGGCGTTCAAGGGGTCCCGCCTGACCTTCCGCCCTTGGGATGGGCAATTGCGCCAGCCGGTGCTGCTGGCCGACGCGCGCAGCCTGGTGTCGGTCAGCCCGCAGCCGGGCTATTTGCACCAGTTCTCCGAGTTGGACACCCTCGGCATGGATCAGCCGGAGACGACATGCAAATTGTAGTTTGGGCGCTATTGGCGTTGCTGCTCACCCCCGCGGCGGCCCGGGCCGAGCGCCTGTTCGTGTCGAACGAGAAGGACAACACCATCACCGTCATCGACGGCGCGACCCTGGCCGTCACCAACACGATCAAGGTCGGCGACCGCCCGCGCGGCATCGTCGCCAGCAAGGACGGCCGCAGCCTGTATATCTGCACCAGCGACAGCGACCATATCGAGGTGCTGAACACCGCCACCCTCATTGTCGACCGCATCCTGCCGAGCGGGCCGGACCCCGAGCTGTTCGCGCTCAGCCCCGACGGCAACACGCTGTATATCGCCAACGAGAACGACAACATGGTGTCGATCCTGGACATAAAGGACGCGCGGATCATCAACGAGATACCCGTCGGCGTGGAGCCGGAGGGCATGGGCGTCAGCCCCGACGGCAAGGTGCTGGTCAACACGTCGGAGACGACGAGCATGGCGCACTTCATCGACACCGCGACGCGGCAGCCGATCGCCAACGTGCTGGTCGGCAGCCGTCCGCGGGTCGCGCGGTTCACCGCGGACGGTGCCCAGGTCTGGGTCAGCGCCGAGGTCGGCGGCACCGTGTCGGTCATCGACGCGAAAACCCACACCGTGACCCACACCATCAACTTCGCTATCCCCGGGGTGCCGTCCGAGAGCGTGCAGCCGGTCGGCATCGCCTTCACGGCCGACGCCAAGACGGCATTCGTGGCGCTCGGCCCGGCCAACCGCATCGCAGTGGTGGACAACGGGACCTACGAGGTCCGCAAATACCTGCTGGTGGGCCAGCGGGTGTGGAACCTGGCGTTCTCACTCGACGGCAAGCGGCTTTATAGCACCAACGGGGTCAGCAACGACCTCTCGGTAATCGACGTGGATGCGCTTCGGGTGACCAAGTCGATCCCAGTCGGCGGTCTGCCCTGGGGCGTCGTGGTGACGCCGTAATGCCCGACTCCATCATGCATGAGCCTATCGCGCTGGAGATCGACGGCCTGACCCACAAGTTCGGCGACCGCACGGCGCTGGACAACGTCGGCTTTCGCATCATGCCCGGCGGGTTCACCGTGCTGCTCGGGCAGAACGGCGCCGGCAAGACCACGCTGTTCGCGTTGATCACCCGGCTTTACCACGCGCACCAGGGCCGCATCGCGGTGTTCGGCCAGCCGTTCCGCGCCAATGCCTCGGCGGCGCTCGCGCGCATGGGCGTGGTGTTCCAGCAGCCGACGCTCGACCTGGATTTGACGGTGCGGCAGAACCTCGAATACCACGCTGCCCTGCACGGCATGTCCGGCGCCGTGGCCGCGCCGCGCATCGAGGACGAACTGGCCCGCGTGGGGCTGGCGGAGCGTGCGCGGGACCGGGTGCGGCTGCTGTCGGGCGGGCAGAAGCGCCGGGTGGAGCTGGCGCGCGCCTTGGTGCACGAGCCGGCGCTGCTGCTGCTGGACGAGCCGACCGCCGGGCTGGACATGGCGAGCCGCGCCTTCTTGCTGGACCATGTGCGCCGCCTGTGCCGGGAGCGTGGCCTCGCCGTGCTGTGGGCGACGCACCTGATCGACGAGGCCGGCTCTGAGGCTGGCATTGTCGTGCTGCACAAGGGCCGTGTGCTGGCGAGCGGGCCGGTCGCGGACGTTGTGGCGCAGGCCGGCGCCGCGGACCTTAAGGGCGCATTCGAGGGACTGACCCATGCTGCAAACTGACATCCGTCCCCTCGGCACGCCGGCCTATGCGCGCTGCATGGCCGGGATCATCCGGCGCGAGGGCCTGCGCTGGGTGCATCAGCGCGGCCGGTTCGTGTCGGCGCTGGTGCGTCCGCTGGTATGGCTGGCGATCTTTGCCGCCGGGTTCCGCTTCGTGCTGGGGGTATCGATCATCCCGCCTTACGAGACGTATATCCCATACGAGGTCTATATCGCGCCGGGCCTGATCGCGATGATCGAGCTGTTCAACGGCATGCAGAGCAGCCTGTCGATGGTCTATGACCGCGAGATGGGCAGCATGAAGACGCTGATGGTCAGCCCGTTCCCGCGCTGGTTCCTGCTGTTGTCGAAGCTGCTGGCGGGCGTCGCGGTGGCGGTCGTGCAGTCCTACATCTTCCTGGGCATCGCGTGGTTTTGGGAGATTGAGCCGCCGGCCATCGGCTATTTTGCCGTCCTGCCAGCGCTGGTTCTGTCGGGGCTGATGCTGGGGGCGTTGGGCCTGGTGATGTCGTCGTTCATCCGGCAGTTGGAAAACTTTGCCGGGGTGATGAACTTCGTCATCTTCCCGATGTTCTTCGCGTCGTCCGCGCTGTATCCGCTGTGGCGCGTGAAGGAGAGCAGCCTGTTCCTTTGGTGGGTTTGCCAGTTGAACCCCTTCACCTCGGCGACGGAATTGATCCGGTTCGCGCTTTATGGCCGCGTCGACTGGCTTTCGGCTGCCGTGGTCATCGGCTGCACGGTGGTGTTCATGGCTTTGGCGGTGGTGGGATACGATCCCGGCCGCGGCTTGATGGCGCGGCGGGCCGGGGCGGAATGAGGGCGTTCCGGGCGATGCTGGGCGTGTCCGCGCTGGCGCTCGGGGCCGCCGGGCCGCGGAACGATCCGGATTGGCCCTGCGTGCAGCGGCTGGTCCCGACCCTGACCGCCAACACGCTATGGGGCGGGCATGACGCCGCTGGCGATTGGCGCGCCGACCCGAAGGTGGCTGCGGTCGTCGCTGCGGTTGCGCCGCGGGGCGTGTCCGCACAGGACGGCGCGGCGCGGCTGGATCAGTTCATCGGAGCGGTGCCGGCGCCGGACCGGCCCGCGGTTTCGGCGCAGGTGTTCGCCGGCCTGGTCGATGAAACGAATGCGCAGCGTGCGCAGGTCATCGACCGCCTGCGCGGCATAGCGCAACGCCAGCGCACGCTGACCGAGTTGACGTCGCGCATCACCGCCGAACTGCGCGCCCTGCCGTCCGACGCTCCGGCCGCCCAGCGCGAGGAGATCATCAGCCGGCGCGGCTTCCTGATCCGCGAATACGAGCAGATCGAGCGCACGATCCGCTATGCCTGCGAGGCGCCCGTGCGGATGGAGGCGAAGCTTGGCGCATTGGCGCAGGCGTTGCAGCGTGGGTTGGGGGATTAAATCGGGCCTACGGCACCTGCGGCGCAGGTTGCGGCGGCAGAGATGGCGACTGCGGCCGAGTAGGGCGGCTGAGAAAGCGGACGGATTGCGGAGCGGCTAAACCATGGGTTCGCCGCTCAAAATCAGGTGGCCGGAGCGCCAACGCTGCGCCGGCCGTTGATCGCGGCGCGGAACTTGGGGTTGTCCAACATGCGGTCCGCCGTCGCATTCAGCAGGTCAACAGCCAGCTTTTGAAGTGCATCGATGTCGGCATCGAACAGCACGAATTTATCGCTCTGAGTTTTGACGTTGTCCTTGTAAATCGTGCTGCCAGCTTGGTCGATGACGAGTAGATCTATGTCGATGCCCGCTACGCGATTGATGTATTTGTTTGCATCGAACGTGCGCAGCACTAACTGGATTCGATACGGCCCGATACCCTGCGATGAAATCATGCCGCGTGCCTGAAGCGCCTTGGTGAACACGATAGCGACCTCTTCTGCCACCGGCCGCACTGTGTCCCGGACGTAAAAAGGATTGCCGAATCCGCCTCTGACCGTCGCAAGCCGATTGGGCTTTTCATCTCGCTGATCGATGGCCGTGATGGCAGATATCGAAGTCGACGGTCCCGCAATAATCGGGACCGTCGGCGTGTAGTCCAGTGATGCCGTGCTCGAGCAGGCTGCCAGGCCAAATAGCGCGGTGGCGAGCAGGAAAGCATGAATACGCATCAAGTCAGTCCCGGGTTATCCGAGACCAATGTCTTAAAACCAGGGCGTTGCCAACCCGCCGGTTGTCGCAAGTCATAGGGTTTGCCACACCGCGAAGGCCGTTTTAAGGCCGACCGGGCAGGGCCTGAGCCGGACCATCTGAAACACCATTAATGAAAACTTCATGTTTTGCGGTGATAATGCCGGCGAACAGGCAACTGCACGCAAGGTGCATTCAACGATGGCGCTTTCTCCCGTATCGCTCGGCTTCTATGGCCAGTTCCCAGCCGGGTACCAGCTTCCTGCAAGCACGTCGGCCGCTAAACCGACGATAAGCCCAAGCAGTCCTGTCGACATCGTCAGTATTCGTAGCAGCGTGCAAAGCGGGAACTTCACCGCCGCCGCCGGCGACCTGTTCTCGTTGGGCGACCTCTATACCGCAACCGCACCCACGGGCAGCAGCATCGCCGGCTACAAGGTGGCGCTGCGCAGC
>CAXSGE010000001.1:0-214456 GCA_964236715.1 uncultured Acetobacteraceae bacterium | reverse complement strand
AAGCCAGCATCTTCACCGGATTCGGCCAGCCGCGACCGGGTTTAACAACGGTGGGCAATCTAACCGCCGCCGCCGGCGACCTGTTCTCGTTGGGCGACCTGTATATCGCAACCGCACCCACGGGCAGCAGCATCGCCGGCTACAAGGTGGCGCTGCGCAGCGACCCGGGCCTGCCCAACAACGGCCAGCTTTTGCTGGGCGACAAGGATGTCACGGGACAGCTCAGCTTCACCGCCGACGAGTTCAGCCGGCTGCACTTCAAGGCCGGCCCGAACGGCAGCCAGCAGGACCTGGTGGTGGTGGCCCAACTCGGCACCCGCCTGGCCAACGGCACCCTGTCCAACGTCGTCGACAGCCCGGCCGTGCAGATCACCGCCAGCGTCACCGGCACACGCTCGATCAACGCAGCCGGCGCGCTGCTTACTCAAGCCAAGGGCAGCGACGCCGCATTCGTCAACACCGCCCAGGAAGCCAGCATCTTCACCGGATTCGGCCAGCCGCGACCGGGTTTAACAACGGTGGGGTTGCCCTACGACCCGCAGACGGCGTCAAATCTGTTGGCGGGCCTGCTTGGCAATTTCCAGTCAACGGAAACGGTGGCGGCTACGCCAACCGCCTCAACCACGTCCGCTCTGACAGCGCCACTCACCCCTTACCAAGTTGTCCCACATTACTATGGGGAAATCGGCGTCAGCCAGTCGGCAGGCTCCGCAGCGACGGCGGGCGGCGACGGCATAGCGCCATGGATTTTAAGCAACTCAGACGTGGGTGGCTACCAAACAGGCGGGAGCAATCTTACGCTCCAACGTTTCGCCGTGGCTGCCTATCAAGCAAGCCAGAAAACCTGACGGCCGAAAGCGCGGTGCAAGTCGGCTCGTGCCCGCATCGGTACGACTTGATCGGCCGCCATCACGTCACTCACCGACTCTTGCTCGGTCCAAGATCGCCTGGGTGTTCAAGTCCTGCGGCATCGTCCCATAAGCCTGCCCCCAATCGCCATCCAGCCTCGTCGCGCAAAAGGCGTCCGCCACGGCCGGGTGCGCATACCGCACCAGCAAGCTCCCCTGCAGCGCCGCCGCCATCATCTCTGCAATACGCCGCGCCACAGGCTCCAGCCCCGCCGGGTTCGCCAGCCGGTCGGCCAGCCTCTCCGCATAGGCATCCAACCGCCCATCTCCCCCCTGCGCTGCACGTACCTCATCCAAAAACACCCCAACACTCTCCGGCTCCCGCTGCATCGCACGCAGCACATCGAGGCAAATGACGTTTCCCGTCCCCTCCCAAATCCCGTTCAGCGGCGCCTCGCGATACAGCCTTTCCATTAGATGGTCAGCGATAAACCCGTTCCCCCCATGGCACTCCAGCGCCTCCGCCACAAAGCCCGGCGCACGCTTGCAGGCCCAGTACTTGGCAACCGGAGTGCAAATACGCGACAGCAGCGCCTCCCCCCGATCCGCCTCCGAGCGGTCCAGCGCATAAGCGAGCCGCATCGACATCCACATCATCGCCTCGCTCTCGACGGCCAGGTCCGCAACCACGTTGCGCATCAGCGGCAGGTCCACCAGGCTGCGCTGGAATGCCCGGCGGTTCGACGTGTGGTGCACCGCCTGGCTCAGCGCCTGCCGCATCAGGCCCGCCGAGCCGATGGCGAAGTCCAGCCGGGTCGCGTGCGCCATCTCGATGATGGTGCGGATGCCGCGGCCCTCGTCGCCCAGCAGCACCGCCTGCAAGTCGTGGAACTCGACCTCGGAGCTCGCATTCGACTTGTTGCCGCACTTGTCCTTCAGCCGCTGCAGCTTCAGCCGGTTGCGCGAACCGTCCGGCAGCCAGCCGCTCGCCAGGAAGCACGAAAGGCCCGTCTCGGTCTGCGCCAGCGTCAGGAACAGGTCGCTCATCGGCACCGAGAAGAACCACTTGTGCCCGGTGAGCACATACGGCACGCCTGATCCGCGGCGCGCCGACGCCGGCCGGGCTGTGGTGATGGTGGCGCGCAGGTCCGACCCGCCCTGTTTCTCCGTCATCGCCATGCCGACCGTGACGCCGGCCTTTTCCTTCGCATAGGCAGGCCGAGGATCGTAGGTGGTGCTGTTGATCAGCGGCCCCCACTCAGCGAGCAGCGCCGGGTCGTGCCGCAGGGCGGGGATCGAGGCGAAGGTCATGCCCATCGGGCAGCAAACGCCGTTCTCGCCCTGGTTCCATAGGTAGCTCAGCACACCCCGGGCCACGTGCGCGCCGCGCTGGTCATGGGTCCAGGCGAACGAGTGGGCGCCGCAGCCGTAGATCAGGCCCATCAGCTCGTGATAGGCGGGGTGGAACTCCACAATATCGACACGATGGCCGAAGCGGTCATGGGTGCGCAGCTCCGGCAGATGCCGGTTGGCCTGCCGCGCCAGTTGCTGCACATGCGCGCTGCCCACCAGCCCGCCGGCGTGGCGCAGCGCATCGTCCGCCCACTCGGCGCCGAACACCCGTGTGGCCTCGACCAGCGCCTGGTCGCCGCGATAGGCGTTGTAGCCCTCAAGCGCGCCGGGCTGGTTCAGCACCTCATGCGTCGCAAATCCGTCCATCCGTCGTTCCCCTGCACTGACGCCCGGCTTCACTCGGCCGGTGGCGCGTAGTCTAATGGTATCGGGACAAACCTGTCAGGCGAGCAACTATGGAAAATTGGCTGAAGCGCGGCGCGGAAACTGCAACCCTGGTGAACGCCGACCGCGCGGTCCGCCAAGCCGTGGAGGGCATCCTCGCCGACATCGCCGACCGTGGCGACGCGGCGGTGCGCGAGCTCTCGATCAAGTTCGACAAATGGGACCGCGACGACTACCGCCTGACGGACGCGGAGATCGAGGGCTGCCTGTCGCAGCTTACCAAGCGCGACCTTGAGGACATCCGGTTCGCGCAGGACCAGGTGCGCGGCTTCGCCCAGCATCAGCGCGATGCGCTGCGCGACATCGAGGTCGAGACGCTGCCGGGCGTGGTGCTGGGCCACAAGAACATTCCCGTGGCCGCCGCCGGCTGCTACGTGCCCGGCGGCAAGTATCCGCTGCTGGCGTCGGCGCATATGTCGGTCATCACCGCCAAGGTCGCGGGGGTGAAGCGCGTGATCACCTGCGCCCCGCCCTACCACGGCAAGCCGGCGCCGGCGATCGTGGCGGCGCAGCATATGGCGGGCGCGGACGAGATTTTCTGCCTGGGCGGCATCCAGGCGGTTGCGGCGATGGCGCTGGGCACCGAGACGATCGCGCCCGTCGACATGCTGGTCGGCCCCGGCAACGCCTATGTGGCCGAGGCGAAGCGGCAATTGTTCGGGCGCGTGGGGATCGACCTGTTCGCCGGGCCGACCGAAACGTTGGTGATCGCCGACGACAGCGTGGACGGCGAGCTGTGCGCGACGGACCTGCTGGGCCAGGCCGAGCATGGCCCCGACAGCCCGGCCATCCTGCTGACCACCTCGGAGCGGCTGGCGCGCGACACCATGGCCGAGGTTGAGCGGCTGCTGCAGATCCTGCCGACCGCCGCCATCGCGCGCCAAGCCTGGGAAACGCATGGCGCGGTCATCGTGGTCGACGACGACGCCGAGATGGTGCAGGTCGCGGACCGTATCGCTTCCGAGCACGTGCAGGTCATGACGCGCGACCCGGATTATTTCCTGGCCAACATGACCAACTACGGCGCGCTGTTCCTGGGGCCGCGCACCAACGTGGCCTATGGCGACAAGGCGATCGGCACCAACCACACGCTGCCGACCAAGCGCGCGGCGCGCTACACCGGCGGCCTGTGGGTCGGCAAGTTCCTGAAAACCTGCACCTATCAGCGCGTGCTGACGGACGAGGCCTCGGCGATGGTGGGGCGCTACACGTCGCGGCTGTGCGCGCTGGAGGGGTTCGTGGGGCACGGCGAGCAGGCCAACATCCGCGTGCGGCGCTATGGCGGCGGCAATGTGCCGTATGGGGCAGCCGCCGAATGACGATGGAGCTGCCGCGTACGCCCTCGTTCCGGCTGGACGGCAAGCGGGCCTTGGTGACGGGCGGCGGCCGTGGGTTGGGCGTGGCCTGTGCCGCGGCGCTGGGCCAGGCCGGCGCACACGTGCTGGTCGCCGCGCGAACCGGGGCCGAGATCGAGTCAGTTGCGGCCGCGATCCGCGACGATGGCGGCAGCGCGGAGGCCCGGGTTATGGATGTCCACGACCCCGTTGCCGCCGCCGCAGCCGTCGCGGAGTGCGGGCCGGTCGACATACTGGTGAACAACGCCGGCACCAATCGCCCGGCCGGGTTCCTGGACGTGACGGTCGAGGACTATGACGCGATCATGGACCTTAATTTGCGGGCGGCGTTCTTCGTGGCGCAGGCCGTGGCGCGCGGCCAGGCCGAAGCCGGACGGGGTGGCTCAATCATCCATATGTCGTCGCAGATGGGCCATGTCGGCGGCGCACGGCGCACGGTTTACTGCGCCAGCAAGTTTGCGATCGAGGGTCTGACCAAGGCCATGGCGATCGACCTCGCCCCGCACGGCATCCGGGTCAACTCCATTTGCCCGACCTTCATCGAGACGCCGCTGACCCGGCCGTTCTTCGAGGACGCAGCGTTCCGGGCGGACGTGCTGACCCGCATCAAGCTCGGGCGGCTCGGCCAAGTGCAGGACCTAATGGGCGCAGTCGTGTTCCTGGCGTCGGACGCGGCGGCGCTGATGACCGGGACGTCCATGGTGATCGACGGAGGCTGGACGGCCGATTAGCAATTTGCCGTTTCTTAATCTTCGTCTGTCATCCTGCCGCAGGATATGCAGATGGAGAAGACGATGCAGGCGCACCGTAAACGGCCCCATTGTGCCCAGCCTGGCCCCAAGGCTGCGGCACAGGGGCAATTTCAGCGCGGTTTGGCGCACCATAAGGCCGGACGGCTCGATCCGGCGGTATCAGCCTATTCCGCTGCGGTCCGGCTCGCTCCGGGCCACGCCGACGCATTCCATAATCTTGCAGTGGCGCTGACTGCGGCTGGACGCCCGGCGGAGGCCATCATCGCCTGGGACCATGTGGCACGGCTGCGGCCGGAGCAGGCGGACAGCGCGGTGGCGCTCGGCCACGCTTTGCTGAACGCCGGGCGGCCATCGGACGCGGTTCTCCTGCTGGCCGGGGCGTGCCAGCGCCATTCCGGCGATGCGCGCCTGCTTGTGCTGAATGGCCGGGCATTCCTGGCGCTCGGCCAGACGGGGCCTGCGATCGGGGCACTGCTGTTGGCGCTGGACCTGACGCCCGACGACGCCGCGGTGCATGCCAGCCTCGGCAACCTCTTATTCGACAGCGGCGACGTCGAGCGGGCGATGGCGCACAGCCTCGAAGCGTTCAGGCTGGCGCCCGGCCACACCCATGCCGTCACATTGAGCGCCGTGCTGATATCGCTTGGCCATTACCACGAGGCATTGGCGTTGGCCGAGCATGCGCTGGATCTTCGGCCAAACTGGTTCGAGGCGCTGGTGAACCGCGCCATCGCACTCGAAGGGCTGGAGCAATTCGACGATGCGGTGGCTGCCGGGCAGCAGGCCGTCGCTGCGTCGCCGGACAGTGCGGTGGCGCGGCACAACCTGGCTGTGACCCGCCTTTCCATGGGCCAACTGACGGCGGAGGCGTGGGACCTCTACGAATGGCGGTTGCTGCTGAAGGGCAACCCGGCTTGGCTGTCCAGCGGCCTGCGATGGAATGGCGAGGACATCGCCGGGCGCACCATCCTGCTGCACGCCGAGCAGGGCCTCGGCGACACGCTGCAATTCATTCGCTATGCGCCCTTGGTTGCGGCCTTGGCTGGACGGGTCGTATTGGCGGTTCAGGCGCCTTTGGTCCGGCTGCTGCGTGCGGTGCCCGGCGTGGACCACGTCGTGGCCATTGGCGGCCCGCTGCCGCCGTTCGACGTGGTCTGCCCGTTGCTGAGCCTGCCGCGCCTGCTTGGCACGACCCTCGACACGATCCCACCGGCGCTGCCCTATGCCGACGACCATGCGCAGTGGGATGATGTGGTCCAGGGTTTGCGCGTCGGCCTGATTTGGGCAGGCAGCAACAGCTTTGCCGACAACCGGCAGCGGTCGTTGCAACTGGCGGATTTGGCTGGTCTCGCCGGCACTCCCGGAGTGCAGTTCTACAGCCTGCAACGCCAAGAGGCGGGAGTGGTGCTGCCGGCGGAGCTCGGCGCGATCGACTTGATGGACGGAGTGCAGGATTTTACCGATACGGCCGCGCGGGTGGCCGGGCTTGATCTCATCGTCTCGGTCGATACTGCCGTAGCCCATCTGGCGGCCACAATGGGCAAGCCGGTGTGGCTGTTATCCCGGTTCCGTGGCTGCTGGCGCTGGTTGCACGATCGGGAGGATAGCCCGTGGTATCCGAGCATGCGCATCGTCCGGCAAGCTCGTCCGAACGACTGGAGCGGCGTGATCGCGCAGGTCAGGAACGGCCTGGCAACGCTCGCGGGCCAGTCCATCTCGCGCCCATCCGCCCGCGCATCACGGCCTGCTCCGGCGCTTCCGCGCGAGTGCAAGGCTTGTGGCACTGCCTCTCCGGCCTTGGGCGCCGTTGATTTCAACAAATGCTGCGAGGATCGGCGCCGGGCCGCCCTGCCGCAATCCGGCCGTCGCGTCACCTATCATCGCTGCCCGGCCTGCGAGCTGGTGTTTACCGGTGACTTCGACGCTTGGGATCGGGAGGATTTCCGGGTCCAAATCTATAACGAGGGCTACGCCGATGTGAACCCGGACTATGCCGAAGATCGCCCGGCTGCCTCGGCCGCGCTGATCGGCACTCTGTTCGGCGAGGCCTGCCGCGGCCTTCCGATGCTGGACTATGGCGGCGGGGACGGCGCGTTGGCGGCATTGCTGAGCACCCAGCATGGCATGGCGGCCGAGGTATACGATCCCTTCAACCCTGCTTGCGACATACCGCCCCACCGGCTGTTTCCGCTCATCACCTGCTTCGAGGTGCTGGAGCACACGCCGGACCCCCGCGCGACGATCTTCGAAATCGCCGGCCTGGTCCAGGAGGAGGGCATCGTCGTGTTCTCAACGTTAGTGCAACCGCCGGACTTCCTGCAAAGGGGCCTGGACTGGTGGTATGTGGCGCCACGGAACGGCCACGTGACGATCTACTCGGCGCAGGCGCTGCGGGCGTTGTGGACGGAGCTTGGGTTTCAATTGGTCAGCCATGGCGACAACTTGCATTTTGCCTATCGGACCCTGCCGGCATTCGCGCGGCAGCTTGGGTGCTGAGCGGGTTCAGTCTAATGCGGGAAACCGATGCTATTGTATTAGTGGCCCTGTCGAATGGGCTGCTTTCGACATTGCAGCCCTACATCAACGTCCTCCGCGACTGCATCAGAGTTGCCGCACTCATTCTGTGGACGTGGTCAGCCCATCACAGCAGGCGTTGAGAAACTTCTGAACGAGGCGCATGCGGCCATTATCGATCCGACATCGCAAGACGCGGCCTTCCCGCGCCTGCGTGAGCAGTCCGGTGGCAGCAAGCTGACCCAAGTGATGTGATAGAGTGGATTTCGGTATGTCGAGGTGCGCCTGAATGTCCCCTACCCGGCAGCCTTCCTCCCCCGCTTTCACAAGATACTCGAAAATTTGCAGTCGGTGAGGATGACCGAGTTCCGCAAGGCAACGGGCCGCTTCGCTGAACCCGAGCGGCACAGCAGTTTGATCCAATTTCAGCCGCACCCTTGCAAAGAAGGCTGCATATGGCCGATCGCGGCAGGCCGTTGTCGTTTGATGAGTGGCTTGATTTCCTTAAACAAAGCTGCACCGTTATAGCCGATTTGACTGGGCCGCAGGCCGATATCCTTCAAAAGACGGTCGTTGAGGCTCAAAAGTTCGCGGGCCACCAACCGGCGCTCGCGAGCCCGCCGAATGGTGTGGATAAAGCCGAGGAAAAACCTGACCATGTTGACCTCTATGGTTCTATTGTTTTAGAATTTAGGAACCGTTGTTGTGAACGTCAAGAGGAATAGCGGATGCCTGAAGTCGGTTCGAGGGCGAGTGGTAGCTGTATGTGTGGCGCAGTTCGCTACGTAATTACCGGTCCGCTTCGGGATGTGACCGTCTGCCATTGCGTGTTCTGTCAACGGAGCAGCACGTCCGTTGGCGCTTACGCCGCTTGTGCTCCAGAACATTTGTCCCTGTTGGTGGGGCGTCCACGATGGTACAGGTCCTCTGCCACGGCACGGCGCGGCTTCTGTGCCAAATGTGGTTCTCAATTGTTTTGGGAGCCATCGCATGGTCGGCATATTTCGGTGGCGGCTGGAAGCCTTGACCAGCCAACTGGATTACGAACCGCTAAGCACATTTTCTGCGAGCAAATTGGCGACTACAACCGACCGCTTGAGACCGAATTGGAGAGTTCACTGTAGGACTGCCTGCCGCCAATACGGTCAGGGGCTAACCCAGCCCTATTACTTGAACAGGCTCAGCAAGCTTTGCGGCGCTTGGTTGGCGAGCGATAGCGCCTGCGTGCCCAACTGCTGCTTGATCTGCAATGCCTGCAGCCGCGCCGACTCCTTCGACAGGTCGGTGTCGATCAAGGCGCCCAGCCCGGCATTCAGGCTGTCGATCTTCGAGCTGTTGAACGTGATCGTCGCGTCCAGCAGGTTCGAGTCCGCGCCAGTCTGGTTCAATTGGTTCGCCACGCCCTTGAAGGCCGTGGTGAACGCCAACGGACCGGTCGTCGACGTCAGAGCTATCGAAGCTTGCGTCTGATCGGCGCCCGCGACCGCAGCCGAGAACGTGTCTATCCCGGTCAGGCCACGGCTATAGGTCGCGCCAATCAAGCTCGCCAGCGTGGTTGCCAGCCCGCTGGTGTCGGCGGCGGAGATCGTCGTCGTGTTGCCGAGCTCGCTGCTGATCACCGACTTGGGAGTGCCCACTATGCCGCCGGAGGCTTTCCCCAACAGGCTCTGGCCGTTGTAGGTCGAGTTGTCGACGTAGTTGGCGACCCCGATCACAAGGTTCTTATACGACGTGACATACTGATCACGCTGGTCCTGCCCGATGCTGGCATCGCCGATCTTCGCCAGCAGCGTCTTCGCAGTGTTGACGCTGTCGGAGATATGCCCGAGCGCGCTGAGCGACGTGCCGACCAGGCCCTTGGCGTTGCCAAGCTGCTCGTTCACGCTGGTCAACGCGCCCACGTCCGACCGCACACGCTGCGCGACGGCAAAGGCGCCGCCGTCATCGGTTGCGTCCGCCACGCGGTAGCCCGTCGAAATGCGCTTCTGCGACGCCTGAAGCTGCGTGTTGGTGGAGTTCAACGACGCCAGCGCGACCTGCGCGCCGATGTTGGTGTTGACTGAGTTCAGCGACATGATCTTTTACCCTTGATAATGGCCGCTGACCCAAGCCTTGGCAGCCGCACCTGCTTTTTGCGTCGCCACGTCTTGTGGCTGGAGCGGAGTTTGGCGCAAAACCATTGCTAAACAGTGAAGATCCGACGGCGCGCGCCTCCTAAACGCTAAAATTCATCATCAACACTGCCCCGCTCCGCGCCATCGCGGGCATAACGGGCGCACCCGAGCCCGCTGACCCCCAAAGCGTCCAGGCATTGCGATAGCCCTGATCCTGGGCCATGCAGTCGGCCCCGCGCCCTTCGCGCAAACCATGCCAGGAAAGATGCTGAATGGAAGCCGCGCCGACCCACCCGCGCTTGTCCGTGGTCATTGCGGTGTATAACGAGGCGGACAACGTGACGGCCGTGTTTGACGAGGTCACCACGGCACTGGCAGGGATGCAGCCATTCGAGGTGGTGTTCGTCGACGATGGCAGCACCGACGCGACCGCCGACCAGCTCACGGCGCTGTCCGCCCCCCATCCCGCCACCTTGCGGCTGCTGCGGCACGACCGGCGCTGCGGCAAGACGGCCGCATTGCGCACCGGCATCAACGCCGCCTCTGCCGAGTGGATCGCGACCATGGACGGTGACGGCCAGAACGATCCGGCGGACATCCCAGGCATGGTGCAGCTTGGGTTGGCCACCGTCGGCAGCGCACCCTTGGTGGCCGGCATCCGCATCCGCCGCAACGACCCGCTGTCGCGCCGCCTCGCAACCCGCTTCGCCAACGGATTTCGCCAAGCCGTGCTGGACGACCACTGCCCGGACACTGGCTGCGGCCTCAAGGCATTCCGGCGCGAAGACTTCTTGCGGCTTCCGGCATTCGAAGGCATGCACCGGTTCCTGCCGGCGCTGTTCCAGGCCTACGGCCACCCCTTGCTGTGCAAAACGGTGTCGCATCGCGCCCGGCTGCGCGGGCAGTCGAAGTACACCAATTTCGGCCGCGCCATGGTGGGCATCGGCGACATGCTCGGCGTGATCTGGCTGCGCAGCCGCACGACCCTTCCGCACAAGGTCACGGAATCCTGACCGCGCAATCGGACCGGCTGCGGCTGCATCACTATGCGGCGCTGGTGCTGGTGGCGCTGATGCTGTTCCTGCCCGGCCGCGCCCGTCTGCCGGCGATCGACCGCGACGAATCCCGCTACATGCAGGCAACCTCGCAGATGCTGGAAACGCATAACTTCATCGACGTTCGTTTTCAGGATCAGCCACGCTATCTGCAGCCGGCCGGCATCTATTGGCTCGAAGCCGCGTCCGTTGCCGCCTTCAGCGACCCGGCGGCGCGCGAGCCATGGGCCTATCGCATCCCCTCGTTGCTCGGTGCGGCCGCGGCCGTGCTGCTGACGGCATGGATCGGCAGCACGCTGTTTGGCGCGTCGTCCGGCACCGTGGCGGCTTTGCTGCTGGCGACGTCGCTGCTGATGGGGGCAGAGGCCCGCATGGCCAAGATCGACGCCACCCTGCTCGCCGCCATCCTGGTCGCGCAGGCCAGCCTGCTGCGTATCTACCTGGACGGCATCGCCGGCGTCGCGACCCGGCGGCGCTGGGCGGCGCTGCATTGGACGGCGCTGGGCGTGGGGCTGATGCTGAAGGGGCCGCTGATCCTGCTGGTCAGTTGGGGGACAATCTTGGGCTTGATGCTGTCGGAACGCCGGGTCGCCTGGCTGCGGCGGCTGCACGCAAGCTGGGGTTTCGCACTCATGCTGGCGATTGTGCTGCCGTGGTGCGTGGCCATCGGCGTGGCCAGCGGCGGCGATTTCTTCGCGAAGTCGGTCGGCGACAACTTCCTCGGCAAGGTCGCGCAAGGGCAACAGGCGCATGGCTTCCCGCCGGGCTACTACCTCGGCGTGTTCGCGATCAGCTTCTGGCCAGGTTCGCTGTTCGCCGTGCTGGCGCTGCCTTTCATCTGGGCGCAGCGGCGCGCGGCTTCGGTGCGCTTCCTGTTGGCATGGATCATCCCGACCTGGCTCCTGTTCGAGTTGGTGGCGACCAAGCTGCCGCACTACGTGCTGCCGACCTACCCGGCGATCGCCTGCCTGACGGCCGCGTCCGTGCTTGCGCCTGGCGCATGGCGCTTCGGCCGGACTTGGCGCTGGATCGGCCGGGTCTATGGCGCGGCCTGGCTGCTGATCGGGGTGGCGCTGGCGGTTGCGGGGCCGGCCCTGCTCTGGTCCATGGAGCGGCGGATCGACGTGCTGCCGATCCTGGCTAGCCTGATTGGGGCCGGGCTGATCGCCGCTGCCGGCTGGGCGGTTTGGCAAATCCGGCCGCGCCCGGCCATGGCCTTGGCGGGCGCGTCGGCGCTGGTCCTGTTCGCCAGCACCTACGCGCTGGTGTTGCCCAACCTCACCACGATATGGCTCAGCCCGCGCATCGCCGCCGCGGTTGCGGCCGTGCGGCCCTGTCCAGATAGCGTGCTGGCCTCAAGTTCATACAGCGAGCCCAGCCTGGTGTTCGACGTCGGCAAGGACACGCGGCTGGTCAACGCCGCCGCCGCCGCCGACTACCTGGCGAGTCACGCCGCCTGCGGCCTGGCGCTCATCGGCACGCGCGAGGAACCGGCGTTCCAGGCGCGCATGCAGACCTTGGGCGTAGTGCCGCGAGCATTGGCCGAAGTCGGCGGCGTGGATTATTCGACCGGCCGGCGCCTCAATCTGACGATCTACGCCGGATCATGAGCCACCAGCCGGCCCGGGCCGTCACACGGCGAAAGCTGTCCGGCCCTGCGCTTGGCCGCTGGTGATGAAGCTGGTCAGCGGGTCGGTCCCGCTGTTGCTGACGTCCGAGTAGGCTGCCAGGTATTTCGCGGTCGAGAACGCGGCTGACGGGTCGCGGCCTTCTTTCCAGCCCGTCGTCTCATATTGTTTCAATGGGTCGATACCAGCCGCACGGACGTCGGCATTGTGCGCAAGATAGTAGTTAGTGTCGAAATACGCGTCGGGGTTCAGCCCCTTCTGCCAGCCGGTCGCGTCATAGCTCGCCGCCGCTTGTTGCTGCCCCGCTGCACCGGCCGGGATCAAGGTCGCGCCGAGCTGCTTGTCGTAGTAGGCCGCGTTTACCAGTGGGTCCGCCGGGGCGGTGCCGCCTGCAAGGAACGTCATACGGCCCTCTGCCCGGCCCCAACTTAGATAATGCACCAACGGATTGAGGCCGGATGCGCTCACATCCGGGTTGGCTGCAGAATACTTGGCGTCCGAGAACAGCAAGCTGGGCTCCCGGCCTTCCTGGCGGCCGTTGCTTTCAAAATGCAGCATCGGATCGACGCCCGCCGCCTTCACGTCCGGGTTCTGCGCCAGGTAGTAGTTCGTATCGAACAGCGCGTCGGGGTTGCGGCCCTCCTTCCAGCCGTAGGTCTCGTAGTGCAGCAGCGGATCCATCCCAGAGGCGGCCACGTCTGGGTTCTGGGCCAGATACCATGCCCGGTCGAACAGCGGGTCCTGCGCGACAACGACGGGCGCCGTGACGGGGGAGGCGACATGGCCCTCGGCGCGGCCGACCGTGAGGAACTGCTGCAGCGGATCAATCCCGGCCGCCTTCGCATCCGGATAGGCCGCCAGGTACTTGCTCAGGCTGAAATTGGGTCCGGGATCGCGTCCCTCATGCCAGCCGTACATCTCGTAGTGCACCAAGGGGTCCATGCCCGACGCGGCGACGTCTGGATTTTGGGCCAAGTACCAAGACGTGCTGAAATAGGCACTGGGATCGCGATGTTCCTTCCATCCGTACTGCAGGAAATGCTGCAACGGATTCATGCCCGAGGCGGCGACGTCGGGGTTGCTCGCCAGGTAATAGCTGGCGTCGAAATCCGGGTTCAGGATATGCGTGGTCCGAAGCAGGGTGCCGCCGGACTGATCGTCCGCAAGGCTGAACTGGTCGACGCCATAGGCCGCGGCGCCGCCGGTGAGCTTGAAGCTCGCCATCGGCAAGCCGCCCTGATTGACTTGAACCGTGCCACCCGCAAAGCCGATGGCGAGGCCGCTGCTATAGGACAGGCCCTGGAGGTCGATGCTGTCGCCGTTCTGGAAATCCTGCAAGGTCGCGCCCACGGCGCCGCTGCCCTGGAACACGATCTGTGCGGTCGGGTCCTTAAAGGTGACCGTGCCGCCGAACATCGTGGGTCCGGCGAACACCAGCGTGCCGCCTGATTGCACCGTCAGGGTGCCGGGCTGGGCAGCCTGAACCAGACTGACCGAGGGATCTACGGTCAACGTGCCCTCAACATTGATCGCGCCGCCATTGACCAAGGCGCCATTGCCGCCGAGCGCGACCGACACGGTCGACGCCACGTCGAGCACGGCGCCCTTGCCGAAGGTGACAGTCGTGCCAACGGCACTCCCGGCGCTTCCGATGTTCAGCGAACTGGCCGTGTGATAGCCGGCGGCGAAATCGATCGACGCATTGTCGAACTGCGTCGAGGCGCCAAAGGTCACCGCCGAACCACCGACACGGAGCAGGCCGGGCGACGTGCCATCCGCGGCCACAAAAGTCGTGTTGCCCAGCAGCGTCAGTTGGCCGTAGTTCGATAACGTCAGCACGCCGTAATGGTAGGGGCTCGCCAGATCCAGCGTGCCCTGCACCCGCACGCCATCCAGGACAGCAGCGTCGTTCCGCATGACAACGCCGCCGTTCATCACCAGGCTGCCGCCCTTCAGCGTGCCTTGCAGCAGCAACCTGCCGCTGTTCAGGTTGAGCGTCGTGTTGACGGCCAAGCCTTGCAATGAAACTCCGAGCGTCGCGCCCGCTGCGTTCAGGTTCACGCTGCCAATGGAGGTGAGCGCCGCATTGCCAACCTTGACGGTGTAGTTGCCCGGGGCATCGATCGTCATGACATCTGTCGAGGCTGCGCTGCCGTCCGGCGCCGCACCGGATGACCAGTTGGCCCCGATGTACCACGACCCATTACCTACCAGCCATTTTGCGCTCGCCACTGCCATTCATCCCAAAATACAGGATCGCATAATGACAATGAATTAATTTTAATACGATGCTCAGCGCTGGCCTGGACCCTTATTGTGCTAAACCGGAATGTTGCGTGAATACTTCTATCTATGTGGCCGTGGAATCGCCCTGTGCTGGGACGAGCGGCGATCGAGTGGTCCCACCGCCGAAAAGTAGGCAGATGTTGATCCGCCTGCGGGCTAGAGCTGGGCGAGGCTGCTGCGGGCCGTCTCGATCTGCTGTTCCATCTGCACCAACGAGCCGCTATCGAGGTTCATCCGCGCCGCAGTCAAATTATCCCGTATGACCCCAATCGTTTGGTCCATTTCAGCGCCAAGACCGGCCGCCCCAGCCTCGCGCAGTGCGGCCAGCGCCAGGTCGAGGCCACGCCGGATTTCGCCAGCGTTGGCTGTGACCGCCGCGCGATGGGCGCGATCAAGCTCAAGCTGCGCAGTTTCCAACAGGGCACGGGCATGGTGCGCTTCTATCGACACCGCGGCTACTTCTTCGCGCCGAGCGGATACAGGTAGTCTAGCAGGAAATGTTTCACGGAAGTGGGCGGCTTTGCCTGTTCCGCTGCTGGCGTGCCCGCCCCGGCGTTGTCGTTGTGTGCCCCTTCCACGTAAACGGACCCGTCCCTGTGCGCAGCGCCGTCGTCCGAAGCATCGCTGGGCGGCACAATAGTCTCGGACTCGGCCTGGGATACCTCGACCACCGACGGCTCGCTATGGCTTAGCAATGCCACCGTCCGAGACCCGAGGTCGTCCGACTGGACCATTTCCACCACCCGCCGCAGCGCATCGCTCCGGCCCAGGGCATAGGCGCGGTGCAGCGCGTCCTGCATGGCCGCAGCAATCGTTTCGAGTTCGTTGTTCTGCATCGAATAGTCTCCCCTGTGGCCTCAAGGTTAGTGCGAGGTCCTAGCGGGCGCAACGCCGCCTGCCTAACCGTAACATGCTGCCATTTGTAACGACATGCCCAGTCAGCGTCGCGCGGCCCGCGAAATTGACTGTTGCCAGCCAACCATGCAGGAAGAGCCTTAAGATTTGCATAAAGCCGTACGGCGCAGCAGGACTTGGACTCAGAATAGGCTAGCTCGCATGGCTTGGATTGAGACGTAATCTTGGGCAAACTTGCCGGTCGGGTCGCGTTGGTGTTCGGGGCGGGCTGTGCCGGGCCGGGCTGGGGTAACGGCAACGCCGCCGCAGTGGCCTATGCGCGGGAGGGCGCGCTGGTAGTGGCAATGGACCGCGACCTGGCGACCGGCGCAGGCCACGCAGGACCTGGCCCACGCCGAAAGCCTGGCGTGCGAGGCGGTGGCGGCGGATGTGACCCATTCGGACAGCGTGGCGCAGGCCGTGGCAGACACCATGCGCCTGCATGGCCGCATCGACGTGCTGCACAATAATGTCGGCCACGCCGGCATCGGCGGTCCGGTCGAGCTGTCGGAGGCCGAGTGGGACCATTTGCTTGATCTTAACCTTAAAGGCGTATTCTTGGCCTGCAAGCACGTCCTTCCGGTCATGCTGCAACAGGGCAAGCGGGCGATCGTCAACATTTCCAGCATCGCGGCCATACGATGGACCGGCTATCCGTATGCCGCCTATTACGCGGCCAAGGCGGGGGTGAACCAGCTTACGGTCAGCCTGGCGATGCAGTATGCCGCGCAGAGGATACGCGCCAACGCGATCATGCCCGGCACGATGAACACGCCGCTGATCCACCAGCAGATCGCCGGCCAGTATGCGACCGCCGACGAGATGGTCCGTGCCCGCAGCGCCGCCTGTCCGATGGGCCGCATGGGCTGGGACGTTGCGCACGCAGCCGTGTTCCTGGCGTCCGACGAGGCTTCCTATATCACTGAAGTATGCCTGCCGGTTGATGGCGGGATCAGTTTGCGGGGCGGATGATGGCGTTCACATGATGACGCCCAAGGGCTGATGGCATTCAAGGGCAAGGCGCCCGGCAGCGGATCGGGGGAAATGTCCCGCCGCACTCAGCTGCTGCGGCCGTCGATCGCGCTTTCGGATAAGCAAGTGGGCGAGGCGCGCCGCATGCGGCGGGCGGGCGCCGAACCGGATGCGATCGCCGCCGCGATGGCGCTGCCGCAGGACGAGGTGGAGAAGGCGCTGGTGCAGATGCGCTCCGCCCGGCCTGAGACCACGCGGGGCACGCTGAACGTGACGCTCGCGGCGCACCGGCTGATCATGAAGGAACGGATTGGCGACGAGCCGATTTGGCAGACAATGGACCGGATTCTCGATGAACTGCTTCGCCTGCGCGGCGCTGCTGCCCCGCGTAAGAGGCCGTCGCCGCCTACGCAGGAGGACCTGCTTTTGCCGCTGCCTGCACCTGATCGGCGAAGTGACTAGCTACAACGATCCTCTAGCTGCAACAAACACAACGTGAGACACCACATCGATGATCTATGCTTTCCATGACGCCGCCGCTGCCGCCTTGTTGCCCGCCCGCGTGTGGGCCCGGGCTGCAAGCTCCATGCTGCGCTCGACGCCGGGGCCGGACGCGTTCACCTGGGGAACCCGCGCCGCGGTCGCTTGGGCGGACGTCGCCAACGACGTGCTGCGCCCGCGCGGCAAGCCCGATTGGAACATAAAGGTCAGCCGCGGCGCCGCCGAACCGCTGCACGAGGCCGTCGAACTGGACCGGCCCTTCGTCCGGCTGCTGCGTTTCCAGGCGCCGGGCGCGACCGGAAAACGAGTTCTGCTGGTAGCGCCCATGAGCGGCCACCACGCGACCCTGTTGCGCGGCACGGTCCAGGACATGGTCGACGCCGGGTTCGAAGTATTCGTAACCGACTGGCGGGACGCCAAGATCGTGCCCCTCCTGCACGGCGATTTCGACCTTGGCAGCTATGTCGAGACCGTGATCGGTTTCTTGCAGCACCTTGGACCCGATACCCACGTGGTCGCCGTGTGCCAGCCGGCGCCAGCCGTCATCGCGGCTGTATCGCTCATGGCGGCCCGCAACGACCCAGCGCAGCCTCGAAGCATGACGCTGATGGGAGGTCCCGTCGACACCCGCGCAGCGCCGACCGTCGTCACCAAGCTCGCCCAGGAGCACACGATCGAGTGGTTCGAGCGGCATGTGACGGCGACCATTCCGCCTTGGCACCCCGGCGCATTCCGGCGAGTGTACCCGGGTTTCCTGCAGCTCGCCGCGTTCATTTCAATGAACCCGGATCGACACATCGCGGCGCATCGGAAAATGTTCGACCACCTGGTTCAAGGCGACGAAGACAGCGCCGCGGCGCATCGACGGTTCTACGACGAGTACCTCGCCGTCATGGACGTACCCGCGAGCTACTACCTGCAAACAGTCGAGACGTTCTTCCAAAAGCATGACCTTGCCGAAGGCCGCATGATGGTGCGGGGCGAGCGGGTGACGCCCTCTGCGATCGAGCGCACGTCCCTGATGACGGTCGAGGGGGAGCTCGACGACATTTCCGCCCCTGGCCAGACCATCGCGGCGCAGGTGATGTGCAGCGGGGTGCCGTCCGAGCGCCGGATGCAATACCTGCAGCCGGGCGTCGGCCATTACGGCATCTTCAACGGCCGCAAGTGGCGGAGCGACATACTGCCCCGCATCGGCGCGTTCATCGCCGCGAACTGATTGGCAGCAAAGCCCAGATATCCCAGTTATGACCTGCTCACCGCACGTCAGTATCGATTTCGCCAATTATCGCTGATGCGGCACGCGTAAACAAAAAAGGCGGCACCCGAAGGAGCCGCCAAGTTTAGGGAGGAAACGTCCTGCAAACAAAGCGGCAAGCCGCTCTGTCGCGGATGGGAGATGATAGACCCGCAGGGGGAATGCAAGCCCGCCAGAATTAGAAATTGCTGCACTGCGTTACAAACCTGTCAGGTCTCACTCGCGCCTTGCGGGTGGACGGCCAACAGGAGGGGACCACTCTCCTCGCTGCCGCGCCGTCCAGGCATAGCGCGTGTCGCCCTCCAGCAGATGCAGGCTATCGTGCAGCCGGTTGCGCTCAAGCCACCCCACCGCGGCCTCGAGTTCTTGCAAGGTCATAGTCGCCCGGCTCTTGCCCATGATGCGCTTGAGCACGGCGTTGTAGCGATGATAGCCGCCTTGGCCGCGCACTTGCCGCAGTGCCCCCTCGTCCTCCACCGCCTGTGCGGCCACCATTTCCCCGACCCGGCGGCGCAGACGGCGCTCGGCGACGCTCGGCAGTTCCAGCAGTTCGCTTTGCCCGGCGGGATCGCCAGCGACGAAGTTGGGTCCAGGCTTCAGCATCGCATAGCGGAGGGCAAGCGCATTGCTGCTGAGCGGGACGATGCCATCGGCAGCTTCGGCCTCGTTCACCTGGCCCTGCAGCCAAAGCGGCAGCCGGCTCTGGCGTTTCGGGATAGGCGTCCGCGCCAGGGTGCCCTGCTCGGTCTCGATCCGGTGCCGGAACTTGGCGAATAGCGGGTCGTCCGGGTGGAAAACCAACGCCCGCTGCGCTGCATAAGGTCCGGCGTTCGGATCGACGCGGGTGGCGCGGGCGACCATCTGCTCCAGCCATGGGCGGCTGCGGATTTGCGTCAGCGCCGCGACGACGGCGACCTCCGGCGCGTCCAGGCCCTCATAGGCCATCGCAACCGTGACCAAGATCGTCGGCTCGGCCCGCAGGCGGAAGCTCGCCAGCGTTTCACGCGCGTCGCGCTCGTCGCTGGTAGCCAGGCGTACGTTGTCCTGCTGCGCACGCGGCAGCCAAGTACGCACCACATCCTGGTAGCGGCGGGCCGACAACTGGTCCGGGGCGACGATCAGCAGCTTGCCCAGGCCCCTGCCCTCACCCCGCTCCGCCCGGCGGCGCGCCCGCAGGCTGCGCGTGGCGTCGAACGCCTGCCGCAGCAGCTCGTCTGCAAATCCGGTCCGCAGCGCCGTGAACAATGCTGGCCGGGTCGTCTCGGTCGGCCAATGGCTGAATAGTCGGTGCGGCCCCACCTCCGCCGGTGATCCGTCCGGCTGCTTGAACTCGGGATCGAGCCAGCGCGCCTCGCCGTCCAGGGCGCCGAACACCACCGGCAGCACGGCGCGCTCGGCCAGCGCCTGGGCGCGGCTGTAACCGACCACGGCCCAGCCGGGCGCGAGCATGTCCACCTCCCGCGTCGCCGCCCGCTGCCCCGGGCGATACGGCAGCCACAGGATGCCGCGTCCATCCGCGCGTTCCAGCGTGCCGGACAGCAGGAGCCGCAGCCGCGCCGTTTCCAGCATGGGATGCAGGGCGCGGCTCCAGCCGGACGCTTCGTCCGGACCAGTTTCGGGCAGGGGCTCCGGCGTCATGTCGGACAGCGCCGGCAGATGATGCACCTCATCGACGATCAGCAAATAGCGGTGCCGGCGGAACTCGGCCAAGTGCAGGTCCGGGGCGGCGGCGACGCCCTGATAGGTCGTGACGTAGCCGGCCAGGCCACGGCACGGGTCCGGGTCGTTGCCGGCGGCGCGGACGGACAGGGCATGGTCCAGGGCGTCGCGCCAAGCCGGGTCGGCGAAGGCTTCCTCGGCCTGCAGGCGCAGGCTGTCGCGCGGCACCACCCAGCAGACGCGGTCGATGATCCCGGCGTTGATCAGCGCCGCTGCGGCAATCACCGGCAGTAGGCTTTTACCGCCGCCCGGGGTCACTGCCGCGAGGATGTCGGCGACATCGGTCGCCTGACCGGACGCGATGGCCTGAACGATGGCGGCCACCTGAGCCTGGTGGGTGCGAAGCGGTCGAGTCGGCACGCGGGCTCCGGCGATGAGATTGCCGGCACCATGAGTCCATTAAGCCCGGATGTTAATCCCCCTTGGCGGACTTTATTCCAGCGTCTTCATCGAGGGGCTGCGTCCGGGCCTGCTGGACGGGCCTCGGCGCCCCAGGGCAATCCGTCACGCCAAGGCGGGGGCGCCCCACAACGTGTTTGACGCCAATAGCCGCCCGGGCGCAAAAAAGGCCCGGCGCGTGGATCCCTCCGGCGCCATGGATCGGAGTGTTCGATTGAGCGATCTGGCACGGCTGGGTGGCGCGAGGCCGCGGGCTGCAACTCGGCCGGAGAAGGCAGCGCCGGCGCAGTTCGATCCGGCGGGCCAGAGCATCGAGCGGCTGTGCGTGGCGCAAGGGTTGAAGATGACCGGGCAGCGCCGGGTCATCGCCCGCGTGCTGTCCGAGGCCGAGGACCATCCGGACGTCGAGGAGCTGTATCGCCGGGCCGTCCAGCTCGACGCCCGCATCTCGATCGCCACGGTTTACCGCACTGTGCGCCTGTTCGAGGAGAAGGGCATCCTGCATCGCCGCGACTTCGGCAGCGGACGGTCGCGTTATGAGCCGACCGACCACGGCCAGCACCACCACCTGATCGACGTCGAGACCGGCCATGTGCTGGAGTTCAAGAACGCCGAACACGAAAAGCTGATCCGTGCGATTGCCGAGCAGCTTGGGTTCGACCTGATCTCCTTGCGGCTGGAATTGTTCGGCAAACGCCGGGCGACTTAACGCCAAACGCCGATGCTATCTAGCGGCCGACCCGTCCATAGCCACTCGGGCAAAGGTGCTGACGATGCGGGTCGAGGCGCGCATTGTCCCGCGCAACGACCCGGCCACCTTTGAGGCGCCCGCGATGCGGCAGCGATAGGGCACCGGAATCTCCAGGATGCGCAGCTTGGCCCGGGCCGCCTTCATCTGCATCTCGATGTTCCAGCCATAGGTCATCTCCGTCATTCCCAGCCGGGCCAGCGTGTCGCGGCGGATGACGCGGAAGGCGCACATGTCGGTGTAATGGACGCCATACAGCGCGCCCATGAACCGTCCGGCCAGTGCGCCCGCGAGCACCTGGTGCCAGTTCATCGACCCTGGCGCACGCTGCCCACGCGTGCGCGATGCGATCGTGAAGTCCTGCTGGCCGTCCAGCACCGGGCCGGCCAGCCGCGCGAGCTGATCCGCGCGGTCGGCGCCATCCCCGTCCATGAAGGCGATCACGTCGCAGCTTGGCGAGGCCGCCGCGGCCCCGCGCGCGCAGGCCCGGCCATAGCCGCGTCCGCCGTCCACCACCCGGGCGCCGGCGCTCCGGGCTGCATCTGCCGTGCCGTCGGTGCTGCCGCCGTCGGCGACGATCACCTCGCCGACGCCTTGCTGCAGCGTCTCCTGGACCACGGGGCCGATGGCCTCGGCCTCGTTCCAAGCCGGGATCACCACGGCGACGCGGCGCAGCAAGCCTACAGGCTCCAGCGCAGCCCGCAGCCCTGGCAGGGCTTTGGCGGGGCGTCGCCCACCAGCCCGGTGCGGAAATCACGGTAGGCCGGGCTGTTCCAGATTTCTCGGAGCGTCTGCTGGGTCGCGTCGCCAAGGGTGTAGTTCTCGTAGCCGCGGGCGGAGAACGGCGCGATGCAGCAGGGCAGCGCGCGGCCATGCGCGGTGAAATACATCAGCGACCACGGCCGCCGGCAGGTTGCCCAAGGCTTGTCGTCCGCGGCCTTTTTCAGGCTCAGCCCAGGCTCGGTGGCGCCCGATGCATCCAGCGTCACGCCGAGTTCGCGCCCGATCGCCTGCGCGTCGGCGATGGTCGCCTCCTCGTCGGCCCGGGTCTGCTCGAACAGGCTGCTATCGGCGCGGGCCATGCCGAAACCCGCGTCGTCGAACACCAGGCGTTGCAGATGCACCTCGGCCACGCCGATCCGGGCGGCCAGGCGGACGAAATCTGGCAACTGGTTCACCGTCTCCTTCAAGCCGGTCAGCCAAAGCGAGACCTTGGGCTTCGTCGCCCCGATCGAGCGCTGCAGGTTGGTGAAACTGCTCACATTGCGGACGATGCGGTCGAACATATCCTTGCCGCGCACCTTGAGGAACGTCGCCGCCTCGGCAGCGTCCAGCGACACGCGCAGCTCGTCGAGCCCGGTCTCGATGATCTCCATCTGCTTGCGCGGCGCGAGCAGGGTGCCGTTGGTGTTGAACAGCACGTGGGTGCCGCGCGCCTTGAGATAACGGATCATGTCCGGCAGGCGCTTGACCAGCATCGGCTCGCCGACGCCATGCAGCACCACGCGGGCGATATTGGGCACCTGGTCGACGATCTCCGTGAACAGCTCCCAGCTCAGGTCCATGGGCGGCTCGAGCGCCTCGAACGTGCGCGGGCAGGTCTCGCACAGCAGGTTGCAGCGGTTGGTGACCTCAAGGTAGAGGCAAACCGGGGCTGCTTCTGCCACGCTGTCGCGGGTGGCGACGGACTCGAAATAGCGGTGGGGGTCAAGCATCTGCGCCGGGCGTTCAGTCGTTGCGGACATGGTCAGTTTCCTTCGGCGGCGAGCGCCGGTCGCGGTGTGGCCCGGCGCCGCAGCACGTCGCGGGCCAGCAGGATGGCGAACGGCACAAAAACGATAGCAGGCGCGGCCAAGTCCCCAAGGCCATGGTCTAGGTAAAGCACCGGCGCTGCCAGGGTCAGCCATAGCACGCTAGGCAGCGGCGCCAGGACAGAGGGTATGGTCAACGCGGTGAAATACCATGGGTAATGCGGTGACAATGTGGCCATGACCGCCGCGGTCAGCCAGAGCGCGTCGCGGCCGATCACCATCGCCCGGGCAGCCGGGCCGGCGGGCAGCGGCGTCCGGAGCGACACCCAAGCCGCCAGGGCCAGCAGTCCCGCCAGTGCCGCAAGGACGTAGGCCGGTCCGGCCCAGCCCGGCACCGGCCCCAACATGCCCAGCAGCCGCAGCAGGAAAAACCCGCCGCCGGTGCTCAGGCCCTCCTCGGACGCATAGCCCGGCAGGTATCCCAGCACGCGCCAGCCAGCGCCGGCGAAACAGGCGTATCCCGCCGCAACCACCGCTGCACAGACAAGCGGGGTGCGTAGGTCCCATCGTCGCCAAATCGCCGGGAACAGCGCGGCCGGCAGCAGCTTGCACAGCACGGCCAGCGCCAGGGCCGCGCCCGCCCAGGCCGGACGACGCCGGACCGCTGCCAGCAGCGTGAACGCCGACAGCGCCAAGGCGGCGGCGTCGATGTGGCCGCCGCCGGCAAATTCCCATACTGGCAGCGGGTTCCAGGCATAGATCAGCACCCGTTCGGGCGGCAGCCGGGCCGCACGCAGCAGCAGCAGCGCCGCCCCGATCGCCAGCACGTCAAAGGCGAGCATCACCGCCTTCACGCCCCAGATCGTCGGCCACGTATAGGCGATAGCGGCAAAGATCGCCTGGGCCGCGGGCGGATAGATGGTGGGCGCTAGGTCGGCGCGGTTGATGTTGGGATAGGTTGCCTCCGGCCCAGTGCCGCCGTCCCGCAGCGCGGCCAGCGCCGGATCAGCCGGCAGATAGAGATAGGGGTTGATCCCGGCGGCCTGCACCCGGCCGTCCCAAACGTAGCGGTAAAGGTCGGTGGACAGCAGCGGTGGCGAGGCGACGGTCAGCATGCGCATGCCGGCCGCCGCGGCCAAGACGATGATCAGCGCTGGCCGCCGCGGCAGGGCCCGCCGCAAAGTCAGCAGCACCGCCGCCGCATAGAACAACCCGGCGGCAGCGCTGAAGCCGACATAGGCCACCGTCCGGCTACGGTCCATGCTGCCGATGTCTCCGGCGAAGCGCTGGAACAGCCCGCCTGCCACCATCGCGATGATCAGCACGCCCAATGCAGCAAGGGCCGCAATCTCCTGGGTTGGCCGCATCAGGCGTCCGACAGCGCGGACGGCAGGCGCTGCTTCAACCTCAGCGCGGCGATGCAGGCGGAGGTGGCAGGCGCCGCGAACGGCTGGTTTGGCCCGGCTGCCAGTTCCGAAAGCTCCTGCACCAAACGCTCCAGGCTGGCGCGGTCATCCACATCGAACCAGGTGTCGAGCGTATGCAGCGGCAGGCCGATCTCCTCGGCGCGGCGGGCCGTGACGGCGGCGACCGCGTCGGTGCTCCAGGCGATGCGGGCATAGAGCGCGGGTTCCGTCGACTGCATGCCCAGCAGCCAATATCCGCCATCGTCGGCCGGTCCCAGCACGGCGCGGCGGCCCGGCGCCAGCAAGTGGCGGGCGGCGTCCACAAGCAGCGCCGTCGGCAAGGTCGGGCTGTCGGCATTAAGCACGCACGCCGCGCCATAGCCCCGGGCCAACAAAGCGCGTGTCGCGTGCAGCAGGCAACGGCCAAAACCCTCGACCGCGTGGGCGTCGCCGCCGGCGCCGTCCGCCAGCACCAGTTCCGTGCCCGGCGCGAGCAGGCCGTCGAACCGCGCCTCGGCCCCCAATGGCGCATAGGCGACGAAGCCGTGGATCGGGGCCTGCGCCGCCGCGGCCTGGATGTTGGCCGTAACATCTTGCAAGAAGGCGGCGCTGATGGCGGCGGCCTCCGCAGGTTCCAGAACGGATTGCAGCCGGGTCTTGACCTGGCCGGGCTGCGGGGCCTTGGCCATGACGGCGATTGCACACACAGCCTCAAGCCCCATGCATGGCTCCTCATACACTTTAGAGCCAGACGGCCTGGCAGTCAGCCAGGCGGACGAGTGGCGACCATGGCAGGCGTTTCGCCAAACCGCGCAAACCACGCCGCCAAGGCCGGATGCGCCGCGCGCCAGCCAACGCCAGGATACCTGAAATCGAGATAGCCCAGCGCGCATCCGACAGCGACCGAACCGATGTCCGGCGTGTCGGTCAGCTCCGACGCGGAAACCTCCAACTGGTCCAACCCCGCCGCAACCTTCAGCATCATGCCATCGGTCCAAGCGTCCCACCGGGCCTCCGCCGGACGCAGATGGTTTTCGTAACGCGCCAGCAATGCGGCGTCGAGCATGCCGTCGCCCAGCGCCTGCCGCACGAGCACCGGCCATCGCTCGGCTCCGGCCCGGAACAGCTTGCCATCCGCCAGCGCGTCCAGGTACTCGCAAATGACCCGGCTGTCATACAACGCCTGTCCGTCATCCGTGACCAAGGTCGGCACCTTGCCCAGCGGGTTATGCGCCGCGCTGCCCTCGTCCCGGCTGACCGGCGTGCCCGCATAGGGCAGCAGCTCGATCCCGTCCCGCAGCCCGCACAGCGTCGCCACGACCAGCACCTTGCGCACGTAGGGCGAGGCTGGCGAATGGAACAGCTTCATGTGGTCTCCTGGCAATGATGATGATCCAGCAGTGCGGCAGGCATTTCAGCCGCGGAGCGCCCGGACCATTGTGCTGCCAAGTGCGGCAGGGCTTTCGGCGACATGGATGCCGGCCTGGCGCATGGCCTCGAACTTCGCCTCCGCCGTGTCCTTGCCGCCGCTGATGACGGCGCCGGCGTGGCCCATGCGGCGGCCCGGCGGCGCCGTCGCCCCGGCGATGAAGCCGACGACGGGCTTCTTGGCGCCGCTGCGGGCGATGAACTCGGCGGCTTCGGTCTCGCTGTTGCCGCCGATCTCGCCGATCATGATGATGCTCTGCGTCTCGGGGTCGGCCAGGAACATTTCCAGCACTTCGATAAAGTCGGTGCCCTTCACCGGGTCGCCGCCGATGCCGACGCAGGTGCTCTGGCCCAGCCCGGCCGCGGTTGTCTGGCTGACGGCCTCATAGGTCAGCGTGCCGCTGCGGCTGACGATCCCCACGGTGCCGCGGCGGTGGATGTGGCCGGGCATGATGCCGATCTTGCAGGCCTCGGGGGTGATGACGCCGGGGCAATTGGGGCCGATCAGCCGCGACTTGCTGCCCGATAGCGCCCGCTTCACCCGCACCATGTCCAGCACCGGGATGCCCTCGGTGATGCAGATGATCAGCGGGATTTCGGCGTCGATCGCCTCCAGGATCGCGTCGGCGGCGAAGGGCGGCGGCACGTAGATCGCCGATGCCGTGGCCCCGGTTGCCTCGCGCGCCTGCGCCACTGTATCGAACACCGGCAGTTCCAAATGGAGGCTGCCGCCCTTGCCAGGCGTTACGCCGCCCAGGACTTTGGTGCCGTAGGCGATCGCCTGCTCGGAGTGGAAGGTGCCCTGGGCGCCGGTGAAGCCCTGGGTGATGACGCGGGTCTCCGCGTCGACGAGAACGGCCATTATGCGGCCTCCTTCACGGCGCGGACGACCTTTTCGGCGGCGTCGGCCAGGTTGTCGGCGCTGACGATCGGCAGGCCCGACTTCGCCAGCAGCTCCTTGCCCAAGTCGACGTTGGTGCCCTCGAGCCGCACCACCAGCGGCACGCCCAGGCTCACCTCCCGCGCCGCCGCGATCACGCCCTCGGCGATGACGTCGCAGCGCATGATGCCGCCGAAGATGTTGACCAGGATCCCCTCCACGTTCGGGTCGGACAGGATGATCTTGAACGCCGCCGTCACCCGTTCCTTGGTCGCGCCGCCGCCCACGTCGAGGAAGTTGGCCGGGCTGCCGCCATACAGCTTGATGATGTCCATCGTCGCCATAGCCAGGCCGGCGCCGTTCACCATGCAGCCGATGGTGCCGTCGAGCGCGATGTAGTTCAGGCTGTATTTGGCAGCCTCCAGCTCCTTGGGGTCCTCCTCCGCCTCGTCGCGCAGTTTCTCCAGGTCCGGATGCCGGTACAGCGCGTTGTCGTCGAAACTCACCTTGGCGTCCAAGGCCACGATGTCCCCCGCCCCGGTCACCACCAACGGGTTGACTTCGATAATGGCGCAGTCGAGGTCGATGAACGCCTTATACATCGCCAGCACGAACTTGGTGAACGAGCCGACCTGCTTGCCCTCCAGCCCCAAGGCGTAGGCGAGCTTACGGGCATGGAACGGCCAGATGCCAGTGGCGGGGTCGACCGCGACCCGCATGATCTTCTCGGGCTGCGTCTCGGCGACATGCTCGATTTCCATGCCGCCCTCGGTCGAAGCGACGATGGTGATGCGCGCCGTGTCGCGGTCCACCAGCAGCGACAGGTACAGCTCGCGCTTGATGTCGCAGCCGGCCTCGACATACACGCGGCTGACCCGGCGGCCAGCGGGACCTGTTTGCTTGGTGACCAGCACGTTGCCGATCATCGCCGATGCCGCCTGCAGCGCCTCGGCGGCGGACTTGGCCAGGCGCACGCCGCCCTTGCCCGTCGGTTCATGCCCGAAGTGCCCGGCGCCGCGCCCGCCGGCATGGATCTGCGACTTCACGACATAGACCGGGCCGGGCAGCTTTTCGGTCGCGAGCGCCGCTTCCTCAGGCGTCCAGGCCACGAACCCCTGCAGCACCGCAACGCCGTATTCGCGCAGCAGGTCCTTCGCCTGATACTCATGGATGTTCATCTCGGCCTCTCCGCTCGCCGTCGTTGGCACCGTCGCTCAACGGACATACAGCTATTCAGCGGGACGCTCTAGGGTCTCGCGCATAAACTGCTCCAGCGCCGCATTGAAGGCTTGCGGCTGCTCAAGGTAAGCGAGATGCCCGGCACCCTCCAGCACGACGTATTGCGCGCCGGGAATGCGATTGGCCATGCGTTCCATGCCGGATGCCGGCGCAGACGTATCCAAGGCGCCGGCCAGCACCAGCGTCGGCACGGCAATCTGCCCCAGCGCACTCCGGCAATCGAAGCCCCGCAACGCCAGCACGCTGTCGCGATACGTGCTGTCGGGCGTATGGGCAAGGCAGTCGCGCGCGAGGGCGATGCCGGCCGGGTCGGCGCCGGGTCCGGCCATGTCCGCCACCATCGCCTCCGCCAGCGACGCCATGCTGTGGCCGGCGTCCAGCGGGCCGAGCCGCGCCGACAGGAATTCCGCCTGCCAAGCCGGGTCGCGGCTGCCGAAGGCGGCGCTGGTCTGGGCCAACACGACCGCGCGGGCTTTGTGCGGCGCTCGGGCCAGCAGGCGCTGCAGCACCATGCCGCCGAGGCTGTGGCCGACCAGAACTGGGTGGTCCAAGCCGAGTTCGTCGATGAACCCGCCCAGCGCCGCCGCGAGCGCGTCGACCGTCACGAGCGGCAACGGGGTCGAGCCGCCATAGCCCGGCATGTCCCAGGCGATCGCGCGGTACTTTGCGCCAAAATGATCCAACTGCGCCCGGAATATCCGCGCCGCGCCGCCGATCCCGTGCAGGAACACGACCGGGACCGCCGCCGCCCCAGCCTCCAAATAGCCGATCCCGCTTGACGAGACGACCTGTTCGTATTCCTGCTGGGTCTGCTGGTGCGCGGCCTGCGGAACGTTCGCCTCGTGCTGGACGGCCATCACTCGCACTTCGACCAGCCGCAGTGATGGCAGCTCAGGCAGCCGGCCTCCTTCACCAGGCCGGGCTGGCTGCACTTCGGGCAGAGCGGGCCGAGGGGCAGGTTCAGCGCAGGCGCGAATGAGGGCGCCGGTCCCGCGTCGTCGCCCCCCGCCTCATAGCTTACAGGCGGCAGGAAGCCGGTGCCGACCATGTGCCGCTCCAGGATGCCGCCGATCGCCGCGATCAGCGACGGCACGTAGCGTCCGTTCTGCCATTGCCCGCCACGGGGGTCGAACACCGCCTTCAGTTCCTCCGCCACAAACGCCACGTCGCCACCCCGGCGGAACACGGCGCTGATCATCCGGGTCAAGGCCACCACCCAGGCGTAGTGGTCCATGTTCTTCGAGTTGATGAAGATCTCGAACGGCCGGCGATGCCCGTCATGCTCGATGTCGTTGATCGTGACATACAGCGCGTGCTCGCTATCGGCCCAGCGCAGCTTGTAGGTGGCGCCGGTCAGTTTCTCCTCACGGTGCAGCGGCTCGGACAGGCCATGGCTTGGCGCATTGAGCGTCGGCGCAACAAGCACTGGCGCCGCGGGTTCCGTCTTGGGTTCCGGCGGCGTCACCTCCAGCACGGACCCGGTGATCGCGTTCGGACGATACGTCGTGCAGCCCTTGCAGCCGCTTTCATACGCGTCGAGGTAGATGCCCTTGAACGCCTCGAAGCTGATGTCCTCCGGGCAGTTCACCGTTTTCGAGATGGCGCTGTCGACATTGCGCTGCACCGCCGCCTGCATCCGTACGTGGTCGCGCGGGGTAAGCGTCTGCGCCGTCACGAAATAATCCGGCAGCTCCGCATCCGCCCCGAACAGCGCGCGGTAGCGGCGGACGGCGTGGTCCGACACCTCCTCCTCCCGCAACGTGCCGTCGGGGTTCTTGACCCGGCGCGTGTAGGCGAGCGCAAAGATCGGCTCGATCCCGCTCGACACGTTGTCCGCCCAGAGCGAGATCGTCCCGGTCGGCGCGATCGAGGTCAGCAGCGCATTGCGTATGCCATGCGCGGCAATGGCCTCGCGCACGTCGGGGTCGAGCCCGCGCACAGTCTCCCCCGCCAAATAGGCCTCGCGGTCATACAGCGGGAACGCGCCCTTTTCCGCCGCCAGCGCCGCCGAGGCCAGATACGCCGCCCGGTTGATCCGCGCGGTCCAGCGGTCCGCCAGCGCCACGGCGGCGTCGGAACCATAGGTCTCCCGGCACATGATCAAGGCATCGGCCAGGCCGGTGACGCCCAGGCCGATCCGCCGCTTCGCATACGCCTCCTGCCGCTGCGCATCGAGCGGGAAGCCGGACACGTCGACCGTGTTGTCCATCATGCGCACCGCCGTCCAGACCAGCTCGTCGAGCGCCGCCTCGTCGAGCCGGGCCGCCGCAGTGAACGGGTCGAGCACCAGGCGGCTCAGGTTCACCGATCCCAGCAGGCAGGCGCCATAGGGCGGCAGCGGCTGCTCGGAGCATGGGTTGGTGGAGTGGATGGTTTCGCAATAGGCCAGGTTGTTGCGGGCGTTGATACGGTCGATGAACAGCACGCCGGGCTCGGCGTAGGCGAAGGTCGCCTGCATGATCCGGTCCCATAGCTCGCGGGCCTTGATGGTCCGGAACGTTTGGCCGCCGAACGTCAATGCCCAGTCCGCGTCGGCCGCGACCGCCGCCATGAAGGCATCGGTGATCAGCACCGACAGGTTGAAGCTGCGCAGCCGTCCGGGCTCGCGCTTGGCGTCGATGAAGGCCTCGATGTCCGGGTGGTCGCAGCGCAGGGTGGCCATCATGGCGCCGCGGCGCGAGCCTGCCGACATGATCGTGCGGCACATCGCATCCCAGACGTCCATGAACGACAGCGGTCCCGACGCATCGGCCCCCACGCCGCGCACCAGCGCGCCCTTTGGCCGCAACGAGGAGAAATCGTAGCCGATGCCGCCGCCCTGCTGCATCGTCAGCGCCGCCTCGCGCAAATTGGCGAAGATGCTGCCCAGGTCGTCCTCGATGTCGCCCATGACGAAGCAGTTGAACAGCGTGACTCGGCGTCCGCTGCCGGCGCCGGCGACGATGCGTCCGGCGGGGATGAAGCGGAAATCCGTCATCGCCGCCATGAACCGGTCCGCCCACAGCGCCGGGTCGGCCTCCGGCTGCGCCAGCGCGTTCGCCACCCGGCGCCAGGTGTCGGCGATGGTGCGGTCGACCGGCGTGCCGTCCGTCTGGCGCAGCCGGTATTTCTGCTCCCAGATGAAGGTCGCGATCGGCGTCAGCGTGTCGGGGATGGCCGGAACGTTGTCGAGTGCGGGCAAGCTCGGACTCCGTGTGCAGTGCAGAGCGCCTTGATGAACGCCGCCACCGTCATGCGGCAGGCGGCGCCCCTTAGTCCAGGGCTAGCTTTCTGGATCGGCAATCCAACGTCTGGCAGATACCCGCGATCAGGAGGAATCTATGCGCCGCACCTTGTTGCTGCTGGCTTTTACGCTGTATGGCGCCGCGGGCGACGTATCAACGGATGCGCCTGGGCAGCGCCACCGAATCGACGCCGGCTCGCTGCCGAAGCCGTATGAAACGCGCTCGGCTTCACATTCGCCGGACATCGTGCCCCGTCCGCCAGGCGCAGTGCCGACCGTTCCCGCTGGTTTCGAGGCGACCCTGCTGGCGTCCGGCCTCGACCAGCCGCGCACCTTGCGGACGGCCCCGAACGGCGACGTTTTCCTGGCGGAAAGCGGCGCAGGCCAGATTCGCGTGCTGCGCGGCTCTCAAATCTCGGTGTTCGCGGCCGGGCTGTCGTCGCCATTCGGCGTCGCCTTCTGGCCGCCTGGCCCGGCGCCCCGCTTCGTCTATGTCGCGGAGACGTCCCGAGTCGTGCGCTATCCCTATGCGCCGGGCGACCTGCGCGCGTCGGGGCCGGCGCAGGTCGTGGTGGACGGCCTGCCGACCGGCGGCCATTGGACGCGCGATGTGGCGTTCAGCCCGGATGGACGACGCATGTTCGTGTCGATCGGTTCGGCGTCCAACGTGTCCGACCACGGCGAGGAAGGCCGGGCGGAGGTGCGCGAATACGATCCGGAGGGCCATGGCGGGCGGCCGTTCGCCACTGGCATACGTAATTGCGTCGGCCTGGCGATGCAGCCGAATGGCACGCTGTGGTGCGCGGTGAACGAGCGCGACGGCCTGGGCGACGACTTGCCGCCCGACTACGTGACCCGGGTGCAGCCGGCAGCGTTCTATGGGTGGCCATGGTTCTACATCGGCGACCATGCCGATCCCCGCCATCCCGGCAAGCACCCTGAACTGGCCGCCCGGGTCGCAATGCCGGATGTGTTGATCCAGCCGCACTCCGCGCCGCTGAGCGTCACGGCCTACCCGGCCGACGGCGCCTGGGCCGAATATCGCGGGGACCTGTTCGTGGCGCTGCACGGCTCCTGGAACCGCTCGGCCCGTGCCGGCTACAAGGTCGTCCGCATCCTGCTGCGGGACGGCGTGCCGACAGGCGAGTATGAGGATTTCGCCACCGGCTTTGGTCTTGGCCAGGATACGGTCTGGGGCCGTCCGGTCGGCGTCGCGGTGGCCCAGGACGGGGCGTTGCTGGTCAGCGAGGATGGCAACGGCACCGTCTGGCGTATCGCGCGGACGCATTGAGCCCTTCACCCCAACGTCTGTGTTGCAAGAATTGAAGTGAGTCGGTCCGCCAAGGGATGGCAACCGGGCGCGGGGCCATTGCAGGCCGTGTCAATTCCGAGGCACGTAGTCCTTTTCTAGTGCCGGCCTAGATCGTTTAGTCCAAGACGTTTGCGGGCAGGTTGTTATTGTTTCGTTGGGCGCATGTTCATGCGGCGAACTGCGGAGGACGCAGCGGATCATAGCGGACGGATTGGGCACAAGGGGTATCACGAAGTTGTAACATCTCAGACTTTCTGAAGTCGTCGCTGCAATAACTATTTCTCTTTAACTTTCAGTCCGTTTGATTTGATGGATACATCGAGCGATGATTTAATAGAAATAACTATACAAGCTATATCCGCCCTCGGAAGTAGTCTCGATTTTGCCTTAAAACAATTTGAAACGTCACGCGAAGTTTAGTTGCCGTGTCTCGTATTACGTGACGTTCATGCTCTAAAGATCAGGAGAGTTGTGTTGGCTGATGTTGTCGTCATTGGTGCTGGGCCCTACGGTTTATCCGTTGCGGCACAGCTACGTCACCAGCGCATTCCGTACCGAGTGTTCGGCAAGCCGATGTCGATGTGGACGGACCACGTTCCAAAAGGGCTTACGCTCAAGTCCGACGCCTTCGCCAGCAATTTTGCCTCGCCCGACGATGAGTTCCCGCTGAAGCGCTTCTATAAAGAGAGCGGTCGCACCAACTACTCGCCCATCGGCCTGCGTGTCGGAGCTGATACGCTCGCCGAATACGGCAAGGAGTTCCAGCGCCGTTATGTTGGCGAGGTCGATGAGTCGCAGGTCGTGGAGGTTGCAAGGGCAGGTGACGGCTTCCGCCTAGCACTCAACACCGGCGAACAGGTTTCAGCGCGGAAGGTCGTGGTAGCAACCGGGCTGTTGTCGTTGCGCAACATCCCCGACAGCCTCGCCGCGTTGCCGCCCGAGATGCTGTCGCATAGCTCGGGCCATCACGACCTGGCCCGGTTCCGCGGACGCCGAGTGGTGGTGGTCGGTGCCGGCCAGTCGGCATGCGAAATGTCCGCCCTGCTCAATGAGGCAGGTGCCGAGGTTACCATGCTGACACGCCGGCCGCTAAAATGGTATGAGCCGAAGAACGAGGACAAGCCGAATGTCCGCCGTAGCGCGTATCAGCGGCTCCGCCGCCCGAATTTCGGCCTCGGGCCAGGATGGCGCACTTGGTTCTGGTCCGAGATGCCCTACGCATTCAGCTTTTTGCCCCAGACTACTCGGCACGCGAAGGGGTATGGCCTGTTCGCCCCGGCTGGATCAGGCTGGATCAAGCATCGCGTCCATGGCATAATACCGATCCATACCGGCGATCTTCGCACCGCCGATGCACGCGGGAACGAGGTCCACCTGTCGATCGACACGGCAGCAGGGCCGATTAAACTGACCGCTGATCACGTCGTCGCCGCCACCGGCTACTGTGCGGAGGTGAGCCGGCTGCCGTTCCTTAGTCGGATGCAGGGCGACATCGACACCATCAAGGGTGCCCCGTTGCTCAACCGCAGCTTCGAGTCGTCCGTGCCGGGCCTCCACTTCGCCGGCTTCATGGCTAGCGCGACCTTTGGGCCATCGATGCGGTTCATCTATGGCACCGGGTTTGCTGCCCGTCAGATCTCCCATGCCTTGTCGCACCTCAGCGAGTCGAAGCAGCGTGGGGGACGTCTGTCGCTCCAGCAACCGAGCAGTGCTGGCGCCACTATTTAGCAGGGGCCGAAAACCTGGACCGGATACAGGCGGCAAGAATCCGCTCACGTGACAACTCGGTCCCTTCACGCGTATTTCTCGTGCGAGCCGCAGCGTGAAGGGAGTCCCACGGCCATGCATATGCAGCAGCCAAGCCCCATACCCGAGCCAATTCCTCCGCCCGGCGGTCCCACTCCGCCTGGGCGCGACCCGGACGATCCAGCGCCGATCGAGGAACCGCCAGCCCCTACGCCGGTTCCAACACCCATCGATCCCAGCGATCCTCCAATAATGGTGGCTTGAGGCAAGGGGCGGATGGTGAGCATCGACTCTTTGACTCGTAGCTTGTCGCGAAAGCTAGCCGTGGATCGCGTCAATGTGAAAAACGTCGCGCCGGGTCTCATTTAAACATCAATGACTAAGCAGACGCCGCACACCCCAAAAAGGCCAAGAAGTCGATGGAAGTAGCTCCAGGGCACCAAGCCGGACAGCCGAACGAGTTCGCGCGGGTGGTGCTGCTCCTGGCCATTGATGACGGCAGCTACCTGACCGGGCAGACCCGGGTCATGGATGGCGGGCAGAGCGTGAACTGGGGCGGCGCTTAGCCATATTCCTGTTCCCGATCTATTTTGACCCCAGCGGGCAACGGGCAGCCAATAAGCGCGTTGGTAGCGCGAACCCGATGTATGCCGGGTTTACATCAACAACGGCTTGCAACAAGGAAAACGACCTATGGGTATCATCGCGTGGCTAGTCCTCGGCCTCATCGCTGGATTTATCGCGAGCAAGATATATGCCGGCAGCGGCCAGGGAGTCGTGCTTGACATCGTCCTTGGCGTCATCGGCGCGTTTGTAGGCGGCTTCCTGTTTTCAGTCTTCGGCGCTGCGCCAGTAACTGGTTTTAATCTTTACAGCATGATCGTCGCGATTATCGGCGCCATTGTCGTGCTGTGGATCTACCACGCAGTCGCCGGCCGGCGAACGATGTAGCCACCACGGAGCGCTGTGTGGCCGGGGCAGTGGCCCCGGCCTAACGGTCGGCTTGGGTTTGACCTGAGTCCTAGCTTGACGCGCGCCGCAACTGCCGCAACGGTCAGCAGATACAGCCGGGACCGGGCAGCACGTGAAGCAAATCCGCCTAAATGCCTTCGATATGAACTGCGTCGGCCACATCCAGCAGGGACTGTGGACACATCCACGCGACCGTTCGACCGAGTACGGCACGCTCAACCATTGGGTTGATCTCGCGCGGATGCTGGAGCAAGGGCTGTTCGATGGCTTGTTCCTAGCCGATGTCCTCGGTGCCTATGATGTTTACGGCGGCTCGCCCAGTCCGGCCATCCGTCATGCCGTGCAGATCCCAGTCGGTGATCCGCTTCTGCTGATCTCCGCAATGGCGCACGCCACGGAGCATCTCGGCTTCGGCGTCACGGTCAATCTCACCTATGACCAGCCCTTCCCATTCGCGCGGCGGATGTCCACGCTCGATCATCTCACCCGCGGGCGGATCGGCTGGAATGTCGTGACCGGCTACCTCGACAGCGCCGCCCGGGCGATGGGACACGAGCGCCAGGTGGCTCACGACAACCGTTATGATGTTGCGGACGACTACATGCAGGCCGTCTATAAGCTATGGGAAGGCAGTTGGGCCGACGATGCCGTCCAGGCCGACCGGACGGCAGGGGTCTATGCCGATGCCGGTAGGGTCCGGGCAGTGCAGCACGCGGGACCGCACTACCGGATGGACGCGGTGCATCTGTGCGAGCCGTCCCTGCAACGCACTCCGGTGCTTTACCAGGCTGGGTCGTCCAGCCGCGGCAAGCAATTCGCCGTAACCCATGCGGAATGCGTGTTCCTGAACGGTCAAGCTAAACCAGGCGTTCGCGCCATTGTGGACGACATACGGGCTGGCGCTGTGGAGCAAGGACGACAAGCGTCGGATATCCTGGCCTTCGTCGGCGCGACGGTGATCGTAGCCGAAACTGACGCCCTGGCGGAGTCGAAGCTTGCGGATTATCGCCGATATGCCTCCGGCGAGGCGGCACTGGTGCACGCCTCGGCTTCGATGGGGATCGACCTGAATGCCTATGCTATGGACGAGCCGATCCGAGTGGTGGAAACCCAGGCCATTGCATCGAACCTCCAGGCGGTCGCGCGCAGTGCGCCGGTGATGACGAAGCGCAAGCTGCTGGACCGGATGGTGCTGGGCAGCCGGCAGGTGCCGATGATCGGGTCGCCTTCCCGGATTGCGGACGAGTTGATGGAGTGGGTCGCGGAGACCGACGTGGACGGCTTCGTCTTGTCCCGCACCGTGACGCCGGAGTGCTTTGCCGACTTCATCGACCTCGTCGTGCCGGAGTTGCAGCGGCGGGGCGCATATAAGGAAGCTTATGCGCCTGGAACGCTGCGGGCGAAGCTGTTCAGCGCCGGAGACCGCCTGCCGCCCACGCATCCGGCTGCGGCGCACCGCTGGAGCCCGGCATGAACGGGACTGTCGTTCGGCTGTTTCGATATCCCGTGAAGGGACTGAGCCCCGAGCCATTGGAGCGCTTGGAGCTGGTCGAAGGCCAGGGCATCGCGCATGACCGCTGCTTTGCTTTGGCCCTGGGGACCACGCAGTTCGACCCGGCGCGGCCGCAGCCACTGGCCAAGACCAATTTCCTGATGCTGGCCCGGAACGAGGCGCTCGCCAGGCTGCAAACGCAGTTCAGCCCGGACAGTGCGCGCCTTGTCGTGCGGCTGGCTGGACGGATCGTGGCCGAGGGCGCGCTCGATGATCCCAAAGGCAAGGCGGCGATCGAGGACTTCTTTACCGCATTCATGGGAGAGGCGGCGTGCGGCCGGGCACGGGTGGTGTCCGCGCCAGGGCACCGGTTCACCGATATCGGTGCGCCAGTACCAGCGTTCATGGATTGCGTGTCGTTGATCAATCTTGCCAGCCTGCGCGCGGTCGAGGCGGCGATGGGCCGCCGGCTGGACCCGCTGCGGTTTCGCGCCAATATTTATATAGACGGACCGCCGGCCTGGGCGGAGTTCGGATGGCTGGACGCACAGGTGACAGTCGGCGGCGTCCCGTGCCGGGTGGTGCGCCGCACCCGGCGCTGCCCCGCCACCAACGTGGACCCTATAACGGCAGAACGGGACGCGGACGTGCCCAAGGCATTGCGCGACACGTTTGGCCATGCGGACCTTGGCGTTTACCTGCAATTGGCCGGCTCTGGCCGGGTGACGTTGAACGACGCCGTTGTCATGACAGAAGAACACTGAATACGATGGCAGGAATCGCAAGTCGTCTGACGCTGGTATTGGGATTAATAGTTGCGGGATGTAGCATGTTTGAGAAGGTTACGGTGCCTGCACCGGGCGATATCTCGGAAATACAGCGTCCTACTTCACCAAATACTTATTTGGCAGCGCCGCCAGGCTTTGTTCTAGCGCCCGACTTGCCGACCCGCCACTACGACGTGGCGCCCGACCGGTTATTCGCGACGGTGCGGGAGGTGATTTCGGCGAGTCCGCGCACGACGGAACTGGCGGCAGACCCCGGCCGCCTGCGGGCGGATTATGTAGTCCGCAGCCGAGTGTTGCGCTTTCCGGATATCGTGCTGGCGCAGGTGCTTCGGGCGTCAGACGGCCAAAGCAATTTGGCCCTATACTCTTACAGCCTGAAAGGACGTTATGATTTCGGTGTAAATCGGGGCCGCGTCACAGCTTTGCTCGATGCATTAGAGGCTCGGCTCGCGTTGCAGCATGAGGGCTGAAGCTAGGCGGCATTGTGTTTGACTTCGCGTGCACATGTAATGGTGGACAAAATGCGAAGATTGGCCCATGTTGGCCATTGACCAATGCGAATCGCCGTATATTTAAAGATCACAAAGGTCAGCACCTTAAGGCGTGGTAGCGCACTGGTAGCTTGGCGATAATTCCGGCGCCGAAAATACAGCTTCATCATACATCAACGACACGAGAGCGGATGGCCGACTCAGACGAAAACCTCCCCCTGTCTCCGAATGACAGTCAATCCACCGAGACTCGAATGCGGCGTGCGTTGGGCCTCCAAGGCCCTTCCCGCGCAGCGCCGCAGCAGCGCGCCGACCAAGCCAGGCCGCGGCACCGCTTTGTGCAAGATGGTGGCGTGCCCGTCGTGGTCCTGAATAGCCGTGGCGATAATGATCCCATCGCTGCATTCAAGGTGCGTATCGCCGAACTGGATGCGGCGCTGGAAGCCGAGCGCAACGCTCATGGCGTGACGCGGCGGGCGTTGCACGAGGCGCAAAGCAGCGTTCAGGCGCTGCAAACCCGGCTTGTCCACACAGACCTTGCCCATGGCGAGGCGCTGGCGGCCGAACGCCGGGCACGGAAAGACGCCGAGGACAGCTTGCAGGCCCAGCTTTTATCTCAGGCCGAGCAGCTCACGGCACCTCCTTCGAGTTCTGCTGCTGCATCGGCTACTCCTGCGCCACCAAAGAAAGCAGCGCGCAAGGTGGCGCGTGTGCCGCGCGCGGCCAAGATTGCGGAGCCTCGGCCGGTGAAATGGTGGCTTCCCACTTTTCGTGAGAAAGTGCGATAATCACCTGTTCCCATCACAAGCACCAAACGGACCGGCTGCCGCGGCCATCTCCTGGACTTGAGGGACTCCATGACCGAGCTGGGCATACTGCCAAGTGCGGGCCTGCCATCTGGCATCCGCTCGCGGTTCGTGTCGGACGTGAATGGCCTGCGCATGCACCTGCTCGAGGCCGGCTCGCCGGACCGGCCCTGCATTTTGTTGCTGCATGGCTTCCCGGAGCTTGCCTACAGCTGGCGCAAAATCATGCCTCCCTTGGCGGACGCCGGCTTCTATGTGGTCGCGCCTGATCAGCGAGGGTATGGCCGCACCACCGGATGGGACCCGGCCTATGACGGCGACATTCGGCAATTCCGCATGCTCAACCTGGTCCGGGATGCGCTGGGCCTAGTTTCGGCGCTCGGGCAGCGGTCGGTCGCGGCGGTAGTGGGTCACGACTTCGGCGCGTCTGTCGCAGCATGGTGCGCGCTGGTCCGCCCGGACGTGTTCCGCTCGGTGACGCTGATGAGCGCGCCGTTCACCGGACCGCCAAGCCTGCTGTTCGATACCGCTGCCCATCCGCCGCAATCAGGCGCGGCAAGGACGATGCACGAGGAACTGGCAGCACTGGATCGACCACGGAAACATTATCAGTGGTATTACTCGACCCCTGCGGCGAACGAGGACATGTGGCGGGCACCACAGGGCGTGCATGCGTTCCTGCGCGCGTATTTCCATATGAAAAGCGCTGATTGGCCCGGCAACCGTCCGGTTCCGTTGCAGTCCTGGACGGCTGCGGAACTGGCGAAGCTGCCCGCCTATTATGTGATGGACGCTGGCATGAACATGGCCGAGACCGTCGTTGCCGAGATGCCGACCGATGCCGCCATTGCTAGGTGCGCATGGCTGACCGAGGCGGAGCTTGCTGTTTATAGCGAGGAATATGGCCGGACCGGCTTTCAGGGCGGACTGCAGTGGTATCGCTGCCGAACCCTCGGCGCCTTCGATGCCGAGCATGAAACCTTCTCAGGCCGCACGATCGACGTCCCGTCCTGGTTCATCGCTGGCGCCAGCGACTGGGGCGTTTATCAAGCCCCCGGCGCCCTCGAACGGATGCGGGATGCTGCCTGCACACAGATGCTGGGGTGTCATCTGCTGGAAGGCGCCGGGCACTGGGTGCAGCAGGAGCAGCCGGCGGCGGTCGCCCGGCTGCTGATCGCGGCATTGCAGCAACATTGACGCCGGCCATCTACGCCGCAGCCGCGATGCGCCCTTCCGCCTGGCCATAGAGTAAAAAATGCGCCAGTGGATTGATGCCGGAAGCACGCACATCGGAGTAGGCAGCCAGATACTTGTTTGTGCTGAACTGTGCCGAGGGATTGCGGCCCTCATGCCATCCATACAGCTCGTAGTGCTTCACGGGATCATACCCCGCTGCGGCGACATCGGGATTATGGCTTAGATAGTACTTGGTGTCGAAGAATGCGTCCGGGTTCAGCCCCCGTTGCCAACCTGAAAGGTCGTAGCTCGAAGCGGCCTGTTGTTGCGCCGCCGTCCCGGTCGGAACCAGCGTCGCGCCGAGTTGCTTATCGTAATAATTCGCATTGATCAGCGGGTCGGCGGCTGCCGTGCTGCCGGATAAGAACACTGTCCGGCCTTCGCCCTGGCCGTATTGCACATAGTGCAGCAACGGATCGAGACCAGACGCCTTCACGTCCTGGTTTGCGGCCAGGTACTTCGCCGCGGAGAACAACAAGCTGGGATCGCGCCCCTCATGCCACCCATATTGCTCGAAGTGTTTAAGCGGATTGTAGCCAGATGCTTTCACGTCCGGATTTTGCGCCAAGTAATAAGCGCTGTCGAACAATGCGTCGGGGTTGAGCGCCTTTTGCCATCCGCTGGCATCATAGCTCCAAGCCGCCTGCTGCTGCCCGGTTAGTCCCGCCGGGATGATCGTGGCGCCGAGTTGCTTATCGTAGAATGCTGGGTCGACAAGGATGTCGGCCGCTGCCGTGCCACCGGTCAGGAACGCGGTCCGACCCTGGTCCGGACCGAATTCCACGTAGTGCAGCAGTGGATCGAGGCCCGTCGCCTTCACGTCCGGGTAAGCGGCCAAATACTTTGCGGACGAGAACAGCAGGCTCGGGTCGCGGCCCTCGTGCCACCCGTACTGCTCGAAATGCGAGAGCGGGTTCAACCCTGTTGCAGCCACGTCAGGATTTTGGGCGAGGTAATAGGACGTATCGAACAAGGCGTCGGGATTGCGCCCTTCCCTCCAGCCATTCGTCATGAAGTGCTGGTAAGGATCCACTCCGGCCGCTGCCACATCAGGGTTATGCGAAAGGTAATAGGCCGCGTCAAAAAGCGGATCATAGACGGAAATGGCCGTCGTCGCTTGGCTGCTGCCGGTTGGCGTCGCTTCCTGCAACTGGAAACTGTTGATGGTATACGACCCGGTGAATGCGATGGAATTCACCGCCACCGCGCCCAGCGATAAGGTGAGCACGCCGCTATTCGCGCTGGTCGACGCATAGGCGGCATTGTCCCAATGACTGCCATTTAGCTGGATGGCGTCGGACGACACGAACCCGGAAACCGTGGCGGCGAACAGCGGCCCGCCGTCGACCCGCAGCGTCGTGTTTCCACCGCCGTGCTCGAATACGAAGGTCTGGCCTGCGCCTGCTGCTCGCACGGCCTCGAAAGTGACGGAGGCGCCCAGCACCACCGTGCCCGTGCCGACCAGATTGGCCGAGACGTAGGCCAGCAACGGCGTTTGGAACGAACTGCGGATCGAGATTATGCCGTCATTCTCGAACTGGTCAGCCGCGTTGCTGCCGGCCGTGACGATCTGCAGGCCCGTGTTGCTAACCTGGATTTGGCCCGTGTTCACGAAGTTCGTGGCGCCGCCGCCCGGCACGTCGTCGATCTGCAAGAGAACCTGCCCCGGACTGGCGCCGGTCGCCACGATCGTGCCCGCGTTGTTGACCGTCCCGCTCAGCCGCAGGGTCGAATTCGCTCCCCCGGCCCTTATGTTCAACTGCGTGGAGGCTGCAAGCGTGGCACCGGAAAGGATCAGGACGGGACTGGACGAGCTCGACGAGCTCAGCGTGATCGCAAGGAAGTTTGGCAGCGTTCCGGATGCCCTGACCGTGCCTGCGTTGATGATCGCCGTATCGCCCGATGCCGGCGCAGCCTGCGGCATCCAATTGCTATCGGTTGCAAAGGCGGCGTCGGACCCGTTCCACGTCTTTACCGCCATCGTTTCCGTGTCCCTAAACGTTTGGTCGTGCATCTATTAACATAGGCACACAACCTACGATAGCATTTCCTAATTACCAATTCTATAAAATGGGAATTTTGCCCCGGGGCTAGTGTATGTTCATTGAGCTAAGCCTGAATGGTTGCCTTCGTGGCCCCACAAGCGCAAATCTTTGGGAATGTTCAGGGAACAAGCTAATTAACCGATGATGGCCGGCTCCCATGTAGCCCTCGGGGTTGCGGCTTGGCTCGTTGCGGCCCCACATCTGGGCCTTCCAGCCGCTGCGCCGGCGTGCCTTGGCCTTGCGGTCCTGGGCTCCCTGCTTCCCGACATCGACCACCCAAAATCATGGTTGGGCAAACGGTTGCGCCCGCTTTCCTCCACGATCGCATCGGCCCTCGGCCACCGCGGCGTCACCCATTCGGCGGCTGCGGCAGCGGCATGCGCTTGGGGCCTTTTGCATGGCGGCGCTCCACGCTGGGTCGTGCATCCCTTGGCGGTCGGCTACCTTTCCCATCTCGCCGCGGACATGCTCACGCCGGGCGGCTTGCGGCTTGCCTGGCCGCTGCGCAGGACCTGGGCACTGCCGCTTTGCAAATCCGGCTCGCCATTCGAGCCGCTGGTGGTCGCGCTGCTGCTGTCCTGGGCCGGCTCCGGCAACTTGATCCCGCCGCTTCTGCAGGAGGCGTGGGACCAATCCGGCATGACCTGGCGGCCTCCGCCGCATGGCGAAGCTGCCCGTCATATGAAGGCTGACAAGCGGCCGCAGTAGCGTTCCTCGAGCTCAAGTGTTACCCTGAAAGTTGCCCATGAGCGCTGATGCCTTCCAAGAATGCTATTGAATAATTTTTTCGGGAGTAAACCATGAAGCTTAAGATGCTTGCCGCCCTCTCTGCCATTGCTTGTTTAGGCATCGCCACGGCAGAGGCACAGGGCTATAACTCAACCGGCTCCAACCAAGGTAGCACGATGCAGCAAAGCCGTGGGCAACAGGGGTCCGGTCAGGCTGCGTCTGGTGATCCCTTCAGCTTCCAAGGCGACCAGATTCAGCCGATGCCGGATCAGCGCCGGATCAATCCAAACGACCCGCGCTACGCGCAGACCTATCAGCAGCAGCAAAACGGTGAAATTCCGAAACCCGGCGGCGGGTGCTTGCGGTATGGCGCTGTCGGCGCCGCGGGTGGTCATCTCGCTGGCCACGGGGTAATGGGCGCTTTGGCCGGCTGTGCAACCGGGATGTATGTGCGGCACCGCGACAAGGCGCGTATCCAGGAGCAGACGAACCAATAGTATCGCAGAGGCCGCGGGAAAGACACGTTCCCCGCGGTACTGGCTGTTTTCCAAACATAGCTTAATTCGTGCGCGAAGCGCCCATAGTGGGTTGCGGCAGTACCGTAAAATACACCCAGTCACTCACTTGATAGCGTGCGGCGATACGGGCGAGGGTGAAGACACGCCACGCATACTCGCCCGGCTTATCGCGCAAAGGCGCCGCAACCGCAGACCCATCGGTAAACTCGGAATACACCTCGGTGGAGGCAATACGACCCAGGGCCTGCACTTCTAGCATATAGCGGACGGGTTCGGCCTGCGCCGCCGCGGTCCAAACGAACTCGATTGGCGCCGTCCCGGCCGCAAACTCCCCATGCGGCACGCCCGGCATCGCGGCCGACACCGTTGTCACGCGCTCATTCGGACGCAGCGCCGCGATCCGGCGTACCGCCTCCGGAACAGCCGGCGCAGCTTGCCTAAACCAAAATGCCGCGAGTTCGGCATTACGCGGCACTCCGGCGCCGGCGCCATACAGCAACGCTAGATTATACTGCGCGCGATGGTTGCCGCGGGCCGCCGCCTTTCCATACCAGGCCGCAGCCTCAGCCATGTCCTGCGCCGCCCCGCGCCCACTGTCGAGCATGACTGCAACATTGAACTCTGCCTCCGGCAGCCCAGCCTCCGCAGCCCGCCGATACCATTTGAACGCAAGGACCGGGTCTTGCGCGCCCAACTCACCAAGGTCGTACAGTGTCGCAAGCTGAAACATTGCCGCGGGATCGCCGTGCTCAGCACGCACTGTCAGGTCCTCGCCTCGCGCGACGCCGATCGCAGCCGCGAACAGCCCAACGCACAGCAGCAATGATGCATCCCAGCGCATGACTGGCGGCTCTAACGCCAACTGATCTCCACCCGGCGGTTACGTTCCTCGGGCACGCCGGCAGGAGTGCTCACCGCCGGGTCGGTTTCGCCTTTGGCTAGCAACTGGAACCGGTCGACTGGAATTCCACGCGCAACTAAGCCACGCAATACGGCATTCGCGCGCCGCTGCGACAGGACCAGGTTTGGTTCGGCCTGTCCGACCGCATCGGACGCGCCGCTGATCGTCATGATGATCGGGTGCCCCTCGTTGAAGGCGCGCGAAGCGCGGTCGAGCACCGCCTCATCCTGTTGGCGCAAGGCCGCGCTGCCAGAGGCGAAATAAACGACCAGCGGCGCCGGGCCGCTCGCGGGCGCTTGTTGGGCGTGCGCCGCACCGGACAGCAACAATGCTCCGATCAGGGCGCGGGACGAGATTGCTGCACTCACCAAATCCTCCTTCGGGTTAAATAGAGCTTCATGGACTGGCGACGGCGAGTTCGAGCGCGCCGGGCCGCGGCATTGCCTCACGCGGCGCAATACGCCGCTGGATCGGCTTCCACTCGGGACCGAGGCCATGCGCGGCAATCTTGGCCGCGAGTTCATCCTCCGCATAGAAGTAGCCTACCGTATTGGCGGCGACGCGCTCGGACGCGGCGGCGAGGTCCACGACGTCCAGGCCCTGCTCGCTTAAGCCACGTGAGAGCTCGACCGAGCGTTGGCGCGCAACCGCGTTGCCGGCGGCGTAGCGTATGCTGATCCGTGCGGGCACGCCGATGGGAAGCCTGGGATCTGCCGGGTCTTCCAGGACATCGACCGTGCTGGGCAGCGTTGGCAAGGATTGGCCAACACCCTCAATCAGCGCTGTGGCGCGAGTTGCCGTGCTGAACGTGAGCGTTGCCATCAGGCCTGCTAACGAGGCCGTGATGAACAGCAGCCGCCCGCACCTAGACGGGGATTGTCGGACCGAATGCCCACAGGGGAGCAAAGTTAATCGTAATGTCATTATCGTCATGCAACGCGCCATGGGCCGACTGGTAAGCCGCCCACCAAATGTTGACCGCCAGATGCAGGTTTGGTTACGGCCATCGTTGGACAACAGATGCCGTAGGTTCGCCTGCGGCCGGTTTTGGGGAGGGAAGAATGCGGACGGATTGGGACGTGATCGTCGTCGGTTCCGGCAACGCGGCGCTGTGCGCGGCCATCACGGCGAAGGACGGAGGTTGCGACGTGCTGATCATCGAAAAGGCGCAGCCTGATCTCGCCGGCGGCAACTCGAAATACACCGCCGGGGCAATGCGTTTCGTCTATGGCGGCAACGACGACCTGCTGCCCTTGCTGGCCGACCCGGCCGACCCGCGCCTGCCGGACACGGAGTTTGGCTCCTACACCGCCGAAAAGTTCGGGGCGGACCTGCTGAGCTTCAACGACGGCCGCCCGCTCAGCAACGAGCAACGGACGTTGATCGCCGAGAGCTATCCCGCCCTGTGCTGGCTCGCGTCGCACGGGATGCGGTTCGAGCCGATTTACTCGCGGCAGTCGTTCCAGAAAGATGGGAAGCACATCTTTTGGGGCGGGCTGACGCTGGAGGCCAAGCATGAAGGCGTCGGCCTGGTCGAAGCGGAGCTGCGGGCCTTCCTCGGGCTGGGCGGCGAGATCCGCTACAATTGCGCTGCCGACGACCTGATCGTGGAGGACGGCCGGGTCGTGGGCGTGCGGACGATAAGCGAAGCTGGCGAGGCCGGGCAGTTGCGGGCCGGCGCCATCGTCTTGGCATGCGGCGGTTTCGAGGCCAATGCCGAGTTGCGCGCCCGTCACATCGGAGCGGGCTGGGACAAGGCCAAGGTCCGCGGCACGCCGCACAACACGGGCAAGGGCCTGGAAATGGCGCTCAAGCTCGGCGCCCGGCAGCATGGGCTGTATGGCGGCTGCCACGCGACGCCGATGGACCTGCACATGCCGGACTATGGCAACCTCGATATCCCGCATCTCGACCGCAAGAACTACCGCAAGATCTGCTATTTCCTCGGCATCATGCTGAATGCGCGAGGCGAGCGCTTCGTGGACGAGGGCAAGGACTTCCGCAACTACACCTATGCGCAGTTCGGACGCGCGGTGATGGAGCAGCCGGGCCATCTCGCCTGGCAAGTGTTCGACAGCAAGGTCGACCATCTGCTGTATGGCGAGTACCGCTTCCACGACGCCCATTTCGTGCAGGCGGACACGCTGGATGAGCTGGTCAGCAAACTCGACGGCATCGAGGACAAGACGGCCGCGCGCGCGACGATTGAAGCCTACAACGCGGCCGTGATGCCCGGCGTCGCTTTCGAGCCAAGCGTGAAGGACGGCAAGGGCACGCGTGGGCTTGCTTTGCCGAAATCGAATTGGGCGCAAGCGATCGACACGCCGCCGTTCAAGGCCTACCCGGTGACCGGCGGCATCACCTTCACCTACGGCGGCCTACAGGTCAGCGGCACCGGCGGCGTGGTGCACGAAGGCGGCCATGACATCCCAGGATTGTTCGCCTGCGGGGAGCTGGTGGGCGGCGTGTTCTTCAACGGCTACCCCGGCGGCTCCGGGCTGACGTCCGGCGCGGTGTTCGGCCGGCGCGCCGGCGCTGGGGCGGCAAAGCAATCCCGGCTGTATGCATCAATGTCGGCCCATGTTGCCTGAGTCGCTATGCCATAGCGGGTTCGCAACGGCGGGTTGTGTGCCCTGGAAGCCGCTCCGGTCATCCCCGTGTCAAGCGACGACGCCCTTCCAAAACTTTTCCGCCAGCCTCATCCAAATGGATTAACAACCCGCCTCTGGTCAACGCTACAACTTATGCTGTCACCAACGTGCGGAGGTGCAGCTTGATCCGTTATCCTCCACTGGCGTCCGCCGTCGGACGGCTGCACGAGACGGCCTTGGCGGGAGAAGCCATCCCGTTCGAGGCTGTCGGCCAGGCGGTGGGAGCGTCCTACACGTTGCTCTTCTCCGAGCGCACAACGGATGGCAAAGTCGAAAGCCCGCTGGTGCAGGGCGTTGACCAAGCATACGGGCAGCGTCTGCAGTATGCCGCCACGGAGCGGTTGCTGCCCGAATGGTTGCGTGGGCTCCGCTCAGGCATCGTCGTCGACCGGGCGGCCCTGCAGCGTGACCATGATTTCGCGCACTCCGCGTTCTTTGATTACGTCGTCCGTCCAGAGGGCCGGTTTCATTGCCTTATCACCACGCCCTATGTCACACCGACGCATCGGTATCACCTGATCGTCGGCCGTCCGTTCAACCGCTTGGATTTCACGCCCGTCGATATCGGCGCGCTGCAAGCGCTGATGCCCTTCATCGGACGCCTGATCGCCACGGAGCGCGAGGCGGCACGAGCCAGGGACAAGGCCGACGGCTTGGCGTCAGCCTTCGACTGCATGTCGGCGAACGTGCTCGTACTGTCGCCGCACGGCGGGGTCGAGTTCGCCAACACAGGAGCCAAGCGGCTGTTGGGGCTGCGGGACGGTTTGCATCTGGCTCATGCACCCCTGGCTAGTGCACCCCCGGGCGCAACCCTCACGGCCGCCGATCCTGTCGCCAACTCGAAGCTGCAACGGGCTATATCGCAGGTGACCGCGATCGACGGACCCGCCGAGAGTGAGCTTCACCTGCCGCGCCCGTCAGGTTGCGCTCCCTTCCATGTGACAGTGCGGCGCCTGAGCGGCACGCCCGCCCCACTCCTTCCCCACGCCGCTATTTCGACCCGTGCGATGGTCGTCATACAAGAACTCGATGCGCAGGAGCCGGTGAATGGCTGGTCGATCGCGCAGACCTATGGCTTGACGGCGAAAGAATTAGAGGTCGCGGTGCTGCTGTCTCGTGGGCAGGACCTCCGAAGCGCCGCCGTCACGCTGGGGATCAGCTACAACACCGCGCGCTGCCATCTGCGCCACGCCTACGAGAAGATGGACGTCCATCATCAGGGCGACCTGATCCGCATGGTGCTGAACGCCTCGCCCCGCTTACGGCGCTGAATAGGCGAAGGGTTCGCTTGCGCCGTGCTGGCGCGACCCATGGCATTTGATGGTGCGCCTTTGTGACGCAAGTCACACAGCGCCGTTCCTCCATGCCGTATAACTCTCGCGGTAGCTGCCATCCAACTCACCCAAATGAACGATGCGCAGCTTCTAACGAGGCAAGCATTTTGCGCTGTTCGCGAGGGTTAGACCTTGAACAGCACAGTAATACGAGTTGCAGCGACGACGCTGAAAGCAATCAAGCGGATGCTTGGCCGCTGCTTTCCCGTGGCCGCTGCCGATGACACCGGGAGGATGAGCATGGTTCAGACATCACGGCGTACCCTGCTTGGCGCAGCCGCAAGCCTTGCGGCGGGCATGGCAACCGGAAGGACGATGGCCCAACGCCCGACGCCGGGGCCGGTCCGCATCGGCTGCCTTGTCGCCCTTACCGGAGCGCAGGAAGTGATCGGGCGGCCGATCCTGGATGGCGCCCAGATCGCGGCTGACCAGATCAACCAGGCCGGCGGCGTGCTCGGCCGTCCCGTCGAGATCGTCCCGTTCGACATCCACGCCGACCCGAAAGCCGCCGTGGCGGGGGCGCGCGAGCTGACGGGCCTCGGAATCAACCTGCTCTGCGGCGTCCTGTCCAGCGAGGTTGGGCTGGCGTTGGCGCCGTTGCTGCAACCGGCCAACGCGGTGCTGATCACCTGCGCCGCCGCGTCCGAGAAGCTGACGCATGAAGCGTTCACGCCCAACCTGTTCCGGGTTTCCGACCAAACCTACATGCGCAACCGCGCCCAGGCGCGGCTGATGGCCGAACGCTACCCGGGGGTCACGCGCTGGGGCGCCATCATCCCCGACGTCGAATACGGCAGGTCCGCCTACGCCTCGTTCCGTGCGGGATTGCTGGAGGCCTATCCCGCGATCGCCAAATGCAGCCCCGAGCTTGTCGAGCCGGTCGTGGCCCGCTTCGGCGAAACCGATTTCAGGCAGCAGCTTGCGGCGCTGAAGGCGGGCGGCGCGGAGGGTTTGTTCATTGCCATTTACGGCGACGACGCGATCAGTTTCTACCGGCAGTCGCACCTCGCGGGATTGATGCGCGGCGTCAAGGTGCTAGCGGACGCTACGAACGAATTCCTGGTGCCGCTTTCGCTGGGGACCGGCACCCCGGAGCACCTTTGGCTGGGGATGTCCTGGTACTACGGCGCATACCAGAAGCTGCCGATGGGCAAGAAGCTTTATGACGACTACGTAAAGCGCACCGGCAATGGGCTGCCGCTGGGCTTCCTGTGCGCCGGGCACTCCGCGGTTTATGCCTATGCGGCGGCGATCCGCAAGGCGGGCGGCACGGACACGAAACCGGTGGTCGCGGCCCTGGAGGGCCTGACCTTTGACACGGCAAAGGGCAAGGTGACGCTGCGGCCGGAGGACCACCAGGCCATCTGCGACGTGAACTTCATCCGGATCAAGGCATCGGAGGTGGAGCCGACAATGGACATCCTCGACTATTCCCGCTCGGACGTCGAGGTGGCCGAGTTCGTGCGCTATGACGGCGCAAGCGTCATCGAACCTCCCACGCCGGGAAAGGCGGTCGTTTATCCAACCAACTCCTAGGGATGCAGATGCTGTGACGCCGCGGAGAATGCAACAGATTATCGGACCGCTTAGCTCAAGGAGATCTCACGACATGGACGGCATGGGGTTTATCAGCCGGGACCGGCGCCCGGAGGCCGCGGGGGAACGCCAAATCAGCCTATTGCAGTATGCGGTCGCCACCTGGGCCGTATTTGCGCTGATCCTTGCCATGACGCTGATCACCATTGCCGTCCTGGATCAAGCAGGCATTCACCTGCCCGTCGCTGACGAGGGCTTCTCCCAGTCGGGCATGGCTGCGCAGGCTGGGTAGGGGACCAAACACCTAGCCTGCCCCGTCGTGAGTATGCGGCACCCTGTCCGCTCATCATCGAGGGCGTCCGCTGCAATATGCTGCAGGCGCATCCGGCTGCTATAAAGCTACGCGGTCCCCTCACAAGCGCTTTGCGTCTATGCGATGTCGGGCTATGTTCTCCCGGTGAAAGCCGAGCCCTCGATCCTCGATGAAGCGTCGTCTCCTGTTTCCTATGAGGAGGATGTGGCGGCTTGGGCCGAGGACCAGGCCCGGTTGATCCGCGCCGGCCGGTTGGAATTGCTCGACCGCGAGCACGTAGCCGACGAGATCGAGGACGTGGGGAAAAGCGAACAGCGCGAACTCGCCAGCCGCATTGCCGTGTTGCTGGCGCACCTGCTCAAGCAACAATATCAGCCGGAACGTTCAAGCGCGAGTTGGGTACGCACCCTGCGCGAGCAGCGCAAGCGGGTGCTGCGCCGCCTGAAACAATCTCCAAGCCTGCAACGCATGCTGGGCGACGAGGAGTGGATTGCAGACATGTGGAGTGACGCCGTGGCCCTGGCCGTCAAAGAGACGGGCAAGGAGATCACCAGCTTCCCGGAGACCTGCCCATGGGACCTTAACGCCGTTGTCCATGAGGTCTCTTACTAACAGCCTGTTGGGCTGCAAACGCGACTCCGACAGGCTGCTAGATAGCTGTTATTCGGTATCCAACAGCCAGGGAACATCCGACTCCTCAGCGATCTGCTTGATCCGCAGAAGCAAGTTGCGGCCGACGGGAATGCCATCCTGCATGCGCCGCGCGGCGTTCCTGCGCTCGGGGTCGCCGGCGACCATCACCGGCTGTGCCGGGTCGACCGGACGGGTGGCGCGCAGCGTGTCGCAAAGAGCTGCCACGTCGGCTTCGAACGCGCCCTCCTCGCGGAACAAGGCCGGGCTGAGCGCCAGGAAGAAATGCCCGATGTCCATGCCGGCGGGCTTCTTGGCGTGCATGGGGTCGGTGACCAGCGTCGCGCCGGACAGGCATGAACTCAGGATGTTCACCATCACAGCAAGGCCGTAGCCTTTATAGCTGCTGCCCTCCGCGCTGCCGCCCAAGGAGGTGAGGAACCCGCCTTTCTGCACTTCCAGCGCATCCGTCGACGGCAGGCCGTCCCGGGTCAGCAGCCAGCCCGGCGGCGTCGGCAGGCCCTCGTTCGCCTTGTTGCGTATGCGCCCGGCCGCTACCGTCGTCGTCGCCATGTCCAGCACGAACGGCTCGTTGTCCCGGCCCGGCGCCGCAAATGCCCAAGGGTCGGTGCCCAGCCGCGCCTCCGCCCCGCCCGTCGGCGCAACCTGAACGATGGAGGCGGAGGTGGCCACCATGCCGATAAGCCCCGCATCCGCCGCCATCTTGGCGTAAAAACCGCAAGCGCCGAAATGCGACGAGTTCCGCACGCATACCGCCGCCATGCCGACAGCCTGTGCCTTGGCGATGGCGAGCTCCATAGCCTGGCGCGACGGCTCGTGCCCCAGCCCGCCATCGCCATCCACCAAGGCCGAGACCGGCGTTTCCCGCAGGATGCGCGGCTGCGCCCGCATGTTGACGCGCCCGCTCTGATGCCGCTCAAAATAGGCGGGAAGCATGGAGATGCCGTGGCTGTCGATGCCGTGCAGGTCCGCCCAAGCCATTACCTCCGCCGTCCGCTGCGCAAACGCGGCGGGCATGCCCCAAGCGGCTAGCATGGACTCAAGCTGGGCGCGGTGGGCCGCATAGGACGCCGGCATCAGTCCTCCGCCACGAACGGGTTGTGCAGGGTGCCGATCCCCGTGATGTCGATCTCGACGGTGTCGCCGGGCTTCAGGTCGGGCGACGCGCCATCGGTGCCCATCCAGATGACGTCGCCGGGGTGCAGCGTCAGGTATCGCGTCATGGTGGAAATATACCGGGCGATGCCGAACAGCATGTCGTTGGTGCGGAAGCGCAGCGTCTCGGCGCCATTCAGCCGCACCACGGTCTCCATCGCCGCGAGGTCGACGTTCGTCTCGATCCAGGGACCCATGGGCTTGAAGGTGTCGGTGTTCTTGCTGCGCCAAAAGGTGCGGTCGGACTTCTGCCAGGCCCGTTCGCTGACGTCGTTGCCGATGGTGTAGCCGAACACGCAAGACAGCGCGTCCGCCTCGCTCAGGTGCTTGGCCCGCTTGCCGATGACCACGGCGAGTTCGGCCTCATACTGGACCCTGGCCGCGTCGCGCGGCATCACCACGGGCTGATTATGGGCAATCAGCGCGTTCACCGCGCGATAGCCCATGTCAGGCTGCTGCGGGATATTCGGCGCTTCGCCAAGCATCTTTGCGGCGTGGGTCACGTGCTCCGTGTAGTTCAGCCCGGCGGCGTAGAACGTGCGCGGCAGCAGCGGAACCTCTATCCGCACCTCGGAAAGCGCATGCGTCTGCCCGGTGCGGACCGGAGGGGCGTCGAACAGACCACCCGCCACTTCGGCGATCCGGCCCCCGTCAAGAATGCCATATGCCGTGCGGCCCGCCGCGGTGAACCTGATCCAGCGCATCCCCGCTATTCGGCCGCTTGCAGCAGCGCCTGCTGCACAAAGCCGGGATCGAACACCCGGTCCGCCATCACTTGGCAGCGCTTGATCAGCCGGTGCTCATCCGGGCCATAGTCCGGGATCGCGTTGTGCAGGGTGCCGATATGGTCCCACATCAGCACATCACCCTCCGTCCAATGATGCGCGTATTGAAAGGCGGGCTGCAGTTGGTGCTCGAACAGGTGGGCCAGCACCTGGGCGCTCTCCGCCTCATCCAGCTCGTTGATGCAGATCACGTAGCCGGGATTGCAATACAGCACTTGCCGGCCAGTGATGGGATGGGTCATGAACACCGGATGCACCGCGGGCGGACGCTGGGCGCGCTGCTCCGGCGTCAATGCCGGGCGGGTGCTGCCGGGGCGTTGGCGCATCTCCTCCCAGAACTTGTTGAAGTCATGCGTGGCGGTCATGCCGTGCAGCCGCCGCTTCAGCTCACCCGAAAGTGCGTCGTAGGCCGCGTGCATATTGGCGAATACGGTGTTGCCGAGCGCCTTGCCGTCGCGCCGCGGTATCTTGATGCCGTATAGCACATTGGTGAAGCCGATCAGGTCGTTGTACGACATGTCGGTGTGCCAATCCTGCCCGGCATCCGCCAGGCCCAGCGGCTTCCCGTCCTCGATTACGTTCGACAGGATCATCACCTCGGGCATCCCCGGCTCGCAATAGGTGCCGGTCAACGACGCCTGTAGCCCGCCAAAATGTCCGGAAAACGCCTTGAGTTGGTCCGCGTCCAGCGATTGGCGCGGGAAGCACAGGACGCCGTGCTCGCCCAAGGCCCGCAGGATGGCGCCAAACTCCATGGCGCCGAGGGGCTGGGCCAAGTCGATCCCTTCGACATCGGCGCCCAAGGTTTCGTGCGTCGGCGTTATCTTCATGGCTTCCCTCCGCAGCGGGGTTCGACTGCCCCAGTTCGCGCCCAGTTCGCGGCGGAATGGTAGCGGATGCGCGGGGAAAGGCCATACTCGCGAGAACTCGGCGCATGATAAGAACCAGCCGAAAGCGCGGAGCCGGAAATGGGAGAGCCAATGACTCTCCCATGCCGTGAGTGTTTTACCCGGTTAAGCGTCGCTGCGCTGTTCAGTCACTTCGGAACGGCGCCGGCGTTCGGCCATGAACTCGTCGAACTCGGCCTTGTCGCGAGCCTGGCGGAGCCTGTCGAGATACTCCTGGAACTCCTTTTGCTCCTCTTCAAGCCGGCGCAGGGTCTCTTCGCGATAGGCATCGAAGGCGCGGTTGCCGCTCGGGGCGCTACGGCTGCTCCAGGCGCCGCCAGATTGGCCGCCCCGGAGATTGAACCACGTGCCCGGCATTTCGGCGCGCCATGCCTTCAAGCGGCCGCTGCCGACTAGGTAGGCAAAAACAGCAAGGCCGAGCGGCCATCCTGTCAGGAATGCGAGCACCAGAAGCGATATCCAGGCCGGCTTGCCCCATTCGTCCAACTTGGCTTGCAACATAACGAGCCTCCTTTTCATGTGAGAGACATTTACACTGGAGCCGCGCCGAAACATCCCTGCACATACATCACGTTTTCGTGTGTTTACTCGTCGTGCCTGGAGGGCAAGCCCAGGGATTGCAGGTAAACGAGCAGCCCCGCTTCCAGCAACGCCTCGGGAGGCATCGGGATCAACAGCCGGTTGTTTCCATCCTGGCTGACGAACAGGGTCGCGATCCCGTGGGTCAGCGACCAAACATGAAGCGCGACCATTAACGGCGGCGGGCGGCGGGGAGCACGGCTCATCGCGCATGCAGCCTCTGCGGCCCGGCGCAACACCGCGAATGCGCCATCGCGCGCCCGCACGAGGTCCGGGTGTTCGCTAGACGGAAATCCGCTGTCGAACATGGTGGCATAGACCGCTGGCTCGCGTCCGGCGAAGGCCACGTGCGCCTGGGCAGCACGTTCCAGGGCGGCGAGCGGATCGGTTCGCCAGCCTGCGGTGGCCGTCGTCAGTTCGGCGGCAAGCGACTCGAAACCCCGCCGCGCGACTTCGGCAATCACTGCATTCCGGTCACGGAAATGCCGGTATGGCGCAGCCGGGCTGACGCCAACGACCCGGGCCAACTCGGCAATCGCGAAACCGGCCAAGCCACGCTCAGCGATCATGGCAAGCGCCGCTTGGATCAGCGCTTCGCGAAGATTACCGTGGTGGTACCGCTCCCGGCCGTTGCCCTGGTCGTCTAATGCCATGCGATGGTTACTTACATCAGGCCCTGGCCGGATGCACGGCGCTCACAAGTGCTGTCCATGATCTGCATCTTGGTTCAGCCGGGCTTTCTTGCCACCCCCATGCAACCAAATGCATGTTTTGCGTTAGTCGGTCTTACATACGGATAGACCTGCCAATCATGGCAGCCGTGAAATCGTGAGGAGCGCAATATGGACGAGGACCGGATCAAGGGTGCGACCGGCAACATCGGCGGCAAAGTCAAGGACGCAGTCGGCGGCCTCACCGGCGATACCAAGACCCAAGCTGAAGGCAAGCTGGACCAGGTGACTGGACGGGCACAGAACGCTTACGGCTCCGTGAAGGACCAGGCGCGTGAGGGCGCATCGACGATGGGCGCCGAACTAGACAGCTTCATGTCGGAGCGCCCGATGACGGCGTTGCTTGCGGCCGTCGGCGTCGGCTATGTGCTCGCCCGTCTCATGCACCGTTAAGGAGCACGCCTAATGGTTGTTACCTCGGAATACACTGGGCCGGTTGCGTCCACTGGCGCCACCACGGACGTGGTCGTGCCTGATGACCAGCGCACCCATTTGCGGAACCGCATCTCTTGGGGCGCGATCTTCGCCGGCGTCGCAGCGGCGCTTGTGGTGCAGTTGCTGCTCAATATCTTGGGTGTCGGAATCGGCGCATCCGCGGTCGACGCGGCCAACACGGCCGATAACCCGACTGCCGGCAACTTTTCCATGACTGCCGGAATATGGTGGACCATCTCCGGCATCATCGCATCCCTGGTGGGCGGCATCGCCGCCGGCCGGCTGTGCGGCACGTCGGACGGCAACACGGCGCGGTGGCATGGCTTCGTCTCATGGTGCGTGGCGACTTTGGTGCTCGTTTATCTGCTGAGCTCGGCGGTCGGCGGCATCATCGGCGGCACGTTCAACGCGCTTGGCAGCACGGTGGGCGGCGCTGGACGCGCGGCGGCTTCGGCGGCAACCGGCGTGGCGCAGAACACTGACGGCGATGCCCTGCAAGGCCAGGTGCGCCGCCTCGTCAACCCGAACGACGCGCAAAACGCCCAAGACAGCGTGATGGCGTATATCCGGGCGAGCGTCAGCGGCGACAAGCAGGCTGCCGACGCAGCACGCGAGCGCGCCATAGACGGGCTAGCCAAAACCGCCAACATCAGCCCAGATGAGGCCCGGACCCGGCTTACTCAGGCCGATCAGCAATACCGGCAGACGGTGGACACGGCAAAACAGAAGGCGACCCAGGCTGCCGAGGCAACCCGTAAGGGCGTGGCCAGCGCTGGCATCTTTGGCTTTATCGCTTTGGTGCTCGGTGCACTGGCGGCGTGGCTGGGGGGCGGCATAGGCGCCCCACGCCGCGAATTGGCCGTCGCTACAACTCGACGGGTGTAGAGCTTTCTACAGCTTCCATAATCCGGCGCCAGGTGGAAACTTGGCGCCGGATTATCTCCCCTTGCAGCCCGTAGTAGCCAGCGGGAGCTTCCTTGCTCCTTGCGGGCAGTGGCTAGCAACTCGGCCATGCCTTGGTTTTGCCCTCGCGTAGAGGCGACCTGCTCGATTTTGCACCAATTGAGCCATCCGGCATCGGTGTCCCGTCCCAATCGCCTTGCTGCCTCCGGCTGTTAGCTGTTGGTGCGAAGATGCTTTCGCTTTATAAAATCTGCCCTGGCAAGCGCAAATTCGCGCGTGTCCGCCGCCGCTGTCGCGTTTCGGCCACTGATCGCCAGGCATGTAATTTGCAAGACCTTATCCGAGCAAGTTGCACGTGCGTTTCAGGTCCGGAACGCGGTAGCGTCAGGTAGCGGTTTTGTAACGGAGTCGCTTGCCTGGGCGCGAGGGCCACCCAACTATCACAATGCTCGCATGAATATGCTGGTTGCCGGACCGGATGCCGAGCGTTCGACATTCTGGCTCCTTTTGGGAGTTTTGTAATGCTTCAAGCAAACAGTGTGTTTTCCCTGCATGCCTCCCTCCGCGATCAGCATCGCGAAGTTGAGATGAGCCTTGCCGACTATCTTTCGGCGTGCCGCGACGATCCGAACTGCTACGCCAGCCCGGCCGAGCGCATGCTGAAAGCAATTGGCGAGCCGGAACTGCTGGACACGTCGCGTGCGCCGCGGCTCGGACGTATCTTCCTGAATCGCACGGTTCGCGTTTACCCGGCGTTTTCCGAGTTCCACGGCATGGAGGAGACGATCGAGCGCATCGTCGGCTTCTTCCGCCATGCGGCGCAGGGACTCGAGGAACGCAAGCAGGTCCTTTATCTGCTGGGTCCCGTCGGCGGCGGCAAGTCGTCGCTGGGCGAGCGGCTCAAGGCGCTGATGGAGCAGGAGCCGATCTACGTCCTGAAAGCCGGCAGCGAGTTGAGCCCGGTGTTTGAAAGCCCGCTCGGGCTGTTCGACCCGGACACCATGGCCGACGCCCTGCAAGAAAAGTATGGCATTCCGCGCCGGGTCTTGACCGGCATCGCCAGCCCGTGGGCGCTGAAGCGGCTTGAGGAATGGGACGGCGACATCGAGCGGTTCCGCGTCGTCAAGCTGTATCCGTCGCGCCGCAAGCAGATCGCGGTCGCCAAGACCGAGCCGGGCGACGACAACAACCAGGACATTTCGGCCCTCGTCGGCAAGGTCGACATTCGCAAGCTGGAGACCTACAGCCAGAACGACCCGGACGCCTATGGCTTCTCCGGCGGCCTGAACCGCGCCAACCAGGGCATCCTCGAGTTCGTCGAGATGTTCAAGGCGCCGATCAAGATGCTGCACCCGCTGCTCACCGCGACGCAAGAGGGCAACTATCTCGGCACGGAGAACATCGGCGCGATCCCGTTCCAGGGCATCCTGCTGGCCCATTCCAACGAGGCGGAATGGCAGAGCTTCCGGAACAACCGCACCAACGAAGCGTTCCTCGACCGCGTTTCGGTGGTGAAGGTGCCGTATTGCCTGCGGGTGACCGAGGAGGGGCTGATCTACCGCAAGCTCATCAGCGGCTCGGCGCTGGCGGAGGCGCCCTGCGCGCCGCACACGCTGGAGATGCTGGCGCGGTTCGCGGTGCTGTCGCGCCTGAAGCCGCACGCCAACTCGCGCCCGTTCGCCAAGATGCGCGTGTATGACGGCGAGAACATCCGCGAGACCGATCCCAAGGTCCGCACCATGCAGGAATATCGCGACACCGCCGGCGTCGACGAGGGTATGGAGGGCATCTCTACCCGGTTCGCCTACAAGGTGCTGTCGGCAACGTTCAACCACTCCTCGAACGAGGTTGCGGCCGATCCGGTGCACCTGATGTATGTGCTGGAGCAGGCAATCCGGCGCGAGCAGTTCCCGCCCGAGACCGAGGCCGCCTACCTTGCGTCGATCAAGTCGGAATTGGCCTCACGCTACGCGGAGTTCATCGGCAACGAAATACAGAAGGCTTATCTTGAGAGCTATGGCGATTATGGGCAGAACTTGTTCGACCGCTACCTCGACTACGCCGACGCCTGGATTGAGGACCAGGACTTCAAAGACCCCGACACCGGGCAGATGCTGAACCGTGAGTTGCTGAACGGGGAGCTGACCAAGATCGAGAAGCCGGCGGGAATTGCCAACCCGAAGGATTTCCGCAACGAAGTGGTGAAGTTCGCGCTGCGCAACCGGGCGGCGAACGGCGGGCGCAACCCGTCATGGACCTCGTACGAGAAAATTCGCGACGTGATCGAGAAGCGGATGTTCTCTCAGGTCGAGGACCTGCTGCCGGTGATCAGCTTCGGGTCCAAGAAGGACGGCGAAACCGAGAAGAAGCACAACGACTTCGTTGAACGCATGGTCTCGCGCGGCTACACCGAACGCCAAGTGCGCCGGTTGGTCGAGTGGTACATGCGGTTCAAGCAGTCAGCCTGAGCGAGCGCCCTTGGATATCATCGACCGGCGGCCCAACCCACACGGCAAGAACCTAGAGAACCGGCAGCGCGTGCTGGCCCGGGCAAGGGGGGAAATTGCGCGCGCGGCGCGGGCCGCCATCACCCAGGGCACGCTGCGCGAGACCGGTCATGGCGAGACGGTGACGGTTCCCGCCGACGTGCTGCATGAACCGTCGTTCCACACGGTGTTCACCGGCGGCGAACGGCAAGTCGTGCTGTCCGGCAACAAGGAGTTCTCAACCGGGGACCGCCTGGCGCGCCCGCTGAGCGGACGTGGCGGCGGCGGCTCCGGCGCCGGGCAGGGCGGGGGCGAGTCGCAGGACGGGTTCCGTTTCGTGCTCACCCGCGACGAGTTCCTCGACCTGTTCTTCGAGGACCTCGAATTGCCGGACCTGGTGAAAAGCCAGGTGGTTGCGACGGAAACGATGGCGCCAATCCGGGCCGGCATCAGCGTGGACGGCAACCCGTCGCAAATCGACATGTCGCGGTCCATGCGCCAGTCGCTGGCCCGGCGTATCGGGCTGCGGCGTCCAAAGCCGCCCGAAGTCCGCGAGCTGGAAAAAGAAATCTTTCACCTGGAAGCGAGCGGCGAGGATGCGGACCGGCTGCGCATGCTGCGTGGCGAACTGGAGCTGGCGTTGCGGCGCCTGGCGCGCGTGCCCTGGGTCGATCCGATCGACCTGCGCTACCGGCGCTATACCCAAGTGCCGAAGCCTTCGACCCGCGCGGTGATGTTCTGCCTGATGGATGTGTCCGGCTCCATGTCCGAGAGCATGAAGGACCTGGCAAAGCGCTTCTTCCTGCTGCTGCACGTGTTCCTGGAACGGCGCTACAAGCGTGTCGACCTCGTGTTCATCCGCCATACCGAGACCGCCGAGGAGGTGACGGAGGAAATGTTCTTCACCGACCCGCGCACCGGCGGCACGGTGGTGTCCACGGCGCTCGCCGAGCTGACCCGCATCCAGCGCGACCGCTACTCGGCGGAGTCGTGGAACATCTACGCCGCGCAGGCTTCCGACGGCGACAACTCCGGCAGCGACACGCAGCGCGCGGTCGGCATGCTGGAGACGGATATCCTGCCCGTGGTGCAGCACTTCGCCTATATCGAGGTTTCGATGTCGGCGGCGATCATCCGCGGCGAAACCGACCTGTGGCGTGGCTATGCCCCGTTGTCGCAGCGGGCGCCGAAGCTCGCCATGCGCCGGGTCGCTGAGCGGCGTGACATTTTCCCGGTGTTCCGCGACCTGTTCGGGCGGAAGGCGGTGGCATGAGGGGTGTTCGGACAGATTGCCTGGAGGCTGCATGACGGATCTGCCCCTACTGTATAGCGGCACGGACTGGAACTTCGAAACGCTGCGCCGCTCCTACGATGCCATCGAGCGCATCGCCACGGACGAACTCGGCCTTGAGCTTTATGCCAACCGCATCGAGGTCATCACCTCGGAGCAGATGCTCGATGTTTACACCGCGCATGGCATGCCATTGACCTACCGCCATTGGTCCTATGGCAAGCGGTTCCTGCAGCACGAAAGCAGCTACCGGCGCGGCTATACCAGCCTTGCCTATGAGGTGGTGATCAACTCCAACCCGTGCATCTCCTATTTGATGGAGGAGAACACGGCGACGATGCAGGCGCTGGTGATCGCGCACGCAGCGTTCGGCCACAACCACTTCTTCCGCAACAACCACCTGTTCCGGCAATGGACCGAGGCGTCGGCGATTCTCGATTACCTCGGCTTCGCCCGCAGCTACGTCGCCACTTGCGAGGACAAATATGGCGTCGCCGCGGTGGAACGGGTGCTGGACGCGGCGCACAGCCTGTCGCAGCACGGGGTGCACCGCCATGGCGGCACCCGGCCGATGAACCTCAAGGCCGAACAGAAGCGCGAGCGCGAACGGCAGGAATACGACGAACGGGTGTTCGACGACCTATGGCGCACGCTGCCGGAAGCCAAGCCGGCGCCAGGCATCGACAAGGTTTCGGAACGCCGCCGCCGCCTCGGCCTGCCCGAGGAAAACCTGCTGTATTTCATCGAGAAATCCTCGCCCACCCTGCAATCGTGGGAACGGGAGATCATCCGCATCGTGCGGCTGATTGCCCAGTATTTCTACCCGCAGCCGCAGGTCAAGCTGATGAACGAGGGCTGCGCCACCTGGGTGCACCAACGCATCATGGCCCGGCTGCACGAGACCGGGCAGATCGACGACGCGGCCTTCCTGGAGGTCATCCACTCGACCAGCAACGTCATCATGCAGCCCGGCTTCGACCATCCCGCAGGCGGGCCGGGGTTCAATCCCTATGCGCTGGGCTATGCGATGATGACCGACATCGCCCGCATCTGCGACGACCCGACCGCGGAGGACCGTGCCTGGTTCCCCGACCTTGCCGGCAGCGGCAACGCGATCGGCGCACTGCGGCACGCATGGGCGAACTACCGCGACGAGAGCTTCGTGCTGCAGTTCCTGTCGCCCAAGGTGATCCGCGACTTCCGCATGTTCCGCCTGATGGACGAGTCCTCCGAGCCGACGCTGCTGGTGGATGCGATCCATGACGACGAGGGCTATCGCGAGATTCGCCGCACCCTCGCGCGCTCCTACGATCCTGGCCTAAGCGACGCGGACGTGCAGGTGGTCGACGTGGACCTGTCGGGGGATCGCCGGCTGCTGCTGGAGCATCGCACCCGGCCGGGGCAATTGCTGGCGAAAAAAGATGCAGAAGCGACCCTGCGGCAGCTTGCGCTGCTGTGGGGCTACGAGGTGCGGCTGCAAGAGGTCGATTCAGTGACCGACTCGGTGCTGGCGACACACACGGCAAGTCCGATACGCTAGACGCCGCAGCAGCGAGCGTTTAGGACGGCTGTCATGAGCCTAGCCCTTAAGCTTGCCGCCCTGGCTGAAGCCGGGAAACCGATCCGGGTCGGAGTGATCGGCGCCGGCAAGTTCGGCTCGATGTTCCTGTCGCAGGCGCCGCGCACGCCCGGCCTGCACGTCATGGGGATCGCCGACCTCGATGTTTCGCGCGCCCGCAGTGCCGTCGAGCGTGTCGGCTGGCCCGCCGAACGCGCCAGCGCAGCGTCGTTCGCCCAGGCCCGGCGCGACGGCACAACCTGTATCGTCGATGACGCCGAGGCATTGATCGCCGCTGACGGGATCGACGTGATCGTCGAGGCCACGGGCAATCCCGCAGCAGGCATCCGGCACGCGCTGCTATGTTTCGAGCACCGGCGTCATGTCGTCATGGTCAACGTCGAGGCCGACGCGCTGGCCGGCCCCCTGCTGGCCCGGCGGGCGGCGGAAGCAGGCGTCCTGTACTCATTTGCCTACGGCGACCAGCCCGCGCTGATCGCCGAGTTGGTGGATTGGGCCCGCACGGCCGGATTCGAGGTGGTCTGCGCCGGCAAGGGCACCAAGTACTTGCCCACCTATCACGCCTCGACGCCCGAGACGGTCTGGGGCCACTACGGACTCAGCGAAGAACAAGTCTCTGGCGGCGACTTCAACGCCAAGATGTTCAACTCCTTCCTCGACGGAACCAAGTCGGCGCTGGAAATGGCCGCGGTGGCGAACGCCGCTGGGCTCGAACCCGCTGCGGACGGCCTCGACTTCCCCGCCTGCGGCGTCGACGACCTGCCGAACATCCTGCGCCCGCGCGCGGACGGCGGCATCCTGTCGCATAAGGGCGCCGTCGAGGTCGTGTCGTCCCTGGAGCGCGATGGCCGCCCGGTGTTCCGCGACCTGCGCTGGGGCGTGTATGCGGTGTTCGAGGCGCCGTCCGACTACGTGCGCAAGTGCTTCGCGGAATATGGGTTGAAGACCGACACGACCGGACGCTACGCCACGATGTATAAACCCTACCACCTGATCGGCCTCGAACTCGGCGTGTCGATCGCCAGCATCATGCTGCGCGGCGAGCCGACCGGGGCCACGCGTGAATTCCGCGGCGATGTCGTCGCGACCGCCAAGCGCGACCTGCGGCCCGGCGAACGGCTTGATGGCGAGGGCGGCGCGATGGTGTATGGCAAGCTGAAGCCGGCGCAGGCGTCGCTTGCAACCGGGTGCCTGCCGATTGGGCTGGCCCACGGGGTCCTGCTAAGTCAGTCCGTCGCCGCCGGCCAGGCCGTGCGCTGGCAGGATGTCGACTTCGACGCAGGGAACCCGGCGATACAATTCCGCCGCGAGATGGAGCGCGTGTTCGGCGCCGAGGCCAGCGCCCGCTAACGCATCGCTTGCAACTCTTCGCTGCCGATGCGCCGCACACCCGCCTCCTGCATCGCCTGCCATGCCTTATCCAGCGAGCCCTGGGTATCGATCCCGCGGCACGCATCGGCGACGACATGCACCTCGAACCCGGCGGCGCGTCCGTCCATGGCGCTCCAAGCCACGCAGAAATCGGTCGCCAGCCCGGCCAGGAACAGCCGCCGCAGCCCACGTTCGCGCAGGTAGCCGGCCAGGCCCGTGGGCGTCTGCCGATCCGCCTCGGTGAAGGCGGAGTAGCTGTCCACCGCGCGGCGGAACCCCTTGCGTATGACCAGCTCCGCCCGCGGCAGATCCAATCCTGAGGCGAACCCGGCGCCGTCGGAACCTTGAATACAGTGCGCGGGCCAGAGCACCTGCCGGCCATACGGCAGCTCGATCGTCTCGAATGCCGCAACGCCCGGGTGGTTGGCGGCGAAGGAGACGTGATCGGCGGGATGCCAGTCCTGGGTGAGCAGGACATGGCCGAACAGCGCGCCGAGCCGGTTGATGGGACCGACCACGCCGTCGCCGCCGGGCACGGCCAAAGCGCCGCCGGGCAGGAAGTCCCGCTGCACGTCGATGGCGATCAGGGCGTCGTCAGGCAGCAATTGCATGGTCAGGAGCCTTCCAAGCGCTTCATGTAGAAGATGCGGTCGTGGCCAGCCGGGTAGTCGGTGATCCGCCCGCACTCCACGAAACCCAGCTTCGGATAGAAGTCCGGAGCCTGGAACGTCCAGGTGTCCAGCCAAATTCCCCTCAGCCCACGCCGTTTCGCCTCGGCCTCCGCAAGCTGCATCACCTCCCGGCCCAGCCCCCGGCCCTTGGCGGGACCCAAGGCGAGCAGTTCGACGAACAGGAAGCCATAACCCGTCCGGCCCCAAAGCCCACCGACGACCTCGCCGCCGTGGTCCCGCACGGTGACGGCCAGCAAACCCCAGCGTCCCGGCCCCGCGGCGCTTTCGTTATAGGCGACGAGCGGCTCGAGGATTTTTGCTCGGAGCGAGACGTCGGGATCGGTTTCAAGGGTGAGCGTCCACTGGCTGCCTTGCATCGGACTGCGCCCCTGTCTCATGCGCCCTTAGCGAAGCTGGCGATCTCACCAGCGCCGTTGCGGCTGATGTCGGGGCAGCAGGCCGGGAAGACCTCGGTGCCGTGGATGGTGCCCATCACCTGGTGGCAGCGGGCCGCGACGCCGTTCTGGATCAACAGCCGGTAGAGGTTGACGCCCTCGTCGCGCAACGGATCGCACTCGTTGACGCTGATCACCACAGGCGGCAGCCCCTTCACGTCGTCGGCGGTGGCGAAGCCGGGCCAAGCGAGCGGGTTGCGCGCACGGAACGCCTCGATGCCGTAGCCCATGGCGTTGCGGTTGTTGCACAGGTTCAGGAAGATGCCGTCGTTCTCGATTGAGGACGGGTTCTGCGGCAGCGGCCATTCGCCGGCGATGAAGGGGCAAAGGGCATAGAGGCCCCTGATCAGGCCGATGTCGCCGTCCTGCTTGAGCTTCATCCCGGTCGCGAGCGTAAGGTTGGCGCCGCCGCTCTCGCCGGCGATGATGACGCGGCCGGCATCGATCCCCAGCGAAGCGGCATTGGCGCATACCCATTTCAAGCCCGAAACGCAGTCGTTGAGCCCCGCCGGAAATGGCTTCACCTCCGGCGCGGACGAGGCGTGCAGCGCATTGCGGAAGTCGACCATCGCCACCGCCACACCCTGTGCGGCGATCATCCGGCCCCAGGCGCGGTAGTTGCCGTCGTAACAGGACAGGAACTGCATGCCGCCACCGTGTATGTAGTACACGCAAGGCAGTACCTGGTCATTGTCCGGACGGATGAACTGGACGTTGACGGTGTTGCCATCGGGCGAGGAGGTGAACCGCTCGGTGCGGATGATGAGGCCCGTCGACGGAGCGACCTCCTCGGTGCCCATGACATCGAGAAAGGCCTTGAGACCCGCGAGGCCGGCCAGGGCGGCCTCTGAGTTCTCCTGCTCCAGCAGCTCCTCGCGGCTGGAGACGCTAGGCAGGGCTGGCAGCTCTACCGAGCCGAATATTGCCTTGATGCGGGGGTCAATGCGCGGATCTTCTGCGAGCTTCGAGGCCATGGAACCCTCCCTGGACGTTAATTATGATCTAAGGATATCGAAGATCAGAGCAGGAGTCTTGGGGCCATGGCTCCCTAGCCCCGTTGTTCCGCATCGGCGCCGAGGTGCTTTAGCCCATTCATATTGCCGTCGCATGAGTGGTCTTGTAGCCGAGGGCAGCGTCAACCCCTTCCGGAAAGGACCCGGCCCCCATGCAACGCACCACGCCACCGTTCCGCGCCGACATGGTCGGCAGCCTATTGCGGACACAGCCGCTTAAATTGGCCCGCGAGCAGCGCCAGCGCGGCGAGATCACCGACGCTGCCCTAACAGAAGTCGAGGACCGCGAGATCGTCGCGTTGATCCGCAAGCAGGAGCAGGTGGGGCTGCAGGCCGTGACCGATGGCGAGTTCCGCCGGGCGTACTGGCATTTCGATTTCCTGGAACACCTCGATGGGGTCACAGTGGTGGACCTCGACTCCGGCATGAACTTCAAGGGCGGCGTCGGGATCAACAAGGCGCTCCGCATCACCGGCAAGGTCGGCTTCAATGAGGTGCGTTCCTCCGGCCATCCGATGATCGAGCACTTCCGTTTCCTGGCGCGGAACACCAGCCGGACGCCGAAGATGACGATCCCCGGCCCCAGCATGCTGCACTATCGCGGCGGCCGTAAGATGATGAACTTCGGCGTATATCCCGACATGGACGCCTTCTATGCCGACATTGGCGCCGCCTACAACAAGGCGGTCCACGCCTTCTACGACGCCGGTTGCCGCTACTTGCAGCTCGACGACATCTCCTTTGCCTATCTTTGCGATCCGGAGCAGCGGCAAATGCTGCGCGCCCGCGGCGACGATCCCGAGCAGCAGCCGGCCATCTACGCCGCCATGGTGCGCGAGGCGCTGCGGGACAAGCCGGCCGACCTTACCGTCACGATGCATCTGTGCCGCGGCAATTTCCGGTCCACTTTCATCGCGTCCGGCGGCTACGAGCCCGTCGCCGACATCCTGTTCAACACGATGCCGGTCGATGGCTATTTCATGGAATGGGACACCGATCGCGCCGGAGGCTTCGAGCCGCTGCGGCTATTGCCAAAGGGCAAGAGCGTGGTGCTCGGGCTCGTGACATCAAAGACCGGAACCCTGGAGCAGCCGGGCGACATCAAGCGCCGCATCGAGGAGGCCGTGGGTTTCGTGCCGCTCGACCAGCTCTGCCTGTCGCCGCAATGCGGCTTCGCCTCGACACAGGAGGGCAACACGCTCGATGAGGACGAGCAATGGGCCAAGCTCCGCATGATCGTCGACATTGCGGCCGAGGTTTGGGGCAGGTGACGGGCCTGACGCTCGACGGGCTGAACGCTGCCCCGGCCGTGGACTTCACCGAAGCGCTCGGCCTCATTTTTGAAAACGCGCCCTGGGTGGCGGAGCAGGCCGCCGCCGCCCGGCCGTTCGCAACGGTCGCAGCGCTGCACGAGGCGATGCTGACGGCCATGCGCGCTGCCCCGTCCGAACGCGTCATGACGTTGCTGCGCGGACATCCGGAACTGGCGGGCACAGCCGCGACGGCGGGCACGCTCGGCACGTCCTCAATGGCCGAGCAAGCCGCATTGGGGCTGCATCGCCCGGCGGACGACAACGCTGATCTAGCCAGGATGAACGCTGCCTACCGGGACCGCTTTGGCTTCCCATTCATCCTCTGCGTACGGCGTCATACCCGGTCCTCGCTGATCGCGGAGTTCCGCCGCCGGCTTGAGTTGGCCCCAGCCATCGAACTGGAAACGGCGCTGCAGGAGGTCGGCTTCATCACCCGGCTGCGCATCGCGGACCGGGTGGCCGGCCCTGGGGCGCCCGTCGTCAACGGCTCGCTCACCACCCACGTCCTCGACACCGCGATCGGACGGCCAGCGGCCAAAATCGCGATGGACCTGCTGGACGTGGGCGGCGGCGGTGCGGCCGTCCTGGCGCACGCGATCACCAACGCCGCGGGCCGGACCGAGCGGCCATTGCTCTCCGGCGCGCCCTTGCGCATCGGCGTCTATGAGCTGCGGTTCCACGTCGGCGCGTATTTCTCTGGTGGGATGCCGACGCGTCCGCCGTTCCTGGACATGATCCCGGTCCGCTTCGGCATCTCCGAACCGGAGGCGCACTACCACATCCCCCTGCTCGTCAGCCCCGGCGCATACTCGACCTATCGCGGGAGCTAAGTCGCCTTGCGTCCCATGTTGTGCCAGGCGGCGGGATGTTCCACCGTCCGGACATGGACCTGAACACTGTCAACGAGCTCCTGCGCCCGGCGACTCGCGCAGAGCTGCCGGAATGGCGGGAAACCGATGCGCTGCTCGCGGGCGGGACCGCGTTGTTCGGCGAACCGCAAACGGGCTTGCGCCGGCTGATCGACCTGCACGCCCTTTGCTGGCCGCCGTTTGAACTATCGCCGGACGGCCTGCGCGTCGCCGCCACCTGCACCCTGGCCGAGGCCGCGGCGGCGCATTGGCCGGCGGAGTGGGCCGCTGCGCCGCTGATCGCCGGGTGCTGCCGGGCGTTGGCGGGTTCGTTCAAGGTATGGAACGCGGCCACCGTAGGCGGCAACGTGTGCCAGGCGCTGCCCGCCGCCCCGATGCTGGCGATGGGCGTAGCACTGGACGGCGTGGCCGCGATCTGGCAGCCCGGCGGCGGCGAGCGGCGCTTGCCCATGCTGGATTTCGCAGTGGGGCCGCAGCGGACGGCGCTGCGCCCTGGCGAAGTGTTGCGGGCGATTGACATTCCAGCGTCTGCCCTCCGTTGCCGGACAGCATGGCGGCAAGCCTCGTTGACGGAATTGGGCCGGTCCGCCGCCCTGCTCGTCGCGACGCTCGACCCGGCGGATGGCGCATGGCGGCTTACCGTCACCGCCAGCGTTCCGCGCCCCATGCAGTTGGCCTGGCCCGCGCCACCGTGCGCTGCTGCCCTGGATGCAGCAATTGCGGCGATGCCCGGCGACGCATGGTTCGACGACGTCCACGGCGCGCCGGGTTGGCGGCGGCACATGACACGCCGGCTTGCGGCCGAACTGCTGCACGAACTCGCGCCATGATGCGGCTGACGGTGAACGGCCAAATGCAGGAGGCGCCCGGGCGGCCCGGCCAGTGCCTGCGCACGCTGCTGCGCGAACTCGGCTGGTTTGGCACGAAGAAGGGCTGCGACACCGGCGATTGCGGCGCCTGCACCGTGCTGCTGGACGGGGCGCCAATCCATAGCTGCATAACCCCCGCCTTCCGCGCCGCGGACCGCCAGGTTACGACGGTCGAGGGCCTGGACGCGCACCCGCTGCAACGGAGCTTCGCGACGGCGCAGGGCTTCCAATGCGGCTTCTGCACGCCGGGCATGATCCTGACCGCCAGCGCGCTCACCCCTGAACAGCGGGCCGAGCTGCCGCGCTCGATGCGGGGCAACCTATGCCGCTGCACCGGCTATCGCGCGATCTCCGACGCTGTCCTTGGCGTCGAGCCGGCCGTGCTAGGCCCGCCCGCCCCTGCCACGCAGGATGTGGTTCAAGGCAAGGCCCGCTTCACCCTCGATGTCGCGATAGACGGCCTGCTGCACCTGTGCTTGCTGCGCTCCCCGCACGCCCATGCCCACATCCGCGCCATCGATCGTGCCGCGGCCCTGGCGGTGCCGGGTGTCGTGGCGGTGCTGACGCATGAGGACGCGCCCGACCGCCTGTTCTCCACCGCCCGGCACGAGGATTTCCGCGCCGACCCGGACGACACCCTGCTGCTGGACAGCACGATGCGGTTCATGGGCCAACGTGTCGCCGCCGTGGTGGCCGAGAGCGTGGCCGCGGCCGAGGCAGGCTGCGCCGCGTTGCGGGTGGAGTATGATCTGCTGCCCGCCGTGTTCGACGCCGAAGCCGCCATGCAGCCGGGCGCTCCGGTCCTGCATCCAAAGCACGCCAGCCGCATCGAGGACCCGGGCCGCAACGTGGTCGCCCGCATCGACGGCCGCACCGGCTCGGTTGAGCAAGGTTTTGCCGAGGCTGCCGCCATCGAAGAAATCGACTGCGACCTGCAACGGTTGCAGCACGCGGCGCTGGAAACCCACGCCTGCATCACTTGGTTCGACGAGCAGGACCGCCTCGTGGTGCGTTCCAGCACCCAGGTGCCGTTCCTGGTGCGCCAGGCGCTGGCGGACCTGCTGGGTTGGCCGCCGTCGCGCATCCGCGTGCTGTGCGGCCGGGTCGGCGGCGGCTTCGGCGGCAAGCAGGAGATGCTGGTCGAGGATGTCTGCGCGCTCGCCACCCTGCGCACGGGCAGGCCAGTGCAGCTCGAGCTGACCCGCGCCGAGCAGTTTTCCGCGACGACGACCCGCCACCCGATGCGGGTCCAGGTCCGCGCCGGCGCACGGGCGGATGGCACCTTAACGGCCCTGCAACTTAACGTCGTGGCCAACACCGGCGCCTATGGCAACCATGGCCCAGCCGTGCTCGAACACGCCTGCGGCGAGGTTTTGGGAATCTACCGCTGCCCGAACAAGGCCGTGCGCGCCGTGGCGGCCTACACCAACACGGTGCCCGCCGGCGCATTCCGCGGCTATGGCCTCAGCCAAACCATATTCGCCATGGAACAGGCCATCGACGCCTTGGCGCGCCGCCTGGGCATCGACCCGTTCGAGATGCGCCGCCGCAACATGGTCCGGCCCGGCGACCCCCTGGTCGGCGCGCACGCCGCATTGGACGACGTCGAGTTCGGCAGCTACGGCCTGGATCAATGCCTGGACCTCGTGCAGGCCGCCCTAGCGAGCGGACGCGGCCGGCCGGCGCCTGAGGGCTGGGCAGTGGGCCAGGGCATGGCCATGGCGATGATCGACACGGCGCCCCCATATGGCCACCGTGCCGAATCGCGGCTGCATCTGGCGGCGGACGGCCATTTCGACCTGCATGTCGGCACCGCGGAGTTCGGCAACGGCACGTCGACTACCCATCGCCAGGTGGCGGCCAAGGTGCTCGGCACGACGCCCGAGCGCATCCGGCTGCATCAGTCGGATACCGACCTGGTCGGCCATGACACCGGGGCGTTCGGCAGCACGGGAACCGTGGTCGCCGTCCGTGCCACCGAGTTCGCAGCTATGGCGCTGCACGACCGCATCCTGGCGCTGGCGGCTGAACGGACGGGCGGCGAATGCCGCCTGGCGGACGATGGCGTATTTTGCGGCAATTTTTTCATGCCGCTCACCGAGTTCGCCCAGCTAGGTCTCGCCGTGGTGCGCAAGGCGGATGCATCCCCGCGCTCGGTCGCCTTCAACGTGCATGGCTTCCGCATCGCGGTCGACCGCGGCACGGGCGAACTGCGCATCCTGCAAAGCGTGCACGCGGCCGACGCAGGGACCGTGCTGAACCCCATGCAATGCCGCGGGCAGGTCGAGGGCGGCGTGGCGCAGGCGCTCGGCGCGGTGCTGTTCGAGGATTTGCGCATCGGCCCGGACGGCGCGGTGCAGAACGGCGCATTCCGCCACTATCACATCCCCGCCTGGGCCGACGTGCCGGAAACCGAGGCGCTGTTCGCCGACACGCACGATGCATTCGGTCCAATGGGCGCAAAGAGCATGAGCGAAAGCCCGTTCAACCCGGTGGGAGCGGCCATGGCCAACGCGCTGGCCGACGCGACCGGGCTACGCTTCACGGCGCCGCCTTTCACCCGTGACCGCATATGGGCGGCGCTGGACGCGCGAGGCTGAAATTGGCGAATTGAGTGGCGTCAGGCTTCGCCCTCTAGCCGGTCAGCGGCCTTGGAACTCCGGCAGCCGCCGCTCCGACATCGCCTTCACGCCCTCCTTGAAGTCGGCTGTCTCGAAGTGCTGCTGCTGCTCCGTCAGCTCGTGGTCGGTGATCGCCTCAATTTCCTCCGCCAGGCCGCGGCGCAGGGTGCGCCGGGTCGACGCGACGGCAATCGGGGCCGATTGCGCGATCTCAGCCGCCAGCGCCAGAGCCACCTGGCGCAGCTCGGCCGTCGGCGCCAGCACGTCGACCAGCCCGATGGCATGTGCCTCCTCGCCACCAATCCGCCGCCCGGTGTAGAACAGCAGCGCGGCTTTTTGCGCCCCCACCACGCGCGGCAAGGTGACGCTCAGGCCAAAGCCCGGATGGAAGCCGAGCCGGTTGAAATTGGCGGTGAAACGCGAGTCCGGCGACGCCACCCGGAAATCCGCCACCAGCGTCAGCCCCAATCCGCCGCCAACGGCCGCGCCCTGCACCGCCGCCACGATCGGCTTGCCGACGCGGAACAGCCGCACTGCCTGCTGATACAAATGGCCGCCGTCGCGGTCGCCCACGGTGTCGCGCGCCGGCGAGCTGAAATCGGCCCCGGCGCAAAAATTCTTGCCCTCCGCCAGCAGCAGGATGCTGCGTATGCCCGGGTCGGCGTCGAATCCCTCGAACGCCGCCGCCAACTCGGCGATCAGCGGCTTGTTGAAGAAGTTGTTCGGCCCGCGGCAAATCTCCGCGATCCCGACATGCCCATCCCGCGTAATCCGAACGTCGGTCCCCGCTGAGCTCATCGCAATCCAAGCCCCCGGGCAATGATCCCTCGCAGGATCTCGCGCGTGCCGCCGCGCAGCGAAAACGACGGCGCCGTCATGATCAGATGCGCCAGCACCGCCACCAGCGGCGGGCTGCCGTCGTCCTCCGACGGCTCCACGTCGATCAGCAGGCGCACGACCTCCACGGTCTCCTGTTCTAAAACATTGCCGAGGTCTTTCACCAAAGCAGCCTGCAGCGCCGGGTCCTCGCCGGCTTGCAGCATTCCCGCGACCGAACGCGACAACTGGCGCAACGCCAGGATATGCGAGGTGAGCCGCCCGATCGCCACCGCCGCACGCTCCGGCGCCGCCGGGCCAAGCGTCCGCACCAGCTCGACCAGCAGCGTGAACGATGACAGGAACCGGTCGGGGCCGCTGCGCTCAAAGGCGAGTTCGGCCGTCACCTGCTTCCAGCCGTCGCCCTCCTTGCCGAGCAGCGCGTCCTCCGGCAACAGCAGGTCCTCGATCGCGACCTCGTTGAAATGGTGCGCGCCGCGCATGTCGACGATCGGGCGCACCGTCATGCCAGACGCGCGGGCCTGCGTCATCTCGACCAGGAACTGGCTCGCGCCGGCGTGGCGGTCGTCCTCGGACTTGGCGCCGGTGCGGCAGAACAGGATCATGTAGTCGGCCTTGTGCGCGCCCGAGGTCCACACCTTGGTCCCATTCACCAGCCAGCCGCCCTGCACCCGCTGCGCCCGGGTCCGCGCCGCCGCAAGGTCCGAGCCGCTATCGGGTTCGCTCATGCCGATGCAGAACGAGCACTCGCCCGCGGCGATCTTGGGCAGGATGGTTTGGCGCTGCTCCTCGGTGCCGTTGCGCAGGATGCTGGGACCGCTCTGCCGGTCGGCGACCCAGTGATGGCCGACCGGCGCGCCAGCCGCCAGCATCTCCTCCAACACCACATAGCGTTCGAGCGCGGACCGTTCATGGCCTCCATAGGCCTTTGGCATCGTCATGCCGATCCAGCCGCGCTGGCCCATCTTGCGGCTGAACGCCGGGTCGTTGCCGCTCCAGGACTCGGCGCGCTGGAACGGCGAGCGGTGCTGCAGCTCGACGCCCAGGAACTCCCGGACCTCATGGCGCAGCGCCTCCGCCACGGCATCGGGCGATGGCGGCGTCGTGAAGGTAAGTCCCTGCATTGCGGTCATCTCCAGGGTTGGCCGGCTGGCGAGAGCACCAGCAGGGCGTCGGCAATCGTGCAGCCCTGGCCGGCAGGATGGACGATCACCGGGTTCAATTCCAGTTCGGCCACGGTCTCGCGCCCGGCGTCGGCAAAACGTGAAACCAAGGCAACAAGCCTCGCCAGCGCCGGGACATCGGCGGGCGGCGCGCCTCGAAAACCGTCCAGCAACGGGGCGCTGCGCAGCTCGCGCAGCATCGCCGCCGCCTCGGCTTCATCCACCGGGGCGAGGCGGTAGGCGGTGTCCTGGAACAGCTCGGTCGCGACCCCGCCGGCGCCGACCATCACCACGGGGCCGAAGGTCGGGTCGCGCACGATGCCGACGATGATCTCGGTCCCTCGCGCCGCCATCGGCTCCAGCAGCACGCCGTCGACCACGGCGTCCGGGGCGTGGCTCGCTGCGTTGGCGAGTATCTCTTGAAATGCGGTTTCGAGCGCCGGCAGGTCAGCGATGCCAAGACGGACGCCACCTGCCTCCGTCTTGTGCGGGATCGCGGCCGACTGGATTTTCGCCGCCAACGGGAAGCCGAGCGCCGCCGCAGCGTCCGCCAGTCCGGAAGCCTGCGTGACCAAGCGGCCCGGTGAAATAGCCGCACCGCAGGCTGCCAGCACTGCTTTGGCCGCGTGCTCCGCAAGCGGTCCGTTATGACTGGATAACACGGTGCGGACCGCATCCGGGAGCGCCATGGGCGCCGCGGCCCCGGGCGGCGCGTACCGGCCCCGATCCTGCAATGCCCGGCCCGCGGATGCCAGCACCGCCATGGAGGGGAAAATGACCACCCCAGCCTCGGCCAGTATGCGCCGGCCCAATGAGGAAGGCTGCGTGTAGCTGTAGAACAGCACGGGTTTCAGGCGCTGGGCCAACAGCGCCGCCAGCCCCGCGCCGTCGATGGAAACGCGCGCCGGGTTCGACAGCGAGCTGATCACCGCAATCTGGTCCACACCGGGATCGCGGCTCAGCAGCTCCAGCGCCCGCAGCATGCCGCCGCCCTGCACGCCGGCCGCCGTCAGGTCGACCGGGTTGCGCGCGGCGCCGTAGCTTGGGATGAATTCGCGGATCGCCGCCTGCGTCCCGGTTCCCAGCTCCGGCACTTCCAGCCTGGCCGCCGCCAGCGCGTCGGCGGCCCATGCGCCCGCGCCGCCGGACACGGTCAGCACCGCCACCCGGCCCCCAAGCGCCGGCGGGTTGGACGCGAGTGCCGCGGCGATCCCCAACGCCTCGTCCAGCTCGGTCGCGACGATGATCCCGTGGCGGCGGAACATCGCGTCGTAGCCGACGTCCCACCCGGCCATGCTCGCGGTATGCGACGCGGCGGCGAGCTTGCCGGCCGCCGACCGGCCGATCTTGATCGCGACGATGAACTTGCCGGCAGCGTTGGCGGCCGAAGCGGCAGCGGCAAAGGCGGCAGGGTCGCGCACGCTTTCCAGGAACAGCAGTATGGCGGCGGTGTCAGGGTCCTCCGCCATATGGGCGAGGAAGTCGGCCGCGGTCAGGTCGGCCTCGTTGCCGGTGCTGACCACCGTGCTGAACGAAAGGCCGAGCGCCCGGCCGCGGTTATACAGCGCGAACCCCATGCCGCCGCTCTGCGCGACGATGCCGAGACGGTGCTTGACCGCCGTGGGATTGTCATCGGCGTCGCGGTCGACCGCCGGGCTGAAGGTGGCGCTGACATGGCCGGGCTCGTTGTGGAAGCCCTCGGCGTTCGGGCCGCAGACGCGCATGCCGGTGCGCCGGGCCAGCGCGGCTACCTGGTCCTGCAGGTCAGGCGGCGCTGCGTCGTCCTCGGCAAAGCCGGAGGAGATGATGACGGCATGACGCACCCCGGCGGCGGCGCACTCCTCCAGCGTCGCCAATACGCCGGCCGCCGGGATCGCGATCAGCGCTAGGTCGACGGGTTCCCCGGCCGCGGCCAATGTCGGGAAGCACGGGACGCCGTCGATGTCCTGATAGCTCGGGTTCACCGGGACGATGCGCCCGGCAAAGCCGTTCTTGCGCAGCACATGGAACAGCGCGCCGCGTATCTTATGCGGGTCCGGCGAGGCGCCGATCACCGCGACCGACCGCGGCGAAAGCAGGCTGTCGAGCCGGGCCATCAGGCCGCCGTCAGCGCGGGCCACAGCCCGTCCGGCCCAGCCGCCAACGCCGCGCGTCCGACGACGCCGTTCCACTCCGCCTCGTTGCCGAACTCGTCCCGCCACGACCATAGGCGCCGGGTGACGAAGTGCAGCTCGTATTCCTGGGTGAAGCCGATCGCGCCGTGCGACTGGTGCGCGAGCCCGGCGGCGATGCTGGCGGCCTCGCCCGCACGCGCCTTGGCTGCGCCGACCACCAGAGGGTTGAGCCCATTTGCCAACGCGCCCGCGGCCATGTCGGCGGCGGCGATCGCGGCGGCGGATTGCCCGGCCAGGATCGCCAGGTTCTGCTGTATCGCCTGGAACTTGCCGATCGGGCGGCCAAACTGCACCCGGGTCTGCGCATATTGCACGCTCAGGGCCAGGGCGCGCGACAAAGCGCCGGCGATCTGCACCGTGCGCACTGCCGCCCCAGCCGCCCGAAGTTGCGCTGGGCCGAGACCGGGCGGCGCTGGCGCCACCGCTTCCGCGGACAGCAGGGCGTCCACGGTGATCGTATCCCGCGGCTCGCCGGCCAGGTTGCGGCCATGGCTGGCGGTGAACCCGCCTGGCCGCAGCAACGCCACCGCAGGCCCGTCCGGCCCCCCTGCCAGCACGGCAATCGCGTCGGCGTCCCGTGCCCAGGGAATGCGGGCGGCGGTCCCCGTCAGCCGCCAGCCTTCCGCTGCCCGATCCAGCTTGAGCGCGTCCTTCGTGCGAACGGGGGCAACGGTGAGCGCGCCCTCCGGAACCGGCAGGCCAGCCTGGGGGAGCAGCCAGCCGGCCAGCATCGTCTCCGCCAGTGGGATGGGCGCTGCGTGATGGGCAGAAATACGCAGCAGCGACATCGCCTCGGCGACTGTCGCGCCGAAACCGCCGGCGTGCTCCGGCAGCATTGCGGCAGTGAAGCCGGCCTCGGCCACGGCATTCCACAGGGCCTGCGGGAATGCGCCATCCTCGGCGGAACGGATCACCGCCTTGCCCGTGTTCGCAGCGAACAGGCGCTCGGCGCTGTCGGCAAGCTGATCGCTCATTCAGTGTTTTCTCCCCGTCCGACGAGTTGACGGCCTGAACCCGGCTGGGTCAAGCCATCTCGATGCCGCCGCAGCAATGCGCCCACCTACGGCGCTACCTGCTCAAGCGGCAGGTGCTCGGGCTCCTGCACCCAGCCCGGCACGATTGGGACGATGATGCCGATGCCGATCGCGTCCAGCCCCAAAGTCGCAAGAACAAAGCCGGTCGACAGGCTGCAGGGCTAGTCGGCCACCGTCTTCCCTGACACTGCAGCCTCATCCGTTAAACCCGGCAACGCCGGTGCACAGGCTACGTTGGGCTGGTCTGGAGGGTGTCTAGTGACAGTTTCGCCGTTGCCGCGTTTCGTATGCCTGTATGCCGCCCTCTTCGCCGCATTCGGCGCAGCCTCGCCTTTCCTGCCGGGGCTGCTGCAGGAGCGCGGGCTTGGCCCGTCCTCGATTGGGCTGGTGCTGGGGCTGGGGTCCGCCATCCGCCTGCTGACGGGTCCATTGGGAGGACGCTTGGCGGACCGCTCGGGCGCGCCGCGAGCGGTGCTGGCCGCAGGGCTGGCGGCGGCGGCCGTGGTTGCGCTGGGCTACGCCCCTGCCTATGGCTTGTTGCCTTTGGCGCTGGTCAGCGTCGCCCACGCCGCGCTGCTCGCTCCGCTGTCGCCGGTGGCGGACGCACTGGCCCTCGGGGCCGGCGGCTTCGAGTACGGCTGGGTGCGCGGGGCGGGCTCGGCTGCGTTCATCGTCGGCAATGTGGTGGCCGGGCTCGCGGTGGGCCGGGCCGGGCTCGACGTGATCATCTGGCTCAACGCAGCGCTGCTCGCCGTTGCCGCAGCGTTCGCCGCCAGGGTGCCGAACCGCCCGGCCGGAGTGCAGCCGAGCCGCAACGTCGATCACTCCAGCGGTGTGCGCGATCTGCTGGCCATGCCGGTGTTCACCCGCCTCATGCTCGTTGCGGCGCTGGTGGGCGGCAGCCACGCCTTGCACGACGGGTTCGAGGTGATCCGCTGGCGGGCGGCGGGCATGGGGCCGGGCGCCGCCGGAATGTTGTGGGGCGAGTCCGTGGCGGCCGAAGTGCTCGTGTTCTTCCTGCTTGGCCCCATCATCATCGGCCGGCTCGGACTAGGCGGCGCCGCCATGCTCGCCGCGGCAGCCGGCGTGGTGCGCTGGGGAACGGCAGCCGTGACCGCCGCGCTGCCAGCGATGGCGCTGGTGGAACCACTGCACGGCTTCACCTTCGCCCTGCTGCACCTTACCTGCGTGCACACGATTGCCCGCACTGTGCCAATGCAGCTTTCGGCGACGGCGCTGGCCTTCTATGGCACGGTTGCGGTCGGCGCAGCCTCGACGGCGCTGACCTTCGCCTCCGGGCCGCTCTATGGCGGACTTGGCGCGTCCGCGTTCTGGGCCATGGCGGCCCTGTGCGCCGCTGCGCTGCCGATCTCGTATGGCTTGCTCGGCCCGCTCGGTGCATCGCCGGCCCGAAGCCCCAGCCCAGCCTCGACATACGACGAATAGCCCGGCTGATCCGAATGCGCGTCCGTTTGAATGTCGGTATGCGCGAGCACATGGGACGCGGAGGCGATATACAGCCGCCCGGCGGCGGTGGCCCGCGCAACGCACTCCGGCAGGGAAGCGACGCAGCGCGCCTTGGCGATTTCGACCAGCATCGGCAGGTTCACGCCGGCGATGACGTCCACGTTGGGCCGTCCGACCTCGGGCTTTCCCGCCAATGACACCGCGAGGTTGCAGGGAGTGGCGCCGAACAGGTCAGCAGCCACGATAACCCCTGCCCCGTCGTCGGTTTCGGCGATGGCGCGGGCTACGGCGGCGCGCCGCTCGTCTGGATGGTCATGCGGGTCGACGCATACGGTGGCGAGGTTCGACTGGGCGCCTGACACGGTTTCGAGCGACCGGCGCAGCTCCACGGCCAATTGCCCGTGGCTGATGAGAACGAGACCGATCACTCCTGCTGACCCGAGCTTCCCTGCTGTCCAAGGCTTCGTTCCGCACAAGGCTTCCGGGGCGGCGGGCTGGGCGGCGCTTTGGGCTGGTCGCCGGGGAACCGCATCGCGCTGCGTGAACTGGACGGCTTGGCTGGCTTCCCCTGGGATGCCGGAGCGGGATCGAGCGGAGGTTCGGTCGAGAAGGTCTTCAGCATGGCGGTTCACTCCTGCTAGCGGTCCGACCTGCCATACGACAGGCCGGGAACTCAATCGCCATCAACATCAACTTGAAAGTTTGACGTTAATCAAGTCCGTTCCAACGTTGAATTAGGAAAAGCTTCGGAAATCCTTAGTTCATTTCAGCGTTTTAAAAGAAACGTAACGATCCGCGTGACAATGCAAGTGCGGCCAAAATCTACTAGATCAGCTTAGAAACTTGGACTGAACTGGTCGAAACAACTTATTATTGTTTCAATTAGTTCATGTGTGGAACTGATTTACTGGCCTGGCTGGATCTGAAGCTCGAAGCATCCGCCTGTGGTCAAATCCACGCCGCCCGCTATGGCAGCAAGGCCGGATTGCGCCATCCCTGCACGCCATCGACATGGATAGCCGGCACACCGCCTGCCAGGCGCAACTGACAAGGGCGTTCAATCTCAAGCTGCCACCCTGTTCCCAACAAGGCATCGAACAGCCGGCCCTCGATGGCGCGGGAATGCGTGCCAATCAGCAGATACGCGACCTTCTGGCCGAGCAGCGGCATGCAGGCCGCAACCAAATCCGCCTCGCCGCCCTGGATGTCGATGTGCAAAAGGTCGATGCGTGCATGTTGCGCGGCCACCTCCGCAAGCGGGGCCATCGGCAGCGCGTCATAACGGCCAGAGCGCACCGCTTGCTCGCGCTGCGCATCCGTCGCACTGAATACCGGCTCCAGCCCCCATGACGACCCGGCGCTGCCCTGACGCGGAAACAGGGCCGTGCCCTTCGCTGCGGCTGCGATGCCGTGGTGGAGCGTGACTTGGGACGGCAGGAAGCCATTGGCCGCGCACGCCTCCCGGGCAAAGCCGATGTGCCCGACATCGCCTTCGACACCGATCAGTTGGACAGCGTGCCCTGCTCGCCTGGCGGCGACGCCGGTGTTGTTCATCCAGCAGCCCCAGCCACAGCCAAGCTCGATCATCGTGAAGCTGCCGGACGCCAGGTCGACGGCGCGCAGGGCGGCGCCCCATTCCGCGATGTCGGCGTGCCAGTTGGCCGGGATGGGCACCGGCTCGACCTGGCCCGCCCGCTGTTCCAGGACTGAGGGAAAGAACTTAGGGTCGATCAGGACGCCAAGGAAGTTCGTGAGGTACTCGGGATGCGGCTGCAAGCCCGGCAGGGCGTGGCGGTATATGACTTCCTGGGCGTCGAACGCTGAGTTATAAAAGAAGAAAGAGCTTGCGGCGTCATCACCCTCGGTAGCCAGCCTGGCCCGGCAAACATCGAGAGCATTTGACAAGGCATCTCGTTGCGTAACCAGCTCATTGCGGGCTTCATGCAAATCACGGATAGGCGGAATTTTCAGGATTTGGCTTTTCAGCAAGTTCATGGCGGCCTTCTATGCTTCCTGCCGGCCCAATAAGCCGGCTATGCACGATTGCGGCAGCAAAGATGCTGTTCACGCAATCGCATTTGCCTCCTCTCGTTATCGCGAGGAGCGCTTGCGGCCCGCAATGACAACCTTTTTGCATACAGATGCAAGCCGGGTCAGACGCTTTAGTCACCGAGAGTGGTGTCCAAGGGTGTCGCCATAGGACTATTTGGGCGCATGATCTGCCTGCGTTGCGAACTTTCTCGCGCCCAGGCCGCGAGTTAGCGCCGACCTCCACAGGAGCCTTGCCATGGACTACCGCACCCTCGGCCGCAGCGGCCTGAAGATTTCGCCTCTTTGCCTCGGCACGATGAACTTCGGCGGCCCGACCGACGCCGCGACCGCAGAGCGGATCATCGCCCGGGCGCGCGACGCCGGCGTGAACTTCATCGACACCGCCGACGCCTACACCGGGGGCGCATCGGAGCGCATCACCGGGGCGGCGATCAAGGCCGACCGCGATGCCTGGGTGCTGGCCACCAAGGTCGCCAATGCCGGCGCCGACAACCCGCATCCCAGTTGGCCGAATGGCGGCGGGCTGTCGCGCAAATGGGTGATGCGCGCCATCGACGCCAGCCTCGCACGGCTCGGAACCGACTATGTCGACATCTATTACCTGCACAAGGAAGACCACGCGACGCCGCTCAGCGAGACGGTCCACGCCATGGGCGACCTGGTGCGCCAGGGCAAAATCCGCTACTTCGGCCTCAGCAACTACCGGGCGTGGCGGGTGGCGGAAATCTGTGGGCTGTGCGACCGGCTCGGCATCGACCGCCCGGTGGTGAGCCAGCCGTATTACCATGCGTTGAACCGGCAGCCCGAGACCGAGCATCTGCCGGCCTGCGCGCATTACGGCCTGGGAGTCGTCAGCTACAGCCCGCTGGCCCGCGGCATCCTGTCGGCCAAGTACGACCCGGACGCGCCGCCGCCAGCAGATAGCCGCGCCGGACGGCAGGACAAGCGGATGATGCAGACGGAGTGGCGCCCGGAGTCGCTGGCGATGGCGCAGCAGATTGCCAGCCACGCCCGGGCGAACGGGGCCACGCCCACCGCATTCGCCGTTGGCTGGGTACTGAACAACCGGTTGATGACGGGCGTCATCGCCGGCCCGCGCACCGAGGCGCAATGGGAGGATTACCTGGCGGCGCTGGACTACCGCTTTACGGCGGAGGACGAGGCGCTGATCGATAGCCTGGTCGCGCCGGGCCACTCCTCCACTCCCGGCTACAACGATCCGGCCTATCCCATCGAGGGCCGGCCCACGCGCCTGTGCTGAGGGACAATCGAGGCGCCCTTGCAACCCCGGCCGGGGCCGCCGCTTTATCATGGTCTAAGCAGCAAAGGGAACCACCATGAGCGACACGTCGAAAAGCCCTTCGGCCGAGGTTGAGCAGCTTCGCGGCCAACTAGACGAATTGCGGGCCACCGACCCTGCGGCCAGGCTGGACGACGCCAAGCAGCGCGTCGGCGCATCCGTTTCCAATGCTGCCGCAAGCGTGACCGAGGCCGTGTCGGAGCCGCTCCGCCAGGGCGCCGAGAAGGTTCGAGGCGTGGTGGGCAGCGCCCGCAGGACCGCGGGCCAGGTCAGCGCACAAAAAGAAAGCCTGACGCAGCGCATCCAGGACAAGCCGCTTGCGGCCCTGGGCATCGCGGTCCTGACCGGCTACGTGTTCGGCCGCATCGTCCGCTGACCCCGCGCGGAACCGCCGCGCAGGATGGGGGCAGCTTGCTACTGGGCGGCGGACGCTTGCGGAATTCCGTCCAGTAGCTGCTGCTGGGCCTGCGCGGCGCACTGATTGAGCGCAGACGCAAGCTCAGGCTCCTGCACGCTTTCGCCCTGGTCGCCGAACACTTGCGCGACGTGCCGGCGCAGCAGTTCATCATGCCCGGCGCCGTCACGCAGCGCCAATACCGGCGCGGTGAGATCGGCCCTTGCCTTGCCCGCAAGTTGCAGCCGGTCCGCTGCCCATTGCGCATACAGCTTGTCGCGGCGCGCGGTGACGAGAAAGCGAAACTCCTCGTCATGCGCGAACTTCGCCTCGAATGCCTGCTCGCGCTCTTGGAACGTCATCATCGCAGACGCCTCCCTAGTTTTTGTTGGCGCTGCAAAACATAGATTGCGCTGGCCCAAAATGCCACTCTTTCAGAATGCCAGTTTTCAGAACAGCAGCCTGCCCGCCACGACGATCAGGGTAGCGGCCAGCACGCCACGCACGGCCTGCGCCGGCACCCGGGCCGCAAGCAGGCTGCCCAGCACGATTCCCGGCACCGAACCGGTCAGCAGCGAACCAAGCAGCGGCCAGTCCACCGCGCCGAGGTACCAATAGCCGGCCCCGGCCAGCAGGGTCAGCGGCACCGCATGCGCAATGTCCGACCCGACGATTCGCGCGATCCGCATGCGTGGATACAGCAAGCTCAGCGCGCCCACCCCCAGGGCGCCAGCCCCCACCGACGACAGCGTGACCAGCATGCCCAGAACGCCGCCGGTGGCGATCGTGGCCGAGGCGAGGCCCCGAGGCGCGACGCGGTCGGTGAATAGGCCACCCCAGCGTAGGAATTGCTTCTGGAACACCAGGAGCACCGCCGCCCCTAGGATCGCCACCGAAAGCACGGGAGTGATGACCTGCGAAACCGTGGACGCATGGACGTCGAGATGGTGCAGCACCGCGATGGTGAGCGCCGCCGTCGGTAAGCTGCCAGCCGCCAGCAGCCCGGTGATCCGCCAGTCCACGGTATGGCTGCGCGCATGGACGGCCACCCCGATCGACTTCGTGCAGGCGGCGAACAGCAGGTCCGTGCCGACCGCGGTGGCCGGGTGTATGCCGAACAGCAGGATCAGCAACGGGGTCATCAGCGAACCACCGCCGACGCCGGTGAGCCCGACCAGCACGCCCACGACGAAGCCTGACAAGCTATAGAGCGGGTCGATCATTCCACGTGCCGATTGGCCAGCTTTCGCTGTTCAGGGATGCGAAGGGCTGCGTAGGGCATAGGGACTGATTTCGATGTGCATGGACAGCTCCCTTCCGAAAAGCGCACATCGGACCTTATGCGTACGCCACCGGCGTATCCAGCGTCGCGGTTGGATCAGGCCGCGAGCTTGATCTGGCCCTGCATTCCCGGCCAGTCCGAGTAGCCCGTCGCACCGCCGCCATACCAATACTGCTTCGGCGCGTCGGCCAAAGGGGCACCTGTGCGCATGCGGTCCACCAGATCGGGGTTGGCGATGAAGGGGCGGCCAAAGCTGATCAGGTCGGCATTGCCATCGGCCAAGGTCTGCTCCGCGAGGTCGCGGCCGTAGTTGTTGTTGGCGACGTAGGCGCCGCTGAACCGCCTGCGCAGGGCCGGGTAATCGATGCCGTTGGCGTCGCGGCTCATCTGCGTGACACCCTCGATGTCGTGCACATACATTAGGCCGAACTGGGACAGCGCGTCGATATAGGCCCCGTAGGCGCCCATCGGGTCGCTGTCGAGCGGGGTTTCGCCCGGCGCCGTCGTGCCCGGCGAGATGCGGATGCCGACCCGCGCGCCGCCGCCCCAAACCTCCGTGACGGCGGCAACCACTTCGAGCGGGAAGCGGAGCCGGTTCTCCAGCGAGCCGCCATAACGGTCGGTGCGCCGGTTGGTGCTGTCGCGGACGAACTGCTCCAACAGGTAGTTGTTGGCCGAATGCACCTCGACCCCGTCGAAGCCCGCGTCCTTGGCGCACTGCGCGGCGTGGCGGTAGTCGGCGACGATCGCCGGAATCTCGTCCGTCTCCAGCGCACGGGGCGTGACGTGATCCTGCATGCCGCTATTGGTGAAGGCCTGGCCCCCCGGCTTGATTGCGGACGGGGCAACCGGAAGTGCGCCGCCATGCAAGCTGGGGTGGGAGATGCGCCCGGTGTGCCAAAGCTGCATCACCATGCGGCCGTCCTGCGCATGGACGGCGCGGGTGACGCGCTGCCAAGCCTCGACCTGGGCGGGGGACCAGATGCCGGGTGTCAGCGCATAGCCGCGGGCCTGCGGCGAGATGTTGGTCGCCTCGGAGATGATCAGCCCGGCGGTGGCGCGCTGCGCATAATAATCGGCCGCGAAGTCCGGGGGCACGCCGGAGTCGCTGGAGCGGCTGCGGGTCAGCGGCGCCATGACGACTCGGTTCTTCAACGGGAGGCCGCCCAGCGTAAAGGGCTGGAACAAGGGGGAGTCGGTAGTTTGCTGCATGAATGTTCCATCGGGACTGGATAGGGCCGAAGCCGGCCCGCATTGCTGAAAGTCATGTAGAGGCGAGCCGCCGGCGCTTATGGCACCCATGGGAAAGCGTGGCTACGCGCAGTGAAGCTTGAACCGGCGGTGTAGCAGGGGTTAACTTACGTCCAGACATCAGCAGGGGTTGCCATGAGCAACAGCAATGCATCCGAGGATCGCGTCCGGGATGAAGCCTACCGCCTTTGGGAACAAGCTGGCCGGCCGCATGGGCGCGACGCCGATTTCTGGCACCAGGCCTGCGCCGTGGTTGACCGCGAGCCGCCAACGCCGGCAAAGGTTGCCGCCCCGGCTCCGAAGCCGCGCAAGAAAGCCGCCAAGCCTGCTGCCGCCGAGCCGCCGCCGCCGCGTCGCCGCACACGCAAGGCTGGCGCCCAGCCGAACACGCCTTCAGCCTAGGGCAGCGCCATGACGGACAAGGCCAAAGAAGCAGCGCTGCCCGGCAATCAAGGCCAATTCGGCGTCAACAACGCGAGCGAGGAACACAAGCGCCTTGAGGAGAAGCCAGCGCCCGAGCCGCAGGAAAATGCAGAAGACGGCACGATAGCGGAGAAATAGCGCCTCGGCGGCCAGCGCGATGAGCCGCCTCGCCCTCCTCGTCGCCGGCGCGTTCTTCATGGAGTTCCTGGACGGCACGATCATCGTGACCGCCCTCCCCCGCATGGCCGCGTCGTTGGGCACGTCGGCGGTCGACCTGCATATCGGCATCACGGCCTATTTGCTCACAGTTGCGGTGTTCATCCTGCCGGGCGGCTGGGCCGCGGACCGTTTCGGCGCACGGACCGTGTTCACTGCGGCGATCGCGGTGTTCACCGCCGGGTCGGCGCTGTGCGGCCTAGCGAACTCGGTCGAAAGCTTCGTGGCCGCGCGCGTGCTGCAGGGCCTGGGCGGCGCGATGATGGTTCCGGTCGGACGCCTGGTAGTGCTGCGCACGACGGCGAAGCCGGACCTGCTGCGCGCCATCGCCACCTTGACCTGGCCCGGCCTGACAGCGCCGCTGCTGGGGCCGCCGCTGGGTGGGTTCCTGGCCGAGCACTTCTCCTGGCGCTGGATCTTCTGGGTCAACGTGCCGCTCGGCCTGGCCGGCATCGCCCTGGCACTGCGGCTGGTGCCACAGCTCCAGCCCAATGGGCGGCGTCCTTTTGACGGCGTTGGATTCGCGCTCGCGGCTGCTTGGTGCCTGTGCACGACGCTGGCGCTGGATTTAGTCGCGGATGGCGGCGCGTCCTGGCCCGGCGTCGTGGCGCTTGCGGTGGGTGCCATGACGGCAGCCCCGTTGCTGTGGCAGCATCTGCGCCGGCACGCCCATCCGCTGATCGACCCGGCGCCGTTCAAGGTGCCCACCTTCCGCCTGACCATGCTGAGCGGCAGCGCCATGCGGACCCTGATCGGCACGATGCCGTTCTTGTTGCCGCTGTCGTTCCAGCTCGGCTTCGGGATGGACCCGTTCCACGCCGGGCTGCTGGTGTTGGCGCTGTTCGCCGGCAACCTGGGCATCAAGCCGCTGACGTCGATGGTGCTGCGGCGTTGCGGGTTCCGCGCCGTGCTGGTCGGCAACGGCCTGCTGCAGGCGGCGACGATGCTGGCGTTCGCAGTTGTCGGAACCGCCACGCCGATGGGCGCGGTCGTGGCATTGCTTGCCGTTTCGGGCGCATCGCGGTCCCTGCAGTTCACGGCGCTGAACACGCTGGCCTTCGCCGATGTGCCGCAACCCTGGATGGCGCCGGCCAACACCTGGTTCAGCGTGGCATTCCAGTTGTCGCTCGGGCTTGGCGTCGCGGTTGGGGCTGTGGCCCTGCGGCTCGCAAGCACTGCGGCTGGGATAGCCGTGCCGGGCCTGGCGGCGTTCCACGCGGCATTTGCGGCCGTCGCGCTGTGCATGGCGTGCGCTGCACTGGCCGGGCTGCGGCTGGCAGCAGATGCTGGAGCGGTCGTGGTGGGCGAGCGCAGCAAGGCAGGATGACCGGTCGGGCTGCGCAAGTCCGCTACCTGCGGCTACTATAAATAAGGCAGCAGCAGCCTCACCCCCGCGTCGCGCAGCCGGGTGGGAGGCGAGCGGTTATCCAGTTCAGCTTGCGTCAGCGCCGGCCCGCGGTTGCGTTGCACCAACGCCGTAAGCGAGGCCGCCAACTCCCGGCTATAGAACTCCATGCTCAATTCAAAGTTCAGCCGGAACGAACGTATGTCCCAGTTGCAACTGCCGATCAGGCACCATTCGCCGTCGACGACCATCACCTTGGAATGGCGGAATGGCGGCGGCGAGCGCCAGATGCGGACGCCGTCGGACAGCAGCGGCCCGATGTTGGCGCGGTTGGCCCAGTCGACCACGACACGGTCGCTCCGCTGCGGGATCACGACGTCCACCGCGACCCCACGCATCGCCGCCAGGGACAGCGCGGTGATCAGCCGCTCGTCCGGCAGGAAATACGGCGTCATGACCACGATGCTTTCGCGCGCGCATGCGATGGCTTGCAGCATGGCGAACTCGATCTTCTCGAGGTCCTCGTCCGGCCCGCTGTCGATCACGCGCGCCGGGGTGCTGCCATGGCCTGCGATGTCCGGAAACCATGCGTCGCCCTTGAGGTCCTCGTTTGCGACAAAGGTCCAGTCCTGCACGAAGGCTTCGGTGAGCTGGCCGACGACGGGACCCGTGACCTGGAAATGCGTGTCCTGCACCGGGTCCTTCGACCGGGCCGCCACAACGTTCTGGCTTGCGATGTTCATGCCGCCGGTGAAGCCGACCAATCCGTCCACCACCAGGACCTTCTTGTGGGAACGCAGGTTGAGGAACGGCATGCGCCAGGGCAGCAGCGAATGCATGAAACGTGCGGCCGGCACGCCCTCGCGGCGCAGGTGGTGATAGGCGCCGGACAACAGCCAGCCGCCGCCGATGCCGTCGATCAGCACGCGCACCGCCACGCCGCGCCGCTGCGCCTCGGCCAGCGCGTCGATGAAGCGCCCGCCCCATTCGTCGTTCCGGAAGATGTAGGACGACAGGCCGACGCTGCGCCGCGCCGCCGCGATCGCCGCCAGCATGGGCGGATAGGCCTCGTCGCCGTTCTCGTAGATCTGCACTGCGTTGCCCGGCAGGATCGCGCGGCCGGTGATGCGTCCGACGCCGCGGTCCAGCGCATCCAAATGATCGTCATCGTCGGGCGATGGCCAGGTGGCGTGCCCGCCGCCGGCGCGGTCGTTGGGCGAGCGCAGCCCGCGGGCGCGGCGCCGCACCCGGTTCACGCCGAACATGAAATAGCTGACCGACCCGATAACCGGCGCGAACCAGGCCAGCCCGATCCAGGCCGCCGCCGAAGCCACCTCCCGCTTGTGCAGCAGGGCGTGCACGGTGACGACGGCGGCGAGCAGCAGCCCCACCACGAACACCACGTCCGCCCGGAGATGCAGCACGTTGGGCCAGAGATCGTTCATGACGCCAGGTGTGACGCCCTTATCGGCCGGATGCGACGCTCAGACCGCGCGCCAACCGGGTTTCGACGGGTCCGTGAGCGCGTAGTTCACCGGCCCGGCGCCGCATATGGCGATGATCGCCGGGTCGGGATGACCGCGGATCACGCCGTCATAGTGCGGGGTGCCCGCCACCCGGCGCACGAAGCTGCCGGCCGGCACCGGGACGCAGGCGGCCGGGTCGAAATCCGGCCCGCTGTTGCACCACCAAGTGCCGGACACGACGACGCAGAGCCGGTCGCTCGTGTAGGTGTGCGGCGCGCTCATATAGCCCGGCCACCAACGCACCAGCGTGTAGTACATGCCCGGCTGGTTCGTGTCGCCAACCAGCGGGCACATGTCGACGCTGCGCTCCGGATAACCCTTGTTGGGTATCCAGGCGTGCTGCGCAGGAAGCTGGACGATCGTCTGCGACGGGTTGAGCGGGCTGGCCGACGCGGTGGATGCGAGCGCCATCGGCAGCGCCGCCAGCAACGGCGCCAACAGCAGGTCACGGCGGCCTGCCTGGATGGGGTCCATGTTCAATCCTCCCTGGGTGCCTCGGTCTTGTTGCAATCCTGGACGCCGGGCCAAAGCGGCGCAAGACGGCGTGTTCCTGTGCGACGGCCGCTCACATTCCCGAGAGTGCAGCAGCGGACCGAACCTCACTCCAAGAAATGGCGCTAGCGTCAGGTGAGGTTAACAAGCTGCGAGTCGCCGACCGCAGCGAATTGCCGAATACAACAAGGGAGAACATCATGGGTAAAACAATCGCCTTGCTGACCGCCTGCCTTTTTGCCGCCTGCTCGGCTGATCAGCCCAATACAGTGGTTTCTCCTAAACTCGACAGTGGGATCACCTCCAGCAATGGCGGTGGCCAGCGCCAACTGGACAACACGCAAAGCATCGGCGTCACGACTCCGACGACTCCGGCGAAGTAAGCGTGACGGCCATGGCGGCGCCTTCGCTTGCCATGGCCTCCACCGCCCGCAAGCGCGACCAATCAACAGCAATCGAACACAATTTGCGCCTTACGCTGCGCCTCGACGTGGGTGGGCGGGCGACCCTGGGGCCGGGCAAGGCGCGGCTCCTGGAACTGATTGGCGAGACCGGCTCGATCTCGGCGGCGGGCCGTGCCATGAGCATGAGCTACCGCCGCGCCTGGACGCTGGTGGACAGCCTGAACGCCTCCTTTGCCGCGCCGCTCGTTGCCGCCCGCCCCGGCGGCGCGGGCGGTGGCGGTGCCGAGCTGCTGCCGCTTGGCGCGGAGGTCGTCCGACTCTACCGCACGCTGGAGCAAGGCGCCGCAATAACGGGCGCTGCTGAGCTGGAACGACTGCGAGCCATACTGGCCGCATCACCGTCCTGAGTTTTAGTCAGAATTCACAATCTCGTTTGGCAGCTTCCCCATCATGCGTTATATTTGGTCGTGCATAACGATGCCAGGGAGTCATGGTCATGGACGTTTCTGTCACTCACGGACGGCTCGGCGCGGACGCCGCCGACTTCATCGCCAAACCGCGCCGCCTGATGATCAACAACGAGTGGGTCGAGGCCAAGTCGGGCAAGCGCTTCGCCGTGTTCGACCCCGCAAGGGGCGGCGGGTGATGGCCAAGGCGGCATCGGCGGACGTGTCCCGCATCACCGACCATGACCTGCACTCCCGCGCTGTCGCCCTGTGCAGCCAGCACAACACCTCGTCCAAGCTGCTGCAAAAGGCGCTCGACCACCGGCACGAGACGGTGATCAAGCGCTTTGCCTGGCTGCAGGGCGAGGTGGCGGTGATGCAGGAGGAGTTGGCCGCGCTCTTGCCGCCAGCTCGGCAAGCCTTGGCTGCCGCTACGCAACTCCGGCCTCGGCTGGTTCCTGGCTGCGTTGGCTGAGCCAGCAAAGTGACCCTACGCGCCAATCGGACGACGCTCTAGCGCCGATATCGCCCGTGCTCACGCTCCCATTCTAGCCGGGCTTCCTCGCGCCGGCGACGCTCCCACTCCTCATGCTCGCGCCGCTCGTCCCAGACCTGGTGGCGATCCAAGCGGCGACCGCGTTCTTCCTCTTGTTGACGCTCCCATTCCCCACGGCGGGCGTTCTCGTCCCACCAAGGCTGGGCAACCGCGGCTGCGAACGGCAGCGGCAGCACCAGCATGGACAGCAGCAGGCTACGGCGATTGAACATGGAAATCCCCCGAGTGATTCGATCAACGAGGGGCCAGCATGGGCGAGAATTGATGCTCAAAATAAGGCCGCCCGGTGGTTGACCCGTGGCAATGCAGCCGGGTCAACCGGTCAATGGGAAGGCAACCAAACCGCTTTTGGCAGGCAGCCGGCTACTGCCGGCTCACGACCGACTGCAGTTCGCTCGGCACCTGGCCGTAGTCGGCCGCGCTGACCACTGGCGGGCTGATCGGGGGCCTGATAGGCCGCAAGCGCGCTGTGTTCATAAATCAACTTGTAGTCGTAATTGGCGCCGAGCACTTCGGCCGGTCGCGTGATCGTGTAGTGATCCAGGAGCTGGTTGTAAAAGGCCGGCCTCGAATAGCGCAGCGCCGCGAGCTGGAAAATCATGTCGGCCCGGTAACCGTTCGGGTCGAGGAACGGGTTGGACCCCCCGATCAGGACGCCCGACTGCGTAAGCTGTGAGTACCAGTTCGCGGCGGCGTTGGGGATCGAGCTGGGCGGGGTGAACGGCGTGTTCGGATCGGCGATCGTGCCGGCGTTGCGGCTGTTCGTGCTGTAGGCGAGCACCATGCCGCCCTCGGCGAAGGCGATCGTGTAGTTGGCCAGCCCGGCCGGTTGCAGAAGAAGGGAAATGTCCAGGTAGTCGGCGGCGGCAAAGATATTCGCCGGCTCCTGCCCGACGCACACCCGGCGCGCGGCGTCGAGGCTGCCCGCCGCTACATCGGTGATGCAGGCGCTGGTCTGCTGGGTGAACAATTTCTCCACGGCCGTGAACGACGCCGACAGGCTGCCGGCGTGGTAGATAATGAGCGCGCTCTGGCCGGGCGCGCAGCGTTTCGGCTCACGGCTTCCCGACCTGGAAATCGCCTGGCTGCGGCGGTGCGATCGGGCTGAACATGCAGCGGTCGGGCTTGAGGTCGAGCAGCGGCGTTCCGTCCAGGCAATCGAGGCCACGGACCAGCACCGTCGCGCCCTCGATCCCAACAAGCCGCGCGACCGACGTGCCGAGGGGGTTGGGCCGCACCGGGGAGCGCAGCGAGAACGTGCCGCGGGACGTGCCGTCGTTGGCCGGGCTTTGCCGGACCAGGTCCCGCCGCGACAAGTGCAGCCAGTAGATCACCTCGACCTGCTCGTACTGCTCCAGGCCGTCCAGTGCCGGGACCCAGGGCTCGAAGACCTCGATGCGGCAGACCGGGCCGTCTGTCCGCCCCTGCCGAGGCGTCTCCATGCGCGAGGTCCAGGGCGTCCGGATGCGTCCGATGAACACCAGGCCGGCATCCGTCGCGGTTGGAAGCGTCACCGCTACCTCCGCCTGCCGTATCTCGTTCTCACGAACCATGCGCGCGGCCTCCCACGTCCGAGTCTTAAATCTTACGTCACTGCTGCGTTTGCGTCCGATCCGCTGTCGGCAGCGCGACGGGGATCAGCCCCTGCTGTGCCAAGATGGCTTGGCCCGGCACGGACATCACGAACAGCGCGAAGCGCGCCGCCGCAAGGCTGGCGGACAGCACCGTCATGCCGTACTCGGGGCCGACCTCCAGCTCCGGCGGCAGCGGGACGGCCGCAATGTCCGGCATGGCTCGGCGCAGGGTGTCCGTGCCGCTGCAGTAGCCCAGCATGACGTCGGCGCGCCCGGACAGGAACACGCCTTCGCTCGGACCCTGGCCCGGCACCAGCGGCGCCATGCTCGGGCCACCCACAAGCTGCTGCGCCTTGCCCTCCAGCGTGGCCTTGGCGCCAGGATGCACCCGGTCCGCTCGGGCGAACACCGCCCAGGCGTAGTCGCCGCCGGGGTCAGCGCCCGGCGTGGAGGTGGCGAGCTTGACCGCGGGGTCGAGCAAGCGGTCGAGCAGGTTGGCCTGGGTCAGCCCCAAGCTGCCGCGGCCCAGCGCGCACATGCGGTTGCGCGCGAACAGCACCACGGGCGTGCCGCGTCCGGCATCGGCCATGCGCCGGGGCTGGCCCATGTCGGCGGAGGCGAACACGTCCGCCGGCTCGCCCCGTTCCAGCCGCTCGCGCAATAGGCCAGACGGGCCGTAGGTGGGCTGCGCTGCCGGCCCGGCGGTGTGCCGAATGCCACCAGCAGGGCATTGAACGCCCCGGTCAGGCTGCCCGCCACATAAACGCGCAACGGGCCAGGCGCCTCGAAGCCCTGGGCCAGCGCAGGCGCTGCCGCCGGCATGAGAAGGGCGGCCCCGAGCACGACACGCCACAGGACGGCACGTAGTGGAACAGGGCGCGGCCACGTCGTCAGCGCCTCGCCGGCCAGCTTGCGCGTGGCCGCCGCATTAGGGGAGTCGCCCATCATCGGGCCTCGTTATCCAGGTAGCGTCATGTTCCCTGGAACATAGCGCATGCGCCAATGCCAAATGCGTGTGCGTGAGTGCAGTGGGCACGGATTCATCACCCCCGACCCACACTCCCTGGCCCGCCCGGCCCAATGCTGCGTATCCTGTCCGCCAACAGGAGAGCGTGGATGAGCAGCTTCGATTGCATGGTCATGGGCGCGGTCGTCACTGATGCGGCCGAGCTGGCCCGGCCCGGCAACGGCGTGTTCCTCCGGCAGGGCGCGTGATGCCGCGTGTCCTGACCGTCGCCGCCGCCCAGCTCGGCCCCCTCCAAAAAGCCGAGCCGCGTAGCGTCGCGGTGGACCGTATGGTGCGGCTGATGGACCGGGCGCACCAGCGCGGCGTGCAGTTGGTCGTGTTCCCGGAGCTGGCGCTGACCACGTTCTTCCCGCGCCACTACCACGAGGACATTGCCGAGGCCGACCGCTGGTTCGAGCCCTCGATGCCGTCGGACGCGACCGCCCCGCTGTTCGCCGCCGCCAAGCGCCACGGCATCGCCTTCCACCTGGGTTTCGCGGAACTGGCGGAGGAGGCGGACGAGGCCGGCGCCCTCCGCCGCCGCCGGTTCAACACCGCGATCCTGGTCGGGCCGGACGGCGACATCATGCTGAAATACCGCAAGGTGCATCTCCCGGGCCACGCCGAGTTCGATCCGGCCCGGCAGGTGCAGCATCTGGAAAAGCGCTACTTCGAGGTCGGCAACCTCGGCTTTCCCGTCATTCGCGCGCCACTCGGCGGCCTGCCGGGGGTGAACACCGGCATGATGATCTGCAACGACCGCCGCTGGCCGGAGGCGTGGCGGGTGCTGGGCCTGCAATCGGTGGAGCTAGTGCTGCTGGGCTACAACACGCCCAGCCTGAACCAGAACGCCGCCGGGTTCGAGGCGCATCACCTGCGGGTGTTCCACAGCCATCTGTCGATCCAGGCGGGCGCATACCAGAACGCGTGCTTCGCCGTCGCCACCGCGAAGGCCGGCACGGAGGACGGCTGCGAGCTGTTCGGCCATTCCATCATTGTCAATCCGCAGGGCGAGATCATGGCCCAGGCGACGAGCTGGGACGACGAGCTGATCACCGCCGATTGCGACCTCGACATGTGCACGTTGGGGCGCACCACCATCTTCGCCTTCGACAAGCACCGCCGCCCGGAGGCGTATGGCCGCATCACCGGGCAAACCGGTGCCGTCGCGCCGCCGACATGGCGGAAGAAATGACGCGCGACGCTTGTCCAACGCCGAAACGGCAGTGGGATCGTGTCAGCCGACGCAAGCGGCCAGGCCTGCACTTGGGAAGCAGCGGCCTGGACGACGGCGTGTCCCAGAAAGGCTGCCCGGCAACGTCCGCCAACTCTGCCTCGATGACCGCAAGCGATGCCGCATTCGCATCAACATGGGCGCCGGACCGGAGAACCGGGCTTGCTATGCCTTTATCACAGCGGGACGCCAGAAAAGCCTGCCCTGCTGCCCCCTGCATCGGCCGAATGCAATGCGCGTCCCTCCATGGAGAACCCTTCATACCCCTTTGCAACGACATCGTCGCAGATGTCCCGGTAGCGCGCCATGCCGCCCGCGTATGGCATGAAGACGCGAGGCTTCCCCGGCACGTTCGCCCCAAGGTACCACGAGCTTGCCGCCTGCATCAGCAACGTGCCGTTGGCGACCTCGTTCACCTGCTCGACCCACTTGTCCGATGCCTCGGCCGTGGGCTCGATGCGGTCGAGGCCGCGCTCCCGCATGTGGGCGATGCAGTCGGTGATCCAGTCGACATGCTGCTCGATCGCCACCGGCATGTTGCAGAGCACGGACGGGCTGCCCGGCCCGGTGATGGTGAACAGGTTGGGGAAGCCCGCGACCTGCAGCCCCAGATAGGTGCGCGGCCCCGCGTCCCAAACGTCCCGCAATGACTGCCCGTCGCGGCCGCGTATGCCGATGCGCAGCAACGGGCCGGTCATGGCGTCGAAACCGGTGGCGAAGACGATGATGTCCAGGGGATACTCGGCTTCGCTGGTCTGGATGCCCCCGGGCGTGACCCGCTCTATCGGCGCCGCGCGCACGTCGACCAGGGTGACGTTGTCGCGGTTGAAGGTCTCGAAATAATCCGTGTCGATCGGCGGGCGCTTCGTCGCGTAGGGGTGGTCGAAGGCCGTCAGCTTATCGGCGACCGCCGGGTCCTTCACGACTTGGCGAATTTTCGAACTGATGAACTCGACGGCGGTGTCGTTGGCCGCCTTGTTGACCAACAGGTCCTGGAAGGTGGAGCGGAACCGCAAGCCGCCCTCCGCCCACGCCGCCTCATACAGCGCCTGGCGCTCCTCCTGCGTGCTGTCGAGGGCCAGGCGCTCGGAGGCGGAGTAGTCGTGGCCGTTGACGGTCGTGCGCATCTTGCGCCGGATTTCGCCGTAGTTGGCCTTGATCCCGCGCCAGAACTCCTCCGTCATCGGGCCGTTGCGGGCGGGCACGCTGAAGTTCGGCGTGCGCTGGAACACCGTGAGGTGGGCGGCCGACGCGGCGATGACCGGCGTGGCCTGGATGCCGGTCGACCCCGTGCCGACCAGCCCGACCCGCTTGCCCGTGAAATCCACTCCCTCCTGCGGCCACTGCCCGGTGTGATACCAGCGCCCGGCAAAGCTATCGAGGCCAGGGACGTTGGGGACGTTCGCGGACGACAGGCAACCGACCGCGGTGATCAGGAACTTCGCCGTAAGCTGCTCGCCCGCCTCCGTCGTGACATGCCAGCGGTTCGCGGCCTCATCGTAGTGCGCCTCGGTGACGCGGGTCCCGAACCGGATGCTGCGGCGCAGGTCGAACCGGTCGGCGACGTGGTTGAGGTAGCGCATGATCTCGGGCTGTTCCGGATAGCGCTCCGACCAGTTCCACTCCTGCTGCAATTCGTCGGAGAAGGAGAAGGAGTAGCAATAGCTCTCGGAGTCGCACCGCGCCCCGGGATAGCGGTTCCAGTACCAGGTGCCTCCGACGCCGTCGCCCGCCTCCAGGACCTGCACTGAAAGGCCCAGCCGCTCACGCAGGCTATAGAGCTGATACAGGCCGGAGAACCCAGCGCCGATGATCAGGGCGTCTAACTCGCCAACCGGCCCAAGGCCGCTCGGCGAACGTTCCGGGATTAGGTCAGGCATCGCTTCCCATGTCTCCTTTTGGTTGTTTTGCGTGCTGCAACAGTCGCTTCCGGGACGCTAGCGCGCATAGGGTAGAGTGGCAAGAAACTGGCCATATGGGCGGCAGGTTGGGTTGCACTAGGGCCGGCCGTCGCGGCGCTTCGACGCCGGGGGCTGGCCGAACGGACGCAAGAATGGTTACAGTCCCGTTGAACCCGGCGCACCGCCGGACCGCCTGGAACCAAGCTTGTGGAGGCCGAATGTGACAAGCTCGCTTGAAGGACGCATCGCCATCGTGACCGGCGGGGCCAGCGGCATCGGGGAAGCCTGCGCGCGCGACCTCGCCGAACGCGGCGCCCACGTCGTGGTGGCGGACATCGACGAGCCGCGGGCCCAGGCCGTCGCCAGCACGATCCCAAACGCCGTCGCCGGCCATCTCGACGTGACCCAGCAGGAGGCCGTCGAGTTGATGGCCGACTGGGTGGAGCGCGAGTTCGGCCCGCCTGAAATCCTCGTCACCTCCGCCGGCGTGCTGCAGCGGCCCTTGCCGCCCGAGGAGCTGCCGATCGAGGTCTGGGACCACGTGGTCGCAGTGGACCAGCGCGGCGTTTATCTAAGCTGCGTCGCCTTCGGCAAGCGCATGGCGCAGCGCGGCGGCGGCGCCATCGTCAACATCGCATCCGTTGCCGGCATCCGCTCGATGCCGCTGCACGCCTACGCGCCGGCCAAGGCCGCGGTGATCGGCATGACGCAGGCGCTGGCCGCCGAGTGGGGCCGGTCCGGCGTGCGGGTCAACGCCGTTGCGCCGGGCTTCGTGCTCACCCCGGCGCTGCAGGCCGCCGTCGATGCCGGGCAGCGTGACCCGGCGGCGTTGGCGGAGAACTCCGCGCTGGGCCGGCTGGTCGGCGCTGAGGAGATCGCCAAGGCGTGCAGCTTCCTCGCTTCGGACGACGCCTCGGCCATCACCGGCATCACCCTGCCAGTCGACGCGGGCTGGTTGGTGGCGGGGTCATGGCACAGCTACGGCGGACTCCCGCCCAAGCGGTGAGGCTTGCAGGCCGGTTGATGCTCTTCAAGGAACGCGGACGGCGGCGCGATAGCCGCCGTCCGCGGTGCGCAGCCGACCCTGGCGCAGCATGAGGTTGATGTGGGCAAGGGCCTCGCTGAACGCGAACGCCATCTGGTGCGGGTCGTCGATCGGACGGCGGAACACCACCGGCAGCAGCTCGGCCGCCGTGCGCGCCCGCGAGCCGCAAGCCTCGAAGATGGCGGCGCAGCGGGCCTCATGATGCGCCGCCAGCTCGTCCACCCGCGCATGCAGGCCGACGAACGGCAGGTTATGGCCCGGCAGCAGCAACGTATCGGCCGGCACCCGGCGCTTCAGGTCGGCGAGCGAGCGCAGGAAAATGCCGAGCGGGTCGCCCTGCGGGTCCATCGCCTGCACGCTGATGTTGGGCGAGATGCGGGCCAGCACCTGGTCCGCGCATAGCAGCAGCCGGTCGGGCGCGCAGTGCAGCATGACTTGCTCGGGCGAGTGCCCGCCGCCCGACAGCACGGCGAAGTCACGCGTGCCGAGCCGCAGCGTCTCGCCGGCGATCAGGCGGCGGAAGGTCCGCGGCAGGCCCGTCACCATGCGCAGGTAGCGATGGCCGAGGGTCAGCAGGCTCGCCGTCACGTCGGCGTCCAGTCCCTGGCCGCCATAGAAGCTGCGGTATGGTTCCTTATCGAGGCCCTCGGGGTCGAGGTGGATGTTGAGGCCCGTCAGGTACTCGGTCTGGCTCATGAGCAACGGCGCGCCCGTGCGTTTGCACAGCCAGCCCGCCATGCCGACGTGGTCCGGGTGGCAGTGGGTGGCGATGATCCGGGTGATCGGACGGGACCGCAGCGGGCCGGCGAGCAATGCCTCCCATACGGCCTGCGTCGCGTCGTCGCCGATGCCGGTGTCGACCACGGCGCAGCCTGGCCCGTCCTCGACCAAATAAACGTTCACGTGGTCCAGGCGGAACGGCAAGGCGAGCCGCAGCCACTGGATGCCAGGTGCAACCTCGATGGCCTGGCCAGCCTCGGGCGGCGTGGGAAACGGGAAGGTCAGCGAAGCCATGGACGCCGGCATGGTTGTCACGAACGACACCTCGGGGGGTTTAGCCTCTCTTGAGCGTTCGCTTGCCAAAGGTCTAGAGCATCGTCCAATCGATCTGCCCTTTCGATTGGACAAAGATGCTCGTATAAACAAAGAGCTAGAGCTTTTCTCCGATCCACTTCGATCGGAAAAAGCTCTAGGCTGTATGTCCCGCTGCTGAAAGGCGAATGCGAGTGGAACCCATGGATCGCTACGCCCGCTACACCCGGCTGAGCTTCGACCGTCCGCATCCCCGCGTGCTGCGCATCACCATGGACAACGGCAAGATGAACGCCGCCGACCGCGCCATGCACACGGAGCTTGCTGAGATCTGGCGCGACGTGGACGCGGACCCTACCGTGAACGCCGCCATCATCACCGGCGCCGGCAAGACGTTCTCAGCTGGCGGCGATTTCACGATGATCGACGAGATGATCTCCGACTTCGACGTGCGGATGCGGGTCTGGAAGGAGGCGCGCGACATCGTGTACAACCTGGTGAACTGCAGCAAGCCGGTCGTCAGCGCCATGCGCGGCGTCGCGGTCGGCGCGGGCCTGGTATGCGGCCTGCTTGCCGACGTCTCGATCGCCACCAAGGATTGCCGCATCGTCGACGGCCACACCCGGCTCGGCGTCGCGGCGGGCGACCACGCGGTCATGCTCTGGCCGCTGCTGTGCGGCATGGCGAAGGCCAAGTACTTCCTGTTGCTATGCGACCCTTTATTGGGAGAGGAGGCCGAGCGGATTGGGCTTATTGCACTCGCCGTCGCCGACGAGGAGCTCGATGCGCGTGCCGTACAAGTGGCGGGCCGACTGGCGGAGGGCGCGCAGTCGGCCATACGGTGGACGAAGTACGCCCTGAACAATTGGCTGCGCCAGATGGGACCGAGCTTCGATGCCTCGCTCGCGATGGAGTTCCTCGGGTTCAGCGGGCCGGAGGTGAAGGAGGGGCTGGCCTCCCACCGGGAGAAGCGGCCGCCAGCGTTTCCACCCGACGCTCCGATCTAGCGGGGCCGGGGGCGACGGCGGTTGGCTTGTGCGCTACTCCGTTGCGGGCGTAATCGCGCGCCAGCGCTTGGCGGTAGCGCCGCGGGTCGAGTTCCAGCCCATAGCGCGGGCTGTCCGGGAACTGCTTTGCGGCCCAGGCATGGTCGGCGGCGATCGCGGCCTTCATCCCGTCCGCGTCCGGCAGCTTCACCGCGCCACCCGCGACGGCCGCGATGTATTCCGCCTGGTCGTCCATCATGCGGATGTTGCTGCCGCCGCTCACGTCGAACAGCCCGATGAAGAACAGGCCCGGCACCGTCGGATGCACGACCCGGTTATACAGTTCCGGCCGGATCCCGGACATCGGCAGGCAGCCGGGCGGCAAGTAGGGATACTCGGTGGTGTAGCCGGTGGCCGCGATGATGCTGTCGAACCTTTCGGCGCTGCCGTCCACGAACCGGACGGCGTCGCCCGCCATCGACTGGATGCCCGGTTTCACCGCGATGCGCTTCCAGGCGATATGCGCCATCAAGGTCGGGTGGCTGATCGGATGGGTGCGCGTCTTTGGCGTGCGGAACCCCCATTGCTCCATCGAGCCGTGGAAGATCCGGGTCAGGAACGCCCGCGCCCAGATGCGGACCGGCCACGGCACCCACGGCTTCTCGATCTTCCCCAGGGTGCGCGAGTTCGGCATGCCGAACATCATCCGTGGCATGATGAGCACCGGCGAGCGCGCGCACAACGCCGTTTGTTCGGTGACGGTGCAGATGTCGGCGGCGATGTCGACGCCGCTGTTGCCGGGTCCGATCACCAGCACGCGCTTGCCAGTGAAGGGTTCGGGGACGCGGTAGTCGTGCGCGTGCAGGTATTCGCCGGTGTAGGCCTTCACCTCCGGCGGATGGCGCGGGCTGCTTTGGTGGCCGCTCGCCGCGACGACGCCGTCGAACACGTCCTCGGCGCCATTTTCCAGCCGGACCATCAGCCCGGCCCCGCGCGGCTCGACCGCCGCCACCCGGCTGTTGAAGCGGATGCGGCGGACCAGGTCAAAGTGCTCGGCGTAGTCCTCGAAGTAGCGCTTCATTTCGGCATGGTCGGGATAAAGCGGGGCGTCCGCGGGGAACGGGTAGTCGCCATACGAGCTGACCCGCGCCTCCGAGTTGATGTGCAGCGAACGGTAGGCCGAGCTGAGGCCGTTGTCGTTCCCATAAACCCATAGGCCGCCAATCTGCGACCCGGCCTCGAAGATTGTCGCGTCGAAGCCGTTGGCAGCGAGGGTCTTGGCGGCGCAAAGCCCGCCAGCCCCAGCCCCGATTACGGCGAACCGCTTCTGCATCCCTGCCTCCCCTCGTTGGTCGGTCAAGTATGACCGATCGAGCAGGCCGTGTCCTGCCGGACGTCGAACAGCGAACCCAACCCGGTGACTCAGCGTGCGCGAGCATAGATGAAGCAATCGCGGGGGGCGTCGCCGATGTTCGGGTGCACGAGCCATCGCCGCAGCCGGCCTTCGCGGAGTAGGCCCGCTTTTTCCATTACGCGCGCCGATCCGATATTCTCCACGTCGCATATGGCGCCGATGCGGAACACCGACGGCTGATCCAGCGCCCAACGCACGACTTCGGCAAGGGCCTCCGTCATCAAGCCCTGCCCCCAGCAGGACCGCGCCAGCACGTAGCCGAACTCCAGACGGTGCGGGCCGGCCTTTCGCAAATCGAGGGCGCCGCGGATTGCACCGTCCTCACGGCCGGTCAACACGTATGTCCGGGCGTCGCCTGGGTGCGCTGCGATGCACTGGGCAATGTAGGCTTCGGTGTCGCTGCGGCTCTGGTGCGGGCGCCAGATCAGGAACCGGGTCACGGCGGGGTCGCAGGCATATGCGTCGAAGATGGGGCCGGCGTCCCTGGGCGCGATCGGCCGCAGGACCAGGCGGGCAGTCTGAAAGGCATCAGGGAACATGCGCTGCTCAACATTCCAGCGATTGATGCCGGCCCTGCGCGTCTGACTGAGCAGCCGCGCCCTATACCGGGGACACCCGGCTACGGCGGACGGTTTACGACGCGCTTCTCGGGTCAGGCTCCAACAGCTCGGGACCCATGAACAGGGAGCTGCGATCGAGCCTGGTATACAATGCGAACCGTTCGGGCGTGAGCGGCCCTGGCCGGCCAATGAGATAGCCTTGAACCTCGTCGCAGTTATACGCCTGCAGTATTTCAAGCTGCGCCTGATGCGCGATGCCCTCAGCGCAGACCGTCATGCCCAAGCCGGCGGCCATATGCAGGACGGCGCGGGTAATGACCTCGGTCCGCCGGCAGGTGCCCAGGTCCTCGATAAACAGGCGGTCGAGTTTCAGCTTGTCGAATGCAATGGTCCGAAGATAGCTCAAGGATGAATAGCCGGTGCCGAAGTCGTCCAGTGAAAGACCGACGCCCAGCGCCTTCAACTGCGCAAGCTCCCGCTGCGCATTGCCGGCGTTGTCGATGAACACACGCTCCGTCACCTCGATCTCGAGGCGGCTGGGATCAAGCCCGCTCTCCCGCAAGGCGGTCTCCACCATGTGCGACAGGTCCTCGCCCCGGAACCAATAAGCCGAGACATTGACGGCGGCACGGTAGGGATGCGGCCAGCGCAGCGCCTCGGCGCACGCCGTCCGCAGCACCCAGGTATCAAGCTGCTTGAACAGGCCCAGCGTTTCCGCGATCGGCACGAAGGTGGCCGGCGAAACCTTGCCGCATCCGGGGCGGTCCCAACGGACCAGCGCCTCGAACCGGTGCAGCGCGCCGGTCAGGCAGTTGACGATAGGCTGCCAATGCAGATGGAACTGCCCGGCGTCCAACGCTTCCCGCAGGTCACGTTCCAACTCCCGGCGGTTTATCACACCGCGGTCCTCAAGCGTCGAGGCCAGGACGTTGGCCCTTTCGTCGCCGAATTCGGTGTCACGAAGCAGGGAGGTAGCCCGAGGCGGATTGATGGTTGGCAGGCCAGCGGCGGGCGCAGATCCACTTATCGGGGCAGCCCATCCGTCCTCATGAGCATCCCTGCCCCCTACGGCAGGAGGGTAGCTGGTATTCCGGCTGGGACTCGAACCGCTCGGCATCGTTGATCCTTACCGTGTGCAAAACCGCCGACCATGACGGCCTGCGTTAATCCTGTGTCATCCTATCCTAAATCTAGGCAAATCCGTACATGTAAACCCTGAATACGAATCGTTTTTCGCCGGGCATCGAGTAGCCAGCATCAAAAGCCCGTTGCGATTGCGATAGGCTGACCGAAAAGGCGAGTTCCACGACCGTCTTCCTTGTCAATCTCCCGCAAGCGCTTCCTGGACCGCCGCCGCCATCCATATGGCGACCGGACGCAGCGCTTTGTCCCAATCGGCGCCCAGCGCCAAACGGTCCCGCCGCGTCCCGCCGCATTGCGCCGCTGCCGCCCGCAAACCGTCCGCGAAGCCCTGCATCGTCGGCGTCACGCCCAGTATATCTGGTGATAACGCGCTGAGTGCCCCGGCGGTCTTTGGGCCGTAGGTGTTCGTCACCACCTTTCCCCCGCACGCCGCCATCTCAAGCACCGGGTAGCTCGTGTGCGGGGACAGCATCGGGCACAGCAAGATGTCGGCCTGCCGCAGGCTGTCGGCATAGCCGGCGTAGCTTGCCCAGGGCGCAGGGTGCAGGGTGCGTCCGCCGCCCAGTGCGATGTCTGGCAGGCTGCCGCGCCCGCCGATGCTGGTGAATTCCCACTCGCCCGGGAAGGCGTCCTGCTCGATAGCCGCCCGCAGCGCCTGCAAGCCCAGGCCCAGCATGTTGCGGGCATTGGTTGGCCGGGCATAGAACAATAGACGGCGCGGCCTCGATGCCGCCACTGCCGGTTGGGCGGCATCTCCGGGGGGATAAAACAGCCGGCGGTCCACCGCAGGTTCGAAAACGGTGCATCCCGCGTCGAGGAACATCGGGTCGGCATAGAGGCCCGGCCCTTGTTCGCGCAGGTGCTCGGCCAGGAACGCCTCGTTGATCGCGGCGCGGTGCGGCATCGCATAGGTCTCCAGCGCCAGGGCGTAGTTGCTGGACCAGGCGTAGAACCCAGGCTCGAAGTCCTGCACCAGATAGAGGAACCAGCGGCGGCGCATCTGGGGCAGCACCGGGCGTATGCCCTGGGCGGTGGTCCAATGAGTCGCGAGCCATAGGTCGTCCTCGCCGACCGTCGCGGGCGTTGCCGGCTCCGATCCCGTGACGACCTGCAGCCCGGACGGCGGCGTCCGGCCCAGCAGGCTGGAAACGTGGCTGGCGAACCAGGCCGGGTCGGTCCGGTGGCCCGGCCGGTTCGTGACGATCCGCACGGGAATGCCGGCCTCTGCCGCAAGCGCCGCCAGCAGCACGATGGTGTTCGGTCCGCCGGTCATGGCGTCGGGGCTGAGAACCGGCTGCAGCACATTCAGCGCCGGAGGCAGGCCGGGTTCGACGCGCAGGTGCAGCGGCGGCTGGTCAAGAATGTCGACGAGGCTGGCCTCGAACTTAGCCGGGCTGGTGTATTGCAGCAGGTTGCGGCCGAACCGCTCGGGGTCGTCGCGCAACAGGCGCAAGTGCGTCGCAACCTTGGCCGGCAGGCGGCGGATACGGTTCAGCATGGGTTCCGCCGTTCAGCCGAAGGCCAGGTTGCGCCGGACCCTGCGCGACAAACGTTGCAGCGCGCCCATCATATCGGCCTCCGCCCCCTCTGGCCGCCCCTGCGCCGCCCAAAGGACGCCGAGCGTCATGGCGTAGGATACGGCGCCCAGCGCGGCCGAGCCCAGCAATCGCGTAGCCGAGGCGGTGAACGTCTCGGTCGTTCCTGTCCATGCAAGCCCGGCTGCCGAGAGCGCTCCGGTCATCACGGTGCATGCGGCGGCGACGCGCCAACAGCCGGCAATGAGCGGACCCAACGGCATACGCTGAGTCGCGACCACCAAAGCCAGCAGCGTCAGGCTTTCGACTATCATGGAAGCTGCGGCGCCTCCGGCCGCGCCAGGCAGGCCATACAACTGCAGCAGGGTGCGTATCATGGCGACCTTGACCAGCAGCCCTAAGAAGCTGACCGCGCAGACCGTCGCGAAATAGCCATGGGAGCGCAGGACCATGAAGGCGAGGTTGCCGAATGGCGCAACGCCGCACGCCAAGCTCAGCACCTGGATGACCGGCACGACGTGCAGCCACCGCTCCCCGAGCGCCACGCGAACGAGCGGGTCGGCAACCATCGACAACCCCAATCCTGCCGGCCCGGCGATCAGCAGCGAACTGGCGACCAGGCGGTTGAACAGCGCGCGCGTGCCGCCTTCCCGCCGGGTGGCGCTGAAGCCGGAATAGGCGGCACGGCCGAGCGGGGCGACGATCTCCGAGGTCGGCAGCGTCGCGATCTCATAACCAAGCGCATAGGCGCCGACGCTGCCGGTGCCGAGCGAGCGGCCGATGACGAAGGCGTCGACACGGTCCTGCATCATTTGGACCACCGCGAGCGCCCAGGCCCAAGCCGAGAACAGCAGCAGCCTGCGCCAGGCTACCAGCGAGAAGCGCGGGCGATACGGATGCATCCGGTACGACGACGCGACCCGCAGAATCCGGAACGTCGCCTGTCCGGCAACCAGCGCCCAATAGGACTGGAACAGCGCCGCCACCGCCACGGTGACGATGACGCTCGCCATGCGCGGCAGGATGTTGAGCAGGAACTCCTTGTGGAAGTGGAAATCGCGCCGGAAATCCACGACGCCGATATTCAGCCAGCCGTCAATGACCGCGAGCGCCGACAACGCCAGCAGCAGCGACGTCAGCCGCGGCTCGTTGAAAAAGACCGCCGTAGGCCATGCGGCGGCAGCAACCACGGCGCCGGTGAGCACGCCGCGCATCGCGTTGAGCGTGAACGCCGTGTCGTATAATGCCCGGGTCGGCTCGCGCTCGCGGATCAGGGCGTCTTCGGTGCCCAGTACCGACATGGCATCGACGGTTTGGGCGAAGGCGGCGCCAAGCGCCACCAAGCCGAAATCCTCCGGCAGCAGGATACGAACCAGGATCAGGGTGCTGGCGAGGCCGAGCAAGCGGGTCGACATCCGCCAGCCGATGACCCAGCCGGCGCTGAGCGTCGTCCTTTCCAGGATGCTGCTCGTCATGCTCCGGCGGCCTGTGTGCCCGAACCGTCGCGGACCCGCACGGCGATCTCGAAAATCTCGTCCGGCGTGCTCACCGCGCCGCCGATCTCGCCCAGGAAAAACTCCAGGTAGCCTTCGAGCCATGCCAGCAGGCGCTGCAGGTCGGCGGCCGTGCGGACGAAAGGCGTGTTGCCGGGCTGCAAGGACGGGCTGTGATAGCCGACCACGAACAGGCGGTGGCCGTCGGCCAGCATCGCCCGCGTCAGGCGCTGCGCCTCGGCTAGCCGGGTGCCCTCCGGCGTGAGTTGGACCCGGTCCAGCAGCCGGCCCCGCGCCAGCAGGCTGCGAAGCCGCAATGGCCGCAGCATCGGGTGCGCCGCCGGGGCCAGCAGCCCGGGATAGCGGGCGAGCTTTCCCGTCAGCCCGACCGTGACCGGCAATTCGAGCACGCTTTGCCCGGGATCAAGCCAGAACGGGCGGTCGTAGGCCTCCTGGTAGTCCGGCCCGCCGTCGCCGTTGCTTGCGAAATGCGGACGTACGCTGCAGTCGATACGGTAGCCCATCCCGGCCAGCAAGTCTGGCGTGTTGGGACCAAGCCCATACCGTCCGGACCGGTAAAGGGTTGGGCGAACTCCCAGATTGGCCTCGATCACGTCGGTCAGCATCCACAGCTTTGCCGCCTCGAGCGTCTTCGGCAGGTTGCCAGGATACGAATTGCGCTCGTTGAGTTCCTCCTCGACGGGCGGGTTGAGCCACGGATGGAGCTGCGTGCCGATCCCGCATGCGCCGGACTGCAGGAACTCCAGCAACGGCGCATAGCCGTCGCGTTGCGCAGCGACGGGGTAGTCGACGGCATAGGTCGGCACGCAACCGAACCGCTCGAAGATACGCTGGGCTGGTGCCTGATGGCGCATCGCGCAGACCCCGCTGGTCACCGGCGGCACGACGGCCCAGTCGAACTCCTCCTCGGCGTCGATGATAACCAGCAGCCGGGGCTGCTGCAGCTTGAGTTCGGCGGGGATGACCGGCTTCCCGAACATCTGCGGCGGCCCGGGCGTGCGAAGTGCTCTGCTGACATCCCGCTTGATGTCCAGCACCGGGCTAGGGACATAGGATAGGGCAAGCCGCGCCAGCCGTCCCAGGGTCGGACCCGTCCGGGCCGCGCGCAGCCCCAGTTCCCGCGCCAGCGCCACGTCGCGCTCGTGCAGCGCGGCGCTGGCAAAATGATCGAGCGCCGCAATGCGCCGGGCCTCCACCTTGGCCGCGGGAAGCCGCAGCACACGCTCGAGCTGGTCGAGGTTATAGAGCGAGGCCGCAAGCAGGCGATGGGTGTTGCTGCTGATTCCGACGCCGCGTGTGTAGCGCGCGAGTATCTCCTGCAGGGTAAGGATGCGCCAATCGGCAGCGGCGATGCGGAGCCAAAGGTTGTAGTCCTCGACCGAGATCAGGGCGCGCGCCTCGTCGTAGCTGCCGGCGGCCTCCCATGCGGCGCGGCGCAGCAGCACCGTGCTGTTCACCAGGAGGTTGTTGCTCCAGAGCTGGTCGAAGCCGATCTCGGGCGGGCACGCCTGGCCGGGCTTGTCGGACAGGCAGGCGATGATGCCGATGCGGTCATCGCCGTCGAGCGCGAGCTGATGCTCAAGCTTGGTCGGCAACCATGTGTCGTCGGCGTCCAGCAGGCCGATCCAGGTGCCGCGGGCGGCGCGGATGCCGGTGTTGCGCGCGGAGCCTGGGCCGCCGTTCTGCTGGCGGATCAGCCGGACCTTCGAACCAAACGTTTCGGCGACTGCAGCGGTATCGTCCGCGGAACCGTCATCCACGACCAAAACCTCAAGCGGGGGACGGGATTGCTGGAGCGCGCTCCGCAGCGCGGCGGCGAGGGTTGCCTGGGCGTTGTAAGCCGGGACAATCACGCTAACGTCGGCGGCCACCAATGCATTCCCCTTCCGATGGTGCGCCACCGTAGCCGCTATTCGTTAAATATCAGTTATTGCGGACTAGCACCATGTGCATTTTGCAACGACAACCGGTGCTGCGGCGTCACGGCCCCCGCTTCGGCGCCGCCCGTCCAATGCCGCGATACTCAAGCCCGGCTGCCACGAAAGCGGCTGGATCGAAAACATTGCGCAGGTCCATGATCAGGCGTCCGCGCATCGCGTCGCGCAGCCGGGCCGGGGACAGCGCCCGGAATTCATTCCATTCCGTCACCAACACCAGCACGTCCGCCCCAGCCACGGCGTCGTAGGCGTCCGTGCAATAGGTGACGCTGCCGGGCAACAGGGCGCGGGCCTGGGCCATGCCGACCGGGTCGAACGCGCGGATCACGGCGCCCTCTTCGGCCAGCCGCTCGATGATCGGCACGCTGGGAGCGTCGCGCATGTCGTCCGTTTCCGGCTTGAACGTCAGGCCGAGCACCGCGATGGTCTTGCCGAACACCGACCCGCCGCAGGCCTGGATGACCCGGATCGCCATGCCGGACTTGCGCGCATCGTTCACCGCGACGGTCGCTTCCACCAAGCGGGACGGCGCGCCCCAGTCCTGGGCGATGCGCATCAGCGCCAGCGTGTCCTTCGGGAAGCAACTGCCGCCGAAGCCCGGCCCCGGATGCAGGAACTTGCGCCCGATCCGGCCATCGAGCCCAATGCCGCGCGCGATGTCGTGCACGTCGGCGCCGACCTTCTCGCACAAATCGGCCATCTCGTTGATGAAGGTGACCTTCATCGCCAGGAACGAGTTCGCGGCATACTTGGTGAGCTCGGCCGTCTCGAGGCTGGTGAAGACGATGGGCGCCTCGATCAAGTACAGCGGGCGATACAGCCGCCGCATCACCTCACGCGCACGCTCGCTGCTGGCGCCGATCACGATGCGGTCGGGGCGCATGAAGTCGCCGATGGCGCTGCCTTCGCGCAGGAACTCGGGGTTGCTCGCGACATCGATGTCGAGCTCGGGGCGGGCGCGCTGCATGATCTCGGCGATGCGGCGCCCGGTGCCGACGGGCACTGTGGATTTGGTGACGACGACGGCGTAGCCGGTCAATGCGCGGGCGACCTGCTCGGCGGCGGCGTTGACGTAGGACACGTCGGCATGGCCATCGCCGCGCCTTGTGGGCGTGCCGACGGCGATGAACACGGCCTCCGCCCCTGCGACGGCCGCCGCTAGGTTGTCGCCGAAGCTCAGGCGGCCGGCAGCGACGTTCTCCGACACCAAACGGTCGAGACCGGGCTCATAGATGGGAATGCGCCCTTCCGTGAGGGCGCCGAGCTTGGCCGGGTCCGACTCGACGACAGCGACCTCCACACCTAGGTCGGCGAAACAGGCGCCTGACACGAGCCCTACGTAGCCGCCGCCGATCATCGCGATGCGCAAACCCTTGCCTCCTGCTTGTGCTTTCGCCTGCTTGTGCCATCGTTGCCGCGGCGCAACATACCACGCCGGAGGCCGCTGGACCAGCCGGACTGAGCAAGTGACGTTTCCCGAAAGCGTTTACCGCAGTGCTACACGGCTGTAACTACTATCCACTGGAGTCAGGATCGCCATGATGCACCTCGAACGACGAGTCCTCGTGACCGGGGGCGCCGGATTCCTAGGTTCCCACCTGTGTGAACGCCTGCTGCAGGCCGGGTGCCACGTGTTATGCGTGGACAACTTCTTCACCGGAACGCCGCGCAACATCGCCCATTTGCACGACAACCGCAATTTCGAGCTGATGCGCCACGACGTGACGTTCCCGTTGTTCGTCGAGGTCGACGAGATCTACAATCTTGCCTGCCCGGCCTCGCCGATCCACTACCAGCGCGACCCCGTGCAGACGACCAAGACCAGCGTGCTCGGCGCGATCAACATGCTGGGCCTGGCCAAGCGGACCGGCGCCAAGATCTTCCAGGCTTCGACCAGCGAGGTTTACGGCGACCCGTCGGTGCATCCGCAGCCCGAGGAATATTGGGGCAACGTGAACCCGATCGGCTCGCGGTCATGCTACGACGAGGGCAAGCGGTGCGCCGAGACGCTGTTCTTCGACTACCGCCGCCAGCACCGGCTGCAGATCAAGGTCGCGCGCATCTTCAACACCTACGGGCCTCGCACCCATCCGCGCGACGGGCGCGTGGTGTCGAGCTTCATCGTGCAGGCCCTGACCAACCAGGACATCACCGTGTTCGGTGAGGGCCAGCAGACGCGGTCGTTCTGCTACGTCGACGACCTGATCGACGGCTTCATCAAGCTGATGGACAGCCCGCCCGAGATCGCCGGGCCGGTGAACCTCGGCAACCCCGGGGAGTTCACCATCGGGGAGCTGGCGCAAAAGGTGATCGAGCTGACGGGGTCGCAGTCCCGCATCGTCCACCGGCCGCTGCCCGAGGACGACCCCAAGCAGCGCCGCCCGGACATCGAGCAGGCGAAGGCGCAACTCGGCTGGGAACCCGCCGTTTCGCTCGATGAGGGCCTGAAGCGGACGATCCCGTATTTCGAGGCCTTGCTGTCCACCCTGCCGCCGGGCTTGATGGTGCACGGGCGCTGAATTTTACAGGATTTATCCATGGATACCGACAAGCCGGCGGTCGACGCGACCTCGATCTGGGACGAGCGCTACGAGAAAGGCGAGCATGTCGGATCGAAGGAGGTCATCGAGGGCGACCCGATCGACTACACCCAGCACAAGTTCCTCTATCAATACGCCATCGCCAAGCCGCTGACCGGGTCGCTCGACGGCTGGTCGGTCGACAGCATCGCCAAGCAGTTCTTCAACCCAGCGCCGGCCCGCGTGCTGGCCATTGGTTCCGGCATGGCCTTCCTGGAGGAATACCTGGTCGCCAACGGCTATGCCCAGCACGTGACGGCCTATGAGATGTCGCGCACCGCGATCGAGGCGGCACGGGCGCGGGTGGCGGACAAGGACTACGCTGGCAAGCTGGACCTGCGCTGCGGCGATGTGCTGACGGAGGACCTGCCCACGGCCGCATACGACGCCGTGTTCGTGCAGGCGGCGATCCACCATTTCGACAAAATAGAAGAGATGTACGCCCTGATGCACCGGATCCTGAAGCCCGGCGGCGTGTTGTGGTTCGACGAGTATATCGGCCCCGACCACCACATGTACGAGCCCGAGGTGCTGGCGATCATGGACGAGGTGAACGATTGCCTCGCCCCGAAATACCGCTGGGACGTGCTGGCCAAGCACACCCGCACCATGGTGCCGCGCCCGTCGCTCGAATTCATGATGGGGCACGACCCGAGCGAGGGCGTGCACGCGTCGCGCATCCTGCCGCTGACCTATCAGTGGTTCGACGTAATACACCGGCAGGATTATGGCGGCACGATCATGCGTCCGTTCTTCACCGGCATCCTGCCAAACTTCGATTGGGCCGACCCTGCAGACCAGACGATCGCCAGGCTGATCATCCTAATCGAGCAGATGCTGACCCGGACCGGCGTGCTGCCGAACTACCACACCGCGGTCGTCGGTCGCCGTCGCGACCGGCCGCTGCCGCCGCTGACCGTGGAGGAGGAGCGACGCATCAACTACGCCGATTGGCCCGGCCTTATCGCGAAAGCGGAGGCGACAGCGGCGCCGAGGCCGGTTGGGCTGCTGGGGCGCTTGCTAGGCCGCTGATGGACGGAGCCGCCTGCGCGCGGCCGGGCTTCCAACGCAGCGCCGGCGCCTCGACCAGGTGCCAGGACAGCACGGCGAACGGCAGTGTCAGGACCATGCAGGTGGCGATCGGGTATTCGTTCCACGGCATCGCGCCTAGCACGATCTGCTGCACCGGGAAGGCATATAGGTACATCCCATAGGAGAAATCGCCGAACCGCCCGGCGCGGCGCACCACCGGCATCGACATCCGGCCGAAGCAGATCACCATGTAGGGCAGCGTCACCCACTCGATCGGCAGGTTCCACCAGCCGTACCAGCTCGCAATCATCCAGTTGAGCGAATAGCCGAGGATGGCGAAGTCAGCGCGGTAGAAGTTCGGCGCCCGGTCGCCAAGCAGCCGATACAGGCCGCCGATGAAGAAGAACGGCACCTGGACCAGCATGTACTTGACGTCGGTGTTGTAAAATACGACGGGATCGCCCTCATAGCCGTAGAACAGCCACATGCCGGCGATGCCGGCGAGAACACCGCCAACCCCAAGCGCCCACAGCCGCGGCCGCAACGGCAGCAGCGCCATCAATGGCACGCTAAGATAGCACAGCACCTCGGGGAACAGGCTCCATAGCGAGCCGTTGACCGCGCCGTTCAGCCGCAGGCCTTCGAACACGCCGGGCAGGTACAGCCGCTGGAACAGCCACATGTTCTGCAAATATTTGAGCACGTTGCCGTTGTGGAGGTAGTCCCGCAGCGGCAGGGTGCTGAGCCGGGGGCCGAGCACATAGGCGGTCGCCAGCACGCAGGCGATCAGGCCGGGAAAAATGCGCAGCGCCCGCTTGGCCAGAAACAGCCGGAGGTTCGGTGTGCGCTGCCAGCTTCCGGTGACCATGTAGCCGCTGATGGCGAAGAAGATGTCGAGCCCGATCCGCGCGAACGGCACGCCCCAGAAGCCCGGCCCGGCGGGCGTCGCCAATATCCAGCCATGCCCATAGATCACCATTCCCGCCGCAAACAACCGCAGGAAGTCGAAGTTGTTGTTGGGATGCGTTTCGCTGGTCATTTTGGGTTCTGTGCCTTTGGCGCCGCGATAACCGACGTGATTGCCTGCTCCCACCGGGGGGACAGGGCCGGGGACTGATACAGCGCGGCTTGGCGCAGGCCACGCTCCCGCATGGCGGAAAGCACGCCGGTCTCGCGCGGCAGCTCGACCAGGCGGGCCAGGATGGTGGCCAGCTCCTCGTCGTCATAGGGGTCGAAGTATTCGGCGGCGTCGCCGTAAACCCAGCGGTGCACCGGGATGCCGCTCGCGACCAGCGGCGTGCCGCAGGCCATGCCCTCGACGCCGCTGTAGTCGAACCCCTCCGCGCGGCTCGGCGCCACGACCAGGTGCGCCATCGAATACAGCACCCGCAACTCCGCGAGCGGCACGCCGGAAACGTGATATGCGCCCTCCCGCACCAGCAGCTTGAGTTCGGCCAGCTCCGCGTCGGAGCGCCAGCCGGGGTTGGCGACGATCAGCAACTGCATCGGCGCCTTGGTCATGCGCCGCGCGATCTCGAAACCGCGGAACAGGCGCAGGTAGTTCTTGCGCGGCTCCAGCGTCGACACGGCGATGATAAGTTTCGGCAGCGGCGCGTCCGGCGCTTCCCTCCGCCCGCCCGCCGGCGCCGTCACAGTGCTGGCCCGGCGCCGAAGGATGGTGCGCAATTCGCTGTCCGCCCGCACGTCGGGGCGGTATTCGGGGGCAACCAGCGCCGGGATGGTATGCACGCGCGGCTCGCTTTCGGGGAACAGTTGCAGCACGTCCTCCCGCACCGGCTCGCTGTCGCAGTAGAAGTGCGCGCCCTGGTCCATGTTGCGCTTCAGCATGCGGGCGTGGCTGTTGGTATGCGGCCAGGGCTCGCCGATGGTGTGCGGGCTGAGCAATGGCAGCGCGTCGTAGTAGCGCACCATGAACTGCGTGCCCGGCGTAATGCGGTAGGGCGACACGGTGGCGGCGAAGAACACGTCCCACCCGGCGGTGTTGAGCCGCCGCTGGAACGGCAGCGGCAGCAGCGACAGGCTGCGGGCGTTCTCGTGGCCGAGCGCCGTCGCGAAGAACTCGGCGCGCCCCAGCATGCCCCGGTCGGACGGCGGCAGCGTGTTGTCGAACAGCTTCATCCATAAATAGTCCTCGAACAGGACGGGATTGATGCTGAGGTCGAGCTGCTCCTCACGCTGCGCCAGGCTCAGGACCGTGGTCACGTGATGCATGCGGCGGCGGATCGGGCCGGGCAGCAGGAACGACATGCCGGGCGGGGCGTGGTGGCGCTTGGTGTCCTGGCTGATCAGCACGCGGGCCTGCTGCAAGGTGCGGTCGAACGGCGTCTGGCCAGCGTTGTCGCGCCGCCGGGGCGGGCCGGCGAAGTGGATGCCGGACGCTAGCCCGCCGAGCCGCCCCAGCCTCATCTCGGAGAACATCTGGAACAGCAGGCGGGTCTCCTGCGGGATGCCGGCGAAGCCCTCGTAGCAGGGGCGCAGGTCCACCAGGACGGACGGGCGGCCCGGCGTCACGCGCACTGTCATGGGCGTGGCCGGGCGTCGAGGGTGGAACCCTCGCCTTCACAATCGAGAATTCGACCTTCGCCTTCATAAGCCAGCACGTCGAACCCGGCGGCGATCAGCGCGCCCGCGTCCGCAACCCGGCCCGGCCTGACCCAGCGTCCGCCGGGCCGCAATGCAATCAACACGCCCGCAGGGTCGAGGGATGCGCCGCCGACCAGCAGGTCGAGGGAGGCTTCGGCCAATGCGGCGTCGGACGGGCGGCGCAGGCGCTGCTGCAACGACAGCGGCACGTCGTCGCATACCCCCATGGAAAGCCGGGTCAGCCGGGGCAGCGCGTCGGCGAGGCTGCGCCCATTGCCGAACGGCAGCCCCTGCAGGATGGCGCTGGCCAGGCCCAATGCCGCAGCATCGGCATCGCAATGCGGGCAGGCGGACGGACGCCCCGGCGCGGACCGCCCGCAAACCCGGCAGGTCCACTGGCCCAGCACATCCATCAGCGCCGCCCGGGCCGCGTCCTCGCTGAAATCGCGGCGCAGCACCGCTTGGGCCGCCTGCGCCATCGTGGCGCAGCGTGCGGGGTCCTGGTGCAAGGCGATGATCCCAGCGGCAAAGCCAGCGGCGTCGGCGGCCACCCAGGCCTCGACGTCATGGACAAGGCCCAGCCCCTCGTTGCCCACCGGCGTCGTGATGACCGGGACGCCGGCTTGCAGGCTGGCGACGATCTTGCCTTTCACCCCGGCGCCATAACGCAGCGCGTTCACCGACAGCCGCGACTGCGCATAGAGCGGCGTGATGTCGGGCACGAAGCCGGTGACGGTGACGCGCCGGCTTGCCAAGTCCACGACCGCAGGCGGCGGGGCGTTGCCGACCAGCAGCAGCCGCACATCCGGCAGCGCGGCCCAGACCAGCGGCATGATGTCCCGCACCAGCCACACCGCAGCGTCGACATTGGGCGCATGGTTGTAGCCGCCAACGAAGATCAGCGCGTCCCGGTCGGCAAAGTCCTGTCCGGCCAAGGCCAGGGGCGTGGCGGGGACGAGGTAGGGCGGGATCACGTGCACCTGCGCCGCGGGCACGTCGGCGCGGATCACCGCCGCCTCGTCCGCGCTGGGCGTCATCACGCGGTCGACCCGGGCGAAGATGCGGTCCTCGATCCGCTTCAGGCGCTTGCTCTCGCTCAGCGCGTGCGGGTCGCCCTCCAATTCCCAGCGGCGGCGCTCGCGCAGGTGGTGCAGGTCGTGCGTGTAATACAGGATCGGCGCCCGGGTCTCCGCCCGGATCAGGTCGAGGATCGGGCCGGCCACGTCGGGCCGCGCGGTCCAGACCAGGTCGAGCTGCCGGCCGTTGGCCTTCAGCCAGCGTTCGGGCGTTTCCGGCGCGTGCAGCACCTCAATCCCGTCCTGCTGCAGAATGGCGGTGTAGGGCTGCGTGGGCGTTGCGTCGTAGGCCGGGCAGAAGATCACCTGATAGCCCATGCCCTGCAGGAGATGCAGATACTGGTTGAGCGTGACCCCGCCGGCGTTGCGGTCCCACTCCGGCACGCGGTCGTCGATGACCAGAACCGTGCCTGCCGGGGCCGGGCGGCTGCGGACCTGCAGCTCCGGCGCGTTCGGCAATGGCTGCGACAACAGGGCGCGCGCCCACTTGGCGCAGAACTTCGCGTGGTTCGCCTGGCTATGCCGGTCCCGCGCCACGGTGCCGTACGAGTTGCTGCCGTGGTGGACCACGACGCTGGCGGGTTGGTAGGCCACCCGCCAGCCACGGTCGCGCAACGTGAAGGCGAGGTCGAACTCCTCATAGAATGCGGGCGCATAGCGGTTGTCGAAGCCGCCTGCCTCCCAAAATGCGTCGCGGCGGACCAGGATGCAGGCGCCAATCGCCACGTCCACGTCGCGGACGAAATTGAGCTCGGGCGCCGCCGGGTCGCGCCCGGCACCATACGGCAGGCCCCAGCCATTGCGCAGCACGGCCCCGCCCGCCTCCTGCACAGTGCCATCGGTGTTCAGCAGCTTGGCTCCGACCAGGCCCACCAGCGGGTCCGCATCCGCCAGCCGCACCAATGGCGCCAGCCAATCCGGCTGCACCGTCGTATCGTTGTTCAGGAACACGATATGCCGTCCGAGCGCCGACCGGGCCGCGTTGTTGCAGCTCCGCAGGAAGCCAAAGTTTTCGGGGTTCTCGATGATGCGCAGGCCCGGCACGCGGTCGTGCAGCAACGGCGCGATGCGTCCGCCCGGCTTGTCGTCCGCGACGATCACCTCATAGCGGAGCGCGCTGCCGCTGTGCAGCATGACCGCTTGCAGGCAGCGCAGCGTGTCGGCGTAGTGGCCATAGACGGGGATGATGATCGAGACGTCGGGCTCGGGTTCGGCGGGGAACGCCACCGCGGGCGGCGTGGCGCCGCCGGTGGCATCGAGCGGCGAGACCGGCAGGCCGGCGGCGCGGCCCATGTCCAGCCAATGCGCCAACGGGTCGGCCCCGGCGGGCAATCCATATTGCGCGGAGTACCATGCGGCGTCGAACAGCGGATGCGGGTTCAGCCGACCGCTTGCGCCATGGCGCCACCAATGCAGCAGCGGATCGAAATCCGGACCGTCGCCGTGCTCCAACGCGAAGGCCCGGGCATCCAGCATCGGGTTCGGATCGCGGCCAGCGGCACGTCCGGCCCGCATCCAGTGCACGAGCGCGTTCTCCCCAGCCGCATCCGGGTTTTGCGCCGCGTACCAGTCCACATCCAGGAACGGGTTCGGGTCGAGGCCCTGCGCCGCGCCTGCCCGCGCCCAATGCAGCAGCGGATTCTCCCCGCTGGCCGCCACATCGGGGTTGCGGGCGAGATACCAGGCCGTGTCGAAATACGGGTTCGGCATGGCGCCAGATTGCGTGCCGACCCAGACGAAATGCGCCGCCGGGTCGTGCCGGGCGGCGATGAGCTGGGGATGCTGCGCCAGATAGAACTTGGCGTCGAACAGCGGGGAGGCACGGACGGCGGCGACCTCCTCCGTCCGCCGCGCCTGCAGGCGGCGATGCGCCGCAAGCTCGCCCGACAGCGCCATGCCTGCAAAACGCAGCCCGCGCCGGATGCCGCGCCCGAACCAGGGTGCGTAATGGCCCACCGCGCGCACCGGGGCGGCGAACCGCCAGGACGCCGACCGATAGGTCGCGGCCTGCAGCGCTTCCGCCCGCGCCAGCGCCGCGCGCGTGGCCGCCGCCTCGGCCTCGCGGCCCGCCAGCACCTGGTGCACCCGTTCCCAGTCCTCGGCGCGGGCGGCCAGCATCGCCAGCAGTTCGGCGGCATGGGCGTCGCGCTGGGCGATCTGGCTTTTCAGGGCCGCCTGGTAGGACCATGCATCTTCCAGCTCGGCCCGCGTCTCAGTGGCCTCGCGCTCCAGGGCAGCGGCGGCCCTGAGCTGTTCGGTCAGCCGCGCCACCTCGGCCTCGCTGCGCGCGGCGGCCTCGCGCACGCCCTGCAACGCCGCCACCTCGTTTGCGTAACCGGCGTTGCGCGCCTCCGCCCGCTGCTGCGCGCCGATCGCCTGGACCTGCTCGAAGTGGTCCATCCAACGCTCGCCCAGCAGGGCGAAGCGCTGCCGCACGGTGTATTGCGCAGGTCCCAGCCGGCACAGCGCCAGCACATCCGCGGGCGCATCGGCTCCGACAGCCAGCACGCCGAGGCCGTGGCTATGCAGGAACTCGAAGGCCGGATACTCGGCCTGCAGCTCCCGCCACAGGCGCCAGACGCCGAAGTCGCCGCGGCGCTCGTTGGTATCATGGAACAGCACAACGGCGCGGTCCGACAGCTTGGGACGCCAGGACTCGAAATCGCCGCGCACGGCGTCGTAGGTATGGAAGCCGTCGATGTGCAGCAGGTCGACCGTGCCGTCGGCGAAGTGCGGCAGCGCCTGCTGGAACGTACAGCGCAGCAGCTCGGAGAACCCGGCATAGCGCGGGTCGTGAAAGCGCTTCAGCGCCTCGAGCACTTGGTCTCCGTAGTGGCCGGCGTGCTCGTCGCCCTCCCAGGTGTCGACGGCGTAGCAGCGGGCATCGACGCCGTAACGGGCGACGGCCTCGCAGAACGCGGCGTAGGAGACGCCGTTATGGGTGCCGAGCTCGACAAGGAGGCGCGGGCGGCACGCGGCAATCAGCCAGTTGGCGAACGGGACATGGCCGTACCAGGTGCTGGCGACGCCGACGAGCGCCGGACGCAGGAAAAGCGGGTCGAGCGCGGGATCGCACAGCGCTTGCAGCGTGTTGGCCGTGGCCGGGTCGGACCCCGGCATGTCGGTCAGGCGTTGGTCCAGGACCCGGTTCCAATTCGAGAGGTCGGCGTTTGCAGGCGCCCGGTTCGCAGGCGTCCGGTTTGTAGGTGCAGGCGGACTGAAATCAGATTTGCCCGGGGCTGGCAACCATCCTCCACCAGGCTACTGCCAGGGGCGTGCCCGGCGTGGCAGCGCCAACACAAGCTGATGGTCCGTTGCAGCCAAGTTGGGGTTGAGGAACGGGTCGATGTCGGCGGCACTTCCCCAGGTCTCGCGATACAGCGCCTGGTCCGCCAGGAACCGCGCCTGCCGGGCCGGGTCGGCGGCGTCCTCGCCGCGGGTTTCGCCCTCGAGGTGCAGCAGCACGGCGTGCGGCGTCCAGATCACCCGGAGGCCGGCGGCGCGGACGCGCTGGCACAGGTCGACGTCGTTCCAGGCGACGGGCAGCCGTTCATTCATGCCGCCCACCTGCGCCCAAACGTCGGCACGCATGGCGAGGCACGCGGCGGTCACGGCCGATAGATCGCGCGTCGCGGCCAGTTGGCCGAGGTAGCCTGGCGCATCCCGCGGCGCGCCTCGCAGCACATGCGTCGCGCGTCCGGACAGGCCCAGCACCATGCCGCCATGCTGCAGGCTGCCGTCGCGATACAGCAGCCGCGCACCCACCGCGCCGACGTCCGGGCGGACGGCGTGGGCGACCATGGCGCGCAGCCAGCCGGGGTCGATCAGCTCCACGTCGTTGTTCAGCAGCAGCAGGACCTGGCCCTTGGCCCGGCGCGCGGCGGCGTTGTTCATCGCCGGGAAGTTGAACGCGCCGGGGAACGGCAGCACAGCGGCGCGCGGATCGGCGCCGATATCGCCCAGCAACGCCAGCGCGGCCGGGTCGGTGCTGCCGTTGTCGGCGACGATCAATTCGAGCGCCGGGTAGTCGGTGCCGCGCAGCACGCCCCACGCGCTGGCGGCGAGCAGGTCGGCGCGGTCGCGCGTGGGGATGATGACCGTGACGAGCGGCGGCGGATCGGGCAGCGCGAACGGTGGTGGCGCGGCCGGGTCGGGCGGCGGCGGCGTGGCACGGTGGCACAGCACGGCGGGCACGTGGCGAATACGGCTGGAACCGGCGAGCAGGGCAGCACGGCGGGCAAAATCGTAGCTTTCATGCGGAACAGCGTTTGGGTCCATGCCGCCAAGCGGACGGATCAGCTCGGCCCGATACAGCGCGAGTTGCCCGATCACGTTGGCGGCTTGCATGGCATCCGGGCTGTAGTCCGGCTTGAACCGTGGGGCGCTGCGATGGCCGGTGGGATCGGCTTGGTCCTCGTCGGTGAACACCAGCATGGTGTCCGGCTCGAACGCCAGCAGCGCCTCGTGCAGTGCCATAGGCGGCAGCGTATCGCCGGGTTCGAGCAGGCCGACGATGGTCCCGGTGCAGCCGGCAAGGGCATGGTTGAATGCCGCATTGGCCGGCGTCATGGGGGCTGGGCCAGTCAGCACGATCCGGGAATCGGCCTCCGCCAGTGCCGCGATGGCGCGGCGCGGCCAAGGCGAGTGAAGCTGGCAGGCCAGGCGCAGTTCCCAATCGTGATGCACTTGCGCTTGCAGGGACGCGGCGGAGCGCAGCACGGCTTCAACCTCGCTGTCCCCCGCCCGCATAACGAGGCTGATCCGCGGCCCCGGCAGCGGAGCGATGCGGGAGGCGGCATCCGGCGGCATGGTGTCGTGGGCGGCGATCCAGAAGGCGTAGGCGACCGGATTATCGGGCGGCACGTCGGGGAACAAGCCCGGCAGCAAGGGTGAGCGCGCACGAACCGGCGCGGCCTCGGCGACCCCGACTAGGACCGCGGCGCGCTCTAGCCCTTCCATCGCGGCGGCCAGGGCACCGGCTGCCGGATCATCGACCGGCCCAAATGCCTGCCGAGCGACGCGGGCCGCGAATGCAAGGTCGGCGGGCGTTTCAGCGCCCCCAGGGCCATGCACAGCGGCAAATTCGGCAGTCCCAGCCAAAACAAGTGCGAGATCAATCAGATCCGCACCTCTGCGCCGCGCCGCCACCAGCGCCGCTAAACCTGCGGCATCGGGGTCCCGCCCCAAAGCCGCACGATGCAGGCGAAGCAGCGGTCCGCCAACGACACGCGCATCCTTGGCGGATGTGAACGGCGTCGAACCAAGCGTGGAAGGCGACATGCGCCGTGTATGGAGAACACAGCGAATGGAGGCAAGCCGCCGCCAGCCCCCAAGGCTAGCGGCGGCGAGCGACGCCTAGTTGGATTTCGAGTCCGGGGCTTGGCCGTTCGTCGACGCCGGGGCTGGCTGGGCCTGCTTTGCCGACTTGTTGGCCTCGTGGCGTCCCACTGCGCAACCGGCAGCGGCGCCCAGCACGCCATGGCCCGCGACATGCCCGGCAACGCCGCCGACCGCAGCGCCCTTGAGGCAGCCAGCCGCTTGGGCCGGCGCAAATGTGCCGAGCGTGAGGGCGATGGCCCCAGCAGCGATCAATCGAGTCTTCATGAATGGCACTCCCTCGTTATTCAAGGTTTAACGCGCGTCGGCGCCAAAAGCTCCCGCGGCATTGGCCGCCGACGGCGCCTCCCGTGTTTCTGGCAAAACCAGCAAGCCCAGCACGGCGGCAAAGCCAACAGCCGCGAGCACCAGCAGGGCCGGCGCATTGCCGAAGCGGTCCGCAACCAGCCCGGCTATGGCCGTGGACAGCGAGGCGCCGGCGCCCACGGCGAGGCCGAGCAGCCCCATGCACAGATTGAAGCGGCGTGTCCCGCGCGTCAGGTCGGCCGCGACCAACGGCAGCAGCACGCCGAACACCGCAGCGCTGACGCCGTCCAACGCCTGGACGATCACCACGAAAGTGGGACTCGTGCCGAAGGCCAGCAGCACGCCGCGGACCGGCAAAGCGGCAAAGCCCAGCAGCAGGACCGGCCGCCGTCCCCAACTCTCGGCCGTGCGCCCCACCAGTGGGGAAACCCCGGCCACGATGGCCTGCGGAGCCACTACGCAGGCCGCAATCACCAGGTTGGCCGCTGCGCCCGTGTTGCGCGTGACCTCGTTCGCGACCAGCGGCAGCATGGCGGCGTTGGACAAATGGAACAGCCCGACGCAGGCCGCGAAAATCAGCAGCCGCCGGTCGAGCAAGGCCCAGATCGCGCCGGGCAGGCCCCGAGTCTCGGCCGCGACCTGCGCGGTGGGCGCCTCTGCCCGTGGCGGCGGCAGGGCTCGCAGGGTCAGCAGGCCCAACGCCATCAGCGCGGCCGTGGCCCAGAACACCCCCCCGCCAGAAATATAGGTGCCGATGGCGCCCAGGATCACCGCCGCGGCCGCGCTGCCGATCGAGGCGTAGCGCGCGTTCCGGCCCAGGCGCACCCCGAGCCCATGACGTCCAACCAATTCCAGGCTCACGGCCGCAATGGCCGGGCCGATCATGCAGCTCGCGAAGCCGTGCAGCACCTCCGCCCACAGCACCGAAAGCCAGGTGGACGAGACGGCGAACAGCAGCGCGCTGAGCGCCACGGCAATGCCGCCCACGGCGATCGCGAGGCGCTTGCTGCGCATGGCGTCCACCAGCGCCCCGGCCGGAAGCTGGCTGAGCATCGCGACGATGGTGCCGAGGCTGAGCGCCTGGCCGATATTCGTCTGGGTCCAAGCCTGCGACGTAAGGTAAACGGCAATGAAGGCGCCGAACCCGGTCTGGCTGCTGGCGACCAAGGCATTCAGCGCATCGAGGCCGCGGGAGGACCGGGCCGTCAGCAAGCGCGGGCTCGCCGTATGAAGGTCAAGGCTGCGGTGGCGGGCTGGCGAGCACGACGGGCGCCGCGGCGGGCTTGTATTCGGGCGCCGCGCCGATCTGGTCAGCGGGCATGAGCAAGGTGATCCCGCCATCGGTCGGATTGAACCGCAGTCCGCGCCAGGCGACCGCGATGCGCCGCTGGCCGAGGCCCATGAAGCCGCCGACGTCGATCACCGCGGCGCGGGTCTGCCCATCCTCGTCCACCAGCACGTCCACGATGCGCCCGGCGACCTTGCCGGATTGATCCAGCACCTGCCGCCCGAGTATGGGCGAAGCGGTGGTCGCGTCCATCGGCTCGTGCACCACCGGGGGCATCGCCGCCTCTTGGGCTGCAGCGGGGAACGCCACCAGCGACAGCAGCACGGCAATGGTTGGCCTCATGGCTTTACCGCCCTGTTCATGCTCGCCTCCTTGCGACACCGTGATGAGCGGCCGGCCCGATTGTCAACCGTAATAGCGGGACCTAGGGTCGCGATATCAAGGGGGGACGCAGCGATGGGCCACGCTTCGAGCGCCACAGCCTATGCGGGCGGCAAGATGCTGGCCGAAGTGCAGGACGGGGTGGGGCTGGTCACCTTCAACCAGCCCGAGAAACGAAACGCCATGTCGGTCGAGATGTGGGACGGCCTGGCCGCCATCCTCGACGCCTGGGAGCGGGACGCTGCGGTCCGCGTGGTCGTTCTGACCGGCGCGGGGGACAAGGCGTTCGTCTCCGGCGCCGACATCAGCCAGTTCGAGAAAAGCCGCAGCAACGCCGATGCGCAGCGGGAATACGACAAGCTGACGGGCGCCGGGCGGGCCAAGCTGGCGGCATGCGGCAAGCCGGTGATCGCGCGCATCCAGGGTTTCTGCTTGGGTGGCGGCCTGGGGATCGCCATGCAGGCGGACATCCGCGTCGCGGCCGAGGGCAGCGCGTTCGGCATCCCGGCGGCCAAGCTTGGCATCGCCTATGGGTTCGACATGGTGCGCCGGCTGGTTTCGCTGGTGGGGCAGGCGCATGCCCGCACGCTGCTGTTCACCGGGGAGCGGATCGACGCGCAGGAGGCGGCGCGGATCGGCCTGGTGAACCAGGTCGTGCCGGCGGCGGCGCTGGAGCAGACGGTGGCGGCGATGGCGCGCGGCATCGCCGGCAACGCGCCGCTGTCGGTATCCGGCATGAAGCTGATCCTGGAGCAGGCGCTGCGCGACCCGGCCGAGCGCGACATGGCGGCGGTGGACCGGGTGGTGGCGGCCTGCTTTGACAGCGCGGATTACACCGAAGGGCGGACGGCTTTCATGGAGAAGCGGAGGCCGGTGTTCCGGGGGGTTTAGGATTAAGGATGCGGAACTGCTGCTAAGCTGATGTTAAACATCGGTAACGCACTGACGTTTCAATAAAGAGTGGCCTGAAGTCCAATGGTTTCCGGTGAGGCGATGCCATTCCGGCGCGGGTCGGTTACAAATGAGGGATGAGCGACTCGTCTGAACGCCCTATGTTCGAACTGCGTCGCCTGCCGGAAAAGACCGACGATGCACTGCTGGCTGAACTCCGCCGGGTCGCCGCCCTCGTGCCCGGACAGGCTTTGACCGTCAGCATCTTTACGAAGCACGGCAGAGTGAGTCGGAAACTCTACAACAAGCGTTTCGGGGGTTGGTCCGAAGCTTTGGCTGCCGCTGGTCTCTCCACTCAGTCGAGCGATAAAATAGCGACCAAGGGCGCGCATCCATCACGTAAGATGTCCAATGAGGACGTTCTTCAGGCCACGCGCGACCTAGCAGCACGTCTTGGCGTGACCGAACTGACGACCGAGCACGTGCGTGAGCATCTGCCTTTTGGGGGCGAAACGCTCCGAACGCGATGGGGAACGACGCAGGCAGCGTTTGAAGCTGCAGGTCTCAACACCAGTCTGTTCGGTCGGCGATATACGGATGAAGAATGCTACCGAAACCTCCTGAACGTCTGGACGCACTACGGACGACCGCCGAAGTATCTGGAAATGGGAGTGCGGCCTTCCGAGGTTGGAGGGAAGGCTTACATGCGGCGGTTCGGCACGTGGAACAAGGCATTGGCTGCGTTCGTGGAAAGGGTCAATGCTGACCCAGCCCTAGCATCGCAGGAAGAAACAGCACGCGCGCTTGAACCCGGTGAAGGACGGCTGACACAACGACCGGTGCGTAACAGTTGAGGAAGGCGGGGAAGTCCCTTTAGGGCTTCGCTTCCGGGTTCTGCACGGGGACCGTTTCAAGTGCATCCTCTGCGGCGACCACCCCGCACGCAATCCTGACTGCCGCCTTCATGTGGATCATATCGTGCCCTGGTCGAAGGGCGGTAAGACGCGAGATGAAAATCTCCGGACTCTGTGCGCCGACTGCAATATCGGCCGAGGTGATCGTTTTGCAGATTGACGAACGGACGTTTCTCATTTAGCAAAAATGACATAATTATTGATCGCCCTTTGAGAATTAGACAGAACTGAACTGTCACTTCTCGGTGTTTGTTCCGGATCGATTCATCAACTTGCCAGCCTGCGTAGCAGCAGAATGGCGGATACGGTTGATCCAGGCGAAGAAGCGTTCTACGACCCACCCCGCAATTCGCGCAGATGACCAAGTCGACGGCATAAAGCTCGCCATGACCGTGTTCCGGCCCAGCCCGCTACTTCTCCACGAACGCTTTCTCGATCACATACTCGCCCGGCGAGCTATGGCTGCCCTCGTGGAAGCCCGCCTTGTCCAGCACGCCCACCATGTCGGCCAGGAACGCTGGGCTGCCGCACAGCATCATGCGGTCGCCTGCAGGGTCGATTGGGCCCAGGCCCAAGTCAGCCGTCAGCTTGTTGCTCTCCAGCAAGTCCGTGATCCGTCCGCGGTTGCGGAACGGCTCGCGCGTCACCGTCGGGTAATACAGCAGCTTGCCCCGCACCAGCTCGCCCAGCAGTTCGTCGTCCGGCAGGCGCGAGACGATCTTCTCGCCATACGCCAGCTCCGCCACCTCGCGGCAGCCATGCACCAGGACGATGCGCTCGAACCGGTCATACACGCCGGGGTCGCGGATGATGCTGGCGAACGGGGCAAGGCCCGTGCCCGTGCCGAGCAAGAACAGGCTGCGGCCCGGCGTCAGGCTGTCCTGCACGAGCGTCCCGACCGCCTTGCGCCCAACTAGCAGCGGATCGCCCGGCTTCAGGTGCTGCAGCCGGGAGGTCAACGGGCCGTTCGGCGCCTTGATGCTGAAGAACTCAAGCTGCTCGTCGTGGTGCGCGCTGGCCATGCTGTAGGCGCGCAGCAGCGGCTTGCCGTCCACCTCAAGCCCGATCATGGTGAACTGCCCCGACAGGAAGCGGAACGCCGGGTCGCGCGTCGTGGTGAAGCTGAACAGGGTGTCGGTCCAGTGGCGGACGCCGGTGACGGTTTCGGCAAGCAGGTTGGACATGCTGGTTCCTGAAGCAATGGTTGTGTGCTGCCCCGGATGTGGGGTGCTGTCCATGCTCTTGCAGCCTTGGCCTGCTATGCCGGTTCCGCACGCGGCGGGCTTTGCTGCCCGGGTCGCGCTCGGGACAGGCTAGCCCCGCCAGCCAATCCGGGCCATGAACCCGGCCATGAACGCCAAGCCGCTCGCCCCAATGCAGGACCCCACGCGTGAGATCGCCTTCGACCTGCTGGCCGCCGTGCTCGACCGCCGCCGCCCGCTTGAGGAGGCGCTGGATGCCGCCCCAAACGCCGAGCCGCGCGACCGGGCGGCGGCGCACCGGCTGGCGGCGGCGGTGCTGCGCCGGCTCGGCTCGCTCGATGCGGTGCTGGAGCCGTTCCTGACGCGGGCGCCGCCGGAAGGCGTGAAGCACGTGCTGCGGCTGGGGGCGGCCGGGCTGCTGCTGCTGGACACGCCGCCCCACGCCGCCGTCGCGACCGCGGTGGCGCTGGCCCGCACCCGGCGGCTCACCCCCTTTGCCGGCCTGGTGAACGCCCTGTTGCGCCGGGTGGCGGAGGCGGGCCAAGCGGCGCTCGATGGGCTGGACGGCCCGCGGCTCGACACCCCGGCTTGGCTCTGGGCCAGTTGGGGCGCCGACGCCCGCGCCATCGCGGAGGCGCACGGGCATGAGGCGCCGCTCGACCTCTCGCTCCGCCCAGGCGCTGCGCCGCCACCCGGTGGCGCGACATTGCCGACCGGGTCCGTGCGGCTGCCCGCGGGCACACGGGTGCAGGACCTGCCGGGCTTCGACGCCGGCGCGTTCTGGGTGCAGGACGCCGCCGCCGCCCTGCCGGCCAAGCTGCTGCACGCGCGACCCGGCGAGCGCGTCGCCGACCTGTGCGCGGCCCCCGGCGGCAAAACCGCGCAGTTGGCCGCGACCGGCGCGCGCGTGACGGCCGTCGAGCGCGACACGTCCCGCCTGCGCCGTCTGCACGAGAACCTGGCCCGCCTGCAGCTCGAAGTCGACGTAATCCAGGCAGACGCGGCGAGCTGGACCCCGCCCGCATTGTTCGACGCCGTGCTGCTCGACGCGCCGTGCAGCGCCACCGGCACGATCCGCCGCCACCCGGACGTCGCCCGGCTGAAGCGCCCGCGCGACCTGATCGAGATGACGTCCGGGCAGGACCGGCTGCTCGCGGCGGCGGCGGCCATGCTCCGCCCCGGTGGCCGTCTCATCTACGCCGTATGCTCCCTGCAGCCGGAGGAAGGGCCCGGACGCGTCGGCGCGCTGCCGGGCTTGCGGCCCGATCCGTTCACTGCAGCCGAACTCGAAGGCGTCGCGGCGGCGTTGACCATCCAGGGCACGCTCCGCACCCATCCCGGCCTGTGGGCCGAGCGCGGCGGCATGGACGGCTTTTTCGCGGCGCGCTTTGTCCGGGTGTAATGGCTTGCGTCCGGCGTGCGCGGCTCTAGAACCCTCTCATGCCGCACCCTGATCCTGCTTGGCCGCCCCATAGGGTCGTCATGGCGCCTAGCCTGCTCGCAGCCGACTTCGCCCGGCTGGGAGAGCAAGCGGCAGCGGTGGAGGCAGCCGGCGCCGACTGGCTGCACCTCGATGTCATGGACGGCCACTTCGTGCCGAACATCTCGTTCGGGCCGTTGGTGCTGAAGGCGCTGCGCCACCAAGTGCGCATTCCATTCGACGTCCACCTGATGATCGCCCCCGCCGATCCCTACATCGCCGCCTTCGCCGAGGCCGGGGCCGACCATATCATCGTCCATGCCGAGGCCGGGCCGCATCTGCATCGCACGCTGCAACTGATCCGGTCGCTCGGCAAGCGTGCCGGGGTCGCGCTGAACCCGGGCACGCCGGCGGACATGGTGGCGCATGTGCTCGACGTTGCGGACCTCGTGCTGGTGATGACGGTGAACCCCGGTTTCGGCGGCCAGGCGTTCATTCCAGGGCAGCTCGCGAAGGTTTCCGAGATACGGGACATGATCGCCGGGCGGCCGGTCGCGATCACGGTCGACGGCGGCATCAACGCGCAGACCGCGCCGCACGCCGTTGCGGCCGGTGCCGGAGTGCTGGTGGCTGGGACCGCGGTATTTGGCGCCAGCGACCTGCGCGCCGCCATGGACGGAATGCGGGGGGCCGCATGATCAATCCACGCCGCTGGGCACGGGATGCGCGCCGCGCCATGGCCGGAATGCCGGTGCTGCGCATGGGCCGCGTGCCGGATGCGCCGGCGCTGCCGGTCCGCGATCCATGGCCCGGCGACCCCGCCCTCGGCGCACGGCTGCTGCAGGACGAGATGATCCTAGGCGGCATAACCCGCAGGCTGGCGCCCGGCGAATGGGCCGATACGAGCGGCCACGAGTCGCTGCGGGCCGCGGCGCACGGCTTCACCTGGCTGCGCGACCTGCGCGCCCTGGGCACGGACGCCGCCCGCACCCGCGCGCGCGCGCTGGTCGCGGATTGGATCGCCACCCCGTCGCTCGAGCGGCTGGCGCACCGCCCGGATGTCGCCGGCGCCCGCATCGCCGCCTGGCTGGGCCACTACGACTTCTTTGCCGCCAGCGCCGACGACGCCTTCCGCACGCGATTGATGGGCCGCCTGGTCGCCGACGCCCGCAAGCTGGCCGCCAGCTTGCCTCCCGAGGAGCTGGATGCCCGCGCGCTGACAGCTTTGAAGGGGCTGATTGCCGCCGCGGTGGCGTTGCCGGACCATGCGGCATTCCTGACCCGAGCACTGCGGTTCCTGCCGCAGGAGATCGCGCGCCAGGTGCTGCCGGATGGCTGCCACGTCGAACGCAGCCCGGCCGCGCAATTGGCGGCGCTGCAGGATCTGACGGAAATCCGCGCCCTGCTGCACGGCGCCCAGGCGCAATCGCCGGTGGCGCTGGCGTCGGCCATCGAGCGCATGGCGCCGGCGCTCCGCGCGCTGCGGCACGGCGATGGCGGCCTCGCGCTGTTCAATGGCTCAAAGGAAGAGTTCGGCCCGCTGATCGAACTCGTGCTGACGCAGACCGGCCGTGGCGGGCGGGCCGCGGCGGGATTGACCGAGGGCGGGTTTCACCGGCTGCAGGCAGGGCCTAGCATCTTGATCGTGGATTGCGGCGCGCCGCCGCCGCCGGGCATCGATCGGCTGGCGCACGCCGGCACGCTGTCGATCGAGGTGTCGATCGGCCGCGACCGCATGATCGTGAACTGCGGCGCGGCGCCCGCCGCCGGCCCCGCCTGGCAGGACGCCACCCGTGCGACCGCCGCGCACTCCACCCTGGTGATCGCCGACACTAATTCGTCCGAGCTTCGCCCCGGCGGCATCGGCCGCCACCCGGGCCAAGTGGACGTGCAGCGGCAGGAGGCGAACGGCGCGCATTGGCTGGAGGCGAGCCATGACGGCTACCAGGCTGCGTTTGGCGCAGTGCACCGCCGCCGCCTGTATATGGCCGAAAGCGGCGAGGACATACGTGGCGAGGACGCAGTCGAGGCGAAGGCCCCGCAGCCCTACGCCGTCCGCTTCCATCTGCATCCCGCCGTGGCCGCGACACTGCAGCCGGACCACGAGACCGTGCTGCTCCGGCTGCCCAACGGCGGCAACTGGCGCCTGCGGGCCGAAGGGGCGCAGGTCTCGCTGGAGGAAAGCGTCTATCTCGGCGGCCCCGACCCGCGCCCGACGCAGCAGGTCGTGCTGACCGGGCACAGCGACGGGGCGCAGCAGGTCAAGTGGGCGATCACGAAGGTCGCTTAGGCCTGCACTTCTGCAAAATCCAGCCGCGATGATCCCGCCCATGCGGCATCTGGCGCTGGTGCAGCCGCGAGTCGGCATCGGCGACATGATCTGGCACTTGCCGCACATCCGGGCGTTGGCGCGGCATGTCGGGGGCCGGGTCACGCTGGTCACCCGGCCGCGGTCGATGGCGGACCAGTTCGTCGGGCCGGAGGACGGGGTGCACGGCATCCTGTATGTCGAGCGCGGCCAATGGAGCCCAGGCGGACGGCACGAGGGCAATGCCGGGATGCTGCGGCTGGTCCGGGACCTGCGCGCGCTGGGCTGCGACGGCGCCGTGCTGATGACCCGCAGCCGGAACTTGACTATGGCCGTGCTGGCGATGGGCGTCCGGCACCGGCATGGCTACGGCATTGGTATGCAGCGCCGGGTGCTGCGGGGCCCGTTCCTGCCCCGGCCGCTTTGGAAGGCGCATCCGTATGACCAAGCCACGGCGTGGATGGCCGCAGCCGGCATCGCGCTCGACCGTCCGGACCCGGTGATGCACGTCAGCGAGGCGGACCGGCTGGCCGTGGCTCGACGGCTCGGCGCGGGCGGCGCTCCGGTCGCACTCGGCATTGCCGCGTCGGATGATTGGAAGAACTGGGGCGCGGCCAATTTCACGGCGCTGGCGGCGGCGCTGCTCGATGCGGGCTGGCCGGGCGTGGCGCTGGTCGGCGGGCCCGCGGAACAGGGCATGGCCGACGCGATCATGGCGGGGCTCGGCGCCCGGGCTGGCCAGGTCCGACTGGCGCTGGGCTGGCGGCTGCGGGAGCTTGCGGCGCTGCTGGTCGAGGTTCCCTTCTATGTCGGGAACGACACCGCGGCGCTGAACATGGCGGCCGCGGTCGGCACCCGGAGCTACGGCCTGTTCGGGGCGACCATGCCGCTGCGCCACAGTCCGCTCATCGTTCCCATACTGCCGCCAGAGGGCCTGGACAGGACGCGCGGCATGGCCGGGATCATGCCAGCAGCGGTGCTGGAAGCGATCAGCCGGGAGGATAGGCAGCCAGTTCCCCACCGGGCGGGCAACGGTGTCTCACCGGCATTTTAACTGAGCCGCACTCCAACAGAAATTAACTCGGCATTAATCACATTTATGTTACCTTGCCGGATCATCTGATTGAGGGTGCGATGTCAAGTTCAGAGTTCAGCGCCGGCTACCTGACCGAAACCGAGGCCTCCCACCTGATGTCCGAGGCCATGCCCGGCGCGTTGGTGCTGCACCTAAAACGAGACGTCGCGAGTGAAGCCGCTGTCGGACGGAGGCCGCAACGAATGTTCATCGAACTGACGGTGGGCGAGGCGGTGCAGCACTGGCTTAACGTTGGGGACCTGATCCGCCGCGCCGGCGCGTTGGAAAGCCAGCCGTCCCATGCGGACGCGGCCGGCAATCTCTGAGGCGAAAGCCTAGGCCGAGGCTTGCATTTGCGGCGGCATCTCGATGTCGATCTCAAGCGTCGAGACCTCGTTGCCGCGGTCCAGCTTCACGACCACCTTATCGCGGTCGATCTGCATGTGCTTGGCGATCACCGCCAGGATTTCCTCTTGCAGCACGGCCACGAGCTGGGGATGGCCGCCGGATACGCGCTCATGCGCCAGCAGGATCTGCAGCCGCTCCCGCGCGACCGGGGCGGAGGTGCGCTTATTGAAGAAATTAAAGAGGCTCACGCGACCCTCCGTCCGAACAGCTTGCCGAACAGGCCCTTCTTCCCGCTCGGCACCGACATGGCAAGCTTTTCCCCGAGCAGGCGCCGCACCGCGTCCGAATAGGCCCGGGCGGGAGCGCTGGCCGGATCGGCGAGGGTCACGGGCGCACCCAGGTTGCTGGCCCGCAGCACGTCCTGGCTTTCCGGGATGATGCCCAGCAGCGGGATCGACAGGATCTCAAGGATGTCCTCGGTCTTCAGCATCTCTCCCCTCGCCGCACGCGCCGGGTCGTAGCGGGTCAGCAGCAGGTGCTTCTCCACCCGCTGGCCCTTTTCGGCGCGCTCGGTCTTGCTGTCCAGCAGCCCGATGATGCGGTCGCTGTCGCGGACGGAGGAGATTTCGGGATTGGTCACCACGACCGCCTCGTCGGCGTGATACATCGCGAGCTGCGCGCCACGCTCGATGCCGGCGGGGCTATCGCAGATCACCCAATCGAACTTCTCCCGCAGCTCCCCCATCACCCGGGCAACGCCTTCCGACGTCAGCGCGTCCTTGTCGCGGGTCTGGCTGGCGGGCAGCAGATGCAGCGTCTCCAGGCGTTTGTCGCGGATCAGCGCCTGCGTCAGCTTGGCGTCGCCCTGCACGACGTTGATCAGGTCATAGACCACCCGCCGCTCGGCCCCCATGATCAGGTCGAGGTTGCGTAAGCCCACGTCGAAATCGACGACGACGACCTTCTTGCCGGTCTGCGCCAGCGCCGCTCCCAATGCGGCCGTGGAGGTGGTTTTGCCGACGCCTCCCTTGCCCGATGTCACGACCAAGACCTTGGCCATCGCGGTCACCTCATATCCATAGAGAACTAATCGAGCGCAGCGATCGCGAGCTCGTCGCCGTCCATCCAGACTTGGACCGGCCGGCCCTGCAGGGCCGGGTCCATTTCGTCCGCGGTCTTATAGACGCCGTCGATCGCCAGCAGCTCTGCTTCCAGGCGGCGGCAGAAGATGCGCGCCCGTGCCCCGCCGGGACCCGGACCCAGCAGCCCGGCGATCGCCCGGCCACGCAGCGCGCCATAAATGTGGATCGACCCGCCGGCGATCACCTCGGACCCCGACGCGACGGAGCCGATCACCGTCACGTCGCCGCCGGTGAAGGCGACGCTCTGGCCCGAACGGACGGGGCGGTCCACGACCAATGCGGATGGCTCGCGCTCTGCCGGCGGCTCCGGCTCGGGCTCCGGCTCGCCCGCCACCAGGACCGGCAAGCCCACGGTGCGGCCGCCGGCCAACACGGGCGGCAAGCTGGGCAGCAACGGACCCAAGGCCGCCTCGTCGGCATTCTCGATCCCGATGACGCGGATCGCGCGGGCGGCTAAATCCTCGATCAGGGTAGGAAAACCGGCCTCGGCGCCCTTCAGGCCGTCGAAGTCAAGCACAACAGGGCGTCCGTCGAAGAATCGGGGCGAGCGGGCGAGCTGGGCGTCGAGCTGCCCCATCCAGTCCGCGAGCGGCTGGTCCGGCATGAGCACGACGGCCATGAACGAGCGTCCACGAAGGCGTAAAAAAGGGCGAGGGCGGGCTGCATTGGTCAAGATCAATTCGGCGTACTGGCACAAGCCGCGCCCGTCAACATGATTGGGCGCACAGAATGGTCGTTGGCTGGATTGGTTGCCGTAAAGCCAGGCCTTAAAGCTGGTGGTGCGCCGCCGGCCCCAGCACCGCCTCTCGCATCCGCGCCTGCAGGAAAGCACCTTCACGCGGCGGCAGCACGAGCGGCAGCGTGCCGGCGTCGATCTTCGCCAATGCGAATAGCGGGCCGCCTCCCGCATGGATCGCGGTGCGCAGGCCAGGAACCTGTTCCGGCGTCGTCACCAGCATCGTGCGCGCGAACCCGGCCCCTTGCGCCATCGCCACAAGGGCGACGCCGTGCTTGGTATGGGTCTCCTGCATCCCGGTCTCGCCGTAATGCTCGTTGTCCTGCACCAGGATCGCCAGGTTGGGCGGACGCCGCACCGCGATGGTGGCCAGGCTGCCCAGGCCCATCAGCATCTCGCCGTCGCCGGTGATGACCAGCACGGTCCGGCCCGGTTGCGCCAGCGCCAGGCCGAGCCCAATCATGGCGGCCCCGCCCATGCCGCCCCATAATGGCAGGTTCTCCGCGCAGTCGCCCACGGCGGTGATGTCCCAGGCCGGCGCGCCCAGCCCGGCGACCACCAGCATGTCGCCGCGGTCCGCCAGCACGGCCCGGCACAGCTCCCTACGGTCCAACCGGCCGGATCGAGCTAACATCGCCACCTGCCTAGTCCTTCCCAAACGTCTTGGCGCCGAGCACGCGCTGGCCGATCAGCGTCGCGGCCGGGCGAAACGTGTTGAACGCCATCCGCAGCGTGGCGTCGACCGTGGGCGCCACATCCTCGGGCCGGTCGGCGCGGCGCACCAGCGTCCCCATGGCCTCCAGCACCGTCTGCGTCGCGTTGCCCATCGGGACCTGCGCCGGGTTGAACTCGCCGAAGTCGCCCCGCATCGTCACGATCATCGCCAGCGGCGTGCGGTGCATGACGCTGAGCGAAAGCATGTTGACGCAGTTGCCGACCCCGGAGCTTTGCATCAGCAGCACGCCCTTCTGCCCGCCCAGCCATGCGCCGCACAGCATGGCGACGCCCTCCTCCTCGGTGGTCAGGGTCACGACGTGCATGGCGTCGTCGGCCAGGCAGCGCCGGATCAGCCGCGAATGCCCGGCGTCCGGCACCAGCGCCACCTGCCGTATGGAATGCGCCTTCATCACATCGAAAATCTGGTCTGGCCAGGCTGCCGCCGCATGGGGCGCGCTCTCGATCTGCTCCGCCTGCATCATCCCTCCTGCCCGCCGCTTGGGGCGGTCCCACCAATCTTTACCTGATAGCATGGCGCAGTGACCATGGCCGTCAGATCGTCGCCTCGACCGCGGCGCGCAGCTCCGGCGTGACCTCCGGCAGCACACCCCACCACGCCTCGAAGGCCGGACGCGCCTGGTGCAGCAGCATGCCGAGGCCGTTGATCACCGGATTGCCCCGCGCCCGCGCATCCGCCAGCAGCCTCGGTTCCAACGGGTTGTAAACGATATCGCACACCAGCGCGTCCGGCGGCAGCGCGTCCAGCCGCAGGTCGAGCGGCGGCTGCCCGACCATGCCCTGGTTGCTCGTGTTGACCAGCAGCGCGCAGCCGTCCAACGCCGCATGGCGCCCTGGCCAATCGAGCGCCGTCACCCTGCCGCCGAACGCCGCCGCCAACGCATCCGCCCGCGCGCGGGTGCGGTTGACCAGCCGGATTTCGCACGCGCCCTCGTCCAACAGGCTGCCGATCACCGACCTCGCGCCGCCGCCGCCGCCCAGCACCACGGCCGGGCCGGCGTCGGCGCGCCAGTCCGCCTTGCCGCCGCGCAGGTTCTGGATGAAGCCGTAGCCGTCCGTGTTGGCGCCGCTGAGCGAACCATCGGCCTCGACGACGACCAGGTTGACCGCCTCCAGGCGCTGGGCGACCGGATCGAGCCGGTCCATCAGCCGCGCCGCCTCCTCCTTATGCGGCAGGGTCACGTTGCACCCGGCGAAACCGAGCGCGCCGATGCCGCGCAACGCGTCCGCCAGGCGGCCCGGCTGCACGGGCATCGGCACATAGGCGCCGGGGATGCCGTACCGGTCGAGCCAGTAGCCGTGCAGGCTCGGCGAGCGGGACTGGAACACCGGCCAGCCGATCAGGCCGGCCGCCTTGAACTGCCCCGCCTTGAACTGTCCGCTCTCGGTCATCGCGCCACCCGCTCCGCGAATTGCATGATGGCCGGCACGGCCGTGGCCAAGGCGGACAGGCTCGCCTGCTCCGCCGGGCGGTGCGCCTCGTGCATGTCGCCCGGCCCTAGGATGATGCATGGCGCAATTGCCTGGAGCACCGATGCGTCGGTCCCGAACGGCACGGTGCGCGGCGGATGGCCGGTTAAGGCCGCCGCCTGTTGGATCAGCGGATGGTCCGCCGGCAGTTCGGGAGGCGAGCCCTCCCTCGCCTCCGTCAAGACGACGCCGGCACGGGCGGCAGCGGCACGGACGGCGTCGATGATCGGCGTAGGGTCGAGGCTGGCGCTGTAGCGGAATTTTATCTGCGCCGTGGCTTTCGGGACCGTGACGTTCACGGCGGCGCCATGGTTGTCGAGCGTCAGGTTGAAGTCGCTGAACGGCGGATCATAGGCCCCGTCGTGCAGCGCCGGGTCGGTTTGCAGCCGGTCGAATATCGCGCGCATGTCGACCAGGAAGGGCAGCAGAGTCCAGTTGGCGTTGCGGCCCCGCCCTGTGCTGCTATGCGCCTGCACCCCGGCCGCGGTCGCGGTGAACGCGATGTGGGCGCGGTGGCCGCGCACTGGGACCATGCCGGTCGGCTCGGCGACCAGGATGCCGCGCGGGGCGAAACGGCGGGCCAGCGCGCTAGCGTCCACGATCAGCCGCGCGCCCTGCTTCGTGGTCTCCTCGTCCGTGGTGATGAGCAGCGCCACCGGCACGCGGTCCGGCAATGCCTGGGCGGCGGCGATGATGGCGGCGAGCGGCCCCTTCATGTCGGTGCTGCCGAGGCCGTGCAGGATGTCGCCGGCGATGCGCCCGGACCAGGGGTCGTCCTGCCAGCCGGTGTCCGGCACCGTGTCCATATGGCCGGACAGCGCCAGCCCGCCGACGCCCCGCGCCGCCACCAGCACGCATTTCGAAACGCCGGCCGGGTCGGTGAACTCCAGCCGCTCGACGGCGAAGCCACGGAGCTCGTGCACGATGCGGTCCGCGACGGCGTGGTTGGATAGGGCGCTGCGGCTGTCGAGGCGCACGAGGTCCTGCGCGAGGGTGGTGACGGTGGCAAGGTGGTCCATGCGGATAGTTCTTTGCACGCAGGCCCGGTCCGGGCAAGCTCACTGGGCACGCTCCCCGGGGCAAGCTGGATGCCGCATGACCGCCTATCTCGATCCGCGCACGGGTGAAACCTTTCCGCTCGGCCAGCCGCGCTGGTGCGGGCCGGGCGGCGCGCCATTGATGCTGACGGCGCTGCCGGGCCTTACGCGCAGCGACATCGACACGCCGGTCCGCAGCCTGTGGCGCTACCGGGCGGCGCTGCCCATGCTGCCCGGCGTTGTGCCCGATCCCATCACCATGGGCGAGGGCTGCACTCCGCTGCTGCCGCGCATTCTGCATGGCGGGCAGGTGCTGCTCAAATGCGAGTGGTTCATGCCGACCGGCAGCTTCAAGGACCGCGGCGCGTCGGTGATGCTGTCGCTGCTGCGCGCCCAGGGCATCACGGCGGTGCTGGAGGACAGCAGCGGCAACGGGGGCGCCGCGGTCGCCGCCTACGCCGCAGCAGGCGGCATGCAGGCGACCATCATGACGCCGAGCAGCACCAGCCCGGCCAAGACCGTGCAGATGCGCGCCCACGGCGCCACGGTCGAACTGGTGCCCGGCACGCGGCAGAACACGGCCGACGCCGCCGTGCGCCGCGCCGGCGACATTTTCTATGCCAGCCATAACTGGCACCCGTTTTTCCTGCACGGCACCAAGACGCTGGCCTACGAGCTGTGGGAGGACGGCGGTTTCCGTGCGCCCGACCATGTGGTGATCCCGTGCGGCGCCGGGTCGAACGTGCTCGGCTGCCATCTCGGGTTTTCCGAGCTGCTGCGCGCCGGGCAGATCGCGCGAATGCCAAGGCTATGGGCGGCGCAGCCAGTGAATTGCGGGCCGATCGCCGCGACGGCGCTGGGCCTGGCGCCCGGCCCCGTGCGGCCCACCATGGCCGAGGGCACCGCCATCGCCGCACCGATCCGCATGCTAGAGGTACTGCACGCCCTGCGCGACAGCGGCGGCGGCGGCGTGTTGCTGACCGAGGCGGAGATCGCCGAGGCTGTGCTGCATTTGGCCCGCATCGGCATCTATGTGGAGCCGACCTGCGCCCAGGCCTCCGCCGCCTACGCCAAGCTGCTGGCCAGCGGCGCCGTCGCGCCTGGCGACATCACCGTACTGGTGCTGACCGGCACCGGGCTGAAGGCGACGCCGCGCATCGCGGAACTGCTGGGGATCGAGGTCTGAACGCCTAGAAAGTCAGCCGAGTAAGCTCCCGCTGGCGACCGATTTCGGCAACGGCAGCGGGCCGCGTTTACGGTGCGGCGCCAAGATGCGGAGCTCGGTCACCATAGCGTGGGCAACGCCGCGCCAGGCGGATTGGCAGTCGTTCGCGGTGGCGGGAACAGTGGCCTCGCCGGCCAGCAGCCGGGCCAGGCCCGCGGCGAGGCTCGCGGGCGTCGGGTCGCACATCAATGCCATGGGCTCATGGCGAAGCTGCTCCTCGAGCCCGCCGACCCGGGTCGCCACCACCCAGCGCTGTGCCGCCACGGCGGCGGCGGCGACCCCGCTTTGGCTGGCCTCGCGATGCGACAGCACCAGCCCATCGGCCCAGGCGAGCAACGTGCCGACCTCGTCCTCCGGCACCCAGCGGTTCTCGACCGACACGCCAGGCATGGCCCGCAACGCGTCCAGCACCGGGCTTTCCGGACCGCTGCCAACGACCCGGACCGCCAGGCCGGCACGCGGACCCAGCAACGTCAGGCTGTCCGCCAGCAGGTCCAACCCCTTGTAGGGCAGCAGCCGTCCGAACGAGAGCAGGCGGAGCGGCCCGCCATGCGCCCCCGGCGGCGGCGGCGGCGCTCCGAACGCAAGCGGCGGCAAGGAGGCCGTCGCCAGCAGTCGCCCCGCCGCGGTCCCCTGCTGGCGCAGGCGGTCGGCGACATGCGTGCTCAGCGCAAACAGCCCGTCCGCTTGGCGCAGCAGGCGGCGCTGCAGCCGGATCTGCAACGGGAACGTGTCGCCGGGGTGTAGGTCCGCGTCATGGACGACCACGGCGAACGGCACCCCGGCCCGGCGCAGCGCCGCCGCCATCAGCAAATCGAGCGCCGCCGGCATCGCGCATAGCGCCACGTCCACCCGGTTGACCCGCAGCCAGGCCGCCAGCCGCGGCACCAGCAGCGGCGCGCTCAGGGCACGCGCGGCGAAGCCGGGGACACCGTCATAGGTATGGAATCGCAGGTCGCACGACGGCGGCGCGGCCGAGCGCAGGATTTCGGCCCCGGTCGCCAGCGACAGCAGCGTTTCCGTCTCGGCCACGCCGGCGAAGCTGCGCGCCAGCTCGGCCGCAAAGCGTGGCCCGGCGCCGCGCCGTCCCCATTGCCAAACCAGCACCTTCATGGCGACGCATACTCGACGGGCAGGCCCAGCCCACGGACTGCCGCGGCGAGCGGCCCGGGTCCCAGCCGAACCCGCGCCGCCGCCTGCCCGGCCCGGCCCAGCGCACGGCGCGCCGTCGGGTCGTCGGCCAGCCGCGCCAACTGCGCCGCCGCGACGGCTATGTCCGGCTCAGCCCATTCAGCGCCCGGCGCCATGAACACGCCGCGCGGGTCGCGGGCCGGGATCAGCCGGGCCGGCACCATGGCGGCGCAACCGGAATCCATGAAATCGACGTTGCCCGACCAGTCGGTGGCGACCACCGGCACGCCCAGCAGCATGGCTTCGGCCGGGACCAGCCCGAATCCCTCGCTGCGGTGCAACGACAGCACGATGTCGCAGGCGGCCATCAGCGCGTGATTGTCGGCAGCCGGGAGGATGCGGGTGTCGATGCGGACGTTTGGATGGTCTGCGGCCGCACGCAGCCGGGCGAAGTCGGCGGGAAAATGATGCGGGTTGGCCACGCGCAGCAATAGAATGCGGTCCGCCCGGTCGCCGAACGCCGCCCGATGCGCGGCGATGGCCCCGAGCGGGTTCTTGCGCTCGAAGCTGGACGCCAGGTTGAACGCCACAAGCGTTACGACCGCATCCGGCGGCAGGCCGAAATCCACCCGGCCCAGCGCGGATGGCGTCGGCGGATGCGCCGCCACGGGATGCGGCACGACACGGACGCGGCCCGGCAGCAGCGGTTCGAGCGCGGCTGCGGTGAACTGCGACGGCACCCAAATCTCGTGCACGAAGCGCAGCCCGGCACGCCAGCTTTCGGGCACGACCGGCAGCTCCCATGCCCAATAGCCAACGACCCGGCGGCCACGCAGCGCCGCCCGGCCCAATCCCAACAGCGCAAGGGGCACCTGCGGCGCATTCACATGCAGGATCAGCGGCGCGCCGTCCGGCGGCAAAGAGCTGCCGCGCCGCATTGGCCAGGCCGGCACGCCCAACGCCTCCAAACCATGCAGCATCAGCCGCGCCCCCTCCCCCAAGCCCGATGCGCGGTCGAGTTCACCCGCCACTGCGATGCCGGCGCGGGCGAGTTGGGGCGGCTGATCGGGATGCGGCGCCAGCAGCGCCGTGCCTTGGGTCAGCAATCGCCGCCGGGCATTTTGCGGCAGGCCGCGCCACAGGCGATGCAATGGGTGCAAGGCAGGTGCATCAGAGTCTAACGACATAAAGGATACTGCGTTGCCCGCTCAGTGGTCGTTTAAGTGGCAGGCGCTGAATGCCGCGGCGAGGACCAGCGCTCGTATCGTAAGCTGCATGAGCCACCCTTCCGAACCGTCCGGTTATAGCAGGCCTCCCTGACGCCGCCAGTATGGGTGCATACCCGACAAATGGGCGCAGGCCCCGTTGCCGAGTGCCGTGAGCCGTATAGACTGCCACCATGATCGTTTCGCCAGCTTTTTTGCGCATGTTCACTCCGGCCCGCGGCGCAGCATGGCGGGCGGCCTGACCCCAGCGATGGACCCGGCCCAGAACGGCATCCCGCATTTCGCGGTGGAGCTCGCGCCCCCTGACTTGTCGCCGTGGCTGCCGGGCAACACGGGGGTGCGCGGGTTCACGACGTTCGGTTCCGGCCGGCCGGGCCCGCATGTCGCGGTCGTCGCAGTGCTGCATGGCAACGAGATCGCCGGCGCTGTCGTGCTGGACGGGCTGCTGCGCCGGGGCATCCGGCCGGTGGTGGGCCAGTTGACCCTCGGCTTCGCCAACATCGCCGCGTTCTCGCGTTTTGACCCGGCCCAGCCCACCGCGTCCCGGTTCCTGGACGAGGACATGAACCGCCTATGGGACCCGGCCGTGCTGGACAGCCCGCGCCGCAGCGCCGAACTCGACCGCGCGCGCGAGCTGCGTCCGCTGATCGACACCGTGGACGTGCTGCTGGACCTGCACACTATGCTGTGGCCATCGGAGCCGCTGATTTTGAGCGGGCCCACCCTGCAGGGTCGCACTCTTGCGGCGGCGCTGGGCATCCCGGAGCTGGTCGTGGCGGATAGCGGCCATGTGACGGGTCCGCGGCTGATCGACTACCCGCACTTTACGGCGCCGGGCCAGTCCGCGGCGGCGGTGCTGGTGGAGGCCGGGCAGCACTGGCAGCCCGCGGCGGTCGAGGTGACGGCGGCCTGCGTCGCCGGCCTGCTGCGCCACACCGGCCTTGCAGACGGCACGTCCGCAGCGCCGCGCCCGCGCTGCGCCGAGGTCACGATGACCATCACCGCCGCCACCGCCGGCTTCGCGTTCGTGCAGCCCTACCGCGGCGGCGAGGTGATCCCCCGGCGCAACACCCTGATCGCCGTGGACGGGGCAGCCGAAATCCGCACGCCGCATGACGATTGCCTGCTGGTGATGCCAAGCCTGCGGCCCAGCCGTGGGCACACTGCCGTGCGGCTGGCACGCTTCGTGTAAGCAAGGCTGGTCATCTAGCGATACGGTTGGCTCCGCCTTATGTTGCAATGCAGCGAATGGAGGGACCGATGCCGCTGACCGAACCCGTGCCGCGTGAACCGTTGCACCTGCGCGACATCGAACTGCACGGCTATCGGCGTCACGACGGCCTATTCGACATTGAAGCGCGGCTGACGGACACCAAGACGTATGCGTTCAGCAACATCGACCGCGGCCAGATCGAGCCCGGCGTCCCGCTGCACCGCATGTTGGCGCGCATGACGCTGAATACCGAAATGGTGATCACGGCGTTCGAGGCAGTGACGGAGTTCGGCCCCTATGCGATCTGCCCGACGGCAGCGCCCAACTTCGCGCGGCTGGCCGGGCTGAAGATCGGACGCGGCTTCCTGAAAGCGGCGAACGAGCGCGTCGGCGGGGTGCACGGCTGCACTCATCTGCGCGAGCTGCTGGGCCAGATGGGCACCGTCGCGTTCCAGACGCTTTGGGCCGTCCGGGTGAAACGCGAGGCAGCGCCAAATGCGGTGGCCAGTGCGGAGCAGGCCCCAATCGAGAAGCCGTCCAGGCCGATGGTGCTGGGCACCTGCTTGGCCTACGCGCCCGACAGCCCCGTCGTCGCGCGGCAGTGGCCGCAGTTCTACACCGGCGCCACGCCCGTCACCCCTTGAGTGCCGCTTGCTCCTCCGGCGTGCGCAGCGTCAGCGCCAGGGCGTGCAGGCCTTGGGTGAATTCTTCGCCTAGCGCCGCGTTCACCATGCGGTGCCGGGCGACGCGGCCCTGGCCCGCGAAGCGGCCTGACACAACGAGCACGCTGTAGTGCGTCTCCCCGCCCGGCGTTGCCCCGGCATGGCCGGCGTGCAAGGCGCTGTCGTCCCGCACCTCCAGCAGCACTGGCGCGAGGGCGGCGGACACCAAGGCGCGGATGCGCTCGGCGCGGGGAGGCTGGTTTGACATGCGGCGAGGCTTAGCGCGGCGTCGGCCGGGTGGGAAGCACTTGCCCCCGCCGGGAACAAGCGCACATAAAGCGGGATGACCCGATCACCGCGACCCCGGGCCTATGCGCCCGACCCGGCCGCGCCGGGACGCCCCTGCGACTTGCCCGGCTGCCCGGAGGCCGGCGGCTTCCGTGCGCCGAAATCACGCAGCACGCTGAACCAATACTGGTGGTTCTGCCTTGAACACGTGCGCGAGTACAATGCAGCCTGGGACTTCTACAAAGGCATGTCGGCGAGCGAGATCGAGGCGCATACGCGGTCCGACACCGGGTGGCAGCGGCCGACCTGGCCGCTAGGCCGCCTGGGCGCGCATGCCTTCGACGAGGCCATGCTGCACGACCCGCTGCATATCCTGTCGGCCGGCCGCATGCGCCGGGGATCGACGCCGCCAAAGGCGACGGTGCCCGCCGACCTGCGTGACCCAATGCAGGCATTGGGCCTTGATTGGCCGGTGTCGATGGACACCCTTAAGGCGCGTTATAAAGAACTCGCCAAGCGCCACCATCCCGACGCCAACGGCGGTGACCGCGCCTCGGAGGAACGATTGAAGACCATCAACCTCGCCTATGCCGCCGTCCGGCAACATTTGACCGCCGAACCCCGGATGGCCGCGACCGGGTGAGCTTTCGCAACCGCCCCGAAGGGGGCTAATGTACCCTGCCCGGCTTGCGGCACGGCGGGGCACTGCACAGGACCCCAGGCCTATGAACAACATCGCTGCACTCGCTGACGCCCGCTCCACGCCGACTTCGGCCATCAGTGTCCCGGACACCACCGTCGACGCGCGGCAAGCGTTCGGCTTGGACATCGACATGACGGTGCCGGCATTCTCGGTTCCGACCGAGCATGTGCCGGAGATCGACACTGCGTATAAATTCGACCGGGAAACGACGCTCGCCATCCTGGCCGGCTTCGCCTTCAACCGGCGCGTACTGATCCAGGGCTACCACGGCACCGGCAAGAGCACGCATATCGAGCAGATTGCCGCCCGGCTGAACTGGCCGTGCATACGCGTCAACCTCGATAGCCACATCAGCCGCATCGACCTGATCGGCAAGGACGCCATCGTCCTGAAGGACGGCAAGCAGATCACCGAGTTCCGCGAGGGCATCCTGCCCTGGGCGCTGCAGCACGCCTGCGCCCTGGTGTTCGACGAGTATGACGCCGGCCGGCCGGATGTCATGTTCGTGATCCAGCGGGTGCTGGAGGTCGAGGGCCGGCTGACCCTCCTCGATCAGAATCGCGTGATCCGCCCGCACCAGAGCTTCCGGCTGTTCGCGACCGCCAACACCGTGGGCCTCGGCGACACGACCGGGCTGTATCACGGCACGCAGCAGATCAACCAAGGGCAGATGGACCGCTGGAACATCGTCGCCACGCTGAACTATTTGCCGCACGCGCAGGAAACGGCGATCGTGATGGCCAAGATGGGCATCGACGCGTCGGACAAGGCGATGAAGAAGCGGGTCGAGAGCATGGTGGCGCTGGCGGACCTGACGCGTGCCGGGTTCATCAACGGGGATATTTCGACAGTGATGAGTCCGCGGACGGTAATCACCTGGTCGGAGAACGCGCGCATTTTCAAAGATGTGGGTTTCGCTTTCCGCCTGACGTTCCTGAACAAGTGCGATGAGGCCGAGCGCAGCACCGTGGCGGAATACTACCAGCGTTGTTTTAACGAGGAGTTGCCGACGGGCCTGCTGGCGCCGCGCAAAGGGCTATGAGCGGCTCCAAGGAGAACTCGCGCACCGAGGACTTCAAGCGCGCGACTGCGGGGGCGGTGCGGGCCATCGCGCAGGTGCCTGAGGTGCAGGTGGCGTTCCAGCCGGGTCCCAGCGGCTTGGTTGGCAAGCGGGCGCGGCTGCCATTGCCCACCCGGGCGCTGCCGCCGGCCGAGATGGCCAAGCTGCGTGGGGCCGCGGACAGCGTGGCGCTGCGGCTGCGTCACCACGACGACGCCGTGCACGCGGCGCGCAGCCCCGGCCAGCGCGAGGCCAAGGACGTTTATGACGCGCTGGAGCAGGCCCGCGTCGAGACCGTCGGCGCCGCGCATATGTCCGGCGTCGCCGCCAACATCCGCGCCCGCCTGTCCGACGAATGCGAGTCGGAGGGTTATGACCGCATGACCCGCAAGGATCAGTTGCCGCTGCCGGCAGCGCTGTCCCTGCTGGCGCGCGAACGTATGTCCGGCGAGGCCAGCCCGGCCGCCGCGTCCCGCATCCTCGAAAGCTGGCGCGGCACGCTGGGCGACGACGCCGAGGGTGCCTTGACGGAGATGGCGACGGCGCAGCACGACCAGGGGCGTTTCACCCGCACGGCGCGGAAGCTGTTGGCCGCGCTGAACCTGGCTGAGGCCGAAGTCGAAGCCGAGCCCGACGACCAGACCGACGAGGGCGAGGACGGCGGCGAGCAGGCAGGGTCCCAGGACAACGCCGAGCAGAACGAGGGCGACACCCAGTCCGATACCGACAGCATGATGGGCGCCCAACCCGAGCAGATGCAGGGCGAGGCGTCCGAGGACGAGGGCGAGGACGACGCCGAGGAGGATGCCGCGGCGGCAGAAGGCGACGACCGCCCCGGCGGCCCGCAGACCCGGCGCGAGAAGCCGGTGCCGGACGACCACATGGCCTACCGCGCCTTCTCCCGCGCCAACGACGAGGAGACGGACGCCGCGGACTTGTGCGATCCCGAGGAACTGGCGCGCCTCCGCCAGCAGCTCGACCAGCAGTTGCAGCACTTGCAGGGCGTGGTGAGCAAGCTCGCCAACCGGCTGCAGCGCCGGTTGCTGGCGCAGCAGACCCGGGCGTGGGAGTTCGACCTGGACGAGGGGATGCTGGATGCCGGACGCCTGGCCCGGGTGATCGTGAACCCGATGCTCTCGCTGTCCTACAAGCGGGAGCGGGAGACGGATTTCCGCGACACGGTCGTGACGTTGCTGATCGACAACTCCGGCAGCATGCGCGGGCGGCCGATCACGGTGGCGGCGATGTGCGGCGACATCCTGGCCCGCACGCTGGAGCGTTGCGCGGTCAAGGTCGAGGTGCTGGGCTTCACCACCCGCGCCTGGAAGGGCGGGCATAGCCGCGAGCGCTGGGTGGCGGAGGGCAAGCCGCGCAACCCTGGGCGGCTGAACGACCTGCGCCATATCATCTACAAGTCCGCCGACGCGCCGTGGCGCCGGGCGCGCAAGAACCTGGGCTTGATGCTGCGCGAGGGTTTGCTGAAGGAGAACATCGACGGCGAGGCGCTGCTGTGGGCGTATCGCCGGCTGATCGGGCGGCCGGAGCACCGGCGCATCCTGATGGTCATTAGCGACGGCGCACCGGTGGACGACAGCACCTTGTCGGTGAACCCTGGCAACTACTTGGAAAAGCACCTGCGCGAGGTAATTCGCGAGATCGAGAGCCGGGATGCGGTCGAGCTGATCGCAATCGGCATTGGCCACGACGTGACGCGGTACTACCGCCGGGCGGTGACGATCGTGGACGCGGAAGAACTTGGCGGCACCGTCATGAAAAAGCTCGCCGAGCTGTTCGACGAGGACGCGGTACGCTCATGGGCGCGGGCCATGGCGGAGCAGGCGCCGCTAGTGGCCTAGACGCGTACTTCCGCTGCGGCCGGAGCGTCCGTCAGTTGCCGGAGGATCGTGGAGGCGTGCCGGATGGCTAGGGAGTAGTGGCCTTCATTCGGCAACACGTGCAGGCGCACGCCGGGAATGGCCTCGAACGGCGCCAAGGCGTGCAGCGGGATCAGCGAATCTTCGCTGCCATACCAGACGTCCACCAGCACGATGACCTCGCCAAGCGGCACATGCCAGTCCCTCGCGTAGATCTCCGCGTCGGACAAGGCGCCCTGCACGCTGCGGCCGATGCCCTCACGCCAAGCACGGGCGAGGCCGGCTAGAGTCTTCGGATCCAGGCATTCGCGGTCGGCATCGGGGAGCGAGCCGCCGACCAGGGTGTTCGGCGTGATGATCCGGCGGCGCAACAGGGGCCGCACGACGCTGAACAGCCGATGCGCCAGCACCGGGTGCCGCCCGAGCCGGAACAGGTGGCCAACGCCGGGCGCGCGGGGATGAATGCCATGGGCGGGAGGCACTGGGCAAACCAACGCCGCGCCTAAAACCCGGTCCGGCAGTGCGTAGGCGCAGGCAACCGCATACGGCGCTCCGCCCGACAGGCCGACGATATGGAATTGATCGAGGCCAAGCCGGTCCGCCACATCGGCTACATCCCGTGGCCAATCCAGCAGGGTGCGGCCAGGCTGCGGCGACGACCTGCCATAACCCGGCCGGTCGAACGCCAGCACGCGGGCCGGCAGGTCTGGGATCAGCCCGGCCTCGAGGCGCGAGGCGGGCCAGCCATGGAAATAGAGCACCACGGGTCCATCCGGGTCGCCATACTCCTCGACCGCAATGGTCCGGCCATCCGGCACGCGCACCATGAACGACGGCGCCGTAGTCCGGTGCACCCGGCTTGGCGCGGGGTCCCGGCGCACGAACCGCTTGAGCGTCAAGCTCACCATAACGAAAAAGGCCCGCCGAAGCGGGCCTTTGCACTTGCCGGTTTAGCGTTAAACGGCTGGCTGCGCCGCGGCACGCTTGACCTGGCACCGGACGATGCGGCGCTTCAGCACCTGCGCTTCCTCCGGCAGGTTGCGGTTCGGCGTACCGAGCAGAAACGAGTCGAGCCCGCCATTATGCTCGATGGTGCGGATGGCATGGGTCGTCAGGCGCACACGGATCGTGGTGCCCAAGATGTCCGACAGCAGCGAGGTGTGCTGCAGATTCGGCAGGAAACGGCGACGGGACTTGTTGTTCGCGTGGCTGACGTTGTTGCCAGACTGCACACCCTTGCCCGTGAACTGGCAGCGACGAGACATCGGATTCCCTCGAAACAAAGCGACACTCGGGACGGACGGCCCCGGCGATCAGGCGACGGGTTATGCCGTTGCGACACCGCGCCGTCAACCCATTGGGCTCAGGCGCGTCCGGAAACGCCCTCATGCGGACCGTATTCTGCGCGTAATTCGCCAGAGCGGACACTGGACATCGCGTTCTGCAGCACCTGGACGATGGCGTCGTCGCCCATGGTGCGCGCCAGCAAGCCCAACGACCCGCCGAGCAACGCCGAGGCAATCGACAGCGGACTGAGGTTCTGCCCGGCCATATACTCGATCGCCTTGTCGACGACCGCGCCGGCGTGGCTCAGGTCTGCCGGGGCTTCCGGATTGGCGTGGTCGGCATCATGCGGCATGCGGTGCTCCTTTTCCCATACATGGCGCTTGGGCCACCCGATCCAACCCGCGCCTACTGCGCCGCGACTGTCTCCGGCTCGGCCGTGTCCAGCATGGCTGCCTCGCCCTGCTCGACCTGCAGCTTCCACATGCGGGCATAGAGGCCATCGGCCGCCAGCAGGCTCGCATGGGTGCCGCGCTCGGCCACCTGGCCCTCGGCAAGCACCAGGATCTCGTCGGCGTCCACCACGGTCGACAGCCGATGCGCGATCACCAGCGTGGTGCGGTCGGTGGACACGGTGCGGAGCGCCGTCTCGATCTCACGCTCGGTCCGGGTGTCGAGCGCGCTGGTCGCCTCGTCCAGGATCAGGATGCGCGGGTTCTTCAGGATCGTGCGGGCGATGGCGACCCGCTGCTTCTCGCCGCCCGACAGCTTCAGCCCGCGCTCGCCGACCTTGGTCTGGTAGCCTTCGGGTAGGCGCAGCACGAAGTCATGCACCTGGGCCAGCCGGGCGGCATGCTCGATCTCGGGCTGGCTGGCGCCGGGGCGGCCATAGGCGATGTTGTAGCCGATCGTGTCGTTGAACAGCACGGTGTCCTGCGGCACGACGCCGATGGCGGCGCGCAGGCTGGTCTGCGTCATGTCGCGCACGTCGATGCCGTCGATCTCCACCGACCCCTGCGTCGCGTCATAAAAGCGGAACAGCAGGCGGCTGATGGTGGATTTGCCGGCGCCGGTCGGCCCCACGATCGCAAGCTTCGCCCCGGCTGCGGCCGAGAAGCTGACGCCGCGCAGAATCTCGCGGTTTGGATTATAGCCGAAATGAACATCGCGGAACGCGACGGAGCCGGGCTGTCCGAAATCAGGCTTGCCCGGCGTGGGCTGCGCCGCCAATACGAGGGCGCCGGGCCGGTCCGCGACCTCCTGGCCCACGGACATCAGCCGGAACATCTGCTCCATGTCGACCAGGCCCTGCTTGATCTCGCGATAGACGAACCCGAGGAAGTTGAGCGGCTGGTAAAGCTGCATCAGGTAGGTGTTGACCAGCACGAACTGCCCGACCGTCATGGTGCCGGCCTGCACGCCGTCGGCCGCCATCAGCATGACCCAGCCGAGGCCAATCGCGATGATGAACGCCTGGCCGAGGTTCAGCATGTTGAGCGTGACCTGGCTTTTGACCGCAGCGCGTTCGTAACGGGCGCGGGCCTCGTCGAAACGTTGGGCTTCGTGGGCCTCGTTGCCGAAATACTTCACGGTTTCGAAGTTGAGCAGGCTGTCGATCGCCTTGGTCTGCGCGTCGCTGTCCGTGTCGTTCATCGCGCGGCGGAACCGGACCCGCCAGTTGGTGAAGCCAAAGGTGAAACCGATGTAAAGGACGACGGTGACCAAGGTGACGAGGGCGAAACGCCAGTCGAACATATGCCATAATATGCCGACCACCAGCACGACCTCAAGCAACGTCGGCACAATGTTGAACACGGCAAGGCGAAGCACGTTTTCGATGCCTGCCGTTCCGCGCTCGATCGACCGGGACAGCCCGCCGGTCTGCCGGTCCAGGTGGAAACGCAGCGAAAGACGGTGCAGATGCTTGAAGGTCTGCAGCGCCACCTTGCGCACGGTGCTCTGCTGCACGGCGGCAAACACGGCGTCGCGCAGCTCGGCAAAGCCCGACGAGGCGATGCGCAGCAGGGCATAGGCCAGGATCAGGGCAAATGGGATGGTGAGCGGATGCCCCTTGGGCGACAAGGCATCGACCGCTTGGCTGTAAACGATCGGGATATAAACGGTCGCGACCTTCGCCAGGACGAGCATGACGACGGCCACGGCCACGCGCACGCGGGCGCCGGGCTCTCCCTTAGGCCATAAGTAGGGCAGCAACGAACGTACGGTTTGGAACCCGGTCCGCTGCGGCGTGGCAGAGGCGGGCGTGGCGATGAGGTCAGCAGGCTTCATCTGCAACATGTGGCGACGCGCGCCGATGGTGGAAAGACCGGACGCCTGGGATGCCCTGGGATTGTCACCATAACAGAGGGATGACCGACCTCATGCGCCACATCGCCGCCTGTCGCAACGCCGAGCTGCCGGGCCAGCGGCTGCTGTTGCGGCTGGGGACGGCGCAGGTCGGATGGGTGCTGCCGGATATGGCGAAGGCGCTGGCCGGGTTGGGCGCGGCATTTGGGCCTGGCGGCGTGGCGCTCGCGGCGGACGAGCTGCCCGGCATGGCGAAAGTGCTGGCTGGCCAGGGATTGTTCCGCTGGCGGGGCGAGGCGTTCGATGTGCGCGCCGAGCCAGATGGCCCGGCGTTGGCGCAGGTCGACCGCGGCGCGTTGCCAGCGTTCGGCATCCGCGCAGAGGGCGTGCACCTGAACGGGCTGGTGCGCCGGGCGGATGGGCCGTGGCTATGGGTGGCGCGGCGGGCTGCGGACAAGCTGCTGGACCCGGGCAAGCTCGATCACTTGGTGGGCGGTGGCGTTCCGGCCGGCCTGTCACCATGGGAAACACTGGCCAAGGAGGCGGATGAGGAGGCCGCGGTTCCTGCCGAGCTGATCGCGGAGGCGACGCTGGTAGCCCGGCTCGGCTACGCGATGGACCGCCCTGAGGGGCTGCGGCGCGACCGCCTGCATTGCTACGATCTCGTGCTGCCGGAGAGCTTCGCGCCGCATCCACGCGACGGCGAGGTCGAAGCGTTTGAATTGTGGCCGCTACCGGCGGTGCTGGACGAGGTTCGGCGTGCAGACGGCTTCAAATTCAACGTCAACCTGGTGCTGATCGACCTTTTCCTTCGGATGGGCCTGGTTGACGGCGCCGAAGGCCAGCGGCTGCGGGCAGCGCTGGACGCTCCTTCCGATTAACCTGCTTGGCCGACTAGACGACCCGGCTAATGCTCCGGCGGCTCGGCGGCGATCGGGATTTCCCGCATCTCGGCCGAAGGCTCGGCCACGGCTTGCGGTTCGTCCTCGTCGTCGTGATCGACGCCTTGCTGTTGCTCGACGGTCTGCGGCTCGTTGCCGTGGCTTTCGTAGGGCTGACGCCGCTGCGGTCCGGCGCCATTGGGCTGGCCTTGCGCCTGCGCCGCCTGGTTCATGGCGTTTAGGATCCGGAAATAGTGCTCGGCGTGCTGGAAATAGCTTTCGGCCATCACACGGTCGCCCGAACTGGTGGCGTCGCGGCCAAGCTGCAGGTATTTTTCAAATAGCTGCTGGGACGTGCCGCGGATGCGAAGATCGGGTCCGCTGCTGTCAAAGACGTGATTGCGGTTCAGCGGCACGTTGCCGGTCTGGTGCCGTATCGGCACGCCGCCACCACTGCCGCCGCCGCGGTGGTTGCGCCCTCGCATGCGTTTCATGTTCATTCGTATGGAACACTTTCCTGTTCACAGCCGCCGTACGACGCACACGGGCCTAACCCGGCGGCAGTCTATCGGCGGCATTGGGTGTCACCCGCAAGCAGGCGAACGGCGCAAGCTGGATTGTGCCCTGCAGGCCCAACTCCTGATCGCGTCGGCACCCTAGCGGTCCCGCGCCGTCCTGCCAACCTTTTCTTATGAACGCACAACCAGTGCCCTGCAAATGCCGCCAAGGTCGGCGCGAAACGTCACCGCCCCCGCCGCCAACGCCGAGACCGGACCAGCCTGGCCGACGCCAAGTTCCAGCACCGCGATGCCGTCTGGGGCAAGCAGGCCAGGCAGCGCCGCCAGGATGCGGCGATAAGCGTCGAGGCCGTCATTTCCACCGTCCAGCGCGCCCCCTGGCTCGTATTTGGCGACCTCCGGCATCAGGCCAGCGATGTCGGCGCTGGGTATGTACGGCGGATTGCTGAGCACGAGATCGAACCGGCCCGAAACCGCATCCGCCCAGTCGCCACATATAAACGCAGCGCGTGCAGCCAGTCCGAGCGCCCTTGCGTTGCGGGACGCCAGCGCCGCAGCGTCCATCGACCGGTCGACGCCGAGGCCCCATGCGGAAGGAAACTCCGTCAAGGCAGCCAGCAGGAGGCATCCCGTGCCGGTCCCGAGATCCAGGATCGACCGCACCCGGCTACGGTCCGGCATCGCCGCAAGTGCCGCTTCGATCAGGGTCTCGCTATCGGCGCGCGGAATCAGGGTTGCGGGCGAGACTTTGAAATCGAGGCTCCAGAACTCCTGCCGGCCCAGGATCAGCGCCAGTGGCTCGCGCGCGGCACGCCGGGCCAGCAGGGCTCGGTATGGCGTGGGATCGATATCCTGCAACGGTTCGCGCAGCAGCGCCTCACGCGGCAGGCCGGCCGCGTGGCCCAGCAACAGCCGGGCATCCAGCCGCGGGTTGCCCACCCCTGCGGCTTCCAGCAACGCCGCGCCGTATCGCAGCGCCTCGCCTGCCGTCACTGCACCGTTACTCTTGGGCGGCCAGCCGCGCGGCCTGGTCCTCGGCGGTCAGCCGGTCCACGATGTCGTCGAGGTCGCCCTGCATGATGCGGTCGATCTTGTGCAGCGTCAGCTCGACCCGGTGGTCCGACACCCGGCCCTGCGGGAAGTTGTAGGTGCGGATGCGCTCGCTGCGGTCGCCGGTGCCGACCTGCGACTTGCGGTCGGCGGCGCGGGTGGAGGCAAGGCTCGACCGCTGCGCCTCATACAGCCGCGCGCGCAGGATCTTCATCGCCTTGGCGCGGTTTTTGTGCTGGCTGCGCTCCTCCTGCATCGCCACCACCACGCCTGACGGAATGTGGGTGATCCGGACAGCGCTCTCCGTCTTGTTCACATGCTGTCCGCCAGCGCCGGACGCGCGATAAACGTCGATGCGCAGGTCGGTCTCATTCACCTGGACATCGACCTCCTCCGCCTCCGGCAGCACGGCGACGGTCACGGTCGAGGTATGGATGCGTCCCTGGCTTTCGGTGGCCGGCACGCGCTGGACCCGGTGCACGCCGGATTCGTATTTCAGCCGGGCGAACACGTTGCGCCCGGTGATCTCGGCGACGCCTTCCTTAAGGCCGCCCAGGCCGGTGTCGGCGTATTCCAGCACCTCGACCCGCCAACCCTTTGATTCCGCATATTTTTGGTACATCTGGAACAGCTCGGCGGCGAACAGGCTGGCCTCGTCGCCGCCGGCCGCCGGGCGGATTTCCAGGATGGCGCTGCGGGCGTCGGCCTCGTCCTTCGGCAGCAGGGCCAGGCGGATTTCGTGCCTGAGCGCGGGCAGCTTATCCTTCAACTCATAGAGCTCAGCCTCGGCGAGGTCCTTCATCTCGGGATCGGCCAGCATCGCCTCCGCCTCAGACTGCGCCCGCTCGGCCTCGCGCAACTCGCCGATGCGCTCCACAACTGGGTTCAGCTCCGACAGCTCCTTGCTCGCGCGCGAAAATGCGTCGCCGCCCAGCCCGTCGCTCAGCATGGCGCCCAGTTCCGCCGCCCGCCCGACGATGCGGTCGAGCTTGTAGTCCAGGCTGCCGCTCATGCCAGTTTTGCCGCTAGTTCGGCCAGGGCCACCTCGGACTGCGCGCCGGTCGCCAGGTCCTTCAACTGCGCCATGCCGCGGGCAAGCTCCGCCTCGCCAATGATCACCGCCGCGCGGGCGCCGATGCGGTTGGCGCGCTCCATCCGCCGCTTGAGGTTGCCGCGGTAGGCCATCTCGGCCCGGATGCCGGCGCCGCGCAGCGCCTGCATGGCATCGAGCGCCGCCGCTTCCTCCGCAGCGCTGCCCACAGGGATGACCGCGACCGGCGCGGGCGCAATCGGCGGCATTTCCAGCAGCATGGCCAGGCGTTCAACCCCCGCGGCCCAGCCAACCGCGGGGATCGACGGGCCGCCCATCTGCGCGATCAGGCCGTCATAGCGTCCGCCGCCCATCACGGTGCCCTGCGCCCCAAGCTGGTCGGTCACGAACTCGAATGCCGTATGATTGTAATAATCGAGCCCGCGGACGATGCGCGGGTTCTCCCGGAACGGCACGCGCAACCGGTCCAAATGCGAGCGCAGCGCATCGTAAAACGCCGCCGCCTCGGGCGTCAGCACCGCCTGGATAGTCGGTGCGCCCTCGACCAATGCGCGGTCGCCCGCATCCTTGCTGTCCAAGATGCGCAGCGGGTTGCGCTCCAGCCGGTCCCGGCTATCGGACGACAGCGCATCCCGGTGCGCGCCGAAATATGACACCAGCGCCTCGCGATAGGCGTTTCGGCTGGCGGCGTCGCCCAGCGTGTTCAGCTCGAGCACGGTGTCATCGTCCACGCCAAGCGCCTGCAGGATGTGCCAGCCCAACGCAATGATTTCGGCGTCCGCCAGCGGCTCCGACGGCCCGATCAGCTCGGCGCCGATCTGGTGGAACTGCCGGTAACGCCCCTTCTGCGGACGCTCGTAGCGGAACATCGGCCCGGCGTAGAACACCTTCTGCGGCAGCGATTGCGTCAGCCCGTTGCTGACCAGCGCGCGGCATACCCCGGCCGTGTTCTCCGGACGCAGGGTGATGCTGTCGCCACCACGGTCATCGAAGGTGTACATCTCCTTCGTCACCACGTCGGAGGTGTCGCCCAGGGTGCGGGCGAACACCCGCGTCTCCTCGAAGATCGGCGTGGCCCATTCATCCAGGCCATACAGCCCGGCCACGCGCCGCGCGGTGTCGATGACGTGGGCGTGGCGGCGTTGGTCCTCGCCGATCAGGTCCCTTGTGCCGCGGACCGGCTGCAGGTCAGCCATGCTACTCCGCTGCGGCCTGCGCCATGGCCGGCGGCGCGGCGGCAAGCTCCGCGGCCTTGCGCTCGACGGTTGCGATGATGTGCTCGACCATGTCGCCGCCGTCGATCGTGTGGTCGGTGCGGCCGGCGTGATACACCATATGCCGTCCGTTGCCGCCGCCGGTCACGCCGATGTCGGTCATCAGCGCCTCGCCGGGGCCGTTCACCACGCAGCCGATGATCGACAGCGTGATCGGCGTCTTGATGTGCGCCAGCCGCTCCTCCAGCGTCGCCACCGTCGCGATCACGTTGAAGCCCTGCCGCGCGCAGGACGGGCAACTGATGATCTTCACCCCGCGGTGCCGCACGCCGAGCGACTTCAGGATATCCCAGCCGACATGGACCTCCTCCTCCGGCTCGGCCGACAGCGACACGCGCAGGGTATCGCCGACGCCGGCCCAGATCAGGCTGCCGAGGCCGATGGACGACTTCACGGTCCCTGCCCGCTTGGTGCCGGCCTCGGTGATGCCGATGTGCAACGGGTGGTCGCAAACCTCGGCGAGCTGCTGATACGCCGCGACGGCCATGAACACGTCGGACGCCTTCACGCTGATCTTGAACTCGTGGAAATCGTTGTCCTGCAATATCTTGGCGTGCTCCAGCGCGCTCTCGACCAGCGCCTCCGGGTTCGGCTCGCCGTATTTTTCCAGCAAATGCCGCTCCAGCGAGCCCGCGTTGACGCCGATCCGCATGCTGCAATTATGGTCGCGCGCGGCCTTGATCACCTCGCGCACCCGCTCGGCGCTGCCGATGTTGCCGGGGTTGATGCGCAGGCATGCGGCGCCGCTCTCCGCCGCCTCGATGGCCCGGCGATAATGGAAATGGATGTCCGCGACGATGGGCACGGACACCTGGCGCACGATATCCTTCAGCGCCAGCGCGCTTTCCTGGTCCGGGCAGGAGACGCGGACGATATCGACCCCGGCCTCCTCGGCGCGGCGGATTTGCGCCACCGTGCCGGGCACGTCGGTCGTGAGCGTGTTGGTCATGGTCTGCACGGTGATTGGCGCGTCGCCGCCGACGGGCACGTTGCCCACGTGTATCTGGCGGGACTTGCGGCGCTCGATCTGCTGATACGGGCGATAGCTCATAGTAGCTCCCCACGCCGGATATCCGGCGCCTTCGTCTATATATAAATGTGCGCCGCCGCTTCTACTGCGCCGGAGGCTGTCCCGTCGAGATGGCTTTCAGCGCATCAGGGTCCAGCGGCACGTCGCGGCGGACGGCGCCCGCGCTGCCCAGCGCGGGGGTGGCCTGTCCGTCGACCAGCAGCTCGGTCCCGCCGGCGTTGCCGGCCGAGAGCAGCAGCTGCGTGCCGTTCGGCACTGGCCAACTGTCCCCGGCGCGCATGACGCGGCCGTCAGCCGTCGACGAGACTATCGGCGGCGTAGGCGCCACGTCGACGGGCGCGAAGCAGCGCATCTGCAGCAGCTCGTCGAGCGTCGGATTGAACCCAAGCAGCGGCAGCCGCCAAACGGGGGCGGTCGCAGCCAAAAGGCCGACGCCCAGCCCAATCCAGGGCAAGGCCGCCCGAAGGCGCCCCGCTCCGCTTGTCATAAAACCGCCCTCGTCTCGCGCTGCCCGGCCCGCATGATCGCCCAGCCGCCGACGAGCATGACGAACCCCCAGGCCAAAAAGCCGATATCCCAATAGATGCGCTGGCCCTGCGGCACGAGTTCGTTGACGTGGTGGACGCCGAGCAGCTCGTGGTCCACGGTTCCCTCCACCAGGTTGAAGATGCCCCAGCCGAGCATAAGGGTGCCGGCCAGCAGCTTGCTCGACCAGGCAAGGTGCCGCCCATGCGCCGCGCGCCACAGGATGAACAGCCCGATGACGACAAAGACGTAGGTGCTACTGTGGAATATGCCGTCCCAAAGGGTGTTGAGCTTCAGGTTTTCGAGGGTGTCGACCGGATACCAACTGCTCAACATGTGGTGCCATTGCAGCACCTGGTGCAGGACGATGCCGTCGAAGAAGCCGCCGAGGCCGAGGCCGAACAGGATGCCGGCCGATTTTGGGAAACTTGCGGCACTCGGTTGATTGGCCATCTCGGGGAGTCTCCAGGATCAGGGCAGGTGGCCACGCTCCTCCACCTAGGACGTTACCTTAAGCCCCATTGCCCAGCAGTTCTTCCACCGTGACCGGGCGAGCTTGGGGCACGGGCAACGGCGGCAGGCCATCCATGCTGTCCGGCATACCCGCGAGTGCATCGCTGTAGAGCGCGGCCACGTCGATCTTGCTCCGCATGGATGGCGTGAACTTCCGCCGCGCCTGCCTGCGAAATAGCCGCGCTTCGCCCCGCCAGTGTGGCACGTCACGCGATTGCGGCCATGCCTGAGACTTAAGATCATGCAGAAAGGCCAGGGTCCACAGGCTCTCGACAGCGTCCACCTGGCTGCGGCCCACGCTCTCGACCTCCTCGATGATGTTGGTCCAATCGGGCGCTTCATTACCGGCCTTGCCTGCCGCGTGCTGGCGCAGGAGCCGTGCCTGGTGCTCGGACCACTCCAGTATGTCCAGGTCATAGAGATCGCCCATGTATTCCCCTCCAGCCCAAAGTATCACGAGCCGCTGCCTCAATCACGCCAGGTGCCCATGCTCCCGCGCCCAAGACGTGAGCGGCGCGCGCAGGCTGGCCTGGCCGGCCGCATTGCGCCGGACAGCCGTGAGCACCGCCCGCAGTTCCGTCAATTGCACCGAGGCGAACGCCGCCTTCAGCCGCAACAGGCTGGAAGCGGGCATCGACAGGCTGGTGATGCCCAACGCCGCCAGCACCATCGCCTCGAGCGGACGTCCGGCATGCTCGCCGCATAGCGACACGTCGACTCCAGCAGTGGCGGCCGCGGCGCAAATGTGGTCCAGCGCGTCCAGCACCGGCGGCGACAGCAGGTCGTAGCGGCCGGAAAGCCCCGGCGTGCCGCGGTCGGCAGCGAACAGGAACTGCATCAGGTCATTTGACCCGATCGAGACGAAATCCACCTCCGCCATCAGCGCGGGGAGCTGCCAGAGCAGGGCCGGCACCTCGATCATGCTGCCGACCAGTAGGCGCTCCGGCGCCGGGCGCACCCGCGCCGCCTCCGCCAGCAGCAACGCCCGCGCAGCGCAGAACTCGGCGACGGTCGCGACCATGGGGAACATGACCGACAGCGTCCGGCCCTGCGCCGCCAGCAGCAGGGCGCGAAGCTGCCGCCGCAGCAGCGCCGGGCGGTCGAGGCCGACGCGCAAGCTGCGCCAGCCCATGGCCGGGTTCTCCTCCTCCTGCCGCGGCGCGTCGGGCAGCAGCTTGTCGCCGCCAAGGTCCAGCGTGCGGAACCGCACCGGGCGGTCCCCGGCGGCGTCCAGCACCCTTGCATACAGCGCTGCCTGCTCCGGCACGTCCACGATCTCGCCGCGGGCGAGCATCGCAATCTCGGTCCGGAACAGCCCGATCCCGGCGGCGCCGGTGGTGTCGAGATGCTCGACCTCCCGCGCCAGGCCGACGTTGAGCATCAGGCTCAGCCCAACGCCATCCGCGGTATGCGCCGGACGGTGGCGGTGCGCTGCGAACCCAACCTCGATCTGCAAACGGATGTCCAGCGCGCGGGCATAGGCGGTGCGGACCTCGTTGTCGGGGCGCAGGATCAACTGCCCCTCGTCCGCATCCAGCACCGCGTCGTCGCCCTCCTCCACTGCCGCCAGCGCGCCGCGCACGCCGCCCAGCGCCGGCAGGCCAAGGGCGCGGGCCAGAATGGCGGCGTGCCCGGCCGAGCTGCCCTCCTCGATCACGACCCCACCGATGCCGCGGGCGTGCCATTCCAGCAATTGCGCCGGGCCAAGCCGGCGGGCGAACAGGATGGCGCCCTGCGGGATGGCCGGAAGCGCCTCGGCGCCGTCCAGCGCCGCCAGCAGCCGGCCAGCCAAGTCCTCCATGTCCGCCAGGCGCTCCCGCAGATAGGGGTCGGCGATGCGGCGCATGCGGTCGCGCAGTTCATTGGCGGCGCGGTGCACGGCGGCCTCGGCCGTCAGCCCATCCGCGACCGACTCCCGCACCCGGCGCATCCAGCCGCTATCGGCCGCGACCAGGCGGGTGGCCTCCAGCACCTCCCGCGGGCCATCGCCGGTCGGCAGCCGGGTCTCGATCAGGTCGTCGAGCGTCTGGCGCATCGAGGCGATAGCGAGGTCCAGGCGCTTGGTTTCCTGGATGGGGTCGTCGGCCAGCAGGCGGCGCAGCGGGGCGCCGGCGCCATGCAGCACCACCGGGCCGATCGCGATGCCCGGCGCCAAGGGCGCAGCCTGGAACTGCCGCGGCATGGTGCCGCCGATGCCTTGCTCCGCCCCGTCCGACGCGCCGGCCGCGGCCAGCACCTCGGCCAGCAGCATGGCGACCGTCTCCAGCAGCTCCACCTCATCATCGGCATAGCGCCGCGGCGCACGGTTCTGCACCGCGAGCACACCCAGCACCCGGCCAGCCCGGCGCACCGGCACGGCCAGCAACGACGCGAACGGGTCCTCGCCGGTCTCAGGCCGGTAGGCGAAGGCCGGATGGCTCTGCGCGTCCGGCAGGTTCTGCACCGTGCTGGTGGCGGCCGCGATGCCGACGATCCCTTCTCCCACCCGCAGCCGGGTGCGGCCGACCGCTTCGGGATTGAGGCCGTGCGTGGCGGCGAGTTCCAGCAGGTCGCCGGGCCGCATGGCATACACCGTGCAGACCTCGGCCACCATCTCGCTGGCGACCAGCGCCGCCAGGTCGCTGAGCGGCACGCCGCCGGTCCCGCTGACCGAAAGGCCGAGCGCCATCATGTCGCGCAGGCGTGACAGCAGGCGGCGGGTCTGCGGCATTCAGCGCCGGGCCGCATCGTGCCGGGCGACGATGGCCCGGCAGGCTTGATCGACCAGCTCGGCGATGATCTCCGCCGTCGGCTGCACCGCCGTCACCATGCCGACCGACTGCCCGGCCATCACCGAGCCATGCTCCACGTCGCCGTCGATCACCGCGCGGCGCAGCGCCCCGGCCCAGAAATGCTCGATCGACAACTGCGCCTGCTCCCGCGTCAGCTCGCCGGAGTCCACGCGCGCCATCGCCGCCGCCTGGTGCTGCAGGAAGGCCTGGGTGCCGGCGTTGACCAGGCCGCGCACGGGGATGACGGGGAAGCGCGGATCGAGCTGCACGCTGGGCAGGGCGTCGCGGGCGCGGGCGTGGATGAAGGCCTGCTTGAAGCGTGGATGGGCGATGCTCTCGGTGGCGGCGGCGAACCGGGTGCCGAGCTGCGCCCCGGCGGCGCCCATTTCGAGGAAGGCCAGGATCGCCTCGCCGCGGCCGATGCCTCCCGCAACGAACACCGGGACGGCGGTCACATGCGGCAGGATCTCCTGCGCCAGCACGGCGAGCGACACCGGGCCGATGTGGCCGCCGGCCTCCGAACCCTCGATCACCAGGGCGTCGGCGCCGAGCCGCACCATGCGCTGCGCCAGCACGAGCGCGGAGGCGAAGCACACCAGCCGGCTGCCATCCTTCACCGCGCGCACCGCCGCCCCGTTCGGCACGCCGCCGGCCAGCACGATATGGCCGACGCCGGCGCGCAGGCAGACCTGGATCAGGTCCAGCAGGCGCGGGTGCATGGTGATGAGGTTGACGCCGAAGGGCCGGGTCGTGAGCGCCTGGGTGGCGGCGATCTCGGCGGCCAGCGCATCCGGCCCCATGGAGCCGCCGGCGATGACGCCGAAGCCGCCGGCGTTGCTGATGGCGGAAACCAGGGTGCGCTCGCTGACCCAGCTCATCGCGCCGCCCATGATCGCGACGGGGCAGCCGAGGAAGCGCCGGCCACGTTCCGAAAGCCGGTCGAACTCGGCGCGGCCGGACAGGCTATCGCTGTGATGGCTGAGGTAGTCAGCCGGGCTGATGTGATCAGCCGAGCTGATGTGATCAGCCGAGCTGATGTGATCAGCGGGACTGACGATATCAGGCGGCATCAAGGCCGTAGGCGGTGTGCAGCGCGCGGACCGCAAGCTCGGTGTATTCCGCCGAGATCAGCACGCTGACCTTGATCTCGCTCGTCGAGATGACCTGGATGTTGATCCCCTTGCCCGCCAGCGTGCTGAACATGATGCTGGCGACCCCGGCATGGCTGCGCATCCCGACCCCCACGACGCTGATCTTCGCCACGTCCGGGTCCATCAGCACGGTGCTGGAGCCGATGGCGTCGCGATGCTCGGCCAGCACGGCCTGCACGCGCGGCAGGTCGGCGCGTCCGACGGTGAAGGTCATGTCGGTGCTGCCGTCGGCCGACACGTTCTGCACGATCATGTCGACGTTCACCTGCGCCGCGGCCAGCGGGCCGAAGATGGCGGCGGCGACGCCCGGGCGGTCCGGCACGTTGCGCAGCGTGATCTTGGCCTCGTCCCGCGAGTAGGCGATGCCGGATACTATTGCGCTTTCCACGATCTCGTCCTCATCCACCACCAGGGTTCCAGGCACGTCCGCGAAGCTCGACAGCACCTGGACCCGCACGCGCTCCTTCATCGCCAGCTCTACGCTACGAGTCTGCAGCACCTTTGCCCCCACGGAAGCGAGCTCCAGCATTTCCTCATACGCGATCTTGTCCAATTTACGCGCGCGGGCGGTGATGCGCGGGTCCGTCGTGTAAACGCCGTCCACGTCAGTATAGATGTCGCAGCGGTCCGCATGCAGGGCGGCGGCAAGTGCGACCGCCGATGTGTCCGATCCGCCACGCCCCAGGGTGGTGATGCGCCGGTCCGGCCCGAGTCCCTGGAAGCCCGCCACCACCGGAATCTGCCCGGCCGCCATCGCCGCCTGCAGCGTGCGGCCATCGACCGACTCGATCCGTGCCTTGCCATGGGCGTTGTCGGTATGCACCCCGGCCTGCCAGCCGGCCCAGGAGCGCGCGTCGAGGCCGAGCGCCTGCAGCGCGATCGCCATCAGTCCGGAGGTGACCTGTTCGCCCGTCGCCACCACCATATCGTATTCGCGGGCGTCGTGCAGCGGCGCCAGCGACGCGCACCAATCCACCAGTTGGTTGGTGGCGCCGGCCATGGCGGAGACGACGACCGCGACCTCGTGCCCCGCCGCCGCCTCGCGCTGCACCCGGCTGGCGGCGCTGCGGATGCGGTCGAGGTCGGCCACCGATGTCCCGCCGAACTTCATTACGATCCGCGCCATGCCTGCTTCTTGCCTTTTCGGTGCGGGCTCGCCGGTTGCAGCGACGCCCATGCCGGGTCACATACTCCCGTGCTTGCTCACATACTCATCGAAATCAGCGCAGGGCAACATGATAGACGCGCAACCCCCCATACGGAGAACCGGATCGGTCGTTGCGGAGGAGGTCGCACGGTTCGATGCGCTTGCCGCAGAGTGGTGGGACCTTTCCGGCCCCATGCAGGCGCTGCATGCGATGAACCCGCTGCGGGTCGGCTGGATCGATACTCGCGTCCGGGCTCGGGTCTGGGCCCAGGGGGGCGGGCCGGTGCGGCTGCTCGACATCGGCTGCGGCGCCGGGCTGGCGGCGGAGGCGCTCGCACGGCTGGGCTATGATGTGCTCGGCCTCGACGCCGCCGCGGATGCGGTCGCGGCGGCGGCGGCGCATGCGGGCGGCCAGGGCTTGCCGTTGGCGTATCGCGTGGGCGCCGCCGAGGACCTGGCCGCGGAGGGCGCACGCTTCCCCGTCGTGACCGCGCTCGAAGTCATCGAGCACGTGGCGGACCCGGCCGCGTTCCTGCGCCTGCTCGCCCAATTGATCGAGCCCGGCGGCTTGCTGTTCGTTTCCACGCTGAACCGCACGCTGCGCTCGCTCGCGGTGGCGAAGCTCGGGGCGGAGTATGTGCTGCGGATGCTGCCGGTCGGCACGCATGACTGGCAGCGTTTCATTACGCCGGCGGAGCTTGGTGCGTATGGCAAGGCGGCCGGGCTGCCGGTGGCGGACATCAGCGGCATGCTGTTCGACGTGCGGTCCCGGCAATGGCGAGCAGGAGCGGACCTGGCGGTGAACTACATCGCCATGCTGGAACGGCGGTAGGCTGAGCAAGAGCCTTTCAAATCCCCAGCCTGTCAGGCACTTTGCGGGACTCTCTCCGGGAATTCGAATCGATTGGAGCCAGCGCCGCCGATGGGACCGCAAGTCGACCACTTCGAGAGCGATGCGAAGCAGCCGGCCCGCACCGGCGTCGTCGTCATCGGCGGGGGCATCATCGGCATCTCCACCGCCCTGGCGCTGGCCCACGCCGGCGTCGCGGTGACGCTGTGCGAAAAAGGCGCGATCGCCGGCGAGCAGTCGAGCCGGAACTGGGGATGGGTGCGCAAGACCGGACGCGACCAGCGCGAAATCCCGCTCATCATCGAGAGCCTGCGTTTGTGGAAGGACATGAACCGTGTCGTCGAAGGCGAGACCGGGTTCCGCGAGTGCGGCGTGCTGTATGTCAGCGAGACCGAGGCGGCCCGGGCGTATCACGAGGCTTGGCTCGAAAAGGCGCGGCCCTACCAGATGGGTTCGCGCATGGTCGAGGGCGAGGAGCTCGCCGCGTTGCTGCCGGGATCGACCCGCACCGACAAGGCGGCGTTGTACACCGCGACGGACGGCAGGGCCGAGCCGCAAAAGGCCGGCCCGGCCATCGCCGCCGCAGCCAGGCGCGCCGGCGCCACCATCCTGACCAACTGCGCCGTCCGCGGGCTGGACATCGCAGGCGGGCGCGTCGCCGGCGTGGTCACCGAGCACGGACGCATCGCCTGCGACGGCGTGGTCCTGGCGGGCGGCGCGTGGTCCCGGCTGTTTTGCGGCAACCTCGGCCTGCGGCTGCCGCAATTGAAGGTGCGGTCCTCGGTGCTGCGGACGGCCCCGCTGGAGGACGGTCCGTCCGTGTCCGCCTGGTTCAGCAAATTCGCCTACCGCAAGCGGATCGACGGCGGCTACACGATCGCCAACGGCCATGGCAACGTCGTGCCGTTGGTGCCGGACACCGCGCGCTTCTTCCGCGAGTTCATCCCGGCCATGCGGGCGACCTGGAGCAGCCTGCGCCCACGCCTCGACGAGCGCTTCATGGCCGAGGCGCGCACTCCCCGCCATTGGGCGCTCGACGCGAAAAGCCCGTTCGAGGAGGTCCGCATGCTCGACCCGGCGCCGGAGCCCAGCGTCAACGCCGAGGCGGTGAGCGCCGCGAAGGCCGCGTTCCCCGCATTCCGCGACATGAAGGTCGTGCAGCAATGGGCCGGCATGATCGACGTGACGCCGGACGCCGTGCCGGTCATCGGCCCGGTCGACGCCATGCCGGGCCTGGTGATCGCCACCGGGTTCTCCGGCCATGGCTTCGGCATCGGCCCCGCGGCCGGGCGGCTGGCGGCGGACCTCGTGACCGGCGCAAGGCCACTGGTCGATCCCACGCCGTTCCGCTTTTCCCGGTTTACCGACGGCTCGCGCATCTATGTCGAGGCCCCGGCGTGAGCGCCCGCGCAACCATCGAAAGGAGCCCAGCATGACGGAGCACCGCGCCGACACCCTGCCGAGACGTTCGGTCCTGCAGCTCGCCTTGGCAGGCGGCGCGATCCCGCTGTTCGGCGCCGGCGCGCGCGCCCAGGGCAAGGCGAAGCCGTCCGGGCAGGTCATCATCGGCCTGTCGCAGGAGCCGACGGTGTTCAACCCGCTGCTGCCGCATATCGAGGTCGATGACGGCATCTACATGTCCCTGTTCAGCCCGCTCTGGGCCGTGGACCCCAAGGGCGCGTTCCTGCCGCGCCTGGCGGCCGAAATCCCCACCGTCGCCAATGGCGGCGTTTCGGAGGATGGGCTGACCTGGCGGGTCAAGCTGCGCGACGGCGTGACCTGGCATGACGGCAAGCCCTTCACCGCCGACGACGTGAAGTTCACGATCGACCTCATCAACGACCCGAACTTCCCGGCCGGCAGCCGGTCGGGCCACGAGCTGGTGCGCGACCTGACGGTGCTGGCGCCGAACCTGATTGCGTGGCGGATGGAAAAGCCGTTTGCGCCCTATGCGTCGATCCTGGCGTGGACGTTCATGGTGCCGCAGCATCTGCTGGCCGGGTCGACCGATCCGAGCGCGCCGGCGTTCACCCGGGCGCCGGTCGGGACCGGGCCGTTCAAGTGGGGCGAGCGGGTGCCGGGCGACCACATCACGCTGGCCGCCAACGAGGCCTATTTCGGCGACGGGCCGTATCTCGAACGCGTGGTTTACAAGTATATCCCGGACCTTACGGTGCTCTATACCCAGTTCCGCACCGGCGACATCGACTACATCAGCCTGCAGGGCATCGCGGCCGACCACTATAGCGAGGCCAAGGCGCTGCCGAACCGCGTCGTCATGCCGACGGCGCAGGCAAGCATCGAGAATTTCTACTTCAATCTTGGCCTGCCGCAGTTCAAGGACCTCGCGGTCCGCCAGGCGCTGTATATGGGCATGGACAAAAAGAGCATCATCGACGAGCTGTACTATGGGCTGCCGCACCCGAGCGAGACCTATTTGCCGCCGCAGTCATGGGCCTACAACCCCGACTTGCCGAAACAGGAATACGATCCCGGCAAGGCCAAGGCGCTGCTTGACGGCGCAGGATGGAAGGTCGGCAGCGGCGGGGTGCGCGAGAAGGACGGGGTGCGCCTGCAGTTCACCAACTCCACCACGGCGGGCAACCATCTCCGCGAGCAGGCGCAGCAACTCCTGCAGCAGAACTGGCAGGAGATCGGCGTCGGCATGACGATCCGCAACCTGCCGGCGGCGGTCATGTGGGGCGAATACTGGATCAATTCGCACTTCGAGACGGCGATCGTCGGCATCAATTTCATGACCGGGCCGGACCCGGCTGCCGCCGATTACTTCAGCAGCAAGGCCATCGCGGCGCAGGGCGGTTCCGGCGCGAACACGATGCAGTATTCCAACCCGAAGCTGGACGAGCTGATGCAGCAGGGCGCGACGACGCTGGACCGCGCCAAGCGGACCGAGGCCTACCGCGCCGTCCAGGCCCTGCTGCGCGAGAACCTGCCGTTCCTGCCGATTTTCCAGTATGTCCTGGTGGAAGGGACCAAGGCTGGCCTGAGCGGCTACCAGCCGAACATCAACACCAGGCTCAACGCCTGGAACGTCAACACATGGCGGTGGAACGCCTGAGCGGCGGGGCGGCTGGGGCCATGGACGACGGCCGCATCCTGGTGTGGGGCGCCGGCGCCATCGGCGGCACGGTCGGCGCGGCCCTGAAGCGCGCCGGCCATGACGTGACGTTCGTCGACATCGTGCCGGAGCATGTCGACGCGATCCGGAGCCGCGGCCTGCACATCTTCGGCCCTATCGAGGACTTCACCGTCCAGGCCCCCGCGTCGCTGCCCGCCGACGTCCTCGGCGTTTGGCCCCGCATCTTCCTGTGCGTGAAGGCGCACCATACCGAGGCGGCGTGCCGCGCCCTGCTGCCGCACCTCGCCGATGACGGCTATGTCCTGTCATTGCAGAACGGGCTTTGCGAGACCATCATCGCCGGGATCGTCGGCCACGGGCGCACGGTGGGCGCATTCGTCAATTTCGGCGCGGATTGGATGGCGCCGGGCGAGATCATGTTCGGCAACCGCGGCGCGGTCGTGCTGGGCGAACTCGACGGCGCTGCCACGCCCCGGCTCGACGCCCTGCACGCGCTGATGCGGGACTTCGAACCGGACGCGATCACGACGCCCGACATCTGGTCATACCTCTGGGGCAAGCTCGGCTACGGATCGATGCTGTTCGCGCAGGCGCTGGGCGACAAGGGCATCGCCGACTGCCTCGCGCGGCCGGAATTGCTGCCGGCCTGGCGCGCGCTTGGGGCCGAGGCGGTGTCGGTGGCGTTGGCGGAAGGAGTGCAGCCGCGCGGCTTCAACGGCTTCGACCCCGACGCCTTCCGCCCCGGTGCCACGGCGGCGCAGGCGCAGGCCAGCGTCGACGCCATGGTCGCCTTCAACCGTCCCAGCGCCAAGACGCACTCCGGGGTCTGGCGCGACCTCGCCATACGCAAGCGCCGCACCGAGGTGGACGTGCAGATCGCCCCCATTGCCGCCATCGGCGCCCGGCACGGCCTGCCCTGCCCGACGATCCGCAAGCTGGTCGCGCTGATCCACGAGGCGGAAGGGGGACGCCGGGCGCTTTCCGACGGCAACCTTTTGGAATTGCTGCCATGAACCTGCGTTTCGACGGCAAGGTGGTCGCAGTCAGCGGCGCGGGGCATGGGCTGGGCCAGGCCATCGCGGAGAGTTTTGCCGGGCTCGGCGCGCGCGTGTTCGGCTGCAATCCGGTCATGGCCGCGGTTGCCGGCGCCGAGATGAGGGTCGTGGACCTCGCTGACCGCGCGGCCGGCGCCGCCTGGATCGGCCAAGTCGAGCAGGCGGCGGGCACGGGCGTGGACGTGCTGGTCAACAACGCGGGCGGCGTCGCCGGCCAGGTGTTCCGCCCGATCGAGGAAGTCGCCGACGCGGACTGGGACCGCATCATGGCGGTCAATCTCGGCGCGGCCATGGTGCTCAGCCGGGCCGCAGCGCCGGGCATGAAGCGGGCCGGGCGCGGACGGATCGTCAACATATCCTCGGGCGCCGGGCTGCAGGCCTCGCTGACCGGCATCCAGGCCTATGCCAGCGCCAAGCACGCCGTTGTGGGCCTGACCCGGCAGCTCGCGCACGAGCTTGGCCCGCACGGGATCACGGTGAACAGCGTTGCGCCGGGCCTGATTCCCAGCAACCCGGCCAGCACCGCGCAGTGGGACGGCTATGGCGCCGAAAGGCAGGCGGCGATGCTCGGAGCGATCGCGCTGCGGCGGTTGGGCACGCCGCAGGACATCGCCAACGCGGTGCTGTTCCTCGCAAGCCCCCTGGCCGATTTCGTCAATGGGCAGATCCTGCAGGTGGACGGGGGAAAGTAGCTCAGCGCAGCCGCCCGGACGCTGGTGGTTATGGCCGATACCAGGCCGGCGACGATCAAGATTGACCGTTATGCTGCCGCAGCGCCTGATGCCGATCAACGCCGCCACCCTGCGGCAGGCGCACGCCCCGGTCGAGAGCGGCACGACGCGGGGCAAGAGCGTCGAGGAGGGGTTTGGCGCCCAGACGTCCACGAGCTCCAGTCGTTGCCCTAACGTCATTGGGTTCTCAGTTTCGTGGGCGATGGACGGAAAAGCTTGACGCTTTTGTCCGTCAAACGAAGGTTGGCGGACACGATCAGCTTATCCAGAATCCGCTTCGAAGCCGAAATCAGCTTCTGCCAAGCGCTTCCAACTCTTCCAATGTCGTTATGTGATGATAAATCGCTGTGATCGGGCGACGCTCAAGCATTGCGTTGAGCCGTGGTATCAGATCTTGGTCTACCCGCCAGATCAACTCGAACAGTCTTTTCGTCACCGCAAGTTGGTCACAACCATCCAACGGGTCACTGCGGTTCTCGCCTCGCGCCGCCGATATCTGGCGCTCGGCGGCGAGCCAGAAGTGCATCCAGAGCGGGAGATCGACAAAGATGATGGTGTCTGCCGTTGCCAGTCTTCGTTCTATGGTTGGCCAAGGCCCCCAGCCGTCCACGATCCAGCGCTCCGCTGTCGCCACCTCGTCGAGCTTCTGCGTTACAACACCTTCGTCTGCTTGCACCCAGCCGGGAAGCCACTGGATCTGATCAACCGAAAAGAATGGGAGGCTGTATCGTTCAGCCAAACGCCTTCCCAAGGTAGATTTTCCACCCCCCGCGTTTCCGACGATCGCAACCCGCTTCATACGGGCCAGATTAAGGAACCTCATGTCGAGAAGGAACTACTTTCGATCGACTGCGGGCATGACTGAAAACCTACGGTGCCGTGATGCATAAGGTCGCGCACGATGGCTGTCCGCAAAACCACCCCCAACCGACCACGCCCGCCCTGTCCGGAAACTCCGGAACCTGGACGGCAGGGCGGACACGTTGATTACCGGACGGAAAAACGGACAGCTTCCCGGTCATGGCCTACGCCGCCCTAACATCCCCGAATGACCCGGTAATCCGGCCGCTCCCCGAACGGTCCCGTGCCCTCGTCCACCCGAATGCACGTCCGCAGCTTCGCCCCGCACCGCGCCAGCTTGCCCAGCATCCCCGCTCGGACCCATGCGTCATGGGTGGCCTGCAACTCGGCGACCTCTTGCTGCGACTGCGCGTTTTCGACCCGCGCCGCCGCCTGCACCGATGTGTCGCGTCCATTGACGTGTAGGGGCAGCTTCGTGGGCACGGTCATCTCCCGCGGCCCGTCGTCACTTCAGCGCGTCGGCACCGGCTTGGGCGGTCAGCGCGTCCTGCGCCGATGCGCCCCCGGATGCGCCGATCGCGCCCACGATCTTGCCGTTGACGATGATGGGCACGCCGCCCTCGAGCGGGACGACCCCATCCACCCGCAGCCACCATAGGCCAACACCGCCGCCGGCGACCGCATCCTGCATCACCCGGGAGGAACGGCGGAACTCCAGCGCGGTGTGCGCCTTGCCCTCGGCCAGGCGGATCGAGCCGATCTGCGTGTTGTCCATCCGGTGCAGGGCGACGAGGTTGCTGCCGGTGTCGACGATCGCGATCGCCATGGGCCAGCCGTGCTGCGCGGCCTCGGCCTCGGCGGCGGCGACGGCCTTTTTCGCCATGTCGAGCGAGATCGGCTCGCCATACGGCGTAGTGGGCGGCGCTACCGGCGCCTGCGCGAGCGCGGTGCCGACGCAGCCAAGCGCAAGCAGCACGGCGGTGAATATCCTGATCATGTTGCGTTCCCCCGGCGTGAACGGGACAGTATAGCCAACCGCCTCCGCACACAAACCTACGCTGGACCGGGAGTGGGCACAGTCAAAGGCCTCCCAATGCATGACCTTACCTTGGCAAAGTGGCCAGGGCGATCGAATGCGCCGGCATTTCCCGGCAGGGCAGCTTTATAGGTCGACAATACAGGTTCGGCCGCTCGGGTTCCATCCTTTACGTTACAAAGCTCTAACCCAACCCAAAATACGCCCGGTGCAGCGCGTCATCCGCATGCAGCGCCTGAACCGTGCCCTCAAAGCCGATCCGCCCGCCCTCCAGCGTGTAAACCCGGTCCGCCAAGTCCAGGAACGCCACGTTCTGCTCGGCGATCAACAGCGCCAGCCCGGTGCCGCGGAACCGGCGCAGCACCGCGATCACCTCCAACACGAACAGCGGCGACAGGCCGGCGCTCGGCTCGTCCATCACCAGCAGCCGCGGCGATCCGGCCAGCGCCTTGGCAATTCCGAGCATCTTGCGCTGCCCGCCCGACAGGCTGCTGGCGAGCGCGCCCCGCCGCCGCGCCAGGTCGGGGAACACGGCGAACAGCTCCTCCATCCGCGCCCGCAGCGACGCCGCGGCGGCGAATTGGCCGCCAATGCGCAGGTTCTCCTGGATGGACAGGCCGGGGAACACCCCAAGCTCCGACATGTAGGCGACGCCAAGCCGCACCCGGCGGTCGGTGCGCAGCCGCGTGACATCGGCGCCGTCCAGCGCAACCTGGCCGCCCCAAGCCGGCATCAACCCGAGCAGCACTTTCAACAGCGTTGTCTTGCCCGCCCCGTTCGCGCCCAGCAGCACGACGCTTTCCTGCGCCACCACCCGCAGCCCGGCGCCCCACAGCACCTGGACGCTGCCATAACCGGATTCGATGCCGCTCGCGTCCAGTAGATCAGCCATGCGCGCCGCCGAGATAGACCTGGATCACCAACGGGTCGCGCGTGGCCGCCGCCATGCTGCCGCCGAAGATCTCGCGCCCGGCGTTCATAACCACCACGCGGTCGGTCACCCGGTCGATGAAACCCATCAGATGCTCGACCACCAGCAGCGCCATGCCGCCTGCCGCGAGCGCCCGCAGCCGGTCGGCCATGCGGCCCAGCTCGGCCGGGTTCAGCCCGGCGGCGAGTTCGTCCACCAGCAGCAGCCGCGGCGACGTCGCGAGCGCCCGGGCCAAATCAAGCGCCTTTTGCTGCGCGCTGTTCAGCTCGTGCGCCGGCCGGCCCGCCACGCCATCGAGGCCGACGGACGCCAGCAACGCGCCGAGGTCGACTACCCGCCCTGCCCCGCCATACGCCGCCGCCACCGCCACGTTCTCCTGCACGGTCAGCGATGCGAACGGGTGCGGCGACTGGAAGGTGCGGTTGATCCCGGCCTGCGCCCGCCGGTGCGGCGCGACGGCGCCAAGGTCGCGCCCCTCGAACGTCACCCGGCCGTCGCTGGCGGCATAGAGGCCCGAGATGACGTTGATGCACGTGGTCTTGCCGGAGCCGTTGGGGCCGACAAGTCCCAAAACCTCGCCGGGCCGCAGGTCGAAGCTGATGCCGTCCAGCGCCCGGAACGCGCCGAAACGCTTCACCAGCTTTTCCACATGGAGGATGGGATCAGGGGACACGCATGCCCCTCCGCTGCAGCAGGGAAACCAGGCCGTTGGGCAGGAACAGCACAAGGCCCACGATCAATGCGCCGTAGATCAATTGGAAATACTGCGGCACGCTGATGCCGATGCTGTTGTAAACGCCATACAGGATCGCGACGCCGAGCACGGGGCCGAGCAGCGTCGCAGCGCCGCCGAACAGGGTGAACACGACGGCGAAGATGCTGATGCCGAGGTCGAACACGCTCTCGGGATAGAAGGTGCCGATGGTCCAGGCGTAGGCGCCGCCCACCAGCCCGGCCACCAGCGCCGAGAGCAGCCAGGCGATGGTCCGCAGCCGCACGACGGGGACGCCGGCGCTGGCGGCGCTGACCGGGTCGTCCTTGATCGCCTGCAGCGCCAGGCCGAACCGCGAGTTGCGCAAGGCGGCGACCAGCGCCAGCGCGCCCGCCAGGATCACGAGCGCGGCGGCATAGCTGGCCCGCGGCGAATAGACGCCGGTGAGCGTGATGCCGTAAGGGCCGCGGGTGAGCCATTCGAGGTCCGGGTTCGAGACGACCTGATAGACCGCCTGCGACGCGGCCAGGTTGGCGATGGCGAAGTACGCGCCCGACAGCCGCAGCAGCGGCGTGAGCACCAAGCCCAGCAAGACGGACGCAGCACCCGCCGCCAGCAGCGCAGCCAGCGGTGGCCAATGCAGTTGCAGCACCGCGATGGCAAAGCCATACGCCCCGGCGCCGAAAAAGCCGACATAGCCGAACGGCAAATAGCCGGTGAACCCGTAGATGATGTTCAGGCCCTGGGCCAAGGCGAGGAACATGACGAAGTTGAACAGCAGCAACTGGTTGCTGTAGCCGAACGGCGCCAACGCCATGATCAGCACGACCGGCGCCGCCACGAACACCAGGTCGCGCAACAGGCGGCTACGCAAGCCGCACCCGGCGTCCCAACAGCCCGCTCGGACGCACCAGCAGCACCCCGATCAGCAGCAGGTTGGGCAAAAGGTTGGCCCAGGAGCTGAGATAGGTCTGCATCAGCATCAGCGACACGCCATAGACCAGCCCACCCAGCACCGTGCCGAGCGGGTTGCCGAGGGTGCCGATCACGATCACCGCGAAGGCCGTGATGTTCAGGTCGACGCCGATGGACGGCTTGACGCTGCCCAGCATGAACGGCGCGAACACCCCCGCCAGCCCGGCCAGCCCCAGCCCGATGCCGAACGCGATGGCCGAAACGCGGTGGACGTCGATGCCTGTCGCCAGCGCCTCCTCGCGGTTGACCATGACGGCGCGGGTGAGCGTGCCGAGCCGGGTGCGGTAGAGGTATATGAAGATACCAAGCACGGCGGCGAGGCTGACGGCGGCGCTATACACCCACGCCTTGGGCAACGACGCGCCGAGCAGGTTCATTGGGCCGACGCCGAGCAGGCGGCCCGGCAGGGAGCGCTCGTTGGCCCCGAAGGCGAGCGTCGCCAGCGCCTCGATGATCTGCGACACGCCGAAGAACAGGATGATCGACAGCATCTCCGAATCGCGCGCAGCCAGCAAGCGCGGCACCACCAGGAAGTAAAACGGCAGGCCCAGCAGGAAGAACACGGCCGGCACCAGCACGGCCGAGAGCAGCGGCGACGCCCCGGCCGCGCCGAACAGCGAAACGGCGGCGAATGCGCCAAGCATCAGCACGTCGCCATGCGCGAGGTTGACGATCCGCATGACGCCGAACACGAGATTGAGGCCGAGACCGACTAGGGTGAAGTATAAGCCGAATACCAGGCCGGACAGGACCGCGTGGACGAGCACTCGTCAGGGCGCGCCGTAGATCGCCTTGGCCGTCGCGACCGGCGGGGGCCAGACGACGTTCATCTTGAGCTTGCCATGGCCATCGGACACCAACTGCCCGGCCGGCGTGACGGAGCCGATCTGCGCGCCCATCGGGTTCAGCTCGAACGGCCCGTTCAGCGTGCGTATCTTGCCCGACAGCGCGAACGCGGCCCGGCGCAATTCGAGCTGCGCCATGCTGTCCGCCGTGGCAAGCGTGCGCTCGATGACCAGGCCAGTGTTGTAGCCGGCGATGGCGTTGAAGCCGAACTCCACGCGCCCGTCCGGATAGGCTTTCTCCCACGCCGCCCGGTATTCGCCGATGGGCATGCCGACGTCCGGCTTGTAGTCGATGTCGATCGCGGTCGCGAAGGTGAACATGCCCTCCATCGGCGCATAGCCGACGGTCTTGGCCAGTTCGTCCGTCTCGATCCCCGGATAGACCTGGAAGCGCCAGCGGAACGTGGCCCCGCTGTCGCCCAGGTTGCGCAGGAATGCGATGTCGTTGTTGGGGTAGCCCAGCTCGATGACGGCGTCCGGGTTGGCGGCGGCGATGTTGTTGATCAGCACCGTGTAGTTCGACGTGGCGGTGGGCACGCCCTGGTCATAGACGAATTCGAGCGGCGCGCCGCTGTCCTTGATCATGCTGCGGAACGCGTTGGCGAGCGTCGTCGTGAACTCGTTGGTGGCGTAGATCAGCGCCACGCGCTTGATGCCGTTCGCCGGGCCTTCCTTGGCGAGGTACTGCGCGACCCATTTCGGCCACTCGGCAGAGAACGGCGTCGAAGTCAGCAGCATGTAGGGGTTGCCGGCCGAGAACAAATTCATGCCCGAGCCGGTCGGGTTGAACAGCAGCATCTTGTTGTCCCGCGCGACCGGCATGGCGGCGGCGGCCAGCACGGAGCCGGAGTTGGCGACGAGGATGTCGACCTTGTCCTGGGTGATAAGCTGGTTGATCATCGTGGTCGAGGTGGCCGGCTGGCTCTGGTCGTCATAGCCGACCATGCGGATCTTGACCTTGCGGCCATAGGGTTTGACGAACACCCCGCCATCGGCGTTCAGCCGGTCCGCCCAGAGCTTCATGCCGTTATACACCGGCAGGCTGATGGCGGCGTAGGTGCCGGACCCCGAGTAAACCTCGCCGATCTTGATTTCACTGGGGGGCGTGCCCTGGGCCGCGGCGCCGCGGGCAAGGGCGAACGGCATGGCGCCGGAGACGGCCAAGAACGACCTGCGCAGCATCGACATTTCCTCAAGCCTTATTTTACGGCCTAAGTGTCGGGCCACGCGGCGGGGCGGTCAAGCGGCTGGCTGATCCTGCTTGGCGGCATCCGCCAACTCGCTGCCGGCCAGTCGTTCCGACAGCTTGGCAAGCTCCGTATGGTCCGCGCCGGGGCCGAGCATAGCCTGGGCCGCTGCCGAAAGCTCCCGGCACAGCGCCGCGAACGGGGCCGCCGTGCCGGTATCGCGGGCGACGCCGAGCGCGATGCTGAGGTCCTTCACCATCAAATCGAGGCCAAAGCCGCTGTCGAATTTCCGTGACAGCACGAACTGCCGAAACTTCTTCTGCGAGCTGTTGCTCATGCCGGTCGAGGCATTCAGCACGTCCACCATCATGCCAGGCTCCAGGCCGAAGCGTTGCCCGATCAGCAGCGCCTCGACCCCAATTAGGAAACTGCCGGCGCTGGCGAGATTGTTCAACGCCTTCATGGCGTGCGCGGTGCCGACGCCGCCGGTGCGCAGCAACGAGGAGCCCATCGCCTGCAGTGCCGGGCGCGCCCGCTCGACATCCGCGTCGCCGCCGCCGGCCATGATGGCGAGCTGCCCGGTGCGCGCCCGTTCGACGCCGCCAGACACCGGCGCGTCGACCATGACGCCGCCGGCCTCATTGACGCGGGCGGCTAAACGTTGCGTCGCCGCCGGTTCGCCGCTGGTCATGTCGAGCAGGAGGGCGCCGGGCCGCAGATGGGGCAGGACCTCGTCCAGCACGGCCGACACCGCGGCGCTGGTGGGAAGCATGGTGATGACCAGCTCGCTGGCCTCGGCCAGGGCGCGCAGGCTGCCTGCCGCCCGTCCGCCGACCTGGTCCGCGAAGCCCTCCGCCCGCTCCGGCCGCGTGTCGGCGACGTGCACGGGGAACCCGGCCGCGACCAGCCGCGCCGCCATTGGCCAGCCCATGTTGCCGATGCCGATAAAGCCGATCGAGGGCAGTCCCGCAGTGCCGTCCGTGTCGTCCGTGTCGTCCGTCATGGCATCCCTCGGGGTTTGCCCTGACGCTAGAGCATTATTCGACGCGATGGAACGCAGCCGCCGCATGACGGCTGGCAATCTGCTCGCGGCCTTGCCACCCTGCATTCCGGGGGGAGGAACCGGATGGATAGAGTGCAGGCGCCTTGCCGGCCTAAAAAAGTTGTGCGCGCGGTCCTGACGGCGCTGTTCCTCCTGGCCGCTTCCGCAGCGAACGCGCAGAACATCCAGGTATTCGACCCGGCGCCGGTGCGCGCCAGCCGTCAACCAAGCCCGTTGCTCGGCACGCCGTTCGAGCCCATCGTCCGGCTCGGCCAGGACTTGCTCAATTTCGGCGTGCTGCCGCGGATGCGCTATGTGCAGAGTTTCGCCGCCAACCCGGTCGGCGGCATCACCCAGGGCACCGACACCTCGGGCGTCGTGCTGTTCGGCGCCGATGTGGACCTCAACAAGACGGTCCAGCTTCCCGGCGCGCAGCTCAATGTGACGTTCGCGCAGTTCTATGGCCACGAGCTGGCGACCGACCACATCGGCACCCGGACCAAGGTGCAGTCGTTCTACTACCCAAAGAAGCAGTTCGAGCTGGCCGAGCTGACCTATGAGCAGCGGCTGCTCGACGGCCGGCTTGACCTGCTGGTGGGCCGGGCCAACGCGACCGGCGAGTTCGCGCGGTCCACCTATGGCTGCCGGTTCCAGAACGTGGCGGACTGCCCGTTCGAGCTGACCCAGGCGGTGGCCGGCTTTCCCGGCTTCCCCTACGTGAACTGGGGCGGGCGGGTCAGCTACAGCCCCACGCCCGACACCTACGTGAAGGCCGGCGCATTCGAGACGAACTCGACGCGCAACACCAACAGCGGGTTCGACTGGGGCTTGAACCACTCGACCGGGTTCGTGGTGCCGGTCGAGGCCGGATACGGCACCGATTTCACCAACGACGCTTATCCGCGCCACGCCAAGATCGGCGGCTGGTACAACTCCGCCCCATACACGGACCCATTTGAGAACGCCGCCGGCCGCTCGCGCGTGCAGTTCGGCGGGCGCGCCCGGTCCTATAGCGGCGGGCGCAGGGGCCTGTATGCGCTGGGCGACCAAGTGGTCTATCGCTACGACCGCGACACCACGCGCAGCGTCGCGGTGTTCGGCACCGTGGCCGGCCCGTTCGACGGCGAGGAGCTGTTCGCGTTCCAAGGCGTGGCCGGGGCAATCTGGTCCGGCCCGCTCGCCAGCCGGCCCGGCGACCAGATCGGCCTGCTCGGCACCTACATCCGGCTGTCAAACAAGGAGGATGGCTTCCTGAACGCCCTGCTGCGAAAGGCCCACAGCCCGACCTTCGTGTCCCGCAACCAGTTCGTCTTCGAAGCCAACTACAACTACCGCGTGCTCGAGGGCGTGTTCCTGGCCGGCAGCCTGCAATACCTCGTCAACCCCGACCAGATCAGCCACCAAAGCGCGACCCGTGCGCCGCGGGATGCGTTGGTCGTTGGGTTGAAGCTGGCGTTGAACGTGAACGAGCTGCTGGGCTTGCCGGCCGTGTCGGCATTCCGCTAGGCACGGGCGCCGCTGGACAGCTTTGTCCCTAATCAACCACCGGAGACGCCCGCATGACCACCGTTTCGATCCGATGCGCCGCAGCCCTTTTCATGGCCCTCACCCCTGGCGCCATGGCGCAGACGCCGCTTGCGCCGCGTGACGTGCCGGCGCGCGCCTTGCTGGTGCCCGGCGACGTCAGCCCCGAGATGCAGGCGATCATCGCGCAGCCGCTGCGGCAGAACTGGGACAAGCCGCCGACGACGCCCGAGGCCTGGCGGACGCTCGCCAACACGGGTGCGGCGACCCTGGCCCAGGCCGTGCCGGGCATGCTCGACCGGCTGCATGTCAGGGTCGAGACGACGACCATGGATGGCGTCAAGGTGTTCGTGCTGACGCCCGACGCCATCCCGCCTGCGAACCAGAACCGCCTGCTCGTCCATGTGCACGGCGGCTGCTATGTGCTGAACCCCGGCGAGGCGGCGCTGCCCGAGGCGATCCTCATGGCCGGGTTCGGGCATTACAAGGTGATCTCGGTGGACTACCGCATGCCGCCCGACGCCTATTTCCCGGCGGCGCTCGATGACGCCATGACGGTTTGGAAGGCGGCGCTGAAGCAGGCGGATCCGAAGAACATGGCGATCTTCGGCAGTTCTGCGGGCGGCGCGCTGACGCTCGAGATGGTGCTGCGGGCGAAGCAGGACGGGCTGCCGCTGCCGGCGGCGATCGCGCCGGGCACGCCGATGGCGGATGTGACCAAGGTCGGCGACTCCTTCCAGGCCAACAAGCTCGTCGACAACGTGCTGGTATCGCCCGACGGGTTCTGCGACGCCGCCACGGTGTTCTATGCCAAGGGCCACGACCTCAAGGACCCGCTGCTTTCGCCGGTTTATGGCGACATGCACGGATTTCCGCCGGCCATCCTGACGACGGGCACGCGCGACCTGCTGCTGAGCAACACGGTGCGGACCCACCGCAAGCTGCGCGAAGCCGGCGTGGAAGCGAGCCTGCAGGTGTATGAAGGCCAGTCGCACGCGCAATTCTACCGCGACGACCGGACGCCCGAGACGAAGGAAGCGTTCGAGGAGATCGCCGGCTTCTTCGACAATCATTTGGGGAAATAGTCAGGAGGCTAGGAGCCGCCGCATCGTCTTCGCATAGCGTGCGGCGGTCGCCTGCCGCGCAGTGTGCCGCCCGTCCGCCACTTGCTTGCGGCCACGCGCCCAAACGCAGTCGATGACACCCTGGCCAGCGCCGAAGATCCAGCCGTCCAGCAGCAGGTCGCCGCGCCGGTGCACGAGGCTTGGGTGATCGGCCCACAATGTCACGAGGTCGGCTGCGGCGCCTACCTGCAAGCCGTGTGACCCGACGCCCAGCGCCGCGCCGCCACCCTGCAGCGCCGCCGTGAACAGCGCCCGCCCGGTGGACACGCCCGGTTGGCCCGCCATCAGGTTGCGCCCGCGTTGCCGTAGCCGCTGCGCATATTCCAGTTGCCGCAGTTCCTGCGCTGCGTCGGCCGCCACATTCGAGTCGGTGCCGACGCCGTAACGGCCGTTCGCGGCAACCCAGTCCACGCCGGGGAAAATGCCGTCGCCCAGGTTCGCCTCCGTCATCGGGCACAGCCCGGCCGTTGCGCCGGCGCCCGCAAGGCGGATGGTCTCGGCCGGCGTCATGTGCGTCGCATGGATCAGGCACCAGCGTTCGTCCACAGGCGCATGGTCCAGCAGCCACTCGACCGGGCGCGCGCCGCTCCAGGCCACGCAGTCCTCGACCTCTCGAACTTGCTCGGCGACATGGATGTGCACCGGGCCGCCCGGGGCCAGGCTAATGACCGCCGCCAACTCGTCCGGCGTCACGGCGCGCAGGCTGTGCGGCGCGACGCCGATGACGCTGCCGTCCAATGCGGCGACGACACGCTGGCTCGCTTCCAGCAGGCGGGCGAACCCGTCCAAATCCGTGATGAAACGGGGTTGGCCCGGCGATGGCGGCAGGCCGCCGAAACCGCCATGCGCGTAGAACACAGGAAGCAAGGTCAACCCGATCCCGGTTTGTGCCGCCGCCGCGCCGACGCGCTGCGCCATTTCGGCAAGCGCGGCGTAGGGCCGTCCAGTGGGATCGTGGTGCAAATAGTGGAACTCGCCCACGCGGGTGAAGCCGCCCTCCAGCATCTCGACGTAGGCCTGTGCGGAGATGACCTCCACGTCGTCCGGGGTCATGGCGCCGAGAAAACGGTACATCACCTCGCGCCAGGTCCAGAAGCTGTCGGACCCTGTGCCGCGCACCTCGGACAGCCCGGCCATGCCGCGCTGGAATGCGTGGCTGTGCAGGTTGGGCAGGCCTGGGATGCCGATCGCGTGGCGTTCCTCGCCGGGCGCGGCAACGACGCCCTGCTGCACGGAGGCGATCAGGCCGCCCTCGATCGTGAGGCGCACGTCCTGCGCCCAACCCGCTGGCAGCAGCGCCTCGGACAGGAACACCGACTTCATTGCATGATCCCTCGATGAATGCCTGGATTCTACCGGGTGCGGACTGATAGGGATACCAGCAGCCCCGAGGAGCAAGGCCCGGTGTTCGATAAGGTGTGGCGCAATGCGCGGCTCGCGACTTTGGCGCCGAATGCGGCGGGGCTGGGCGTGGTGGACCGTGGCGCGGTCGCCAGCCGTGCGGGCCGCATCGCCTATGCGGGGCCGGAGACTGCCCTGCCCTCCATCGGCGACGCCGAGATCATCGACTGCGGCGGCCGTTGGATCACGCCCGGGCTGATCGATTGCCATACCCATTTGGCCTACGCCGGCAACCGTGCGTCCGAGTTCGAGCTGCGGCTTGCCGGCGCGAGCTACGAGGCGGTCGCACGTGCCGGGGGCGGCATCGCCAGCTCCGTGCGGGCCACGCGCGAGGCCAGCCTGGACCGCCTGGTGGCGGAGACGCTGCCGCGGCTGGACGCGCTGATCACCGAGGGCGTGACCACTGTCGAAATCAAATCCGGCTACGGCCTGGACCTGGCGAACGAGGCGAAGCAGTTGCGCGCCGCCCGCCTGCTGGCCGCGCGCCGTTCGGTTGGGATCGTCACGACCTTCCTGGGCGCGCACGCCTTGCCGCCCGGCGATGGCGACAAGGATGCGTATATCGGCCGTGTCTGCGACGCCATGCTGCCGGCGATCGCGGCCGAGGGCCTGGCCGACGCCGTCGACGCATTCTGCGAAGGCATTGCCTTCTCGCCGGAGCAGGTTGCGCGCGTGTTCGCCGCCGCACGGCGTCATGGCCTGCCGGTGAAATTGCACGCGGACCAGCTTTCGGACACTGGCGGCGCGCGGCTGGCGGCCGAGGCCGGGGCGCTGTCGGCCGACCACCTGGAATATGCCAACGAGGACGGCATCGCCGCCATGGCGCGGGCGGGGACGGCCGCCGTGCTGCTGCCGGGCGCGTTCTATTTTATCCGGGAAACGCAGGCGCCGCCGGTCGCGCTGTTCCGCCGCTATGGCGTGCCGATGGCGCTGGCCACCGACAGCAACCCCGGCACGTCGCCGTTGACGTCGCCCCTGCTGGCGATGAACATGGGCGCCACGCTGTTCCGCATGACGGTCGAGGAATGCATCGCGGGCGTCACGCGGGAGGCGGCGCGGGCGCTTGGAGTGCTGGACCACGCCGGCACGCTGGAGCCCGGCAAGTGGTGCGACCTCGCGGTCTGGTCCATCGATGCCCCGGCCGAGCTGGCCTATCGCATCGGCTTCAATCCGTTGCACCGCCGGGTTTGGCGGGGCCAGGAATCACATCGATGATCGCGCTGGTTCCTGGCGAGGTGCCGCTCGCGGCCTGGCGGGCGGTGTATCGCGGCGCCGGCGTGGCGCTGGCGGGCGGGCAGGACCGGATCGCGGCCAGCGCCGCCGCGGTGCAGGCGATCCTGGCGCGGGGCGAGCCGGCCTACGGCATCAACACGGGCTTCGGCAAGCTGGCGCATGTCCGCATCGGCGCCGGCGACCTCATGGCCCTGCAGCGCAACATCGTGCTGTCGCATGCCGCCGGGGTGGGCGCGCCGATGCCGGTCCCGGTCGCCCGGCTGATGCTGGCGCTGAAGCTTGGCAGCCTGGCGCAGGGCGCTTCGGGCGTGCAGCCGCAGACGGTCGCGCTGCTGGAGGCAATGCTGGGGCGCGGGCTGGTGCCGGTGGTGCCGGACCAGGGTTCCGTCGGCGCGTCGGGCGACCTGGCGCCGCTGGCCCACATGGCGGCGGCGATGATCGGGGTGGGCGAGGTCTTCTTCGAGGGCGAACGCATTCCGGCCGCTGCGGCGCTGGAGCGCGCCGGGCTGGCGCCGGCGACGCTGGGGCCAAAGGAGGGTCTGGCGCTGCTGAACGGCACCCAGTTCTCGACGGCTTATGCGCTCGCCGGGCTGTTCGAGGCGGAGCTGCTGTTGCGCACCGCCCTGGTGATCGGCGCATTGGCGACCGATGCGGCGCGCGGGTCGGATACCCCGTTCGACCCGCGCATTCACGCGCTGCGCCGCCATCGCGGGCAGATCGACGCTGCCGCAGCCCTGCGCGCCCTGATTGCCGACAGCGGGATACGGCAGTCGCACCTTCTGGGCGACGACCGGGTGCAGGACCCGTATTGCCTGCGCTGCCAGCCGCAGGTCATGGGCGCGGTGCTGGACATCTTGCGCCACGCGGCCGTGACGTTGGGCACCGAGGCCAACGGCGTGACCGACAACCCGCTTATTTTTTCTGAAACGCTGGAGGCGCTGTCCGGCGGCAACTTCCACGCCGAACCCGTGGCGTTCGCCGCCGACATCATAGCCTTGGCCTTGTGCGAGATCGGCTCCATCGCCGAGCGCCGGCTGGCCATGCTGATCGACCCGGCGCTGTCCGGCCTGCCCGCCTTCCTCACCCCGCGCCCGGGCCTGAATTCCGGCTTCATGATCGCGCACGTCACCGCCGCCGCCCTGGTGTCGGAGAACAAGCAGCGCGCGACGCCGGCCAGCGTCGACAGCATCCCGACCTCCGCCAACCAGGAGGACCACGTCTCGATGGCGGCGCACGCGGCCCGGCGGCTGCTGCCGATGGCGGCAAACACGGCGGCGGTGCTGGGGATCGAGCTGTTGGCCGCGGCGCAGGGCTGCGACTTCCACGCGCCGCTGCGGTCCAGCCCGGCGCTGGAACGGGCACGGACGGCGCTGCGGCGGGAGGTGCCGGGCCTGGCCGACGACCGTTATTTTGCCCCCGACATCGAGGCGGCGACTCGGCTCGTGACCTCCGGCGCCATCGCCGCGGTGGCGCTGGACATGCTGCCCGAACTGGAGGCGCCATGACCCGACTTGACAACGCCCGCGTCATCCGCGCCGCCCGGGGCAACGCGCTGACGGCCCGGTCCTGGCTGACCGAGGCGCCGCTGCGCATGCTGATGAACAACCTCGACCCCGACGTGGCGGAGCGGCCCGGCGAGCTCGTCGTCTATGGCGGCATCGGACGCGCCGCACGGAACTGGGAGTGCTTCGACCAGATCGCCGCGACCCTGCGCCGGCTGGAAGGGGACGAGACGCTGCTGGTGCAGTCCGGCAAGCCCGTCGGCGTGTTCCGCACCCATGCCGACGCGCCGCGGGTGCTGATCGCCAACTCGAACCTGGTGCCGCGCTGGGCGACCTGGGAGCATTTCCACGAACTCGATCGGCTGGGCCTGATGATGTACGGGCAGATGACCGCGGGCTCGTGGATCTACATCGGCAGCCAGGGAATCATCCAGGGCACCTACGAGACGTTCGTGGAGGTGGGGCGGCAGCACTATGGCGGCGTGCTCGCCGGGCGCTGGATACTGACGGCCGGGCTGGGCGGCATGGGCGGCGCGCAGCCGTTGGCGGCGACGATGGCCGGCGCGTCGTGCCTTGCCGTCGAGTGCCAGCCGAGCCGGATCGAGATGCGGCTGCGGACGGGGTATTTGGACGTGGAGGCGCGCGGCCTGGACGAGGCGCTGGCGCGGATCGAGGCGGCGAAGCAGGCGGGACAGCCGGTCTCGGTGGGGCTGCTGGGCAACGCGGCCGATGTGTTCCCCGAATTGGTGCGCCGGGGCGTGCGGCCCGACGTGGTGACCGATCAGACCTCGGCGCACGATCCGCTGAACGGCTATCTGCCGCGCGGCTGGACGTTGCCGGAGTGGGAGGCCCGGCGCGAGCGCGACCCGGCGGGCGTCGCTGCCGCCGCGCGGGCGTCGATGGCCGAGCATGTGCGGGCGATGCTGGCGTTCCATCGCATGGGCGTGCCGACGCTCGATTATGGCAACAACATCCGGCAGATGGCGAAGGAGGCGGGGGTTGCGGACGCCTTCGACGTGCCGGGCTTCGTGCCGGCGTATATCCGGCCGCTGTTTTGCCGGGGTGTCGGGCCGTTCCGCTGGGTGGCGCTGTCGGGCGACCCTGAGGACATCTTTCGCACCGACGCCAAGGTGAAGGAATTGCTGCCGGACAACGCGGCGCTGCATAATTGGCTCGACATGGCGCGTGGGCGCATCCAATTCCAAGGCCTGCCGGCACGGATTTGCTGGGTGGGGCTGGGCGACCGGCACCGGCTGGGGCTGGCGTTCAACGAGATGGTGGCGAGCGGGGAATTGCGGGCGCCAATCGTGATTGGGCGGGATCACCTGGATAGCGGCTCGGTCGCGTCGCCGAACCGGGAGACGGAAGCGATGCGGGATGGGTCGGATGCGGTGTCCGACTGGCCGCTGCTGAACGCGTTGTTGAACACGGCGTCTGGGGCGACTTGGGTGTCGCTGCATCATGGCGGCGGCGTGGGAATGGGGTTCTCGCAGCATGCGGGGATGGTGATTGTGGCGGACGGGACGGAGGCGGCAGCGCGGCGGATTGCCCGCGTGTTGTGGAACGACCCGGCGAGCGGGGTGATGCGGCACGCGGACGCCGGGTATGATGCGGCGTCGGATTGCGCGCGGGAGCGGGGGTTGGATTTGCCGGGGATTTTGGGAAGATGACGCCCGAGGTGTCCGTCACCGCCCGGCGCGCACGCAAGTCCACTTACGCTCGCGTGCCGCTCAAACATGGTCGTAGTCGATGACCACATGAGGGCTGGTGGGCCGGGCCTGGCAGGTGAGCACGAAGCCTGCCGCAATCTCCCAGGGTTCGAGCGAGAAGTTCACCTCCATCTCGACCGTGCCCTGCTGCACCCGGGCGCGGCAGGTGCTGCACATGCCGCCCTTGCAGGCATAGGGCAGGTCGAGGCCCGCGCGCAGCGCCGCGTCGAGCACCGACTCGCCCGCGGCGACCGGAATTTCGGCGCGCCGGCCATCGGCGATCAGGGACGCGGTGGCGAACGGCGTTTCCGTTTGGGCGGGCGTGGGTTTCGGCCGCGGCTTGCCGCCGAGCGCCGAGACGAAGCGCTCGATATGCAACTGGTCCGGCCGCAGGCCAAGATCGAGCAGCGTCGCCTCGATCGCGTCGCTCATCCCGGTCGGCCCACAGATAAAAGCGTGGTCGATGAGATCAGCGGGAACGATGTGGCGCAGTAGCAGGCGGACCTTGTCCGCGTCGAGCCGCCCGTTCAGCACCGGCACGTCCTGCTGCTCCTGCGACAGCACGTAGAACACTGACAGGCGCCCCAGATAGCGATCCTTCAGCTCCTCCAGCGCCTCACGGAACAGCATGTCGGCCGTGGAGCGGTTGCCGTAGAACAGGAACACCCGGCTGTGCGGCTCCCGGCTCAGGATGCCGCGCATGATCGACAGGATCGGCGTGATGCCGGACCCGGCCGCGAAGCCCGCATAGATCCGCGCCTGGTCCGGCGCGTATGCCATGCCGAAGCGTCCGGTGGGCGTCATGACGTCGATCGCATCGCCGGCGCCGATGCCGCTGTTGGCCCACACCGAAAACATGCCGCCATCGATGCGCTTGACCGCGATGCGCAACTCGCCGTCATCCGGCCCCGAGCAGATGGAGTAGGAGCGGCGCACCTCCTCGCCGTCCAGCATCTTGCGCAGCGTCAGGTACTGCCCGGCCGCAAACCGGAAGTCAGCCTGCAACTGCGGCGGGACCTCGAACGCGATCGACACCGCGTCCGGCGTTTCCCGCTTCAGGTCGGCAACGCGCAGAACTTGAAATCGGGGCGTTGCGGATGCCACGGCGCGTTCAGTGGCACTTGAAATAGTCGAACGGCTCGCGGCAGGCTTCGCACCGCCAAAGCGCCTTGCACGAGGTGGAGCCGAACTCCGACAGCACATGCGTGTCGGCGGACCCGCATTGCGGGCAATCCACCGTGTCGGCGCCGAACAGGGCGCGCCGCCCGCCGCCGCGCATCGGTGGCGCCACGCCATATTCGCGCAGCTTGCGCCGCCCTTCGTCCGTCATCCAATCCGTCGTCCAGGCCGGGTCGAGCACGGTCCGCACGCGCCCGCCCACGATGCCCGCCTTTTCCAGCGCGACCTCGATCTCGAACTGGATCATGTTCATCGCCGGGCAGCCGGAATAGGTCGGCGTGATCACCACCTCCACGCGGCCGTCCTGCACGGCCACGTCGCGCAGCACGCCGAGGTCGGCGATCGTGAGCACCGGGATCTCCGGGTCGCAAACCTCCCGCACGGCCCGCAGCGCCCGTTCCCGCAATGCGCCGGCGTCCGCCAATGCCGTGTTCACCACGCCGCCCCGGGGTAGGTGCGCTGCACATGCTGCATCACGCTGAGCAGGTGGCCGAGGTGCTCGCCGTGCCGGCCGGACCGTCCGCCGGTCTGCATCCATTGATTGGTCGGCAGGGTCAGCGTGGCCCGGGCCAGCACCGAATTTATCGTCGTGTCCCATGCATCGCGCAACGCTGCTGGGTCGACCGCAATGCCTGACGTTATAAGCGTGCGCTCAGCGGCGTCGCACTCGAACATCTCGCCCGTGTAGCCCCAGAGCTGGTCCACCGCCTCCTGGGCGCGCGCGTGGCTTTCCTCGGTGCCGTCGCCGAGCCGGATCACCCACTCGGCGGAATGGCGAAGGTGGTAGGCGCTCTCTTTTTCCGACTTAGCGGCGATAGCGGCGAGGGTGCTATCCCCACTGGACATCATCGCGCGCCAATAGGTATCGGCGAAGGCGGAGTAGAACAACTGCCGCACCATGGTCTGGCCGAAGTCGCCGTTCGGATGCTCGGCCAGCAACAGGTTGCGATACTGCGGCGCGTCGCGGAAATAGGCGTATTTGTCCTCGTCGTTGCCCTCAGCCTCCAGCTCGGCCGCGTAGGCGTAAAGCGACCGTGCTTGCCCGATCAGGTCGAGCCCGATGTTGCCAAGCGCCATCTCCTCCTCGAGGATCGGGCCGTGGCCGATCCATTCGGACAGACGGTGGCCAAGGATCAGCGCGTCATCCGCCCGGCGCAGCACGTAAAGGACGAGCGGGGTTTCCTTGACCGTGATGGACGTCGTTGCCACGGCGCGGTCTCCGCTCACATATGGCCGACTTCGTCCGGCACGTCATAGAACGTCGGATGCCGGTAAACCTTCGACACCGTGGGCTCGAACATCATGCCCTTGTCGGCCGGGTCGGAGGCGATGATGTCGTTGGACGCCACGATCCAGATCGACATGCCCTCCCCTCGCCGCGTGTAGAGGTCGCGGGCAGCATGCATTGCCAGCGTCGCGTCGGCTGCGTGCAGCGAGCCGACGTGCTTGTGCGCGAGGCCGTTGCGGCTGCGGAGGAACACCTCCCAAAGCCGGGTGTTCGGAGTCTTGGCGTCGGGCATTGGCTGGTCTCCTCGCGGCGCCGCAGCCGCCTTATTGGTTATGCGGCGAGCTTCTGCTTCGCCTGCTTCGCAGCGTAGGCAGCCGCGGCTTCACGCACCCATGCGCCTTCTTTATGGGCCTTCTGGCGCGCCGAGATGCGCCCGCGGTTGCATGGGCCGTTGCCGGCGAGAATCTGCTTGAACTCCGCCCAGTCGATGGGTCCGTGCCGCCAATGGCCCGGCGATGCGCTGTCAGGCGCGCCTCCATCAGCCGGTTCAAAATGCAGGTCCGCATCGGGCAGGGTCAGGCCGAGGAACTGCGCCTGCGGCACCAGCGCGTCGATGAACTTCTGCCGCAGCTCGTCGTTGCTGAAACGCTTGATCTTCCACTGCGTCGACTTGTCGGAGTTCGGGCTGTCGCCGTCCGGCGGGCCGAACATCATCAGGCATGGCCAATACCAACGGTCGAGCGCGTCCTGCGCCATTGCCTTCTGCTCCGGCGACCCGCGGCTCAGCGTGACCATGATCTCGTAGCCCTGGCGCTGGTGGAAGCTTTCTTCCTTGCAGACCCGGATCATGGCCCGGGCGTAGGGGCCATAGGAGCAGCGGCACAGCGGAATCTGGTTCATGATCGCGGCGCCGTCCACCAACCAGCCGATGGCGCCGATATCCGCCCAGGACAGCGTCGGATAGTTGAAGATGGAGCTGTATTTGGCCTTGCCCGCCAGCAGTTCGTCGAACATCTCCTCGCGGCTTTTGCCCAGCGTCTCGGCCGCCGCATAGAGATACAGCCCATGGCCAGCCTCGTCCTGCACCTTCGCCAGCAGGGTCGCTTTGCGGCGAAGCGTCGGCGCGCGGGTGATCCAGTTGCCCTCGGGCAGCATGCCAATGATCTCGGAATGCGCGTGCTGGGCAATCTGCCGCGTCAATGTCTTGCGGTAGGCCGCCGGCATCCAGTCATTCGCCTCGATGCGGTCCTCGCGGTCGATGCGGGCCTGGAAGCGCCCCTCCAGTTCAGGGCTTTCGGCTGGTTTCGCTTCGCTCGGTGAGTCCGGATGATACAGGCCTTGCGTGTACATGACGCCCTCCACTCCCATTGGCAATTTATTTAGCACATTTTACAGAAAACGAAGATGCCCAGCAGGGACCCCAGCCAGAGCGAACCGCCGCGCGGCGCCGAACACCGTGACGACGATCGACCAGGTCCGGGACGGCTTGTTCCGGAGACGCTTCAGTATAGGAACGATGGGCGAAGGTGAGGTGGGCTCCGCAACTAAGGTCATTGAGCTATCAAATGCCTTGCCGATGGCGCAGCGGGCAGGCCTGGTTGGATTCGAAGCGCTGGGGCTTGTCCATGTTCAGCGGCTTCCTGCCGGCGCCTTGGCAAGGATGCGGCGGGCTTTGACGGCGACGGGGTAGTCCACCATGACGCCGTCCACCTGGACGGCCGCGGCCCCGGCGGCTTCGGCCTGGTCGAAGGCGGCGACGATGGCCCGGGCGCGGGCCAGGTCGGCATCGCTCGGGGTGAAGACGGCGTTGACGATGTCGAGCTGGGCTGGGTGGATGCAGGCCTTGCCGCCAAAGCCCATGGCGCGGGCGCGCTCGGTGGAGGCGCGGAGGCCGCCGGGGTTGTTGATGTCGGTGAACACGGTGTCCAGCGGGCCATCGAGCCCGGCCTGGCGCGAGGCCAGCGAGAGGGCGAAGCGGGCATGGGCCATGGCGCCAGCGTCGTCGTTCAGGTCGATGTCCATATCGAGCGCGAGGTCCACGGCGCCGAAGGCCAGGCGGCGGACGCGGGGGGAGGACCGCGCGATGGCGGCAGCGGCGGCGAGGCCGGCAGCGGTCTCGATGATGGGCATGACCTCGATGCTGCCCGCGGGCTTGCCGGCGCGGGTTTCGAGCTGGCTCAGCAGCCAATCGACGGTGGCGATGTCGGACGCGGACTCGGCTTTCGGCAGGACGATGCCGTCGATCTCGGCCGCCGCCGCCGCCTGGAGGTCGTCGTAGCAGAACGGGGTCATGAGGGCGTTGACGCGCAGGAAGACCCGGGTCGGACGCCGGGACTTGAGCATCTCGGTAGCTTGGCGCCGGGCCGCGTCCTTCTCGGCAATGGCGACAGCGTCTTCAAGGTCGACAATCACGCCGTCGGCGTTGCTGGCGAGGGCCTTTTCGACTTTGCGGGCGCTGGTTGCGGGGACGAACAGGAGCGAGCGGGGAGTGCCTTGCAACATTGGACCCTTCTTGCGGCTCAGACGGTCGCGACGGGCGTGGCCGGGGAGCCGACGGCGCCAGGCAAGCGGAGCGGCGGGGCGGTCAGGAGGAAGCGGTGCCTGCCGTGCTCGCGAAGCCAGTTGGCGAGCGGGGTCAGGTGCCAAATCTCGCCCAGGTGGACGCCGAGCTTGAACAGGCAGTGCTCGTGCAGCGGCAAGGACGCGCAGCAGCCTTCGCCGGGTTCGGCCGGGTGCGCCTCGACGGCGTAGTTGTCGGCGATCAGGACCGACAGGCCGCTATCGGTGATCCATCGCAGCAGCTCATGGTCGCGCCCGTTCAGCACGGGGCAGGCATGGTGCAGCGCGTGCTGATCGGGCGTGCCGGCCATCTCCAGCAGCATTTGGCCGAACCCGGTATGCAGGCACACCATGTCGCCGGGTTCGACAGTCACGCCGTCCGCCTCCATGACGCGCATCAGGTCGTCGTAGCCGACCAGCTTGCGGTCACGGCCGAAATGGGCGTGCAGGTCGATCATGACGCCGCGGCCCTGGACGCAGGCCGATGCCATGTTCTCGATGCCCAATGCGCCGGCGCGGCTGGTGCTGCCCGCGGTGGGCCCAGTGGGCATTCCGATGGGCATTCCGGCCTGGGCGGCGTCCGTGGGACCCTTGATGTGCTCGCCGCCGCGGAAACCGTTGTAGAAGACGTGCTCCGCCCGGCCGTCGCCGTCCGCGTCGAACAGGCTGCCGACATGGGCCAGGCTGTCCCATTGGGTCGAGTATTGCAGGTATAGGACGGCGAGGTCGTCGCAGAACACGTCGGAATTGCCGCTGCCCGGTACATCGCAGTTGAAGTTGGGCACGCCGTTGCGCAGCGTGGGGCGGAGGACCGGCGGGAAGCGGCGCGGGTTGAGGCCGTTGCCGCCGGGCAGGTCGAGCGGCAGGCTGAGGCAGAAGGCGCGGCCCTCACGGACTTCGGCGACGCCCTGCAGGATTTTCTCCGGCGTGAGCAGGTTGATGCGGCCGCGCTGGTCATCGGGGCCGAAATCGCCCCAGTTGGAGCCGGGCGGGCGGTTTTTCCAGCGTGGGGCGGACGGGCGGGCGCTCATGCCAGCACCAGGCGGCAGGGCGCGTTGGCGGGTACGTATAGCAAGGAACGGATCAAGCGCAGGCTCCTTCGGCACGGAGGGCGGCGATGCTGTGCTCGTCGAAACCGACCGAGGCCAGCACCTCGTCGGTGTGCTCGCCCAGCGCCGGGGCCTGGCGGCGCCATACGCCCGGCGTCACCGACAAACGGGGAACGATGTTGTGGACGGGCAGGCTGCCGAGCTCGCGGTCCTCGACATCCACCAGCACCTGGCGTTGCTGGAAGTGCGGGTCGGCGACGGCGTCAGCGATGTTGTAAACCGGGCCTGCCGCGACGCTCGCCGCCTGCATCCGTTTCAACGCCTCGTCGCGCGGCAGGGCCGCGAACCAGCCGCCCACGGCCTCGTCGACCAGGGCACGGTGGCGCACGCGGTCGGAATTGGTGCGGAAACGGGGGTCGCCGATCATGCCGGGCTGGCCGATCACCTCGAAGATGCGCTTCGCCATGGCCTGGGTCGATCCGGACAGCGCGACATAGCCGCCGTCGGCGCAGCGATAGATGTTGCGCGGGGCCGAGATGTTGGAGCCGTTGCCGACCCGCTGCTTGATGGCGCCGGTGCGCTGGTGGATCGCGGCTTCCGGCCCGAGCGTCGAGAAAATCGGCTCCAGCAGCGACAGGTCGATGACCTGGCCTCCGGCGCCGCGCTCACGCGCCAGCAGGGCCGTCACGGCCGCCATCGCGCCCGACAGTCCGGCGATCATGTCGGCCAGGGCCAGCGGCGGCAGCACCGGCTCGCGGTCGGGGAAGCCGGTGCGGTCGGCGAAGCCGCTCATGGCCTCCACCAGGGTGCCGAAGCCGGGCTGGCGGGCATAGGGGCCGGTTTGGCCGAAGCCGGAAATGCGGACGATGACCAGGCGGTTGTTGCGCGCGAGCAGGGTTTCGGGCGCCAGGCCCATCGCCTCCAGCGTGCCGGGCCGGTAGTTCTCGATGAAGACATCGGCGGTGTCGACCAGGCGCAACAGGGCGTCGCGCGCGCCGCCGTCGCGCAGGTTCAGCACCACCGACATCTTGTTGCGGCTGTATGTCTTCCAGAATAGCTGCTCGCCGCCGTCGCGCCACGCGCGCAGCGGGTCGCCCTCCGGCGGCTCGATCTTGATGACGTCGGCGCCGAAGTCGCCCAGTTGCAGCGACAGCATGTTGCCGGCCACCAGGCGCGAAAGGTCGAGGACGCGCATCCCGGCCAACGGCCCGGTCGCCGACGGATCGAACCGGATCGGGGCGGTCATTCCAGGGTTGCGCTGCGGACGCCCAAGATGATCGTTCAACCTTCTGCACGCGCTCAGGATTTGGGATGCTTGAATGTCATGTGGATTTAAGCGAATGAAGGCGTCAATTCGGAAAGCATGCTGCACGGCAGCAATTCGGCCGCGCCCGATGTCAGCAAGGCAACATTGGGCTGTTCACGCCGCAATGCTTCACGCTCCAGTGCTTCACGCAAATGAATGCGGAATCCTACGCAGCCATCCCATGGCAACGCCGTTGTGGCAGCGTGGTCAACATGGCCGGGCGCCGCCCGCAGCATGGCCCGCGATAACCCCACCGTAGCTCAAGGAATTTCTCCATGGCCGACGACCCCACCAGCAACCATCCCCAGCCGCCGATGCCGTCCCAGCAGATCGACCCGCCGGGCCACACGGCCGAGATGGCGCAGCAGCCCGACCATGGCGAGCACAGCTACAAGGGCTCTGGCCGCCTGCTCGGCCGCGCCGCCATCATCACCGGCGCCGACAGCGGCATCGGACGCGCGGTTGCGATCGCCTTTGCGCGGGAAGGCGCCGACGTGCTGATCTCCTACCTCAACGAGCATGAGGACGCCGAGCAAACCGCCCATTGGGTGCGGGAAGCCGGGCGCCGTGCCGTGCTGATGCCGGGCGACGTGTCCGAGCAGGGTCATTGCCGCGAGATCGTGCAAAAGGGCGTGTCCGAGTTCGGCCGGCTCGACATCCTGGTCAACAACGCCGCCATGCAGCGCACCCACGAGGACATTTCGGAGATCAGCGCCGAGGAATGGGACCAGACGTTCCGCACCAACATCTATTCGCAGTTCTACCTGTGCCAGGCGGCCGTGCCGCACATGAAGCCGGGTGCGGCCATCATCAACACGACGTCGATCAACGCCAAGAATCCGACGCCGCAACTGCTGGCCTATGCGACGACCAAAGGGGCCATTGCCAACTTCACCGCCGGGCTGGCGGGCCTGCTGGCGGAAAAGGGCATCCGGGTGAACGCCGTGGCGCCCGGCCCGATCTGGACGCCTCTGATCCCTTCGACCATGCCGACGAAAAAGGTCGAAAGCTTCGGCTCGGAGGTGCCGCTCGGGCGGGCTGGCCAGCCGGCGGAACTGGCCGGGGCCTATGTGCTGCTGGCGTCCGACGAGGCGAGCTACATCACCGGCGCCATCATCCCGGTCACCGGCGGCAGGCCCATGCTGTGATGGCGCGGCTTCAATAGCGCAAGCGCCGCCGACGTTTTGCCGTGACGCATTGTCCGGGAACCACGGCCAGGTCAGGAGGCCGGCATAGTCCAAACCGGACCCGCCTGGTCAAGGGAGATGACCGGATTTTCGATGGTTCGTTGGGGATGCAGCGAGTTTGCGCTTGGCCCGCTAAGATGCAACGCTGGGCGTCTAAAGACCATAAAAGGAGGATATCGATGATGACCAAGTCGCACACTGTGTACATCGCAGGTGGCATTCTGGCCGTCTGTTTAGCTTTCGGTCCACCAGCGCTGGCGCAGCAACAGGGCGTCACGTCCGGCCCGGCTGTGGGGACGAACGTCGTGCCCAGCACGACCGCGCAGAAGGAGGACCCTGCGCTCCCGGCAGGTTCTGGGAAGGCCGATCCCGGCCTGCGGCAGGGCGCGGTCGGCGTCGGCGCGCCTGGAGTCGCGGCCAAGTCGGGCTCCGAGGGAGGCCCGTCGCCGGGTCCGGGCAGCGGCAAGCGCCCGTGACTTGATGGTTTCACCCTGCTGAACGGATGCGGCGCCGGGCAATGACGGCGCCGCGTTCGCTGTCCAATGGGATGGCTCAGTTGCGGGACGACCTGCCATGACCTTCGCCGGGCTGGCGTCCGCCAACGTCCTGGTGCCGGAGACCAAGGGCCTCAGCCTCGAAGCGGTCCAGGCACTATAGGCCAAACGCGCGGGAGCAGAACCGCCGCTCACCGTTCTGCACCCGCCTGTCGCCCGGCGAAACCGGCCGACCGCTTATTGAGCACGTGACCTTCCGCCAAATCGGCATCACCTTTACCTTGCGGCAACGGCTTGGCCGGATGATGAAAGTGAGCGGCGATGACCCGGACCGTGTTCGTCCTCAACGGCCCCAACCTGAACCTGCTGGGCAAGCGCCAGCCGCATATCTATGGCCGCGAGACCCTGGCCGACGTGGAGCGGGACTGCCGGGCGCTGGCGGAGGAACTCGGGCTCGAGCTGCGCTTCCACCAGAGCAACCGCGAATACGAGATCATCGACTGGATCCATGAAGCGCGCGAGGCGGCAGGCGGCATCGTCATCAACCCGGCCGCCTTCACCCACACCTCGGTCGCGATCCTCGACGCGCTGAACGCCTTTGACGCCCCTGTTATCGAGGTCCACATCTCGAACGTGCACAAGCGGGAGGAATTCCGCCATCATTCCTTCGTGTCGGCCCGGGCGGACGGGGTGATCGCCGGGTTCGGCACCCAGGGCTACCTGCTCGCCCTGCGCCGCCTGGCGCGGCTGATCGATGAGGCGGCTCAAAACCAGGCACTAACGGACGCGGCGGCCAACATCCCAGAAGGCGAGTGACACCATGCCGCAGCGTGCGCATCCCCTCCGCAAGTGCATTGCAACGGTGGCGCTGAGCGGTAGCCTGCCGGATAAGCTCGAAGCCGCCGCGGCGATCGGCTTCGACGGCGTCGAGATCATGGAAGCGGACTTGCTGAGCTTTGACGGCTCGCCCGCAGACGTCAGGCGCATCGCCGAGAACCTTGGCCTCAGCATCGACATCTACCAGCCGTTCCGCGACTTCGAGGCGATGCCGGAACCCGCCCGCGGCCGCAACCTGGACCGGGCGGAGCGCAAGTTCGACGTCATGCAGGCATTGGGCACCGACCTGGTGCTGGTGTGCAGCAACACGCACGCCGCCACGCTGGACGACGACGCCCGGGCCGCCGGCGACCTTGCCGCCATGGCCGAACGCGCCGCGCGGAGGGGGCTGCGGATCGGCTACGAGGCGCTGTCCTGGGGCCGGCACGTGCGGCTTTGGCGGCATGCCTGGCGCATCGTCCAGCAGGCGGCCAATCCGGCGCTCGGGCTGATCGTGGACAGCTTCCACACCCTGGCCCTGGACGATGATCCGGCCGGGCTGGCGGACCTGCCGGGCGACCGCATCTTCTTTGTCCAATTGGCGGATGCGCCTCGGCTGTCCATGGACGCCCTGTCCTGGAGCCGCCATCATCGCTGCTTTCCCACCCAAGGGGATTTGCCGGTCGATGGCTTCGTGCGCGCCGTGCTGGCCAGCGGGTATCAAGGCCCGTTGTCGCTCGAAGTGTTCAACGACCATTTCCGCTCAGCCCCGGCCCGCATGATCGCCCGCGACGGCCTGCGCTCGCTTATTTTGGCGGAGGCGCAGGCGGGGGGGCAGGCCGCCCTCTCGGCAGCCCCGGAGCTTGGCGGCGTCGAGTTCCTGGAGTTCGCCGTGGACGAGCCGGCGAAGCAGGACCTGGCCGCGTTCCTCCACCGGCTCGGGTTCCGCCACGCCGGACGGCACCGGTCCAAGAGCGTCGACCTGTATCGGCAGGGGCAGGTCAATATCGTGTTGAACGCCGAGCAGGACAGCGCGGCGGCAGAGCATTTCCAACTGCACGGCCCGTCGGTCTGCGCCATGGCGCTGCGGGTGGATGACGTGTCCCGCACCCTGGCGCGGGCGGACGCCCTGCTGTGCCCGGAGTGGCAGGAGAAAATCGGCGCAGGCGAGCGGTGCATCCCCGCCGTGCGGGCGCCCGACGGCACGCTGATCTATCTCGTGCAGCCAGAAACGAGCGGCCGGGCTTTCTGGGAGGATGATTTTGATCTGCTTCCCGGTGCGGATGGCCCAGCCGCCTTGGATAGTATCGACCATATCGTGCAGGCGCTGCCCGAGGGGCGGATGGACAGCTTCGTGCTGTTCTGGCGCGGCGTGTTCGGGCTCGTGCCGCAGCAGCGCCTGGAAACGCCGGACCCCTATGGGCTGGTGCGCAGCCGTGCCCTGGTCAGCCCGAACGGCAAGCTGCGGCTGGCGCTGAACGCGTCGGAAAGCGGCGCCACGGCGACGGGCCGCTTCGTTTCCGCCTACGCCGGGGCGGGCGTGCATCACATTGCGCTGTCGACGCCCGACATCGTCCGGACGGCGCAAGGATGGGAGGACGCCGCTGCGCCGCTGCTGCCCGTGCCCGCCAATTACTACGACGACCTATCGGCCCGGCTGGCGCTCGACGACGCCACGCTGGCGTCCTTGCAGCAGCACGGGTTGCTCTACGACCGCGACGGCGAGGGCGAGTTCCGCCATCTCTACACCGGCGCTTTCCACGACCGGTTCTTCTTTGAAGCCGTGCAGCGGCAGGGCGGCTACGCAGGCTTCGGCGCCGCCAACGCCCCGGTCCGGGCCGCCGCCCAAGCCCGGCAGCACCCCGCCGAAACCGCCTTCCTTTAAGGAGACCAGGCAATGCCGCCCGACGAGTTCATCCAGCGCGACCGCAGCCAGCATCCCCCTGCCTTCACGCAGGGCTACAAGACCAGCGTGCTGCGGTCGCCCAAGCTGGCCCTGTTGTCCCTGCAGAATTCGCTGTCCGAGGTGACGGGCCCGGTGTTCGGACGCGAGGAACTGGGGCCGCTCGACCACGACCTGATCCTGAACTACGCGCGATCAGGCGAGCCGATTGGCGAGCGCACCATCGTGCATGGCCGCGTGCTGGACGAGAACGGCCGTCCGGTGCCGAACACGCTCGTCGAGGTCTGGCAGGCCAACGCAGGCGGGCGCTACCGGCACAAGAACGACACCTACATCGCGCCGGTCGACCCAAATTTCGGCGGCTGCGGGCGCATGATCACGGACGACGCGGGCTACTATGCCTTCCGCACCGTAAAGCCCGGCGCATACCCATTCCGCAACCACGTCAACTCCTGGCGTCCGGCGCACATCCACTTCTCGCTGTTCGGCTCGGGCTTCGCCCAGCGGCTGATCACCCAGATGTACTTCGAGGGCGACCCGCTGATCCCCATGGACTCCATCCTGGGCACCATCCCGGACCCGGTGGCGCGGCAGCGGCTGGTGGCGCAGCTCGACCTCAACGCGGCCATTCCCTTGGATAGCCTCGCCTACCGGTTCGATATCGTGCTGCGCGGCACCCGCTCCACGCTGTTCGAGAACAAGCTGCACGGGAATTGACGCCATGATATCCAAACCCGAGTACCTCCGTGAAACCCCGTCGCAAACGGCCGGACCCTACGTCCATATCGGCCTGATCCCGCAACAGGCCGGGTTCGACATCTTCGAACGGCCGTTCGGCAACGTCCTGGCCGGGCCGGACACGCCCGGCGAGCGGATACGCATCGAGGGCCGCGTGCTCGACGGGTTGGGCGCGCCGTGCCGGGATATCCTGCTCGAAGCCTGGCAGGCCAACGCCGCCGGGCGCTACAACCATCCGGCGGACCAGCAGGCGGGCAAGGCGGCCGACGCTGGCTTCCGTGGCTGGGGCCGCGCCGGCACGGACTTCACGACCGGGCTGTATTGCTTCGAGACGATCAAGCCCGGCGCCGTGGTGGGCCGCAGCGGGCACAAGCCGATGGCGCCGCACGTGAACCTCTGGCTCGTGGCGCGCGGCATCAACATCGGCCTTTCGACGCGGATGTATTTTGCCGACGAGGCTGAGCTGAACGAGGGGGACCCTGTGCTGCGCATGATCGATCCGGCGATCCGGCGCGAAACCCTGCTCGCTCGCCGCGAGGAGCGGGACGAGAGCACGGCCTACGTATTCGACATCCGCCTGCAGGGCGACGGGGAAACGGTGTTCTTCGATATCTGAAACAAAGGGAGAAATCTTATGAAGCCCGTCGTCATCGCCGTCGCCATCACCGGCTCCGTGCCGCGCAAGCAGGACAACCCGGCCGTCCCCACGACACCCGCGGAGCAGATCGAGAGCACGCACGAGGCGTTCGAGGCCGGGGCGAGCCTGGTCCACATCCACGTCCGCAACCCGGACGAGAGCGCGTCGAGCGACCCGGCGCTGTTCGCCCAGGTGCAGGAGGGCGTGCGCAGGCACTGCCCCGGCATGATCGTGCAGTTCTCCACCGGCGGACGTGGCCGTGACCCGGCGGCCCGCGGCAATGCGCTGGAGCTGCGGCCCGACATGGCGTCGCTGTCGACGGGGTCGGTGAACTTCCCGACCATCGTCTATGAGAACTCGGCCGCTCTGGTGACCGACCTCGCGACCAAGATGCGGGACAACGGGGTGCGTCCGGAGATCGAGATCTTCGACCTGAGCCACTTGCACGGGGCGCGGCGGCTGGTGGACGCCGGGCTGATGGACGAGCGTCCGCACGTGCAGTTCGTCATGGGCGTGAAGAATGCGCTGCCGGCGGAGGAGCATCTGCTGAACCTGATGCTGGGCGAGCTGCGCCGCGTGCTGCCGCAGGCGACCTGGACCGCGGCGGGGATCGGCGTCAATCAGGCCCGCGTGATGGACTGGGTGCTGGCGCGCGGCGGCGACGGCGTGCGCACCGGCCTGGAGGACAACATCCGGATCAGCCGCGACCGCCTCGCCGCCGGCAACGCCGAGCTGGTGCAGCACGCCGCTGCGGTCGTCGCACGCCACGGCCACCGCCCCGCGACGCCCGCCGAGGCGCGCGCGGCGCTCGGTTTGGCAGCGCACGCATGATCACGGGACGGACCAAGGTCATCGCCCATCTCGGTTTTCCGACCGAGGCGTTTAAAGCACCGATGATCTACAATCCCTGGTTTGAGAAGCAGGGGATCGAGGCGGCCGTCGTGCCCATGGGGGTGGAGGCGAAGGACTATCCAGACCTGCTCAGGACGCTGTTCCGCATCACCAACCTGCACGGCGCGCTGGTGACCATGCCGCACAAGGTGACGACGACGCGGCTGGTGGACGAGCTGACGACGACGGCGCAGATCGCCGGGGCGAGCAACGCGATCCTGCGCCGCGCGGATGGGTCGTTGCTCGGCGACATGTTCGACGGCGCGGGTTTCGTGCGCGGGATGCAGCGCAAGGGCCAGGGCGTTGCCGGCGCCCGCGCGCTGGTGGTGGGCTGCGGCGGCGTCGGTTCGGCCATCGCCGCCTCGCTGGCCGCGGCCGGACTCGCCGGGATCGGCCTGTTCGATGCGACCGCCGGGTCTGCCGAGGCTTTGCGGGACCGCCTGCGGGCGCACTATCCAGCGCTGGACGTCGTGACAGGCTCGAACGATCCGGAGGGATTCGACATCATCGTCAACGCCACGCCGCTTGGCATGCGGGAGGGCGATCCGTTGCCGGTCGACGCCGGGCGCATCGCCGAGGGAACGTTCGTGGGCGAGGTCGTGATGAAAGAGGAATTCACGCCGCTGCTCCGGGCCGCGATGGCGAAGGGCTGCCCGGTCCAGGTCGGCACGGACATGCTGTTCGAGATGATCCCGGCCTATCTCGAATTCTTCGGCTTCGGCACGAGCACCCCGGACGAGCTGCGCGCCGTGGCGCAGCTCCGCTACTGATCAGGAGAACAACCAGGCCTTGCAGCGGGCGATAAACCGCGTGGAAGTCAGGCCCGGGCCGGACTTGTTTCGAGCATCGTCTGCGCCCGCATCCGGTCGTACTCCGGCTTCGGCACCGGGACTGCGCCACGGTGGCCCAGGTCGTTCAGGTGCATCCGATAGGTCTCCCGGGCGCTGAATGCCGCAATCGCGGCGATCGCCGTCACGCCGAAGGCGATCGCCCCGACGGTCAATGGGATGTTGGCCGAACCCGGCGGCGCCACCACGGCGAACAAGGCCGGCAGCAGGGCCGTGATCGTCGTCCCGGTGTTCTGCGCGATCGCCATCGCCGACACCCGGGTGCGCGTCTGGAACAGCTCCGGGTAGAAGCTCGGGAACACCGCGTTGTAGCCCTGGTAAACCACGCCCCACATCAGCAGCGAGGTGGCGATCGCCAGCGGCACGCTGTGGATGCTGATGGCATACAGGTACACGAACGCCAGCAGCCCGGAGCCGAGTGCGCCGACGACGACCGGCACCCGGCGTCCGATCCGGTCCGACAGGTTGCCGACATAGGGGATCACGAGCACCGCCAGGATGTTGCCCAGCACCGGTATCCACAGGTACACGTCCTTGGCGAAGCCGATGCCGTATGCCGGCTGCACGGCGTACGCCGCGCCGAACACGGTGGCCACCACGGGGATGACGTTCATCAGCGCCATGCACACGACGCGCAGCATGTCGGCCCAGCTCAAGCGGAACGCTTCGACGATGGGCGCCTTGGACGCTGCACCCTCCTCGGCGAAGGCGGGCGTCTCGTCGACCTCGCGCCGGATGATGTAGCCGGCGAGGATGACCACGGCGCTGAGCAGGAACGGCACCCGCCAACCCCATTGGCCGAACGCGTCCGCCGGCATGAAGTGCGCCAGCGGCAGGAACACCGCCGCCGCGAGGATTTGCCCGGCCTGCACGCCCTGGAGGGTGAAGCTGGCGAAGAAGCCGCGCCGGCCGAACAGCGCGTGCTCCAGGATCATGGAACTGGCGCCGCTGATCTCGCCAGCGACTGCGAAGCCCTGGATCAGGCGCAGCGCCACCAGCAGCACCGGGGCGAGCACGCCAACCTGCTGGTAGGTCGGCAGCAGCCCGACCGCCATGGTGGAGAAGCCCATGAGGAACATGCACACCAGCAACACGCCCTTGCGCCCATGGGTGTCGCCGTAATGGCCGAGCACGAAAGCGCCGATGGGCCGGGCGACGTAGCCGACGCCGTAGGTCGCGAGCGAGGCGACGATGGCGACCGTGGGGTCGGTGGAGGGGAAGAAGATCTGCGGGAAGACCAGCGACGCCGCCGTGGCGTAGATGAAGAAGTCATAGTATTCCAGTGCCGAACCGATCCAGCCGCTGGCCGCGGCCTTTTTCGACTGGCGCCTGCCGTGCGGCTCGTGGTCCATGGCAGTGTCCATCGGGGTCTCCTCTCCTTCGTTTCTGGTTGCTTGGCGGTTTCCCGCAGGCAGCCTGGGTTGATCGGCTTGTACCTACCAACCTGTAGCTTTACCAACGGAAAACGTAGGAGTTGGCAGCGTTTTCGCGGACATGTCGCGCGCTAGGCGCCGGCGGGCGGTTACGCCACTGCCGGCCAGCCCTGCATCCGGGAGTGCCCGGCCTTGCCCTTAGCGGGACGACGCCGAAATTGCTGGCCCAGGTCTGGCAACGACCCGTTGCGGCGCCGTCCTCAGATGGGTGGAGTAGAGCGTCAGCCCGGTGAAGGCCAGGCCACCCACCAGATTGCCCAGCACCGTCGGAATCTCGTTCCAGACAATGTAGTCCCGGATCGAGAAGTTCCCGCCCATGAGCAGTCCCGATGGGAACAGGAACATGTTCACGACGGAATGCTCGAAGGTCATGGCGAAAAAGAGCATGATCGGCATCCACATGGCGATGACCTTGCCGCTGACGCTGGTCGAGACCATGGCGCCGACCACGCCGGTCGAAACCATCCAGTTGCAGAGCACGCCGCGAATGAAAAGCGTCAGCATGCCGGCCGCGCCGTATTTCGCATAGCCGAGCGTGCGGGCCTCGCCGATGCCGGCAATGATCGTGCCGACCTTGTCGGGCGGGGTGGAAAAACCAAAGGTGAAGACGATCGCCATCATGTAGGCGACGGTGAGGGCGCCGAGGAAATTTCCGACGAAGACGAGGCCCCAGTTCCGGAGGACGCCCCCGGCGGTGACGCCCGGACGCTTGTCGATCAACGCGAGCGGGGCAAGGACGAAGACGCCGGTCAGGAGGTCGAAACCGAGCAAATAGAGCATGCAGAAGCCGACCGGGAACAGAATGGCCCCGATGATCGGATAGCCCGTCTGCACGGTGACGGTGACGGCGAACACGGCTGCGAGCGCCAGGAGAGCGCCGGCCATGTAGGCCCTGATCACCGTATCGCGGGTCGACATGAAGATCTTGGCCTCCCCTGCGTCCACCATTTTCACAACAAATTCAGAAGGTTTTAGGTAAGACATCAGAAATCCTTTGCCTTGAATGCTGCGCAAGCCGCCGAAGCCGCTCCGGCAATCACGCGCCTGGATCAATCTGCCGGCGCCGTCCGGGACCACGGCCATGCCGTGCCACAGCGCGGGTAAGGGCGATTTCTATGAGCCAGGGCAGAAGGCAGCAACGAGCCAATTCTTGGTAAATCGCACTTCCATCCGGGAAATGACTATTAAAGAGGCAGTCCGGGCAGCCTTGGTGCATAAACCCGAGGGCGGGCGTGTTGCGTCAGTGGAAGACGCGTTCACCGAGACGCTTCACGCCCACGACCTTCGGCAGAATGTTCCTGTTCAGCTTCCGCTATTTGCCGTTCCAACCAATAGGCTACGCCCGCTGCCCGCAGCAGGCGGGCCTGGCCGGGCCGGGGTCAGCCCGGCAGGAAGTCCGGCACCGACAGATAGCGCTCGCCGGTATCGTAGTTGAAGCCCAGCACCGTCGCCCCTTTCGGCAGTTCCGGCAGCTTCTTCGAGATCGCCGCCAGCGTGGCGCCTGAGGAAATGCCGACCAGCATCCCTTCCTCCCGCGCAGACCGGCGGGCGAACTCGCGCGCTTCCTCGGCCTCGACCTGGATGACGCCGTCCAGCACGGACGTATGCAGGTTCAGCGGCACGAACCCGGCGCCGATCCCCTGGATCGGGTGCGGACCCGGCGCGCCGCCCGAGATCACCGCCGACAGCGCCGGCTCCACAGCGAACACCCGCAACTTGGGCCAGCGCGGCTTCAGCACCTCGGCGCAGGCGGTGATGTGGCCGCCCGTGCCCACCCCGGTGATGATCACGTCCACCCCGTCCGGGAAATCGGCAAGAATCTCCTGCGCCGTGGTGCGGGCATGGACCGCAATGTTGGCCGGGTTCTCGAACTGCTGCGGGATCCAGGCGCCGGGGTGCTCGGCGGCGAGTTCGGTCGCGCGTGCGATGGCGCCCTTCATGCCGCCCTCCCGAGGCGTGAGATCGAAGCTCGCGCCATAAGCCTGCGCCAGCCGCCGCCGCTCGACCGACATGCTCTCCGGCATCACCAGGATCAGCTTGTAGCCCTTCACCGCCGCGACCATGGCGAGGCCGATGCCGGTGTTGCCCGAGGTCGGCTCGATGATGGTGCCGCCGGGCTTGAGCTGGCCGCTGGCCTCGGCCGCCTCCACCATGGCGAGCGCGACACGGTCCTTGATCGAGGCGGCGGGGTTGCTGCGCTCGGATTTGATCCATACTGCGGCATCGGGGAACAGCCGGGACACGCGGACATGCGGCGTGTTGCCGATGGTGTCGAGGACGCTTTCGGCTCTCATGGAGGCGTTTCCTTTTATGCTGACGGCAGGATGCAAGCGCAGATTGACCAGGCGCGCCACGGGCGCAAGTGCCTCCCCGAAATTAGAAAATGACCGGCTCCGGCACCGGCGCGCCGAACTCGGTGCGGAGGAAGTCGAAGTCGCAGCCCTCGTTCGCCTGCTGGATGTGCTTGGCGTAAACCCAGCCGTAGCCACGCCCGAACCGCGCTTCCGGCGGCGTCCAGGCGGCGCGGCGGCGGGCGAGTTCCTCGTCGGGCACCTCCATGCGTATGCTGCGGGCGCCGACGTCGAGCGTCACGATGTCGCCGCTGCGCAGCAACGCTAAGGGCCCGCCGATATAGCTCTCGGGCGAAACATGCAGCACGCAAGCGCCGTAGCTCGTGCCGGACATGCGCGCGTCGGACAGCCGTACCATGTCGCGGTGGCCCTGCTTGAGCAGCCGCTTCGGCATCGGCAGCATGCCCCACTCCGGCATCCCAGGGCCTCCTTGCGGGCCTGCGTTGCGCAGCACCAGCACATGGTCGGCCGTCACCTCCAGCGCCTCGTCGTCCACCGCCCGCTTTAGGCTCGGGTAGTCGTCAAATACCAGGGCGGGGCCGGAGTGCCGCAGGAAGCGCTGGTCCATGGCGGCCGGCTTGATCACGCAGCCGTCGGGGGCGAGGTTGCCGTGCAGCACCGCGAGCGACCCTTCGCCATAGATCGGCCGGTCCACCGGGCGGATCACGTCGTCGTTGAAGGTCCGCGCACCGGCGATGTTCTCGCCCAGAGTCCGACCGGTGACGGTCAGGCAATCCAAATCCAAGAAATCGCGGATGTTGTGCATCAGCGCGCGGATGCCGCCGGCGTAGAAGAAGTCCTCCATCAGATAGGCGTTGCCGCTCGGGCGCACGTTGCCGATGACCGGCACGCGGCGGCTGTAGTGCTCGAAATCCGCAAGCCCGATGTCCTGCCCGGCCCGGCGCGCCATGGCGATCAGATGGATGATGGCGTTGGTCGAGCAGCCCATCGCCATGGCGACCGCGATGGCGTTGCCGAACGCGGCCCGGGTCTGGATGCGGGCAGGCGTCAGGTCCTCCCACACCATACCCACGATCCGCCGCCCGCTCTCGCTCGCCAGCCGGATGTGCCCGGCGTCAGCGGCGGGGATCGAGCTGCCGCCGGGCAGCACCATGCCGGCCGCTTCGGCGATGGCGGTCATGGTGCTGGCCGTGCCCATGGTCATACAGGTGCCGTAGGACCGCGCAATGCCGCTCTCGACGCCGAGCCAGTCCTGGTCGGTGATGGCGCCGGCGCGCAGCTCGTCCCAGTATTTCCAACTGTCGCTGCCGGAGCCCAGGATTTTGCCCTGCCAGTTGCCGCGCAGCATCGGACCCGCCGGCAGGAAGATCGCCGGAATGCCCATGCTGGTGGCCCCAAGCAGCAGGCCCGGCGTCGTCTTGTCGCAGCCGCCCATCAGCACCACGCCGTCGATGGGGTGGCTGCGCAGCAGCTCCTCGGTCTCCATCGCCAGCATGTTGCGATACATCATCGTGGTCGGCTTGACGAAGCTCTCGCTCAACGACAGCGCCGGCAGCTCGACCGGGAAGCCGCCGGCCATCAGCACGCCGCGCTTCACGTCGTCGACGCGCTGCTTAAAGTGGGCGTGGCAGGGCTGCAGGTCGGACCAGGTGTTGACGATGGCGATGACCGGCTTGCCCGTCCATTCCTCAGGCGCGTAGCCCATCTGCATGGCGCGGCTGCGGTGGCCGAACGAGCGCAGGTCGGCCGGGCCGAACCAGCGGGCGCTACGCAGCTCGGCCGGGTTCTTGCGCCGGGTCAGCGGTTCGGCTGGGATGCCGCCTGGTTCCAGTTCGGCCGGAGCTGCCGGGATGTCGTTGGCCATGGCGCTTGGTCCCTTTTTTGCTGGCTCACGGCACCCAGCATAGCCGTCAGTCGGCGGTAGAGCCTTCTAGATATGTCTCGCCCGCCGCGCCTTGCCGGAACGTCTCCGGGCTTGCCGCCACCGAAATCGCCGCGATGACGCAGGTTATGCCTATGAAGGCGACGACGGGCCAGACCGCTCCGTTGAACGCCAGGATAAGCGAGCTTGCGATCAGCGGCGTCAGGCCGCCCAGCGTCACCGAGGCGATCTGGTAGCCGATCGACATGCCGCTGTAGCGCACGCGGACCGGGAAGAACTCGGCGAAAAACGACGCGATCGGGCCGTAAACCGCGCCATGCCCGATGCCGAGGATCACGACCAGCGCCAGGCCGAGCATCGTGGGGCTTCCGGTGTTGGCGGCCAGGAAGAACGGATAAGTGCTGGCAGCCATGAACAGCGCGCCGAAGATGATGACCGGGCGGCGGCCGATGCGGTCCGACAACGCGCCCCAGAACGGGATGGTGACGACGTTGGCCAAAGCGCCGACCATGACGCAGAGCAGCACGTCCCGGCGGCTCATTCCGGCGTTGTTCACGGCGTAGGCCAGGATGAAGACGGTGAAGATGTAGTAGTTGCCCGCCTCGGCGAAGCGCGAGCCGACGGCGCGGAGCACCTGCCAGGGCTGCGAACGGACGACCTCGACCAGCGGGCTTTTGACGGTCGAGTGGGTGTTGTGGACCTGCGCGAACACCGGCGACTCGCCGACGGTGTAGCGGATATACAGGCCAAGCCCGGCGAGCAGGATGCTGATCAGGAACGGGATGCGCCAGCCCCAGGCGAGGAAGCTGGCCTCTGGCATGAACGACGACATCAGGGCGAACGCCGCCGTCCCGAGCACGATGCCGCCGGAGACGCCGGTCTGCGGGAACGAGCCATACAGGCCGCGCTTGCCCGGCGGCGCGTATTCGACCGCCATCAGCACCGCTCCGGCCCACTCGCCGCCCACGGCGAAGCCCTGGATCAGGCGCAGCAGGATGAGCAGGGCCGGCGCCCAGATGCCGATGCTCTCATAGGTCGGCAACAGCCCGATGGCCGTGGTGGCAAGCCCCATGGTCAACAGCGTTAGGACAAGGGTCGACTTGCGGCCGATGCGGTCGCCGTAATAACCGGCGACCAGCCCGCCGATGGGCCGCGCGATGAAGCCGACCGCGAAGGTGCCAAAGGTCGCGACGGTCGCCGCGGCGGGGTTGAACGAAGGGAAGAACGCCCGGCCAAAAACCAGCGCGGCGGCCGTGCCATACAATGCGTAGTCATACCATTCGATCAGGCTGCCCATGATGCTGGAAACGAGCGCCTTGGTGCGCATCGCCTGATCGGGCGCTGTCAGCTCTGCATTGACGTCCACGATGTCCCCCCTCCGCTGGACTAATCATCCAGTCTCGTTGCCTTTGTATGATTGGCGGGAGGGCCTAGCCAGCGGTCGGGCGGCATTGCGGCGGACAGATCGCTGCCGCGCTCTAAATCGTGATGAGGGTGGCAGGGCTGCGGCCTCGCAATGATTAATCCCTCCCGCCGTGCGGGCGATGCGGCGGAAGGGAGGGCAACAGCCAGGCGAAGCTAGTGGTGCGAATCTAACGGAAAGAGCCGTCAGCTTCGCACCACTAGCCATTATCTGGTGGACCGATTCACCTAACGCTTGGGACTCAAGCGTTAGGATCGGACCACTAGTAGGCGGCGCCAGGGCTGCTCGGGGCATTGGTGGTGGTCGCGCCGCGCGGCCCAATCGTCAAGTCCGGGACAGCGCCGGTCGTGCGCTGACCGCCGCCGTTCGACGAAGTCACGCCGCTTTCCAGCTTAGGATCGATCGCCGGGCGTTGCTCGCCGCAGGCGGTTACGCCAAGGCAAATTGCAGCAGTGGTGATAATGACGCGAAACATTGTTCTTTCCTCTTTGACCGTGCCCGAACGCCCGGCGCTCGGTCATGTTCCCGCGCTCCCTCCCGTTGACAGCTATGCATGTGGCGCGGGCGGCACAAGCAGTTGATCACGGATGCGCCGCTCCATGCGTTAGAGCCACAGGACGGCGCGGCCCAAGAAGCAGTGGACGACGGCGGCGAGGCAGACCAGAAAGGCGCAAACGGAAGCCACGCCGAAGCCGTCTGATTGCAGCCGCCATTATGCCGGGGGAAGGAACAACATGAAGATCAAAGCTGCGGTCTTGGACCGCATGGGGGCCGAGGCGCCATATGCGGCGAGCAAGCCGCTTCGCATCGCGACGGTCGAGCTGGACGGGCCGGGGCGGGGCGAAATCCTGGTGCGGATCGGCGCGGCCGGCCTGTGCCATTCGGACCTTTCCGTCATCAACGGTGACCGCCCGCGCCCGATGCCGATGGCGCTCGGGCACGAGTCCGCGGGCGTGGTCGAGACGGTGGGCGAGGACGTGCCCGACCTCGTGCCGGGTGACCATGTCGTCATGGTGTTCATGCCGTCCTGCGGCCACTGCCTGCCCTGCGCCGAGGGCCGCCCGGCCTTGTGCGAGCCCGGCGCCGCCGCCAACGGGGCCGGCACCTTGCTGTCCGGCGCACGGCGGCTGCATTGCGACGGGGTGGACCTTAACCATCACCTCGGCGTCTCGGGCTTCGCCGAATACGCCGTGGTGTCGCGCCACAGCGTGGTGAAGATCGACCGCGACCTGCCGCTCGACGAGGCCGCGCTGTTCGGCTGCGCGGTGCTGACCGGGGTGGGCGCAGTGGTGAACACGGCCAGGCTGCAGCCGGGGCAGACGGCGGCGGTGATCGGGCTGGGCGGCGTCGGCCTCGCCTCCGTGCTCGGCGCCATTGCGTCCGGCGCGCGCCAGGTGGTGGCGATCGACCTGTCGGACGACAAGCTGGGCCTCGCCCGGCAGATCGGCGCCACCGACACGGTGAACGCCCGCGACCCGGACGCGGCCGAGCAGGTGCGCGACCTCACCGGCGGCGGGGTGGACTTCGCGTTCGAGATGGCGGGCGCCGTGCGCGCGATGGAGCTCGCCTACAAGATCACCCGGCGCGGCGGCACGACGGTGACGGCCGGGCTGCCGCCGCCGGGCGCCAACCTGCCGCTGCCGCTGGTGCAGCTCGTGGCGGAGGAGCGCACGGTGAAGGGCAGCTACATCGGCACCTGCGTGCCCACGCGCGACATGCCGCGTTACATCGCGCTGTATCGCGCCGGGCGGTTGCCGGTGGACCGGCTGATGAGCGGCAAATTGAAACTGGAGGAGATCAACGAGGGTTTCGACCGCCTGCACGAAGGCAAGGCGGTGCGCCAAGTGATCGAGTTCGCGCAATGAATCCCTTTGATCACTCCAAGGCATTCACGGATTTCTGGGCGACGCAGGGCCAGTCCTGGATGAAGTCGCAGGAGCATGCGGGCAAGGCGATGGCGGAGGGCATGCAGGCCATGGCGGCCGGCGGGTTCCCGGCGCTGCCCGACATGCCAGCCGACCTGTCGACGGGCGTGGCCGACCTATCGCGCGCCGGCCAGTCGCTTGCGGAGCTATGGACGGCCGCAACGTCGATGTTCAACACGATTGGCACGGCAACACCCCCGGCCGAGGGCGACGCGGCGGCCGAAGCGACGCTGCGCAACATGACCGATCCGCAAACTTGGTTGCAAAGCCTGGGGTTGAACGGCCTGGGGTTGAACGGCCCCGGGCTGAGCAGCATCGGCGAGATGGACGGCGCGCTGGGCCGCATGGCCGAGGGGCCGCGCCTGGCCGACCTGTGGGAGGCCGAGCGCCGCTATGCCCGGATCATGCAGGCTTGGATGGACGTGCGCCGCCGAGCGTTGGAGCACAACGCGGTGCTGCTCGAGGCCTGGATGGGGGCGAGCCGCCGATTCAGCGAGGAGCTGGCTGGCCGGACCAGCGCCGACGGCAAGGCGCTGGACGCCAAGGCCGCCCTGGCGCTGTGGACGGAGACGGCGAACGGGCGATTGCTGGAAACCCAGCGCTCGGAGCCGTTCCTGCGCACCCAGACAGCGATGATACGCGCCAGCACCGAGCTCAGCCTGGCGCAGCAGGAGATGGTCGAGCATTTCGGCAAGCAGTATGGCTTCCCGACCCGCACCGAGCTGGACGACGTGCACCGCACCGTCACCGAGCTTCGGCGCGAGATGCGGGCCATGCGGCGGGAACAGCGGATGGCAGCGCCGCCCACACCTCCAACCGTGCCGCGGATGGCCCCGCCCCGCCGGCCTTCAGCCCAGCGGAAAGGGACGCATTAATGGCGCAGATTGGGATGGCGCAGATTGGGATGGCACAGATTGGCATGACGCCGGCGGGCGCGCTGTCGGAGGCGGCGCAGCTTGGCGCCAAGATGCTGAGCGGCGGGCAGTTGCTGAACCGCTTCCGCGACGCGGACGTGGAGATCGCCACGACGCCCAAGGACCTGGTGTGGACCCAGGACAAGGTCAGCCTGTTCCACTATCGCCCGCTGGCGGAAAAGCGGATCGGCGTGCCTGTGCTGATCTGCTACGGGCTGGTCGGCCGCTGGACGATGACGGACCTGCAGGAGGACCGGTCGTTGGTCCGCAACCTGCTGCATCTCGGGATCGACCTTTATGTCGTGGACTGGGGCAACCCGTCGCGCGCCGACCGCTATTTGACGCTTGAGGATTACATCCTGGGCTATCTCGACGGCTGCGTGTCCGAGATCGCCCGGCGCGCCGGGATGGAAAAGGTGAACCTGCTCGGCGTGTGCGAGGGCGGCGTGTTCACCACCGCTTTTACGGCGTTGGAGCCGACGCGGGTCAATACGCTGGCGCTCACCATCACGCCAATCGACTTCCACGCCGACATGGTCGAGAACCGGCCCGGCCACGGCTTCATCAATCTATGGATTCGGTCGCTGACGCCCGCCGACATCGACCGGCTGATCGAAGCGAACGGCAATCTGCCGGGCCAGTTCATGGGCGCCGTGTTCAACCAGATGTCGCCGATGCGCAGCATGCTGAAGTACAACGTCGACATGCTGGAGATCATCGAGGACGAAAAAAAGCTGCTGAACTGGCTGCGCATGGAGAAGTGGATCGCCGACCGGCCGGACCATCCGGGCGAGGCGGCCAAGCAATGGCTGAAGGACCTGTATCAGCAGAACAAGCTGGTGCGGAACGAGTGGGAGCTGGACGGGCGCCGGGTCGACCTGGGCAAGATCACCATGCCGGTGCTGAACGTGTTTGCGCAGGACGACCATATCATCCCGCCGGCCACTTCGCGCGCGATCGGGCCGAAGCTCGGCACGTCGGACTACACCGAACTGGCGCTGCCGGGTGGGCATGTCGGGGTGTTCGTCGGCGGCAAGTCGCAGAAGCTGTTCGCGCCGGGTGTCGCGTCGTTTTTGGAGAAGCACGACCAGCCGGCACGGTGAGGGAGCAGCCATGAAGAACAAGATCGTTTCGGCATCGGAAGCAGCCGCCGTCATCCGGGACGGCGATACCGTTTCGATTTCGGGCTTCGTCGGCATCGGCACGCCGGACGAGCTGCTGGTGGCGTTGGAAAAGCGGTTCCTGGACACCGGCAGGCCGACGGGGCTGACGCTGGTGTTCGCGGCGGCGCCGGGCGACAGCGGGGAGCGCGGGCTCAACCGCCTGGCGCATCCGGGCCTGGTGGGCCGTGCTGTGGGCGGGCATTGGGCGCTGGTGCCGAAGCTCGCGCAGATGGCGGTCAACAACGAGATCGAGGCCTACAACCTGCCGCTCGGCTGCATCGCGCAACTGTATCGCGACATTGCGGCGCGGCGGCCCGGGCTGCTGTCGCGCGTGGGCCTGCGCACGTTCGTCGACCCGCGGCTTGGCGGCGGCAAGATCAACGAGCGCACCACGGCGGACCTGGTGTCCGTGGTGGCGGTCGAGGGTGTGGAATACCTGTTTTACAAGGCGTTCCCGGTCCATGTGGCGCTGATCCGCGGCACCACGGCGGATACGGCGGGCAACATCACCATGGAGCGCGAGGCCCTCACGCTCGACGTGCTGCCGGCGGCGATGGCGGCGAAGAATTCCGGCGGGCTAGTCATCGCCCAGGTCGAGCGCATCGCCCAGGAGGGCACGCTGGATGCGCGCCGGGTGAAGGTGCCGGGGGTGCTGGTGGACTGCGTCGTGCTGGCCGAGCCGGAGAACCACTGGCAGACCTACGGGACCGTGCATAACGGCGCGCTATCGGGGCAGATACGCGTGCCGATGGACCGGATCGCGCCGCTGCCGCTGGATGAGCGCAAGGTGATCGCGCGCCGGGCCGCGCTGGAACTGCCGCCCGGCGGCGTTGTGAACCTGGGCATCGGCATGCCGGAAGGCGTAGCGGCGGTGGCGGCGGAAGAAAAAGTGCTGAAATACCTGACGCTCACCGCGGAGCCCGGCGTGATCGGCGGCATGCCGCAATCTGGCCTCGACTTCGGTGCGGCGCTGAACCCGGACGCGGTGATCCAGCAGAACCAGCAGTTCGATTTCTATGACGGCGGCGGGCTGGACCTGGCCTGCCTAGGCATGGCGCAGGCGGACGCGGACGGCAACGTCAACGTGAGCCGCTTCGGCACGCGGCTGGCAGGCGCCGGCGGGTTCATCAATATCAGCCAGAACGCACGCAAAGTGGTGTTCGCCGGCACCTTCACCGCCGGCGGGCTGGAGATCGCGGTTGAGAACGGCCGCCTGCGGATCGTGCGCGAAGGCCGCAGCCGCAAGTTCATCGCGGCGGTGGAACAGGTCACCTTCAGCGGCAGCTATGCGGCCGAGATCGGCCAGCCGGTGTTCTATGTCACCGAACGCTGCGTGCTGCGGCGCACGCCAGAGGGGGTCGAGCTGATGGAGGTGGCGCCGGGCATCGACATCGACCGCGATATCCTGGCGCACATGGGGTTCCGCCCCATCGTGCACGATCCGAAGCCGATGGACCCGCGGCTGTTCCGGCCGGAACCGATGGGCCTGGAGCAGCAACTGCTCGGCCGCTCGATGGCCGACCGCATCAGCTACGCCGCCGAGCGCAACACGCTGTTCATCAACTACGAAGGCTTCCACGTCCGCAGCCTGGATGAGGTGGAGATGGTGCGGCGCGAAGTTGAAGGGCGTTGCCGGGTGGTCGGGCAGCGCGTGGCGCTGGTGGTCAACTACGACGGTTTCACGCTCGACCCGGCGGTGTCCGACGCCTGGTTCTCGATGATCGCCTATTTAGAGGACCGCTATTACAGCACCGCGTCGCGCTATACGACCAGCGCGTTCATGCGGCTGAAGCTCGGCGCCGGCTTAACCGAGCGCCAGTTGAAGCCACACGTCTTCGAAACCGCCCCGGAAGCGCATGCATTCAGCGCCCGGGGCGATGCTCACCAAGCCTAAGCTGCTCTCAGCGGCGATCACGAGTGCCGTTGTGTTCAACGGCGATCGCAGGTGCCGGTTAAAATGTTGAAGAATTGGCCGGATCTGCACTTAGGCTGTTGCGACGCCGGCACTTGCGAAGGTGGAGCGTAGTTAGCTGGCTGGTTCGCCAAGGGTGCCCGTGGAGCCAATGGGACCGGGTAGCCGGGCGGTGCGTATGCCACGGGCGGCGGCGGATAACCGACCAGCGGCGCGGGCGGATAGCCGTATGGAGCCGCATAGGGATAGACCGAAGGATAGTAGCCGTACGGATAATATCCACCATAAGGGTAATAACCGTAGGGGTAGTATGGACGCGCTATGGCGGTTCCGACCACCGCTCCGACCCCTAGCCCAAAGAGAGCGCCAAACGCAAACCCGCCGCCGCCATACGCCTCGGCCGGCTTTGGCACCGCGGTAAAGATTGAAACAGCGGCCAAGCCGGCACATAAAATATTCCGCATGACAGATCGCTCCTGCCTGAAAATTTCCCTATCGCTTGATAAGGTGGGCGGACGCGAAGGTCAATTTTCGAATTTCGACAAATATTTGTGAGACCAACCGGCCCTGCGGCCTTGCGCAAACCTCACGCGGTTCCGGCAGGTCCGTCAAGGTAAGGGTTTGTTGCTCGGATGGACGCCAAGCGTCATGCTTCGAACGGAACGGCCGCCCGCGTCGCGCGGCCCTGGGAAGGAGAGCGGACGCCATGCGCATGCTGATCGTCGGGGCGGGATCGACGGGCGGATACTTCGGCGGACGCCTGGCCCAGGCCGGCCGCGACGTGACCTTCCTGGTCCGTCCAGCTCGCGCCGAACGGCTGCGCGCCGCCGGGCTGGAAGTCATCAGCCCGCATGGCGGCTTCATGCTGCAGCCGCAGCTTTTGACTGCCGGCGAGCTCGCCGCGCCGTTTGACGCCGTGCTGCTGACGGTGAAGGCGTTTTCGCTCGACGCGGCCATGGGCGACCTTGCCCCGGCGGTCGGCCCGGCGACGATGATCCTCCCGGTGCTGAACGGGATGCGGCACATGGACCTGTTGGCCGCCCGCTTCGGCAAGGACGCGGTGATGGGCTGCGCCTGCAAGGTCGCGACGATGCTCGATGGCCAAGGGCGCGTCGTCCAGCTCAGCCCGTTGCAGGAACTCGCTTATGGCGAGCTGGACGGAGCGCGCTCCGTCCGCGCCGGCAAGCTTGACGAATTCATCCAGGGCGCCGGCTTCGATGCGAAGCTGTCGCCGACGATCGCGCGGGAGATGTGGGAGAAATGGGTCCTGCTCGCCACCCTGGGCGGCATCAACAGCCTGATGCGCGGCTCCATTGGCGAGATCGAGAAGGCTGGGGGAGCAGGGCTGGCGCTGCAGCTTCTCGCCGAATGCGCGGCCATCTCGACTGCGGCCGGACACGCGCCGAGCCAGGCGTTCGTTGCGTCCGCTGCGGCGGCGGTGACCGCCAAGGGCTCGCCGCTCACGTCTTCGATGTATCGGGACCTACAGGCGGGGATGCCGGTCGAAGCCGGTCAGATTCTTGGCGACCTGCTGGTGCGGGCCAAGGCACTGGGCGTTTCGGCGCCATTGCTCGCGGCAGCGTCAACCCATCTCACGGTATATCAAAATCGGCTGCCAGCCGCCTGATGGCAGCGGCACTCTGGCATTCCCGGCCAGGCATCGTATTGACGGCGGATTATCCGAGCATCAGGTCGAGCCGCACCGTGATCTCGGGGGCGATCGCCAGCGCGAGCTGGTCGCCCGGGCGATGCGTGGCCGTCTCGGTGTACTTGCCGCCTTCCGGACGCCGGTATGCGTCGAGGACACGGCGCTTCAAGTCAACGATCCACACCTCGCCGATCCCGGCGCGTGCATAGAGCGGCAGCTTGATATTGCGGTCGTAGCGGAGCGAACTGTCGGCGACCTCGACCACAAGCAGGACCTCTGAAGGACCGGGCCGCTCGCCAGTGGCATAGAAATCGGCACGCGGACGAAAGACGGCGAAGTCGGGCTGCGGCACGTTGAGCCGGTCGAGACGGACCGAGTTCTGCGTCGATACAATCGCCTTGTCTCCACAGGCCATCACCAAGGCTCGATTGAGGCCGTTCACGGTGGCCTCGTGGCCCTGGCCGATCGGCGCCATGTCGATCACTTCCCCATCGATCAGTTCAACCCGGTCGTCCTCGCCAAGAATGCCGGCGTCGGCCATCCGGTAGTAGTCGTCGGCATCCAGCTTGTGCCGCATCACCGCGACGGCCGCATCGTCCATGGCGCACCCTCCACTCACCTGCCCCTGAGTGTATCATGGCGAGCCCCGCGGCTGCACTGCATACAGTCGTGTCGCCGCATTGCTCACAAGGAAGGCCCGCGCTGCCTTGGAGATTCCCCCCTCGGAGTCACGCCTTCAGAGACTTGGTATTACACGATCGCAAACGAGCGCAACGTTCCCGGCAGGCTGGCCATGTCGTGGATGTAGGCCGTAACGATCGAAGCATCCTGGCCGGTATTCTCACGATCGACCCAAACCCGCTTGATGCCCATGACCTGCGCAGGACGCATGTCGTAGAACCAACTGACAGCAGCGTGGACCCAGCGATCATGCGCGACGCCCGACCGCTTCTCGAATTCCTTGAAATGGCCCAGCGACGGCTTGTAGCTGCCGACTTCCTCGGAGGTCACGAGCATGTCGATTTTCACTGGGAAGGCCGCTGCGGTCTTTTCGAACAGTTCGTTGTCGCAGTTGGTCAGGATCGCGATCTTCCACCCATCGGCATGCAGTTGATCGAGGGAAGCTGCCGTATCCGGAAAGACCGGCATATCGGCCCATGTCCGGGCGAGCACGTCCGCGTCATGCTCGTCGAGCTTTAGCCCAATGGAGTCCGCTGCCCGCTGCAGCGTCAGCTTAAGGACATCGCGATACGGCCGGGTCGGCGCCTCATCCTGCGTCGTGTGCTCGGCCTGATGGTAAGCGTTGACCAATGCCTCGGTCTGATCGCCGGCGATTGGAGCCAGCGCATTCCGAAATCCCGTCTGCCAATCCATCAACGTCCCGAAGCAATCGAACGTCACCCACTTGTCTTCCATCGATTGTCTCTCCTGCGAGCGAGACCAAGGATGTTCGTTGACATATGGATTGTCAACAATCCATATGTCGCTGATCGGGAGATCAAGATTTGCCTGGGACCGCGATCCTTCAAACGCTCAATGATCAGGCCTCTGCCATCTTGCGCGCGCGCATCGTCAACGGTGACCTACTGCCAGGCAGCCGGGTCCTGGAGATTGAACTTGCTGAGGAACTCGGCATCAGCCGTGGAACCTTGCGCGCGGCGCTTCAACAGCTTGGCCATGAGGGCCTTGTTGTGCAGAAACGCTTCCGCAGCACCTACGTCGCGAGTCTGACCGCGCGCGACGCTTATGAGATCTACACCCTGCGCAACGCACTCGAGGCGATGGCCGCGCGAGCCGTCGCTGCGAATGTCACCGACGATGTCCGCGCGGTCCTGTCCGATGCGATCGCGGCTATGCGCACTGCGGTGCATGCGGGGAACAGGGCCGGCGCGGTCGAAGCCGACTATGCCTTTCACCGCTGCACCGTCGATCTTTCAGGGCATTCGCGCCTGCGGGCCGCGTATGGCCTGATCGAAACGCAGACCCGCCTGTTCCTGCGGATCACTTCGACATTTGACTATGGCCTGACAGGCATCCTGCGCATTCATCAGGATTTGGCTGATGCAATGCTGTCTGGAGATGCGGACCGGGCTGAGTTGCTCGCCCGCGACCACAACACGCCGGATGGCGAAAGGATGGTGAAAAGGCTGCAGCAGATGGAATAGGCGGGATCGTGACGATCCACAGAGTGTCGCTCAGCACGAAATTTCTGAAGCTGCCATGCCAACCTAGACTCTCAAAGGCGCCAGTCCGGATTGGAAAACCGAGCTGGGCCTCGCGGCCCAGCTCGGCGCTTTCTAAGTCCTAGACGACCGGCTTGCCGAACGTCTCGGCCGCGAGATAGGCGCGCGCCGTGAGCGGGGCGGATGCCTTCTCGGCTAGGTCGATGCTGGCCCGGGCGAAACGGCTGCTTTCGGACACTGCCGAGATTGCCGACGTGCGGACGAAATTGGCTTGCAGCTCGAGCTGCTCCTTGGCAGTCTTGGCGGACGCGATCGCGCGGAGGTTGGTCAGGCTCTCGGCGAACGCAGCCTGGCTGGCCTCGGCCATCTGGCGGAACAGGCCCTGTGACTCGGCGGAGAAGATCTGGCCGGCCTGCGCAATTGCCTCGATCGTGCCGCGGCTGAACGTGGTCAGGTCAGAGGCGGTCTTCGCGGCCTTCTCGGACATGGTGTTGTAGGTCTCGGTGGCCGTGTTCACGCCGGCCTTCAGGTCGGAAACGGTGCGGTCGAAGGTCTGCGAGGCGGCTTCAGTCGAATAGGGATTTATGGTAATGGACATCGGATGCTCCTTTTAATTGGGGCATCGTGCCGGATGGCGCGTCCCCCATGATGTTATGCTGCGGTGCAGCAATGGAGGTTTACCCGCAATCGCTATCCGAATGCAATGCTTTTTGTGCAATGCAGCATTTCGCCTTGCGGGTCTGGCGCGCTCAGTTTGTTTGATCAAGCCAGTCCACGACGGCGCCGATCTGCTCCGGGTCCAGCAAGGCCGGCGCATGCCCGACTCCGCTGATTTCGGCAATGGTCGCCCGCGGACCACGCCGGGCCATCTCCCGGGCAGTCGATTCTAGCAGCAAATCGGACTCCGCCCCGCGCAGCACGAGCGTCGGGCAGCGGATCGCGTCCCAATAGGTCCAAAGGCTGAGATTGAAATACAGCCCGGCGCGGAACGAGGCGGTGATATCGGGATCGAATACCTTGTGCCAACGGCCCGCCGCGTCTTGATGGAGGCTGTGCACCGCGAGATGCCGCCACTCGGCCTCGGACAGCCGCCCGAACGGCGCCAGCATCGTGCGGTAATGCGCGACCGCCGCGTCCAGGTCGGGGAAGCTCCGGGGCGCGTTGCGCACTGAGTTGCCCAGCCGCAGCAGCGCCTGCCACGGGAGGAACGGCCCGACGTCGTTGATGACGAAACGGCGGATGGGAGAGTTGTCCTGCCCGGCGACCAGCATCCCGATCAGGCCGCCCAGCGATGTGCCGATCCAGTCGACGGCGGGCACGTCCAGCCGGGCGATCAGCGTGGTGAGGTCGGCAGCGTATTGCGGAAGGGTGTATTCCTGGGGGTCGCGCAGCCAATCGCTGCGTCCGCGGCCAACGAGGTCCGGGCAGACCACGCGCCAGCCGCGCTGCGCCATGACGGACGCCAGCCGGTCGAAGTCCCGGCCCTGCCGCGACAGGCCGTGCACGCAGACGGCGACACGGTCCGACGCCGGATCGCCCCACTCCACGTAGGCAAGGTTGTGGAAGCCGCGTTTCGAGATGCATAGGCAGGAGCCGGCGCGGTCCGGCATCGGGAACCCGTCGATGGGATCGGGCGAGGCTTCGGTGATAAGGGCGTCCATGCCGCAGGCTTATGCGGGAAAGCCCCGCGCAGCGAAACCCACCGGCATGGGGCGGCCCATCAGGCCGGCTCGGCCACCGGCTCCCTGCCCGGCAGCTTGGCCCGCAGTTCATCGACCAGCACGCGGGTGTTCTCGGTGTAATCGACCGGCACCACGACCAGGTGCACGCCGCCGCCCTGGAACGCCGCCTCCAGCGCCGGGATCAGCCCGTCCGTGCTGGCGACCCGCGTGCCCTTTGCGCCGTAGCTTTCGGCATAACGCACGAAATCCGGGTTGCCGAACGTCAGGCCAAAGTCGGGGAAACTATCGACGGCCTGCTTCCAGCGGATCATGCCATAGGCGCAGTCCTCCAGGATCAGCACCACGAGGTTGAGCCCGAGCCGGACTGCCGTCTCCATCTCCTGGCTGTTCATCATGAAGCCGCCGTCGCCGCACACCGCCATGACCCGCCGGTCCGGATACAGCATCGCCGCCATCATCGCCGACGGCAGCCCGGCGCCCATCGTCGCCAGCGCGTTGTCGAGCAGCAGCGTGTTGGCGACATGGGTGCGGTAGTTGCGGGCGAACCAGATCTTATACATGCCGTTGTCGAGCGCCACGATGCCGTCCTCGGGGATGACCTCGCGCACGTCGTGCACGATGCGCTGCGGCGTCGGCGGCCAGCGGTCTTCGTCCGCACGGTCGGCAATGCGGGCCAGGATGCCGTCGCGCAACGGCAGCAGCGCCCCGGCGTGGTGCAGCTTGCCCTCCATCCGGTCGGCCAGCAGCTCCAGGCTGGGGCCGACGTCGCCCACCACCTCGGCATGCGGGAAATACACCTCGTCCACGTTGGCCGGCGTGTAGCCGACATGGATCACCTGCGGGCCGTCCGGCCCCATGATGAAGGGCGGCTTCTCGATGGTGTCGTGGCCGATGGCGATGATCAGGTCAGCCTGGTCGACCGCCTCGTGCACGTAGTCGCGCTCGGACAACGCAGCCGTGCCCATATACAGCCTGCCGCCGCCCGGCACGGTGCCCTTGCCCATCTGCGTGGTGAAAAACGGGATCTGCAGCCGCCGCACGAAGCCGGACAGCCCC